>JBILGM010000005.1:0-85697 GCA_044351045.1 Methylococcaceae bacterium | reverse complement strand
ATCGGTGTCGTCAGGGTGACCGTGCAGTCCAACAGACCGCCTGCAACATTCAAATTGGTGCAGCTGACGCCACCCGCCGCCATGTTCGTCAGGCCCGTTACTGCCGTCGCTGTAACGCCGGCCGGCAGTTGATCCAGTATATGCAGCGTTGTCCCAGTCGGCGCCGTGCCAGTGTTCGCCAGCGTCAGCGTGTAGTCCACAGAGCCGCTCACCACGGCCGTCGCCGGGCCATTCTTGCTCAGAGTCACTCCGGTCGCCGTCTGTACCACCAGACATTGGTCCGTTGAAATATTAGCCGCGCCCGTGGTCGAGACGTTGCTGGCGAGGTTGGTGAACGCCGCCGGATTCCCGCTACAGCTGGCGTTGGTCTGGCCGGCGACGTTCGTCAAGCCGGCTAGCGTGACCGTGCAGCTCACCGTCCCCGAAGTCATCGTCAGGCCGGTCAGACCCGATAACACCCGGGTCCCACTCGTGTAGGTCGCCGTCGCCGGACCGCTGCAGCCGGGGCTGTAGCTGACGGCGGGTGTAGCGTTGTTGAACAGCAGACTAGTCGGTAACGTATCGCCCAGACTGATACCACTTTGTAACGGGTTACCGTTACTGTTGGTCAGCGTGAATACCAAGCTGGTCGTACCTCCAATCAGGATCGACGACGCACCAAAGCTTTTCGAGACTATGGCACCCACGACTGAGACGATAGAAGCTCCACCGATGTCGCGAAAGCCTCGGTTAGTGTTGCCGACGAGCGTTGAAAAGTTGAGATCCGTTAGTGTTCCGTTGCTTGTATTTATGGCGAACCACTTGCCATCGTTGTAGTTGTGTCCATAGAGTACCGAGTAGTCACCATTGAAAGCGATCTGCATGCCAATCACTTGCGACGTTGTTGGATCGACAGTGCCAACTTTGATCAAATTAAAACCGCCCACCGTCCCGGCCGACGCTGTATTGAGGTCCACCGAGTAAAACCGTCCACCAGGGTTGCCCGCAGCTGTGGAGGCATAGAGCAGCCCGGTAGTGGGGTTAATTGCGATGTCACCGAAGCCGTTGGAAAACGATGGGCTCGGTGTAGGCGCAACCGTAAAAGTCTGAACGATGCCAAGGGTTGGAACCGTCCCCGGTGTGGCGCTTGCATAAAGTAGTGGAGCTTTCACCAGGTCGAAAGTCCCCTCCTTAAAGAACCAGAAGGCATTCGCGTAATAGGCGGCATTAGCCGGTATCGTCCCTCCGGCGATCCCTAATTGCGCACCGGTTGCGATCTGAACGAACGTGCCGAGGGGTTTGTTCCACATCCAGAGGTTATTATCCGATGGTGCCGGTGTCCCCGGACCACGGTTGAGAAAGAACATCTGGTCACGGTCCCTGTCGAAGGCAAATGCGTTGGATTGGTTGGCGAGATTCGTGTTGTATACATCGACGAAGGTTTGCTCGCCGGGCTCGGGGTTCACCTGCCAGATATCGTTAGAATCGTCTATACCGTAAATGTAGCTATTGGTTGCCCAAGCCGTGTTAGCTCCACTGATGACAACACCAACGGACATTAACAGCCAAATCAAAATGACCCTTATTTTCAACAAAACAAGCTGACTCAATTCTCTCACCATGAATAGCGATGTCTCTGGCACATTCTTGTCCCATGCTCTTTCCTCCTATCTCAGCACTTTGTAAGGCCTGCATTCGACGGAACTTGAGCTCTTACCACATTGCGAAGTGTTAGGTAGCTCGATCGACTGGGCTGCTGGGGATAAGGAACAGCGGTTGCAGTGTCCCCCACCTCACCACAGTGGGAATCGGCCGGATATGACGGTTACCACGAGAAAAAAGAGAAATAACCCCCGCCTTATGCACAGGCTTGTAACCAGTCCGAACACTAGCCGCAGCCTCCTACCATCACTCTGATGTATGTCTGTGCACCGTAATAACGACCAGAGGATTCGGCGATGGCAAGTACCGGACCGTTGTCATTGAGCTTTACTCTGAGCGACACCCAGGCATCGGATACGGGCTTCAAATTGAATTCAGCTAGTAGGGGTCCAGGATTTCTTTCGGCAAAGATCAGGATACGACGAGTGTTGGGCAACAGGCTTTCCACTGAGATCGGGACTATGGCTCCATTCTCGGCCATTTGGGGCACGTCCAATTTGACGGCATCGCTGGGCTGCCAGGATTGACCCTGAAGCGCCTGGTGGATCGCCTGGTTGAGGTCACCCGGTGCAAGGGTGTTTTCGCTTGGCACGACTGCTGGACGTCTGGCCTCGCTTGTTGCATAAGCTCCGCGCATCAGAACGATAGCCGGCAGACCACAGAACAGGGTTAGCAGGCTTCTTCGCCGATGATTGAGATTTTGGGACGGCACTTTGAGGTCTTTTTTTCAAATACCCAGCGAAGTCTAGCAACCTTGCTCATCAAGGTTAATGAACAAAACGTAAGTTATTCTTAGAAGGACTCATTGCTTGCCACCTGAAACCGGGGAGGAGACGGCTTGTCCAGCATAAAAATTCGCACCAAGTCCCAGGGCAACAAGACACTGATTCGGCTGCTGATTGACCACCCGATGGAAACCGGTCGGCGCCGTGATGAGGCGACCGGGAAACTCGTGCCTGCGCATTTCATCACTGATTTGCGGGTCGAGTTGAACGGACAACCGGTGGTTAACGGTTTGTTGTCCACCGCCGTGTCGCGCAATCCCTACTTTTCATTTCGCTTGAACGCCGCAAAACCCGGGGACATGCTAAGGGTGAGCTGGAAGGACAATCGGGGCAATACAGATAGCGCGGAGTCACGAATCGGAAAGGGACCTTCATGAAGGCGGAGCGGTGGTTACGGTGCAGGGCTCGGGGTGAACCGCGCCCTGCATCCGTCAAAGTGTCATGCTTGCATCCTTGGCCTTGAGAGGTTTTTCTTCATGGAGAACGGAGGAGGCCGTGAAGAAGTGACATGCGAAGGCTAGATCAAGAAATGAGCGAATAGAGCAACCGATTGGGGGACTTGCGGCCTCCGTTACCGACCGCCAGCCAGGTGGAGGTGATACTGCCGCCTGGCGCGAAGAGATCCAGCCACGAGCCAAAATTGGACTAGGACGCGTGGGCATCCGTGGACGTGGTTGCACCAACCGTGAGCGCTTCCGAGACGCGGGCGGCCGAGTAGCGGCAGGCATCGGCATTGGAATTACCGCGGCTATGGCATAAACCACGCTGATCGATCCGGTCGAGACCCCAAGTGGCATTGGTCTTCGTGGCTGAGGCTTGCACTTCTGCATCCTGCTCGACGTACTCGACACTGGGATGTCTGGCCAAAGCCTCAGCCCCGGACTGAGTCATCCTGACGACGCCCCCTTAAGGACTTTGTCGTAGGCACTCGATACCGACTCTTTGCCTTGCAGCAATTTACCCAAGGCTTTTGCACGCGCCCTGGCCGAGGGGTGATCCGCATTGAGCACAACCATATATTGGCCCTCGATCGGCTTGCCCTCGGCAGGGATGAAGTTGCCTGCATGAGTGGCTGAAACCAGAGCTAGAAGGACAGCCGTTGTGATTGCATGTTTCATGATGTCGCTCCAGGGTTTTATTGGTTCTATTCAACTTTCGGTCTGCCAGACCCTGCGGTTGACGCTGCCGCTAATGAAGACCTTCTGTGTAGGCAATGGTTGCGGCGGATTTTTGGTCCGTCAGGACCCCTCAGGTATGATCGCCCGCGCTTGCTTGTTCCACTTTTGAAAACAAGTTTACCCACAAATTATGAAGGAAATTGACTCAGCCATTCCCATTGGTCAACACGAGGCGCCCTCTCCTGAACACCGCATTCGCAGTTTCATCCGACGGCAGGGCCGCATCACGATGGCCCAGGCGAAGGCCTTGGATGATTTGTGGCCGGTTTATGGGTTGAAAGATGATACGGCACTGGATGCCCCTAAGGTGTTCGGACGAGTGGCCCCCGTGGTGCTGGAAATTGGCTTTGGTAATGGTGAATCGCTGGCGACGATGGCGGCCGAAAACTCTGCTAGCGATTACGTCGGTATTGAGGTGCACCGCCCCGGCGTGGGGCATCTACTGCTTCGCGTCGAAGAATTGGGCTTGCGCAATCTGCGCGTCTACTGTGCTGACGCGATTGATATCCTGAACCACGCTGTCGCCGATGCCAGTCTGGACCGGGTGCAGCTATTTTTTCCCGACCCCTGGCACAAGAAGCGTCATAACAAGCGGCGGATCGTCAATGCCGAATTCCTCTCGTTGATCTGCCGCAAGCTGAAAGCGCATGGCATCTTTCACGCCGCGACGGACTGGGAACCCTATGCCGAACACATGGCCGAGACTTTGGAAGCTTGCCCCGAACTGACCAGCCTGGCGGACGGCTCGCCCTACTCTCCCCGCCCGGATTACCGCCCGCTCACCAAGTTCGAGTCACGCGGCCAGCGCCTGGGCCATGGGGTGTGGGATTTGTTGTATTACAGGGGAGGCTGAGATCCCTCATGGCCGGTGGTTGTTCGGAATGAGACAAACAACCGCCTGTCGTTCTGAGCCTTGCCGCAAGGGGAGTCGTATGGGTAGGCGAAGCATCACGAAGGATCTCACGTCACTGCCCTAAAACGCCCGTCCAACCCTTTCGTCCTGAGTGAAACGAAGGACATCAGGCTACCGGCACCGTTCCTCCCCACAGGCAGTAGCTAGAGATCCTTCACTCCCGATGGTCGCTCAGGATGACACACAAAAACTGGTCTTCCTGATCCTTGTGCTGAGTCTTGCCGTGAGCAGAGTCGAACGGCTGGCCAAAGCATCACGAAGGATCTCACGTTACTGCCGCCAAACTCCCGTCTGACCATGTCGTTCTGAGTGAAACGAAGGACCTCAGGCTACCGGCACCGTCCGGCCCCACAGTCTGTAGCCTGAGATCCTTCACTCCCTATGATCGCTCAGGATGACAGAAACAACCCTGTCGTCCTGAGTCCCACGAAGGACCTCAGGCTATTGGCACCCCACTCCGCATCGCTCAGTCCCCAGCCCTCAACCCACACTTTCCACCGCAAACCCCACCACACTCCGCTGTTAGCGGCTGAACTCCTCCCCGATCAGGTGAATGGGGTGCCCCTCATCCCGGTATTTGTCGGCATAGCTTTTGTCCTTGATCTGTTGCAGGGCTTTGCCTTCGGGGGTCAATTCGACCACTTTGAATTCGAACAGGTAGATCTGCCCGTTGAAGCGGACGGCCATGTCGAGGCGGCCGTGGCTCGAGGCATCTTCCAGGGTGATATCGAGGCCAAGGGCGGCGAAGTAGGCGTAGAAGACGCTGGCGGAATAGCCTTCGTATTGGGCAATGGGGTTCTTGCGGGACCAGTCAGACGGGATACTGGCGAAGAAGCTGATGAACAGCTGATGTAATCCGCTAAAGTCATTGCCCAGCAGTAAGCGGTAAAGGGATTTACGGTGCTTAATTTCAGCCTGGATGTTTGGGGGTCCAGTAACGCAACAAGGTGCCGTTGAGGCTCTGGTAGACCTCGCGGTTGGGATAGCGGAGCTGGTAGTAGTAAGTCCCGCTGATCTCCTCTTCCCGCTCGACGGTCAAATACCCGGCCTGAAACATCAACCCCTCGGTGGGCATCTCGTCGACATCGAAGGTGGAGAGGATATCGGCGCTGGATTCGAACTGGCCCAGTTCAGGCAGCCAGGCCTGCCTTTCGGTCAGCACATCCACCAAAAACGTCGGGGTGCCGGTCTCGAACCAGTAGGGGCGGAACTGACGTTTGTCGAATAGGGGGTAGGAGATCGAGGGGGTTGTAGACCGCTTCGCCGGTCCAGTTATAGCCGTTGTACCAATCGCGGATTTGCTGCCGATCCAGCCCTTCCAGCTCGGGAGCAAACACGCTATCGACATCGGCTTCGGTGTAACCGCCGATGGCGCGAATAGGGCGCATCGACTGTGATGTCGTTGAGGTTATTCAGGCCGGAGAACAAACTGACCTTGCTGAACTTGGAGACACCGGTGAGAAAGGCAAAGCGGATGTGGGCATCCGAGTCCTTGATGACCGAATAAAAATTGCGCAAGCCATCGCGCATCTGACGGGCCATATCGGCATCGGTGATGTTGTCGAGAATGGGTTTGTCATATTCATCCACCAGCACCACGACCCGCTGTCCGGATTGCACATGCGCATGGCGGATGATCGCGGCAAAGCGACCGGCAATACTCTGAGCCTCCGCGGGCTTCAAGCCGAATCGTTGTTCGTTGTCACCGAGGATTTCATCAATCCGCTGATCCAGAGCCACCCGTCCCTTCAAGACCCCTTCGGCAAAGCTAATGCGGATAACCGGTTAGACGGTCGACCAGTCCCAACGCGGGTGAATAGCCAATCCGCGGAACAACGCCTCACTGCCCGCAAAGAGCTCCCCCAGCATATCCAGAAACAGCGACTTGCCGAAACGGCGGGGACGGGAGAGAAAGAAATGAGAGCCCTCTTCGAATAGCCTCCATGCTAATGCCGTCTTGTCGACATAGTAATAATCATCCTCCCGCATCTTGCGGAAAGACTGAATGCCGATGGGAAGTTTTTTGCGGTGCGTGGGTTGGGCGATGGGAAGAGAGTGGTCATTCTACTCCGTGCCCGTAGCCTGAGATCCTTCATTCCCGCTGGTCGCTCAGGATGACATGGAAAACCTGTCGTGCTGAGTCTTGTGCTCAGCCTCGCGGTGAGCGGTGCCGGACCGGTGGTCGGGTCATATGAGAGGACAAGAGGCTTTCGGCGCCCAGCCCGGTTGGTCATATCGGGCGGTTGTATGCCCCCCGCGCTCGGCATGGGGCAATGATACTCAACTCTTTCCTTGATTTATGGCACCAGTCTCGGGGTTAGATATTGACATCCAGAATCACATCCGGGTGCCGCCCGGTCAATTGAAAACGGTAGCCAATTGCTGAAGTGGTGGTAGCAAAAGCATTTTGATGAGCTGAATGCCAATGATGGGAATGATCGGCGAGAAATCCATACCCCCGCTTGCCGGTAAAAGCCGGCGGCTGGCTTGCAGCAGCGGTTCGGTCAGACTGTATAACAGGGACACTGCCGGGTTGTATTGGGTGGGACCGATCCAGCTCAACAGGGCCCGGATGAGGATGGCGTAGAAAAAGATGTTGAGCACCAAATCCAGCAACTGTGCCAGCGACCAGATCGCAATAAACCCCATCGATGGCAGTGTACTCTGAATCAGGAAAATCAGAGTATCGCTGAGCATTTGCAAGGCCAGCATCAGGGCCAGAGCCGCCGTATCGATGCGGCCAAACGAGGGGATGAATCGGCGGAGAATTCTCAGGGGGGGATGGGTAATCCGGATCAGGAATTGTGATAAGGGGTTCTGGTAGTCGGCCCCGCTCCACTGAAACAAGAAGCGCAATACCAATGCAAAAAGGTAGAGGCTGAAGATCGTGTCGATCAGGAAGATCAGGGGCGCTGCCCAGTAGCTGGAGGTCATCGCGAGGCTCCTTTCAGGTTCCAAGTTGCTGAGACAATTCCCACGCACGGCGCGCGGCGGCCTCCATGGCCCTGGCCACGAGCGGACTCAAGCCACCCTCTTCGAAGGTGGCGATGGCACGCTCGGTGGTACCGCCAGGCGAAGTGACCCGGCGCCTTAATTCGGCGGGCGGATCTTCCGACTCGATGGCGATACGCCCGGCACCCAGTGCGGTTTGCTGACTGAGCAGGCGCGCCGTATTTCGATCCAGCCCCAAGGCAACACCGGCGTCTTCCATCGCTTCCATCATCATCAAGAAATAGGCGGGACCACTGCCGGACAAGGCCGTCACCGCATCCAGTTGCGACTCCTCATCCACCCAGACGGTCAGCCCGACTGCCCGCAAGATGGCCTCTGCCTGACTACGTTGCGACTCGGACACGGCGGCATTGGCGCATAAACCGGTCGCGCCGGTCTTCACCATTGCCGGGGTATTGGGCATGCAGCGGACGATAGCCAGATGACCGCCCCCCCACCGATCGATACTACCTGCGGTAATGCCCGCAGCAATGCTTACGACCAACGGATGTCGGGACTGGAGATTGCCTGAGAGATCCTCGACCACCGATTTGAGGATTTGCGGCTTGACGGCCAAGATCAAAATTTCAGCATGTTCCGCCACAATGGCGTTACGGGTCGTGGTGTGGACCCCGTAACGCTCGCCCAAGTTGCCGAGAGACGCCTGGTTAATGTCGGACACCCAGATCTGGTCCGCTGGATAGTGATCCGCAATCAAACCGCTAATAAGGCTAGCTGCCATATTGCCGGCCCCGATGAAACCGAGAACTTGGTGTTTCATGAACTTGGATGTCCCTGTTTTGATATGTCCCACATTTTAGCCTAGCCCGATCGGTGGCCAAACACGGCGGTCCCAATTCGGACGAAAGTAGCCCCTTCCTGGATAGCCGCCTCAAGATCATCCGACATGCCCATCGAGAGCGTATCAAGCCCCGGTATATTCAGGCTCTCAAGCGCCTGGCGGAGAATTCGGAATGGGACTCGCTGGGATGCAGGATCGGCGGTGGGCGCGGGGATGGCCATCAGGCCCCGGAGATGCAAGCGGGGAAGCACGGCCACCGCCTGCGCTAAGCCGGACAATTCGGTCAGATCAACCCCGCTCTTGCTGTCCTCATGACTGACATTTACCTGCAGGCAGATGTTCAACGGGGCCAACCCCTCGGGACGCTGCTCACTGAGTCGTTGGGCGATCTTGAAACGGTCGACGCTGTGCACCCAGTCGAAGTGTGCGGCTATTGGGGCGGTCTTGTTCGATTGGATCGGTCCAATGAAATGCCAGACCAGATCAGGCATATTCGCTAGCTCTGATTGTTTGGTCAGAGCTTCCTGCAGGTAGTTTTCCCCGAAATGGTGCTGTCCCGCCGCAATAGCTGCCGATATCGCCGAAGCCGGTTGGGTTTTGCTGACTGCAATGAGCTGAACTGACTGCGGGAGGCGGCCCGCCTCACGCTCAACGAGGGCAATGCGGGCCCGCACTGCCTCAAGGCGTTCTGAAATATTCGGTGACATGAGTAAATCAGGGATGCTCTATACTTTAACCGTTCGCATTGAGACTTCTCGGGGCCGTGCTGGCTGTCGGTAATCGGCCTTTAGGGGGCCAGCCTAGCCGCTGGCCCTGGCTTCCACAAGCTGCCCGGATATTACGCTGCATGGACATCACCGAACTCCTGGCCTTCTCTTTCAAAAATAAAGCCTCTGACCTGCATCTCTCGGCGGGTTTGCCCCCCATGATCCGTGTCGATGGCGATATTCGGCGCATCAACGTTCCCCCTCTGGATACCAAGGAGGTCCACGCCCTCGTCTATGACGTCATGAACGACAAACAGCGTCGCGATTACGAGGAGTTTCTGGAGTGCGACTTTTCCTTTGAGCTACCCGGACTGGCCCGCTTTCGTGTCAACGCTTTCAATCAGAATCGGGGTTCAGCAGCGGTCTTCAGGACTATTCCCTCGAAAATCCTGACGCTTGAAGAACTGGGTTGCCCCAAGTTTTTCAAGGATGTTACCCGCCACCCTCGCGGCATTATCCTGGTCACGGGCCCGACCGGCTCGGGCAAATCAACCACGCTGGCGGCGATGATTGATTACATCAATAGCAATGACTATGCGCACATCCTGACCATCGAGGACCCGATCGAATTTGTGCATGTGAGCAAGAAATGCCTGATCAACCAGCGCGAGGTTCATCGTGACACGCTCGGCTTCAATGAGGCGTTACGGTCGGCATTGCGTGAGGATCCGGATGTGATAATGGTGGGTGAAATGCGTGATCTGGAAACCATCCGCCTGGCGCTGACCGCGGCGGAAACTGGCCATCTGGTGTTCGGCACCTTGCACACTAATTCGGCTGCCAAAACCATCGACCGTATCATCGACGTTTTTCCTGCCGCCGAAAAAGGCATCATCCGATCCATGCTGTCCGAATCGTTACAAGCCGTCATTTCGCAGGCATTGCTAAAAAAGGTCGGCGGAGGGCGAACCGCCGCCTGGGAAATCATGGTCGGCACACCGGCCATCCGTAATCTGATCCGCGAGGACAAAGTCGCTCAGATGTATTCCGCCATCCAGACTGGTCGCCGCGACGGCATGATGACCCTTGACCAGCATTTGCAGGAGCTGGTCGAAAAAGGCGTTGTGACACGCCAGATAGCTCACACCAAATCCGTCAATAAAGCGGCGTTCTGATCCTGACAGGGCCACAGCGGATGAACTTCAGCGCTCTTCTGGAAATCATGACGCGCAACCAGGCGTCCGACATGTTCGTCACGGCTGAGAAGGAACCCTGTATCAAGGTCAACGGTGTGCTGCAGCCGATGACTCGCAACAAGCTGACCAAGGACCAGGCGATGCAAGTGGTGACCAGCATCATGAGCCCCGCTCAGCAAGAGGAGTTCGCCAAAACCCATGAGTGCAATTTCGCCATCGAGGCCGGCGAGCTCGGCCGCTTCCGCGTCAGCGCCCTGATGCAACGGGATTGCGCGGCCATGGTGCTGCGGCGTATCCAGACCCACGTGCCGACCTGGGAGGAACTGGCGTTACCACCGATCCTCAGCGAATTGGTGATGAACAAGCGCGGGCTGATTCTGCTCGTCGGCGGCACCGGCACCGGCAAATCGACTTCACTGGCCTCGCTCATCCGCCATCGCAATGAAAACTCCAGCGGCCACATCATTACCATTGAGGAGCCTCTGGAATATGTGCATGAACACCTTGGCTGCATCGTCACCCAGCGCGAGGTAGGAATTGATACGGAGTCCTTCGAGGTGGCGCTGAAGAACACTTTGCGCCAGGCCCCCGATGTCATCCTGATCGGCGAAATCAGAACACGGGAAACCATGCAGCAGGCCATCACCTTCGCCGAGACCGGCCATTTGTGCCTGAGCACGCTCCACGCCAACAATGCCAATCAGACCATCGACCGCATCCTGCATTTCTTCCCTGAAGAAATGCACCCGCAGCTGTTCATGGACCTGTCGCTCAATTTGCGGGCCATCGTTGCCCAGCAGCTGATTCGCAGCCCGGACGGCAAAAGCCGGCATCCTGCCATCGAGATTCTGATCAACACTCCACGCGCTGCTGATCTGATTCGCAAGGGCGAGGTACACAAACTAAAGGATTTGATGAAGCACTCCCGCGAACAGGGCATGCAGACCTTTGACCAGTGCCTGTTCGATCTCTTCCAGGCCGGTAATATTACTTATGATGAGGCCCTGCACGCGGCCGATTCGCAGAATGAAGTCCGTCTGATGATCAAACTGGCTCAGGATGGTAAAGAACCAACTGAGGCCGCAGATGGAATGGCACTGATACCGGAGGAGGATGAACAGTAGTAACCCTTCGCAGCCCCGGGCTTCCCGTATAATTGTTAGTCACTCGTGACCTCGGAGCTCCCGACCTTGTTCCACCTAGCCCCGAATCGCCCTGCCCATTCGGACTTATCGGGGAATGCATGAACTGGATCGCTTATGCTTTAGCTGCATTCATCCTGCTGGGTTTTCTGCTAATCGTCCGAGTTATCCGCTCGCGGCGATCTGCCCGGACCAGCTACACCCGCCAGGAGTTCTTGCTGTCGGCCGAGGAGCGGCAGTTGTTTTTGGCGCTGAGGCAGACGGTGGGTGATGATTACGCCATCTTCAGCAAAATCCACGTAACCGACATCATCACGCCCCGCGCTACGTCGGGCACCGACGCGGCCTGGGACGCACTGGATGACGCCGGTGAACGCCATTTTCCGTTTGTACTCTGCAAACTCACCGACCTGTCGATTGCTTGTGCGATTCAGCTGGTCCAGCACAAAGTGCCCGGTCGCAAGACCAGAAATATGACCGATCATCCGTTAAAGGATATTTGCACCGCGGCGGGCTTACCTTTGCTGCGAATGGAGGCCAGTCCGTTTTATGACCGACAGGATATCCGGCAGGCGATCGCCGAAGCGGTCCGCAAGGAGCCGCTTTTCATCAGTGAAACGCATGGTCGCAAGGAACCTACCATCGCCGAACTGGAAAAACTGGATCTCTCCTAGAAAATGCTCACTTTATATGGGTTGAAAAACTGCGATAGCTGCCGCAAGGCGGCCGCTTGGCTGAAGGCGCACCAACGAGAGTTGGTTTTTCATGACCTGCGGGTGGATGGTCTTGAGCCTGCCCGACTTCTTAAATGGGAAACCTATGTGGGATGGGAAAGTCTGCTTAACCGCAATAGCACCACCTGGCGTGGCCTCGCCGAATCGGCCAAAACCGATCTGAACCCAGCCAAAGCCATTGATCTTATGTTGACTCACCCTACCCTTATCAAACGTCCCATTCTGGAGGTCGGTGAAGAGGTGTGGGTAGGTTTTACCCCGGAACGCTACTCGGAACTGCCATGAGCGAAACCCTCGACCTGACCCGCGACCTCATCCGCTGCCGATCTGTCACGCCAGAGGATGCCGGCTGCATGGAATTGATCACTGCGCATCTAGCGCCCGTCGGCTTTGCAACTGAGAGACTGAACTTCGGCGATACACAAAATCTTTTCATGCGCCACGGTACGGCGGCCCCATTACTGGTTTTTCTCGGCCACACCGATGTGGTGCCGACTGGCCCCGAGTCAGACTGGACTTATCCTCCTTTCGAGCCGACGATCACGGACGGATTGCTTTATGGCCGGGGAGCCGCCGATATGAAAAGCGGAGTGGCCGCTATGGTCACGGCGCTTGCCCGTTTTGTCCAGGAATATCCCGACCATCGCGGCTCTGCCGCGATCCTGATGACCAGCGACGAGGAAGGCGCTGCTACGGATGGGGTGGTGAAGGTTGTGGAAACTTTCCAGTTGCGTGGCGAGCAGATCGATTGGTGCGTGATCGGTGAACCCTCCAGTTTTGACCGCTTGGGTGATGTGATACGGGTCGGTCGACGTGGCTCGCTCTGTGGCGTTCTGACGGTACATGGCGTCCAGGGCCATGTGGCCTATCCAGACAAGGCAGACAACCCCATTCATCGCTTTGCGCCAGCACTGGCGGAACTCAGCGCCGAACTCTGGGACCAGGGTAATGAATTCTTTCCGCCGACCAGCTTTCAGGTCTCTAACATCCACTCGGGCATGGGCGCGGAAAACGTAATACCCGGGCGCATGGAAGTCTCCTTTAATTTTCGCTATTCGACCGCACTGACCGAGGCCGACATCAAGCAGCGGGTCCAGGCGATCCTGAACAAGCATGGGGTTCGCTACGATATTGTCTGGCGATTATCAGGCGCTCCATTCCTGACCACCGGCACGGAGCTAATCGATGCCACTCAGGCTGCGTTGGTCAAGGTAGTCGGTCAACCGGCCCGGCCCGACACCGGCGGTGGCACCTCGGACGGCCGTTTCATCGCTCCGACCGGCGCACAGGTGGTCGAATTGGGTCCACTCAATAACAGCATCCACAAGATCGACGAACATGTTCCAGTCGCGGACATCAATGTGCTCTCTGATGTGTATGAACAGATCCTGGTCAATCTCCTAGTTGACGCCCCTAATCCATCGTCGAGGTAATCATGGACAGCGCATCAAAATCGCCCCTGGTTTCAGCTGAATGGCTGGCAGAACGTCTGAACTCGCCTGACCTGGTGATCCTCGATGCGACCTTTTTCCTGCCGAATCAGGGCCGCAATGCGCGGGATGAATATCTCCACAGCCACATTCCCGGGGCACATTTCTTCGATATTGATGTGGTCGCCGATCACGCCACGGATCTTCCGCATATGTTGCCCATGGAGTCCGATTTCTCCTCGGCGGCGGGACAACTGGGCATTGAGGAATTCACCACCGTGGTCGTCTACGACCGCAACCATTTCATGGCTTCGGCGCGGGCTTGGTGGACACTCCGGGTTTTCGATCATGATCATGTGCTGGTCCTGGATGGCGGACTGGCGCGTTGGCAGGCCTTAGGCCTTCCCACCCGATCCGGAGCGGAATCGGTGAGGCAAGGAAACTTCAAGGCCGTCCGTCGGCCCGCGCTGGTGCGGAATCTGCAACAGATGCAGGATGCCGTGGGACATCCCGGAACGCAAATTGTGGATGCCCGGCCACCGGGACGATTCAAGGGACAGGAACCGGAACCCCGGCCGGGCCTGCGATCCGGGCACATTCCCGGCAGCCGTAACGTCTTCTTCAAGCAGTTGATCGACGAAGAAACCGGTTGCTTCAAGCCTAAGGCCCAACTAAAGCAGGCCTTTCAGGAGAGCGGGATGGATCCGAACAAACCCGTCATCGCCACCTGCGGTAGCGGTGTCACCGCGTCCATTCTGGCTTTGGGACTTTACTGCCTAGGCAATGAATACACGGCGGTCTACGATGGCTCCTGGTCGGAATGGGGCCAACGAGAGGACCTTCCGGTTGACCGTCTTTGAAGGCTGATGGACTGTTCTTTTTGGCCATCCACGCGTGGACATGGGAATGCCCTTAAAAACCCGAGTATTTTTATCAACTAAAAAGATTTGCGATAATGTCGGCTTGTCTCCGCACTGGAGCCTCCGTCCTGAAGAGTTTTCATGGCCAAGAAATCGCCACCCTTTGAAGAATCGCTATCCGAACTGGAGCAGTTGATCGAACGGATGGAGCAGGGAAACCTGCCACTCGAAGAATCACTGCAACTCTTTGAAAAAGGCGTTCAATTGACGCGCAGTTGCCAGAAATCCCTGAAGGAAGCGGAACAGAAGGTCAGCATTTTGCTGGAAGAAAACGGCGAACCTACGTTAAAACCATTTACTGATGACGTCGAATAACGCTCTGCAAGAATTTATGGTGGTCTGCCAGGCCCGGGCGGAAGCCGCGATGGATGCCCGCCTGCCCGCCGAGAACCGGATGCCGGAACGTCTGCACCAAGCTATGCGCTATTCCGCGCTGGGGGGTGGCAAGCGACTCCGTCCCCTGTTGACCTATGCTACCGGCAAAGCATTGGGTGTTGCCGCTGATATTCTGGATGGCCCAGCCGTTGCGGTGGAGATGATCCATGTCTATTCTCTGATCCACGACGATTTGCCGGCCATGGATGATGACTCGCTGCGTCGCGGCAAGCCGACGTGCCATGTCGCTTATGACGAAGCAACCGCGATTCTCGCTGGCGACGGCCTTCAAGCGCTGGCTTTTCATGTGCTGGCTCATGACCCTACCATCAGTGTGCCCGCCGAAAACCGTCTTGCCATGGTCGAGTGCCTGGCCACGGCCAGTGGCTCACTGGGCATGGTAGGCGGTCAGGCGATCGACCTGCACTCCGTCGGCAAGACACTCGATCTCCCGGCACTTGAGAATATGCACATTCGCAAGACTGGGGCCTTGATTCGTGCCAGCGTGAAACTGGCAGCGCTCGCCAAAACACCGATCGAAACGGTGGTTGCCGACCGTCTGGACCATTACGCCAAGTGCATCGGGCTTTCATTTCAGATCAAGGACGATATCCTCGACGAAGAAAGCGACACACAAACACTCGGCAAAACTCAAGGAAAGGATCGGGACAACAACAAGCCCAATTACCCAGGCCTTCTGGGGCTGGCCGGCGCAAAACAGAAAGCGCGGGAACTGCACGAGGATGCGCTGGATAGCCTGTCCGGTTTCGGGTCGGAAGCTGAACTGCTGCGCGAATTGTCGAGATTTATCATCGACCGCAAACATTGATTGTGAATGGACCACTCCAACAGCCCGAGCACTGCGTCGGGGTTGACTCATGGGACTGCAGAACGCATCCCTCCACCTAGATGACTAGCCACGAGCGCGGCAGTTTGCCCGTTCCGCCCAGGAAATTCCCTCATGACTGAATCGAAGACTTCATCATTGCTCGACACCATTAATGATCCAGGAGATGTTCGCGCACTCTCGGAAGATCAGTTACCTCAATTGGCAGAAGAGCTCCGGGATTTCCTTCTGCAGAGCGTGAGCCAGTCCGGCGGACATCTTGCGGCAGGACTGGGTACGGTTGATCTGACCATTGCCCTCCACTACGTCTTCAATACCCCTGATGACAAACTGGTCTGGGACGTGGGGCATCAGGCCTATCCGCACAAAATTCTGACAGGTCGTCGCGATCGTATGCCCACCATCCGCAAGAAGGATGGACTGTCGGCCTTTCCCACACGTGATGAAAGCCCCTACGATACGTTTGGGGTCGGTCACTCCAGCACCTCGATCAGTGCCGCCCTCGGCATGGCGATTGCGGCCGGCCTGGAAAATCGCGACGCACACGCCGTGGCTATCATCGGTGACGGCGGTCTGACCGGCGGCATGGCGTTCGAGGCCCTGAACCATGCGGGTGCGCTTGACGCGAACCTGCTGGTGGTCCTGAACGACAACGAAATGTCGATCTCGCCTAATGTCGGCGCGATGAACAACTACCTGGCCAAGCTGCTTTCGGGCCGTTTCTATTCGACGATCCGTCAGGGCAGCAAGGAGTTGCTTAAGGACCGCATGCCGTCGGTATGGGAACTGGCCCGCCGTGCGGAAGAGCATGTGAAGGGCATGGTGGCCCCTGGCACGCTCTTCGAGGAACTGGGATTCAACTATATCGGCCCGATTGATGGGCATGATATGGACACCCTGGTGACGACTCTGCGCAATCTGCGCAATACCGATGGCCCACGATTCCTGCACATTGTCACCAAGAAGGGCAAGGGTTACCTCCCGGCAGAAATGGACCCGGTTGCTTACCACGGTGTGGGCACCTTCGATCCCAGCAAGGATCACCTGCCCAAGGCCAAGCCCAGCACCCCCACCTACACAGAAGTGTTTGGTAAATGGCTTTGCGACATGGCGGAAAAAGACCCTCGCCTGCTCGGCGTCACGCCGGCTATGCGCGAAGGTTCCGGCCTGGTTGAGTTCGAACAACGCTTCCCGGAACGTTATTTTGATGTCGGCATTGCCGAACAGCATGCCGTCACGCTGGCAGCCGGTCAGGCTTGTGAAGGCTTCAAACCTGTCGTGGCGATTTATTCCACCTTCCTGCAACGGGCCTACGATCAACTGATTCACGACGTCGTTCTGCAAGGCTTGCCTGTGCTGTTCGCTATCGACCGTGCCGGACTGGTTGGCCCAGACGGCCCAACGCATGCCGGCAGCTTTGATCTGAGTTACCTCCGCTGCGTACCCAACATCGTCATCATGGCTCCGGCCGATGAAAACGAATGTCGTCAGATGCTTTACACCGGCTTCCTGCATGATGGTCCGGCGGCGGTTCGCTACCCTCGTGGCAAGGGGCCGGGCACATCGGTTGGCGAGGAAATGACCGCATTTCCGTTAGGTAAAGCTGAAATCCGTCGCGAAGGCAAAAAAATTGCGCTTCTCGCATTTGGTTCGATGGTGACACCGGCGCTTGAGGTCGGTCAGAAGCTTGATGCTACTGTAGTGAACATGCGGTTCGTAAAACCACTGGATGAAGCGATGATCCTGAAAATGGCGGAGAGTCACGATCTACTGGTCAGCATCGAGGAAAATGTCATTGCCGGTGGCGCTGGTAATGGCATCAACGAAGTGCTCAATGCCCATCTGTGCAAGACACCTTTGCTGACCATCGGCTTGCCCGACTGCTTTATCGAGCAGGGCACCCGCGAAGAAGTGCTGACGGTTGCGGCCCTGGATGCAGAAGGCATTCACGCCAGCATCGAGGCATTCCAGAAAAAACTTGCGAGTGCAAAATCCAGCAAGAAGCCTCACTGATGGAGCGACTGCTAGCTACGATTAGAGACATACCGGACTTCCCCAAGCCGGGCATTCTCTTCAAGGACATTACCCCCGTCCTGCAGGATCCCGTGGCCTTGCGCCTCGCCGTGGAACATCTGCATAAGCCATTCCAGAATCAAGGGATCACCGCCGTAGCCGGTATGGAGGCGCGCGGCTTCATCTTCGGCTCACTGGTGGCGTGGGAAATGGGCGTGGGCTTCGTGCCACTCAGAAAGCCCGGAAAACTCCCCTATGACGTCAAGTCGATCAGCTATGATCTCGAATACGGTTCGGCCACGCTGGAGATCCACACCGATGCCCTGAAGTCGGGGGACCGGGTATTGATCATCGACGATCTGCTGGCCACGGGCGGAACAGCGCTAGCGGGTTGTAAACTGGTGGAATCGCTGGGTGCTGAAGTCGTTGCGTGTGCTTTCATGGTAGAACTGGACGATCTCGGCGGCCGTGAGAAACTGGATCGCTGGACCATCCACTCCCTGCTGCACTTCTCAATCCCATAACGTCCTGCCAAACGGGACACTGCGCCAACACGTGCCTCGCGTGCCAGTCATGACTGCAAAATCCACCGCTGTGGAGGAAAGTGTGGGTAATGTCATCCGGATTCTTCAAATCACGGATTTTCATATACGTAGTAACCCCGAAGAGACCCTGCTGGGCGTCAACACTCAGCAAAGCTTCGAGGCCACACTGTCAGAGGCGTTAACAGAGAAACCTGGACCGGACCTCGCTCTCCTTACCGGTGACCTTGCCCAGGACGCCAGTGCCTCAACCTACGAGCGTCTGAGAGAGCGCCTCGCATCCCTCCCCTGTTCCGCCTACTGTCTCCCCGGCAATCACGACGACACCAGCCTGATGGCCAGCGTACTGGCTCGTCCGCCCATCCGTTATCAGAGTCATATTCTGCAGAAGGGATGGCAGATCATCTGCCTGGACAGCACCATCCGGCATTCGCCATATGGAAAACTGGCAGACGACCAGTTAGCCCTGCTTGAACAATGCCTGGTTGAATATCCCGGTCATTTTGCCCTGATTGCATTGCACCACCACCCCGTCGCCAGCGGCAGTGCCTGGATGGATACCATGCAACTGGGTAATGCAGACGCGTTCTTCGATCTACTGGACAAACATCCGAAGGCTCGCGGGGTCGTTTTTGGGCATATCCATCAGACACTGGAATGCGAGTTTCGTGGACTGCGAATGCTCGGAACCCCCTCCACCTGCTTCCAGTTTAAACCCGGCCAGGCACAGTTCGCTCTCGACGCCCTGCCACCCGGTTACCGGTGGATTGAGTTACACCGTGATGGAGGGATCACCACGCAGGTTAGACGTCTCACTACCCTGCCCTCCGGGTTGGAGGTCGGCTCGGGTGGCTATTAGAGGTAGGCTGGAAATTGAACCCATCACTCAGGGCTGAGTGTTGACCATCTCCGGTTCCGCTTGCCGAGTTGGTTGTGCAGAAGCATCCAGATGGTCGCTCAGCTCCGTCAACGCCTGCTGATAGACATCCCGCTTGAAGTAGACGACATCATCGACTGGATGCCAGTAATCGACCCAGGTCCAGGTATCAAACTCCGGCTTACCCGAGCAATCGAGGCGAATGCGAGACTCCGGTGAGATCAGCTTTAGCATGAACCAAAGCTGCTTTTGGCCGATGCAGAGAGGGTATGACCGCCGCCGTATGTATCGCTCGGGCAGGTTATAGTGCAGCCACTGGCTGGTGCGCGCGATAAGTTCGACGTCCTTCACGCATAGCCCTACCTCCTCGTAGAGCTCGCGGTACATGGCCGCTTCCGGTGCTTCGTTGCGCTTTATCCCGCCTTGGGGAAACTGCCAGGAACGCATGCCCAATCGCCGTGCCCAGAATACACGCCGCTCATCGTTCAAAAGAACAATTCCGACATTCAGGCGATATCCATCGCGGTCAATCATGGTGTGGCAGGGGCTCTGCTAGGTTGTCGAGTGTATAATCCGGCAGCCTTGAATGGGGGTAACAAACGCCAAGTAAGGCTTCCTAACCTTCAAGAATCAGGGGCCTTTTCGCTCCCCCCCGGCATTTCCAATTGTGCGCCGAATTTAAAGGAAACTCGTGACTCTGGCAATCTTTGACCTCGATAACACCCTGATTGCCGGCGATAGTGACTATCTGTGGGGTCAGTATCTGGTCGATCAAGGCATTGTCAATCGGGACGAATATGAAGCGGCCAATGCCCGGTTCTATGAGGATTACAAACAGGGGCAACTCGACATCAGGGAGTTCCTGAGTTTTGCCCTACGACCGCTGGCCCAGCATGTCCCCGAGCAACTGCATGCATGGCGGGCTGATTTCATCAGGGAGAGAATCGAACCGATCATGCTTCCCGCCGCTCGTCGACTGCTTGAGGAGCATCGATCCATCGGCGACACCCTGATGATCATTACGGCCACCAACCGCTTTGTCACTGAACCCATAGCCAGGCTTTATGGCATCGAGCATCTGATTGCCACCACCCCTGAATTCAAGGACGGTCATTACACAGGCCATTACGAGGGAACACCCTGCTTTCAGGAAGGCAAGGTCACAAGACTGGATGCTTGGCTGAATCAGCATCAACAATCTCTGGACGGCAGCTGGTTCTACAGCGACTCCCACAACGATTTGCCCTTGCTTGCTCGTGTCCGCCATCCCATTGCCGTCAACCCCGACGACATTCTCCGCGAACATGCCACTTTACAAGGCTGGCCCATTCTGAGCCTGCGAGACGGGACCTGCTCCGATCAGCATCTTGAACATGTTCGTCGTGTCCGGCTTTAGTTGCCGAACTTTATCTTCGACTGGACCCATATGGGCTCCTTTTTCCTATCGATTGCTTTTGGCGCTTGATTCTTTGCTGCCGTTGTTCTGATGAAAGAATCGGACTAGCTGGAGCCATCGCGGGTTCGCCTCCGGATTCATCATGCTGACCACCCATCAGCCGACTCAGTGTGACGCCCGTATTTTGGTGTTTGCCAAAGCACCCCAACCCGGACAGGCGAAGACGCGGCTGATCCCCCTAATGGGTTCGGAAGGTGCTGCACAGTTACAGGCACATCTGACCCGCCGAACCATCGGCATGTCAATCAGCGCGGAAATCGGTTCCGTGGAGCTCTGGTGTGCCCCCCATGCTGATTTTGCCTTTTTTAGATTACTGGCGGCTGAACAGTCCATCTCCCTACATACCCAGTGTGAAGGTGATCTAGGCCGCAAAATGGAGCATGCAGCCAACCAGTCATTGTCACCGGGCCAGCCCGTGCTGATTATTGGCACAGACTGTCCTTTACTGACGCCCGGACATCTTCAGCGCGCCGCGCAGACCTTGCATCAAGGTTACGATACGGTGCTGATTCCGGCTGAAGACGGGGGTTACGTGCTGATCGGCCTCACTCGCATGGCCCCGACGCTGTTCGATAACATTGCCTGGGGAACCGAGCAGGTTCTGACCGCGACGCAAACCCGACTGACCGCCCTGGACTGGAAAGTCTTACTGATGGACCCACTTCCGGATCTGGATCACCCCGGCGATTGTGAACAGTTAGCCCGCAATCACCCTGAACTTTGGCAAGCATTAACCACAGCAAATCCTTCACCATGAGCTTTCTCGAGACCCCTGCCCCATCGACTTACGCGTGGTACATCCGTCCTGTTCTTTGGCTTCTCAGCCGCAAAACCGGCCGCTTGTCCGAGGCCGTCCAATTGTGGGGGCGGATTCCCAGCACCTTTCTGGGGTTCCTGTGGATGTGGCGCACGCTCGAACAGAAAAGTTCGCCGCTCAACCCGCAACTTCAGGCCTTGATCCGCACCCGCATTTCCCAGCTGGACGGCTGCAGCTTTTGCGTCAACCTGAATGGGAGTCACGCGCTCGAATCGGGTGTGAGCCAAGACAAACTGCTTGCCTTACCCGAGTTTGCGAAATCGCCGTTCTACGACGAGGCCGAGCGGGTGGCATTGCACTATGCCGAAGCCATCACCATCACTGGACGCAGGGTGGATGACGCTTTGATGACCACCCTCAGGCAGCATTACCGCGATGACGCCATCATCTCCCTGGCTGCATTGATCGCTCACCAGAACCTGTCGGCCAAGTTCAACACGGCTTTAGGGGTTGCACCCTGAAACTGATTGCACGGGCTCCAGTGCACAACCTTGAGAGCCAGCGGCTATTCAGCTTCCCGATAATGCTTCGCCAGCGTTTCGGCCGAGACCCCACGCCAATATTGCCAACGCAACCACCACATCAGCCCTATGGTCCGCCACACACCATGACGCTCCCAGCGCCGGCCAGAGGTTGTGACCCGCGAGCGAAGACATAGCGGCCGGCTAAGCTGATGCAACCGGGTGGATAACTCAATATCCTCCATCAGGGGCTGAGCGGGAAAACATCCAACCGAGGAAAACGCTTCCCGATAAACAAAGATCGCCTGATCACCTGTCGCGATGCCGGTCCAGCGCGAGCGAAGGTTCATGCAGAATGCCACGACGTTTAGCATCCAGTGTCGCCCGGTGATCTCCACATCAAATCGCCCCCACACCTTGCCGGCCCCACGCAAGCCACACAGAAGCTCGAACATCGACCCGGTCGGCAAGCGCGTATCGGCGTGGAGAAACCAGAGAATGTCGGCCTTGGCGATTCGGGCACCCGCGTTCATTTGATTTGCCCGTCCGAGTGGCGCAACCAGAATGTGGTCTGCCAGCCCAGCCGATAGATCCGGCGTACCGTCACCACTCCCGCCATCGACGACGATCACCTCAAGGCCCTGCCATCGCCAGGATTGGAGTGATTCGAGCAGGCTCCGGATGCCCTCTGCTTCGTTCAAAGTGGGGATGATGACGGCAATGCGCTGAGTCATGAGGTCATCATGCATGCCACCGGTGATCGAACAATTTAGACTATCCGACATGACCCCCTACCGATTATGGCTCGTCCTTCTCATTCTGGCCCTGGCAACCGCCTTTTTTGCTTTCGATCTGCAACGATTACTCAGTCTTGAGTGGCTGAAATCTCAAATAGACGCCATCCATGTCTACCACGCCGAACACGTCATCAGTACCGCTGCCAGCTTCAGCTTGATTTATGTCATGGTGGCCGGCCTTTCGCTGCCGGGCGCCACCGTGATGGCGCTGGCGGGTGGTGCCATATTCGGCGTCATTTGGGGTACGGTGCTCGTGTCTTTTACCTCGACGATCGGCGCCACCCTGGCTTTTCTTGCCGCCCGCTTCCTGTTTAGGGATGCGGTCATGCATCGATGGGGTGAACGTCTGCAGACCGTCGATGCTGGCATGGCTCGGGACGGCCCTTTTTATCTGTTCACCTTGCGATTGGTGCCGCTTTTTCCGTTTTTTGTGATCAATCTGGTCATGGGACTGACGGCATTGCCGGTCCGAACATTTTATTGGGTCAGTCAGCTGGGCATGCTGGCCGGGACATTCGTTTATGTCAATGCAGGCACACAGTTGGTTCGGGTGGAGTCGCTGTCCGGTATTCTCTCACCGCCGCTGCTGCTCTCATTCGCCTTGCTGGGAGTGTTTCCCTTGCTGGCACGGAAATGGGCCGAAAGTCTGCGTTTGCGGAGGTCATCACGAAAATGAGGTCAGCATTCGCTCGTCATTACTTGATTGAGGGGACTCACTGGCCCCTTACTGGCTCAAATCGGGTGAACTGATCATGCACGCGTGCCTTCCCCTGTTGCAGCCCACGGATTTCCCCCCGATCAGGCGAGATCGACTGGAAACCCTGCAGGTCAATCTCGGCTACCTATGCAACCAGTCCTGCCTCCACTGTCATGTCAACGCCGGACCGCAGCGCCGCGAAATCATGGATCTCAACACCGTGGAAATCGTGCTGGCATTTCTGCGACGGTCCGACATTTCAACCGTCGACCTCACCGGCGGCGCTCCGGAGATGAACCCGCATTTCCGCCATCTGGTGACCAAGGCGAGATCGCTGGGCATCAAGATCATTGATCGCTGCAATCTGACCATCCTGATGGAGCCGGGAAATGAGGATCTCGCGGATTTTCTGGCCACGCAGGGTGTTGAAATCGTCGCCTCCCTACCCTGTTATCTCGAGGACAATGTCGACCGTCAGCGTGGGAGTGGGGTCTTCGAGACCAGCCTTCGATCACTTGAGAAGCTCAATACCTTAGGCTATGGCGTACCCAATTCCGGGCTGGTCCTTAACCTGGTCTACAACCCCCAGGGACCCATCCTGCCCCCGCCACAGGAAGCGCTCGAAGCGACCTACCGGAGAGAATTGCACAGTCGATATGGCATCGTCTTCAACCGACTGTTTGCGCTAACCAATATGCCGATCCAGCGTTTTGGCAGCACCCTGATTTCCCAAGGTGAATTCCAGCCCTACCTCGCACGGTTGAGGAGTGCCCACCGCGATGAAAATCTCGCACAAGTCATGTGTCGGAAGCTGGTGAGTGTGGACTGGACCGGTCATGTCTATGATTGCGACTTCAACCAGATGCTGGGACTGCCGCTAGGCAGGCATCGAAGCGCGCCGCCCCTTGCCAGCCTGGACCCTCAAACGCTACGGGCCATGCCCATCGCCACGGCGGATCATTGCTATGGCTGCACCGCCGGGCACGGCAGCGGTTGCGGCGGTGCATTGGTGGCGGAGACTCACCCTTAAACCTTTCCCATTCAGGAGATCCATCCCATGCAGGTCGAGACAACGGTCAGAGAACGCTATTCGGCAGGCGCGAACGAACGGCAAGAGGCGCTCTGTTGCCCGGTGGACTATGACCGGTCGCTGCTGGCGATTCTGCCTCAGGAAATCATCGACAAGGATTACGGTTGCGGCGATCCATCGCGCTACGTCAGACCGGGCGATACTGTCCTCGATTTGGGTTCAGGCGGCGGCAAGATCTGTTACATGGCGGCGCAACTGGTCGGCCCGGAAGGCCGCGTCATCGGCGTGGACATGAACGATGACATGCTCTCCCTAGCCCGCAAATATCAGGCTGACATGGGGGACAGGATTGGCGAAGACCGGGTCCGTTTCGTCAAAGGGCACATTCAGGACCTGGCACTGGATATCACGGCGATGGATGACTATCTATCCGCGCATCCAGTCACGGACGCCGCCACGCTTTCCCATCTGCACACCTGGCAGGTGCAGCAACGTCAGGATCGGCCACTGATCCCTGATCAATCGATTGATCTGGTGATTTCCAACTGCGTACTGAATTTGGTTGACGACCGTGACAAGCAGACCCTGGTTCAGGAAATCTTCCGCGTACTGAAACCTGGTGGCCGCGCCGCCATTGCCGACATCGTCGCCGACGAACCCGTGCCGAACCATCTCAAGCAAGACCCCGAGCTCTGGAGCGGCTGCCTATCCGGCGCGTTCCATGAACAGGAATTTCTTCAGGCCTTTGCCGAAGCGGGTTTTGCGGCTGTCCGCCTGGACAAATGGAGCGAAACGCCGTGGCGGATTATCGAAGGCGTGGAGTTTCGAGCCGTCACACTGCTGGCAGTGAAGGGCAATGGAAGGGAGTGTCTAGATCGCGGCCATGCTGTCATTTACCGAGGACCCTATGCCGAAATCCGCGACGACGAGGGACACGTCTTCCCCCGAGGTGAGCGTATGGCCGTATGCGAACGAACCTTCCGCTTTCTGACGACAGGCCCGTTGAAGTCGGATTTCATCGGCATTGAGCCGCAAGTACTGACGGAACCCCAGGCATGGTGCGCACCGCCTGGGACCCGCCGCCCCGCTGCCGAAACCAAGGGTGGCCGCCAGTGGGCCGATTGCGGAGAAGACGGTGCCTGTTGTTGAACAGGTCCTCGGCTACCGATCGCAGATCATCGCCATTACGCGCTCACCCATCCCGACTTCCGTTCCGAAACTATTCCAATTCGAAGCCGGCTGTACGCCAGGCAGCGGCCCCGCCCTCCAGATTGGTCAGATGGGTATAGCCCAACTGATGCAGGGATTTCGCCGCCGAGTTTCCCATGGGACCCCCTTCGCAGTAGATGTAAATGGCTGTGGCCTTGTCCTGCGGCAAGCGGTCCGTGTATTTCTCGACTTGATCGTATGGGATAAAAGCATCCGTCCCCTTAATATGCCGTTGTTGGGGCGTATGAACGTCCACCAAAAAAATATCCTGCTGTTGCATCAGGCTCTGCAGTTCGTTCGGCGAGATCATGGTCACGTAATCCGGCTGCTGGAACTGACATCCGGAGATAGACAGCGCCAATAGCAGGGCAATCAAAGAAAACGGGGTTTTTAAACTGATCATGCCAGCGCCATTGAGTTTGGACAAATGATGGGGCTCATCCTCCCATGGGATGAGAATGACTGAGAGGCCAGTTTACCCGAGAGCCGTTGCCAAACCTTGATGTAGACCCTGGTATCGTTATGCTGAGGCGATGAGAAAAACACCATGATGGCCCCGGCATAGATGGCGTTCATGAGCGGGATCGACCACAAGGCGAACAACAGGCTGTCGATCACCGAGGCCCATAGCCTGAGCCAAAATCCGGCAGAGTGCATCAGCGTTGGCTCTCCGCCCAGCGGATGATGTCCTGCGCGCCCATCGCACCGGATTGCCGGGCGACTTCCCGACCAGCGCGGAACAGAACCAGAGTCGGAATACTGCGGATACCAAATTGTCCGCCCAGTTCAAGCTCCGCTTCAGTATTGATCTTGGCCAGCCGAAATCGCGGCTCCAGGGTACCGGCGGCCTTTGCAAACTGGGGTGCCATCGTTTTGCATGGACCACACCAGGGCACCCAGAAATCCACCAATACGGGAATATCATTCCGCTGGAGGTGCCGGGCAAGGTTACCGCTGTTCAGCTCCACCGGATGACCACTGAAAAGAGGCTGGCGACAATTCCCGCACACGGGATGTTCTGCCAGTTTGGTGGAAGGAAGCCGATTGACGGCGTTGCATGAAGGACAGACGAGATGGAGGGATTCAGTCATTTCGGAAACGGAAAGTTGCAATCAAATTCCTGTATTGTTGTGTCTTCTTGTGCATAGAACAAGAAGACACAGCGCATGCGACTCGATCACCCCTCAACTCAACGCATCAGACCAGCGTCTCCGCAACCGTGAACAAAATCTTGATGAATACCCGCATTCCCGCTTTCATTTCGGTCGTTACCATCTTGCTGGGCAGCTATGATCTGGTTCGTGGCTTCATGCACACGATCCTGTTGCATTATTCCGCAACCCACATTGCCGTATTGGATTTGACCGGCAGCACGGCCAGCGATCAGCTGCGATTGCTCGGCGCATTTGGGATTTCGAATTTCGAGACCGGGATCATGCTTATCCTGATGGGGATTTTTGCCCGGGGACTGGCCATGATCATGCTGGCGGCGATACCGATTGTTGCCTTGGTGGGCACCTTTGCTATCCGCTTCAACAGCGTGGGCTATTTGCCCTCCCAAGCCCAGTGGGGTGGACTTCAACCCATGATTATCTATCTGACAATCTGCGCGCTTACCTTCATGGCGGGTGCCATCGTGATGTACCGTCAAAAAGATAAACCATCATGCAGCGGTCGTTGACCCTCCATTCCCACCCCCTCTTCGTACTCCTCCCGAAGGAACTGCCGTTGAAAGCAGTGGAAGTGGGTTCGGTGCCTTGGTGGACCGATCTCTCTAACGTCCAGGATACGAAAGGATGGATAGGTCACTAGCCTATCGCAAAGACCAGTCTTACTTTGGCGTCGGTTTCAATGCGGGCAGCTTCGCCAACTGATCCGCATTCAAAACGGCGTTGATGTCTTTACGTGTCTCGAGTGCGGTATCGAGCAGTTCGTCGAAAGCCGCGCAATGGGCTTTGGCAGCTTGCCTGATCGCGGCCTCATCTCTGGACGGGTCGAGAAATATCTCATGCGCCCACGCGGTGGCGTCGTTCACCTTCTCCCGGCATTCACCGTGTTGTGGTGGCAGTGTTGCCCTTGCGACTTCATGGACGCCCGCAGCGTTAGATCGGTCAACCGGTCCGCGGTCCTTGCGAACGGTGCCATGCATCACGGAGAAGCAGCCTTCTGTTAGGTCGCAGACCCGAACCACAAGGGGATAAGCACCGGGATCGGAAGCCTTCCGCTTGCCGGTCTGAGCCGGCTCGCTCCTTCAGCTTCTGCTGTGACCGCTCCCAGCGGTCGCGGTCAAAGTGTGAAAAATCACCGGCCCCCTCCCGTCGCGCAGCACGTCGTGCTGCCTGAGCCCGACGGACAGCAGACGGGTGTTCCATAACCTGAGCATATATCCGGGGGGCAGGAACTCGGGTTGCAGGTGTTGCATGAAGAACGACTAGCCGCCGCGAATGAAGACGTACTGGATGAAGTCTGCACTTCTCCGGCGCCCGTCGTGGTGGCACCCCAGATACTAAAACTGACGACCGCTCCATCTTCCGCGCTTGAGCCTATGTGGACGGTGGAGGGCACGTTGTAGGGGAATGTCCTTCCACTCTCGAGGATCACCTCGATCGAGTATCGTGTACTCCCGCAGCCGAAGCCGCTTGAGCCTGTGTGGACGGTGGACGGCACGTTGTAGAGGAAAGTCCTTCCATTCACGAGGATCACCTCGATCGAGTATCGTGTACTCCGGCAGTCGCAGCCGTCAGGCGGGGCATTCCACATGATCCTGGTTCCAAGGCCCCTGCAACAGTCACCGATGATAATGTCCTCGACCTTGCCCGGCACCGTGCCTGGCTGCGGAGGCAAAGCGATCGCGCCGCCCGCCTTGTCCAAGGGTAAGAGGGTGAATGCCGGCGCAGTGCCGACGTTACCGCTTGCAGGTATCCACCGGACGGTGTCGGTGAACGAGATGGTGCGGAGCTTAGCGGCGTTGCCAGTGGCTCCCAATTCTGCGAGTTTTGGGAAACTAAGCGAGGGGTTGGTGGACGTTTGGGCCGAAATCGTCCTCCAGGCACTAGCGGCCGCCACCCACTTCTGCAGGGTGCCACTGTGCACCCGGGTGACGATGAAGCCCTGGGATCTCTGGCCCAAAAGGTGCGACGCCATCAGTGTAATGGCCTGCCCGCCCGAGGCATCGAGCATCACGGTCCGCTCGCCATTGACAGTCACCTGGAAGCTTGTCGCGGCACTCTGGAGTCCGGCACGGTTCTCCGCCACCGCGTTGACGTCGTGCACGCCGTTAGCAAGCCGCGGCGCGGCGAACGACCAAGCCCCCGATTTGGTATGGCTTCTCACCCGTCCGGCAGACAAGCCGTCGATCGACACGTTCACCCACACGCCGGGCTCCGCCCTTCCACGGAAGATGGGGACGCTGTCGGTCGTCTTTCCATCCCTCTTCGTGCCGGTATCCGAGGCATTCCCTAGGCGAATCGTCGGAGCATTCGGCGCCGTCGTCTCGATCTTGACCGCCAGCGGATTGGAGAGGCTTCCCACCTTGGCCGACGCGTCGACTGCTTGGGCGGCGATCATGTGACCGCCGGCAGCGAGTGCCGCCCCGGTAGGCAGGGTGTATCTCCACATGCCATTCACGACCGGCACTTCGGCGACACGTTGGCCCTCGATGATGAGCTTTGACTGACTCGCCGCGCTCTGGCTGATATCTTTGATAAGGTGTTGGTTGGCCTGATGTATGTGGTAGATCCTGCCCATCTGTTCATCCGTCAACCGCAGTTCATCAGCATGGCCAAGAATCACATCGCCATGGCTTTCATGGCGAGGTTCGCTGTCCTCCACCATGGGCTCCATCCATTTGTGAAACCCCATACCTCCCTCGCGAGCGTCGACTCCGCCAACGGACATGTCCGCCAAGACCGAAGTACTGGTGAAGATGGCGATGATTGAGCTAAGGGCCACCAGGCTACGCAGATTTTTCATGTTGATCTTGTAACTCCAAGGTGAAGTTGGTTGGTAAAACGGGATGAATTGGGCGACAGACACTCCATTCATTCGACCACAACAGCGGTGCCGCTGGCGGACACCATCAGCATGCCATTGGTTTGGCCGAGGACTTCGTAGTCAAGGTCTACGCCGATGACTGCATTCGCACCCAACTCCAACGCCCGCTCCTCCAATTCCCGCAGCGCAATATCACGGGCACGCTGCAGTTCCTTTTCGTAGGTTTGGGAGCGGCCACCGACCAGATCGCGTATGCCGGCAAAAATGTCCTTGAACAGATTGGCGCCCAGAATGGCTTCACCGCAGACGATACCGCAGTATCGGGTGATCCTCTTGCCTTCAATCGAAGGTGTTGTAGTGATGGTGATCATGGGTGCTCCTGCATCGATTCATTCGCCGCCAACGAGTCGTGCGGCAGCTCGTTTGTTGAGAAACGTCAGTCAATGCGCGTGACAAACTGCTCCATCGGACGGCGGACTTTCTTCAGGTTGACCAGCCAATCCTTATCCGCTTCGCGGTAGCCCAAAGGCAGCATGAGGACACTCCGAAGGCCGCGGTCCCTCAGATTCAGAATCTCATCCACGGCAGAGGGTTCGAATCCCTCCATCGGTGTGCAATCGACTTCCTCAAAAGCCGCCGCCGTAACTGCCGCCATGAGGCCCATGTAGGCCTGCCGCGCGGCGTGCTCATGGTTAACCTCAGGAGCCCGTGGAGGATAGCCCGACAGAAGTTGCTGACGGTAATTCTCCCACCCCTCATTCTTGGAGCCGCGCACAATATTGGTGAGGTCAAACATCATATTGATGCGCTCGGGTGTGTAATTGTCCCAGGCGGCGAAAACCAGCAAATGGGAACAATCGGTGACCTGACCCTGATTCCAGGAGACCGACTTGATGCGCTCTCGCAACTCAGAATTGGTCACGACCCATATCTCGTAGGGTTGCAGTCCGCTGGAAGTCGGCGCGAGACGGGCGGCCTCAAGGATTCGGTTGACCTTTTCTTCCGGCACCTTTCTTGTGGGGTTCATCTTCTTGGCGGCATAGCGCCAGTTCAGTCTTTCAATCAGATCCATAAAGTTAAAAACCTGGCTTGTGGATAGGGTTTTAATAGCCGGATGATACCGGAGAAGTTTTGCGGATATATGGTGTTTATCCGGTCAGTTGACTCACCTCAAGGTGGCGCCCTGGGCAACCATCAGTTGAATAGCATTCTCGCCATCCGCGGCCTGGACATTGACGGCACGCATAGCTTCGCTAAGCAGCGTGACCCGGTAAAACAGCAGCAGGGCATCCAACACCGTATTCATCACGCAGTATTCCGTCGCCAATCCGCCGATCCAAAGATGATCGATTCTTTGGGACCGAAGCGCACCATTCAGTGCTGTGCCGCTGAATGCCGAATAGGTTTCTTTATCCCGGGAGTCGGGTTTATCCACGATGCGGACGGTGGGAGGCATTTGCAACGCCACGGGAAAATCGGCTCCCCAGGATCCCTTGACGCAATGGATCGGCCAAGGACCGCCCTGCGCCTGGAAGGAACAATGATCGGGCGGGTGACAATCCCGCGTCGCAAAAAGGGGAAGTCCGGCTTCGGCGAAACAGGTCATCCACCGATTCACGGGGTCTAGGATGTCATCACCCCGAGGCACGGCGAGGGCGCCACCGGGCAGAAAATCGTTCTGAACATCGATTACCAAAAGCGCATTGCCGGGGCCTGGCAAGCCCTGAGCCCTATCCATTATGTCTCTCAACCCGTCTCATCCCACCTTCAACCACTTTAGTTGTCACTCAAAACACATCGACGGCCAACATGAGGACCTTGGGTTGGAGTGTCGCAAGGCGAGCACAATCGCATCGACTCAAGGATTGTCGCCCTAGCCTCTCTCTGCTCTTCGTTCGGCTAGAATAAGATAGCCCCGGGGCGCCTTGGCGCCCCGATCATAGGCCTGCATAGCGGCGAAAAGCTCTTCCGACCGGACCCAGACGGGAGGATATTTATAGCGGGCCACATCAAGGATCAGAAACCGGTCACGCACTTCATCATAAGCTGCCACGGGTGAAAAATGCCCATAAGTTTGCTGACCCAGGGCGCTCCGAAGATAGTTGACGATAAGGTAACCATGACCGGCCTGGAGCACCCGCTTGGCTTGGTTGATGAAAGCGTAAAGCCCGCCGGGGCGCGCATGAGTCACCCGGACATCGAGGGGAAAGGTCTTTAATGCCGCCGCAAGTCCATCCAGCGTCACGCCCCGATGACTGACTTGCTCGGGCGTTAGCACACGGGCGACTTGGTCGGTAAAGAAATTCTGTTGGGTGAATAGCGCCGGCTGCCCTGGGTCTGCGGCCGGCGGCGCCGGGATTCCGAGGGCATTCAGCACCATGACACTGGCCGCGATGCCACAGTAGGCAGGTGCCTCCTGGGAGAGAAACCAGCGATTCAGGGTCCAGAAATCGTCTTTGTAACCACTTCGCAGCAACATCTCCTGTCCCACTGGATCGTCGAAGGCAATCAGGTTGGTCGGGAGTGGCAGACCACGGTAACCCGCGGCCGATACCCAGGATGACGTGCACCAAAGACCAAGCAGCAGGAGGACTCGCATCATGACAGAAGATGCGGCTGTAAATCCTGTCATGGATTCATGCCACCTTATAAAACCGACTACTCACGCAAGCAGCTTGATTCGTCGCAACTGCCAGGGCAGAACAATCAGGATCGTCGCGACCAGGATGCACCATTTGAAAGAAGCTACAGGCACCGGATTGAGGTCCATCATGGCCAGTGACTGCAGCAATACGACCATCGAAACGGCCACCATCAGGCAGATCAGCAGATAATTCATCTGCGCTTTCTCCACGGCCTTGGCAACCGCCTCCTCCATCACCTGCACCCGCTCTCGATCGGTCTCCGCCTTCTTTAACCGGTAGAGATCCAGTTCATCCACTTTGTAAACGTACATCACAATTCTCCATCAAAATTCCAAGGATGTAGGGTTAAGAGTCGCAGAACGTTAAACGATTCGGCAAGACGATGAAGGGTAAATCAATAGGTTACCAACATCCCATCGATACCTCATGGCAGGGGCATAAGAGAGATAACCTTGCCATCCGCGCCGAACCAGACAATGCCGTTTGCCAGCATGATGCCTTCGTCACGCACGAACATGTATCGGGGGATGTCGTCGATTATCGCCGCCCGGGTGGAGGGCGTGATAAGAGTGTCGTACTGTTTCACAAACTCGGCAGCTGACCGCAGTGTGTTCAGCCGTTTGCCCATCGTGACCTTGATTGGATAACGAACCTGCTGTGCAACCGCCGTTTTATCCCCCCGCTTGACGCCTTCCCAGAATCGTTGGGCATTGCGGTTAATCAGGTCATCATTGGCTGCCCCGACAAGGCCATAACGACGGGATAGACTGCCCGCTGTCGCATCCACCGAATGTACATAGAAGGGTCGCTTCTGAGCCGAACCTCGTTTCTGCCAGGTTCCCACCATCACTTCGCATTCCAGCCTCGAATCTCCGTAAATGCGGCGTGGATCTTGTTCAACGAACTGTCCTACGAATTGCCCGGTCACCTGCCCGTCCGCATCCAACTCATCGACAACAACCTCCCTACCCTCCTTGACGTGACCCTTCAGCTCGATGTCCTTGAGCGCTGAAGCATAGACATAGCGGCCCTTGAGTTCTGTACCACTGAAGACAAGCGTCATTTTGATGCGCAGATCCTTGGACAAATCGCCCACAAAATTCCACAGATATCCAGGTTCATTCCTCGAACAAACGGCACTGGCGCCATGGGATAGCAGCAGGGAGACCAGCGCAACAAGAAACAGCCTTGAGTTGTGCATCAAGTACCTCCTTTCAAAGTGGGGGAATGAAGGCATTAGCCACGGAAAGGTTTGGTTCGCTGCAGAAAAGTGTCGAGCATTTCCAGAATCACCGGATCAAGCCGGCGCCTGACTTCGACCTCAATCCCGGTCGGCACCCCAAAGCTCGCCTCGGCAATCGCCCCCGCAATGGAGGCCATGGTGTCAGTATCGCCACCCAACGAAACGGCATTGCGCACCGCCTCTTCGAAACTGCTGGCCTCCAGCGCACAAATGATGGACTCGGGCACGGTGTCCTGGCTGGTTTCATTACGAACATGGACCTGTCCGATGTCGTTCACCGTTCGGTCCATATCGTAGCCATACGAATCGGCGATATGCCTTCGCAGCCACGTCGACGAAACCCCCTTGCGGGCAAACCAGATCGCTTCCGCCGTGGCCAGTGCGCCCCTGATGCCTTCTGGATGATCATGAGTGACTTCGGTCACATTGACGGTATTGAAGCGCAGCGATTCGAGATCCGGAGAAAGCCAGGCACAGGGCGAGACCCGCATGGCCCCGCCGTTGCCATAGCTACCATAAGGCGGTTGTGGCGTTGGGGCCGACACCCAGCGCATGAATCGCTGACCATAGCCGCTCACCCGGGTCATGTCTATCGTCACCACTCTCACCCAATCGCGCAGGCTTTCGACAATGTCTATGCCGTTGATGAGGTGATCCGCCACGGCACAGGTCAGCACCGTGTCATCCGTGAAACTGGCACCCTCCGGAAACAGTGGAAAGTCCCAAGTTTTGATTCGATTGAACTCCCACGGCGATCCGATGATATCCCCGGCAATGGCGCCTAGCATGGCGTTCCGTCTGCCCAGTCAGCTCCGGTCTTTACAGCCTTATTTCCCAGAGTTGCCCTGAGGTTGCGTCTGGGCTTTTTCCAGATGATGAACAGCATCGCCCGCTTCAGTTCCGGCGGACGGTGTATTGAAGTGCTTTGCATCTTCCACGGCCTGCTTAAGATCCTTCTCGCCGTGGATCAGATGCTGAAGTTTCTCCTTGTCCGGCTCTCCGGCGGCCTTGGCCGCATCGATATGCTTCAACGCCTCCGTGGCATGTTCCTTGATGGCCTTGGAATCTCCGACCGAGTGGGCCGCCTGCTCGGCATGCTTCAACGCCTCATCGGCGTGTTCAGCTCCGCGCGAGAACGGTGAAAAGCAAACCAACACCGTTACGGCAATCAGGCTTGAGCTTGACTTCACGGGATTCATACGGCTCCTGATGGTCACTGAATTTGTATACCGGACTGCTCAGCAACGTCCGCCGGACAAGCCGACGGCCCTGAGTGCATGGTCATCCGGAGCGGGCAGGCCGTTCTTCTCCAAGGTCTGGCTGAACCATTCCAGAGTGTACAGAAGGGGACCCGATGCGTACTCATAAACACCATGGGGGTGGGAGAAAAACACGGCAGAGGCCGTCGTGCCGCTGTGCCGGGTAATGCCGGCCATGGGGGCACCCGGATTATCGATCAGCGCCCCGACGGCGGCGGGCAGTTCGTCACAAAGCTGCTGAAAGACGGCTGTTTCGCCCTTGATGATTCGTATAGGACTGATGGATGCGCTCACAGGTGTTCAGATGTTGTTCGGGATCTTTGAAAGGCCACAGACGATATGACAATGAGGGAACCCGCACCGATTTTCAATGAGGACCCATTTTTTGGAGTGTCATCATCTTACTGGAAGCGTGAAGCGAATGGATCGGACAGCCATGACATCATTCTGCATGATGAAAGCCCATCGACGAAATGGGTGCCGAGCACCCCATCCATGAAACATCCAGCCATAGGCCCTTCCATTATCATTGTCGGTATCATGTATAGCCACTCTAATCAGGACTTCCCGTGAAACGCTCTCTCAATTTCTTCTACCTGTTCCTGTCGGTTCTTTCCGGTTGCACCGACCTCAATCTCTATAACGATCCACCACCCGCCAACCTGGTCAGGGTGGAAGAAGGACCTGAAGCCGAAGTCCGGGCCGCATGGGTAAATGTCGTCAGCGTGGCCTATCGCAGGGATCTTGCAGCGTTCAAAAAATTGATCCTGCCTGCCGATCTCCCGGTTTTCGACGCCAGGGAAAAAGATCGGCCCGGGTCTTATGATTCGTTGATGGAAATCATTTCCTCGGAAAAACCCAGGGATTACCGGATGGAACTAGCCGGCTCGCTGGCGACTTTCACGGCAGAGCCCGCCCCGAGAATGGGGGACTACAGAAAAAAAATGCCGATCAAGGTGACTCTGGTGCGCGACGGCGATCAATGGAAATTGGGAAAGAACTGATCCCGACTCGGTGGATTGATGCCCGGTTCATCATCGACTGGAATTCATAGCGGCATGGCCAATCTCATGTCAGGCAGAGTAACTTTCGGACTCGACTGCCGCGTCCTACCAATAGCCGCCCATGACGCCCATGCCCCCCATTCCGTACATGCCACCCATGGGATACATACCCATGCCGCCCATGCCATACATACCTCCCATGCCATACATACTTTGGTTGTATTGCGCCCGGTACATCCGGGCATCGGCACTGCGTTTTTGGGCAAGGAGGGTCTGGAATTTTTCCACTTCATCTTGTCCGCCCACGTAAATGCAATCGCACTCGTCATGATCGGCATAGATGTAGGTTGCCTTGACCGCCTTATCCATGAAGATCACCTTCCGTTGGGGCATGGCCTTTAGGTTTGCCTCTTCCTCCGGATTTTTGGGCATATAGAGATGGAACCCCGCTGCCGCTAGTAATTGCTCGTTGGACTCGTTGTCGGAGTTGCTGATCGAAGCGCAGCCCAACAGGGGTAAGAGAACCATTACGGTCAGTAACTTTTTCATCCAATTCTTCCTCCGTTTAGCATCGGGTTTAAACATGGGGTAATGGAGCGATTTATGGCTGATTGATGAATGGATACGTAATCAACGGGAACGCGCAGCCGAAATCTTTGGAACCAGCGGCAATTTTGATTGCAGCTTGACGTCGAACGCACCATTCCAGGCACTTTCCAGCTGCACGAATTGGGCGGCGATGTTTTTGGAAAGCGCTTTGGAAACCCGAGCGTAGTATTTTTCCAGCAATTCGATTTGCGCCTTTTTGGCCGCCAAGGACTCGCGTACCAGATGATCCGCCTGACTCTCCGTCAGATCAGGATATTCGTCTGCATAGCGTTCGATCAGGGCAAACTTTCGATCATAGATAGGTATCAGCTGCGCCTGATATTCATAGTAAAGCGGCCAGAACCGGTCACTTTGCTCCACGCTGAGTTCCAGCGCATTTTTCAGCATCTCGCGTTTATCGATCCGCTGGCCGGCCATAAGGAGCTCCAGATTCCGACTCTCTTCATCGAAAGGCAAGCTATAAGGCATCAGCGTTGCATCATGGCCTTTTGACCATCCTTCATTGGGCAGCACGGCAAGAAACAAGGGTGCACCCAGAATCAGCATGCGAAACAACATAGAAACCTCCCTCCTCATGAAAACCCGGCCAGTCGATCAATCACCACTCTTCTCGACCGGCCCGGGGGCATAACCGGTGAGTTCGACATAGCCGCCACCTCGTAGCTTACCGGTAGCGGCATCGAAAACATCGACAGCCCCCTCCCAGTATCGAGCATCATGACGAAATTCCTGATCGGCCAGCACCGGTTTCACGACCAGCGCTTGCCCACTCGGCGCGATCGTCAAGCGCCACTGCGAGGGGTAATCATAACCGGCGGGGCTCGCCCAATGGTCGAGAGTGGCCAGAGCCACCTCCTCCCGACTCAGATGCCTAGAAGAACCGTCGGAAGCGATCAACGCCCCAGAGCTCAAGGGATCATCCTCACCATTTTTGCGCCGCATGCGGAAGTACATCAGGTCGGTGCCATCGTCCAGTTGCAGGGAAAACCAGTCCCAACCGGCCTGATCCGGCGCTAGCATGCTGGTGCTCCACTCCCGGTCCAGCCAGGCGAGTCCGGAGACCGGAATTGTCTCACCCGCCAGACTCACCGTGCCGCGCGTGGCCATTCGCGTCATCGAGTAGTAGTAGGACGCATTGCCCGGCTGCGCGCTTTTCTGACTGAGCCCGCGGTCTCCCTGCAAAACGGGGGGCTTACCAGGATCCAGTTCCAGATCGAGTGCGACACCATCCTGCTGTGCTCTAAAATGCCAGGGAAAACCCCCGTCCCTTGATCCTTCGATAGACCAGTCATCCAGCCAGACCTTGAAGGGCTCGGCCTGTGCCCCGGCCAGTCCCACAGCCTCGCGGGAAATCCGCTGGAACGAGGTGTAGCGCTGGCCGGCGACATCGGTCAGCGCAAAATGCGCCATCCAGGCATCCTGTCCGGCCCAGTGCGATGCACCGGGACGCTTGCCCCGCTGCAATCCGTGACGGAAAAAGGTGATCTGAAACCCGAACCGACGTCCTTCCGGACCCTCGAGATTGCCGGTGACATACCACCATTCATCACGAAAGTCGGGATGTGGCCCATGATCGGCCGGGAACTGGAATGACCTCACGGCGGTTGCGCGTTCAAAGCCGGCGGTGTCCGCCTGGTGCAAGGTAGCCGATACGCCTTCGTCGGGCGGTGTTGATTGATTGCAGCCACTTAACATGACCAGCAAAAGCAATAGAGCTAAGACAATCCGGCGTGACATCATGTCATTCCTCTCGCAAGCCAATCGCGGGGGGCGTTCGCATCGCCTGGCGAGCCGGATAAGCCCCGGCCAGCAGGGCCGCCAGAATCGATACGACTACAGCCGCCGCCAATGGCGGCAGGGAGACCGTCAAATCCATGGTCCACCCGAACGAACGTAAATTAATCACATGCACCAAGGCCATGGCCACGGCCAGACCCAGCGGTATGGCCAATAACCCCGCCATCAGACCCATGAAGCCGGTTTGCAATAAAACCAGCCCGCCGGTCTGCAGCGGCGTCAGTCCGGTCGCCCGCAACACGGCCATCTCCCGACGGCGTTCATATTGCAAGGCCATCAGGGCGCTGACGATGCCAATAAAGGCCACGCCCACGGCCAGCAAACGCAAAACCTGGGTGATGGCAAAAGTACGTTCAAAGGTTTCGAGGGAAACATCGCGAATCTCCCGGTTCGAGCGCACGGTAAGCGGCTGTCGGCTATCGGTCAGCCGGTGATCCAGTTCGGTCCGCACGGCGCTGATATCCGCCCCCGGCTTCAGATAGAGGCCCAGGGAGGTATGCGCCGCATCATGCCAAAGCTCATCGAATAGACGGCGATGAATCACAATCAGTCCCTGGTCGGATCGATAGTCGAAAAAGATGCCTGCCACCGGCAAGCTGGCGGGTCCGGTCCCGGTCTGGATTTCAACCCGATCGCCCACAGCCAATTGATGCCGCTGAGCGTAGGGTTCCGAAATCAAAATGCCGCGAAGATCAGGAAAGCGTGCCCACAATGCCTTGCCGTCGATATCCTTGAAGCGAAAGCCGGGCTGGTCAAGATAAGGCGGATCCAGCGCCAGTAGCTCGCTTTCGCCCTGAGAAGTCGGAACGAACACCCGCCGACCCGTGCTGATGCGGTCCACACCCGGCATGGAAGACAGCCGTTCGGCCAGACCCGCCGGCAACGAAGGGCTGGAGCGAGGCGTTGAACCGGGCGTGGCGATGTAAATGTCGGCCTGTAGAATCTGATCCAGCCATTCGGCAATCGATCCCCGAAAGCTCTCGATCATCGTGCCGACCCCGATGCTGACGGCCACGGCGATGGTCAATGCGGCAATAGCCAACCCCGACCGGCTGAGAGTGGCACCAATGCCGCGGACTGCCAGTCGCAACAGCCATCCGCCGGAAAGGGCCGTCATACGTCCGGCCAGATTGATTCCGCCCAGCAGAAACAGCGGACTCAGCAAGCCGTAGCCCAGCAACAACAGAAACACCCCGGCAATCGCGGGCACCAGGCCCGGCAAGTCGACCACCAGCAACGCGGCCGCAGCAAGCAAAGACAACATCCCGGCACCCGCCAGCCAGGGAATTGCTTTTCTGGCCGTCCCCTCTGCCCCCGAGCGGGCACGGGTCATGATAGGCGAAGTCAATGAGGCTTCAATCGCCGGACCCAGCGCGGCGAGGACAGCCACGAACACACCCAGCAACGCCCCGTAAACAAGAACCCAAGGGTCGATCATGAATTCGCTGACCGTCAACACAAAATAGATGTCATTGATGGTGCGGGTCACCATATGCAGCAAGGCACTGGCAGCGAGCACCCCCAATCCCAGTCCCAGCAAGCCTCCTAGCAAACCCAGCAGAGCCGCCTCCAGAAGAATCTCACTCAGCAACTGACGACTGGTCGCGCCCAACACTCGAAGGGACGCCAGCAACTCCCGCCGCTGCAAAACGGAAAAGGCCATGGTGTTATAAATGAGGAAGGAACCGACCAGCAGTGCAAGCAAACTCATGGCGCGCAGATTCAATTCAAAGGCAGCGGTCATATTCTGCGTTGCGCTCTGCCGACCTGCTGCCGAGCTCAGTTCAACACCTTTAGGCAATAGCGCCCGGACGGTCATCTCCATTTGCGGGTCATCACCGAGCACCAGATCGATGCGATCCAGCCAGCCAATCCGGCCGAGCAATTCCTGGGCGGTGGCGATATCGGCCAACATGACACCCTCCAAGGCCGGGTCGGGCGGCAATCCGCCCTCCGCATAACCCACCAGCTTGAGCCGGTGCGGCTGGCTGTCGATCACCACATTCAAGTCATCGCCCGGGCTAACCCCGATCCGTCGGGCCGACACGGCGGATAAGAGGACCGTATCCGGCTCGGTCAGCAGCCGGAGCCCTTCATCGCCCCGTGCCGCATTGACGAAACGACTGCGAAGATTGCGCTCGGAAAATACATCAAAACCGACCAGCTGCAGTGTCGAGTCTTTCAAGCTGACATACCCCTCGACGGCAGGGGCGCTCTGCCGCAAGCCCGCCCCCACCCGCAACTGGGTGAACAGAGATTCCGGCAAGCCCTCAGGGGCGCCGGTGAGATGATGGGTGTAGCGACCGGTCAAGGCCTCCATGGACAAGGCAAAGGCACGATGGGTGCTTTTGGCGGCCAGATCGATCGATACCACCATGGCCACTCCCAGCGCGACGCCCAAAATAGCCAGCAGCAACTGCAACGGATGCCGCACGAAGTGACGGCGGTTGGCCCGACCCAGCAGACTCATGCCTGAGCTTCCATGGCCAATCGACCATCCACCAGCCGGACAATACGATCTGCCCGTTTTGCCACCCCGGCACTATGAGTCACCAAAATAAGAGTATGGCCTTTGGCACGCACCAGACGATCCAGCAAGTCCAGCACCTGCTCACCTGTCCCGGCGTCCAGATTGCCGGTCGGTTCGTCTGCCAGCACCAAGCGGGGCTGATGAATGAGCGCACGGATGATGGCGACCCGTTGCTGCTCTCCACCGGACAGCCGATCAGGATAGCTGTCGGCGCGGTCGGCCAGCCCCACCTCTTTCAGCAAGTCGACTGCCGCTGGCCGACCCTCCGCTTCGCGGGTGCCATTCAACTCCAGCGGCAGCAGGACATTCTCGATCACGGTCAGTGTCGGGATCAGATTGAAGAACTGGTAAATGAAACCCACATGCTGACGCCGCCAGAGAGTCCGCTGCGGCTCGCCCATCATGGCCAGATCGGTTTCCTCAAATAAAATCCGGCCCGATCTGGGGGTATCGAGGGCACCCATCAAATGCATCAATGTGGATTTGCCGGAACCGCTCTGCCCAACCAGGGCGAGTTGCTCGCCCGACTTGACGTCAAGATCTACCCCGCGCAGCACCTCGCGCCAAACTCCACCTTCTCGATAACCATGAGAGACATTCTGAAGTGTCAGGAGGCAAGAGGTTGTGAGAGTCATGGAGAAATTTCTGGATCAAAATGTCGGGGCGGTCTGCCCCCGGCACTGGGTGTACAGGGCAAAAATGTCGAATACTCACTTCACCATGGCCGATAATCGATTAACCAGAGTTAAGCCAGGTTGGTTCATACATGTGGAACATGAGCTTAACATCGAGTCCCCTCGCTACCCTAACGCCCTCGGCCAAAGCGAAAGGTCTAGCGAAAATGCCGTTCGATCCTGGCTCGCTGACGATCATGAAAAGTTGCCCCCCTCGTGTTGACTTGCCGGTGGTCATACCACGGCTGAATCCCCCCAAAACCAGCTTGGAAAGAGGCTCAAATAGCTTGACGTTAGCGTTACTGGATCTATCCAGCAAACATAGTGAGAGGGCTGATAGATTTCTAATCACACCGGTCGTTTCGGTCCCCGATCGCAACCTTTTCCTCCCGGATAGGTCCCATTTGAGCCTCTGGGGTTAATCAGACTGAATAGCCTTCTGGAGAAGGGGCTTCCACCTTGGTGGATGACAACAACACAGAAAACAAATGATGGAGACCACATGAACAAATCACTTCTTACCCTGCTAGTTGCCGGTCTTTTGACCGGGTTATTCTCAGCGACCAACGCTTTCGCAGAAGACCACAAAGCCGAAGCCACCAAGCATGCCATCGCCGCCGCCGAGAGCGGCAAAAAAGGGGATGCAGCCGGCGTTGGCGAACATGCCGCAGCCGCCAAAACCCACGCTGAAGCGGCTCAGGCCGAAAAAGCCAATCCTCACGTCGAGGCCGGCATTAAGAACCTTAACGAAGCCATCGAACATGCCAAGATGGGCCATGCCGATGTCGCCGGTGAGTCGGCCGATGCCGCAGCCACCCACCTGAAAGCCGCCGAAAAATCGTTCTGATCGATCTTCGGCTTTCAATGAAATGGCGGTCGGGAATTTCATTCCTCACCGCCGTTTTTTATTGAGCGAGCGAAACGAAGCCACCCAACGGGACTCAGTCACATATCATCGCTGCGCTCTGTTTCGCGCTGATCACCACGCTTCTTCTACCAAGGTCCATTAGCACGCCCTGAAGTGACCCGCTTTAAAGTCAGGGGTTCATACTTGTTCTGCGCGGAACTGGCTTGAACCCGACCGCCCAGCCCGCGCCCTACCGGCCACACCTACCCGATCTATTCGTGTCGGAGTCGCCCTCCTTTTCTAAGGTCCTAAGCTGTAGCGTTCGAGTTGCTGGAGAGCATGATCAAGGGTCCCTGCCGATGTTTTGTAAGCCCCGCTCTTACTCAGTTTGAGGCTGGGGGCGAGGTCAGCCTCGACGGTCTTTAGACTTTTGTCGGCTTTGTGATCACGCCGCAGGATTTCGACATGGCCCAAGAAAACATCACACAGCGAAAACCAGTTGTTTTTTCATACCCGAAACAGCGCCCCGAGTTTCCTTCCAAGGACTACCCCCGCGCCCAGCAGAGTGATGGTCAGGAATACCATTGACCACACCCCAAGCGCGGCCGCCAGAGCGGGCCCGTCGCCCAGCGCCGAGGAAAGCGAGTAGATGGCCTTGGTGATGGGGAAGTAGAGGGTCTGCTGAGCCAGGATCATCGAGTCGCTAACTTCCAGCATTGCGAAGGAGAAAGCGAGCAAGGCACCGGCGAGCAAATTCGGGGCGACTAATGGCAGCGTAATGCGCCACAACGCCCGCAGCGGAGGCGCGCCGAGGTTCTGGGCAGCTTCCTCCAGGGTGGGACTGACCTGCTGTAAACCGGCCGCCGCGGAGCGGACCACATAGGGCAAGCGTCGCATGGCGTAGGCCACCACCAGGAGCAGCAAGGGATTTTCGCCAAGCATCAGAGCATGGAGGGGCTGGCCTTCCCGAGAGAGGGCAAGATAGCCGAAGGCCATGACTATGCCAGGCACGGCTAACGGCAACATCGCCATAGTATCAAGCCATTGCCGACCCTTGAGCTGGCTGCGCACCACCACCCAGGCCACGCCGATGCCCAAGACGACATCCAGCACGGTGGCCAAGGACGCATACTTGAGACTGTTGGCGATGGCCGAGAGCGTCAGATCATGGCCCAGGGCGCCGGTGAAATGCGCCAGTGTCAGCCGAGACGGCAGTACGGTGCCGTACCAGTCACCGGCCAGCGACAACAGCAACACGCCGACATGCGGCATCAACGCCAGCCCGATCAAGAGAAGAAAACCACCCGATAACAATAGGCCGCGTAATCCGGAGAGAGTCGCCAGGCTGCGCCCGGTGGTAGCGCGCCCTCCCCCACCCGACACATCACCGCGAAACAAGAGCTTGCTGCCGACATAAAACAACGTGGTAAAGAACAGCAAAACGACCACTAGCGCATAGGGAAACGGATTGTTGTTGAGATCCTTGATGGCGCCGAAAATTTGTACGGATGTGACCCGGTCGTAATCGAAAATCAGCGGCACACCCAGTTCAGTAAAGGCCCAGATGAAAGCAATGGCACTGCCGGCAAAAATTCCGGGCAGAATCAGCGGCAGGGTAATTCGCCAAAGCCGACGCCAAGGCGAGCACCCAAGATTGGCAGCGGCCTCCTCCAACGCAGGATCAAGATTGGCCAGCGAGGCGGTGATATTCAGATAGACGATGGGATAAAGGTGCAGCACATTCATCAGCACGACACCGGTCATTTGTCCCTCGCCCAGCCAGTCCACCGGGCGATTGGCGGAGAGAATACCCAGCGCCGTCAGCAGACTGTTGAAAGCCCCGGCCTGTCCCATCATGGCCTGGATGCCCAGTGCCCCGACAAAAGGCGGGAGGATCAGGGGCGTGAGCATCAGCGAATTGAGCCAGGTTCGGGCGGGAAATGTGAAGCGGACATAGCCGAACGCCAGAGGCAAAGAAATCAGCAAACACGCCAGCGTCGTCAGCAGCGCAATCAGGAAGGAATTCAACAGACCTTCCCGGTAAAGCGGATTCCGGAAAACCTCGGCAATGTAATCGAGGGTGAAGCCACCGCTCGCATCGACGAAAGCGGTCTGCAACGTGCCCCAGATCGGCAACACGAAGAACAGTGCGAAGAAAATCGTGACCAGAATGTAAACCACCCGGGATAGCAGCGGACTCATGACTCTGCTCCGTGCGCTTCGGCCAGCCGCGCGGCCATCTGGTAATTCCTGCGAAATACGGCGCCCAATTCCCGTGCCAGACGGACTTCAGCCACTTTGTCCTTGGCTCGCAGAATGGGCATGATCCGGTCTTTCACGTCCTGATAAGAGATCCCGGGGAGATCATGAAAAGCCGCCAGCGCGTCGGCGGGCATGCCATGGGCGATAATCGCCTGCCACGCCCCGCGTTGCTCTCGATGGGTGTCCACGCACATCACCCGGATCAGGAAGCGTATCGCGCCCAGCATCGGGCCGGTCCATTGCGGGTGGTAAACAAAATCCTCGGCCTGGACATAGGGATGCTCACCGGCATCGGTCATGTACTGACGGTGAGTTTCGGTGTAGAAGTTGCGACGAACCGGTAAACGGCGCAAGGCATGAGACACGGGACCGTCGGGCGTGCCGGGGCGGAAACCCCAGAGTTTCTGGCCGCGCTCAGAAAGAACGAAGCGCATGAAAGCCGTCGCCAATTGCGGTTCAGGCGCACCGCGCAGCAGGGCAATCGGGTCAACACTGACCGAGGTGCCCCCTGTGGGCGATACGAAGCCCACCCGGGACTCACCCGAAGGCATCCGGACAAACTCCTGCGCGGCGCGGCCATAGGCATCGATCGCCATGCCAGCCGCCGCATCACCGCGCGAAACTTCGAGCGAAATCTTGGTGGCCGAATCGGTGAAATAGCGTGCATTCGCGCTCATGCGCTGGATTAGGCGCAAGCCCTTCAGCCAGCCCTCACGCACTCCGGTCTCTTCGGTTTGGTCATTCGGCAATGCCGAATGTTGGGCCATGGACTGGGCCATCTGCTGCTGGATGATCAGTTCGAAGGCCTTAGCGACAGAGCCGCTCTTGGTCGGATCAGCCATCGCCACCTGACCCACGAGTCGCGGATCAGCCAGATCCGACCACTGGGTCGGCGCCTGGTCGAAGTTCAGTCGGTCGAGCACATCCCGATTGAATACGATCCCGAAGGTCGCCAGCACGACACCGACCCAGCGCTGCTGACGATCACGAAACGGTTCGCCACTGACGACCTCGGGAATGGCATTCGCAGAGAACCATTCTGGATGCTCGGCCATGAGGGCACTGATGCCGATGCCGGCCGCAGGATCACCCGCCACCAGATAACCTGCATCGGCCAGTTGCTGGAAATCATAAGAGCCACCGCCGAAGAGCAAATCCACGCCTATGCCGGTGTTTGAAGCCAGAAAGGCCCGGCGGGCGTCGGCCGCGGGTCCCGTTGCCGTTAAAAGCGTGCGAGGATCGGCAAAGTCCGTTCCGATATCATGACGCCATGACTGGTGCTGTCGGCCTTGCCATTCGTATTGGAAGGCCCCGGCAAATTCCGACTTCATGAACAGCGAAATCTCAGACGAACCACCGGGAATTCGCCAGTCAAGATAAACGGTTTCGCCGGTGCGGGTTTTCCAGTCATCGGCGAAGGCCTGACCGATTTCGTGTCTGACCCGTTCATTGTGGGGTGACAGAATGACCAACCGGCGATCATGATCGGTTGCCGAAACCGACGCTTTCGGCTGCAACAGGAAGGGGCCGGCCAGAGTGGCCAGCAAAGCCATCACGACCCAATATTGCGGTCGCATGAATTGCCGCACAAACGCTGTCTTGGTGCCAGCAGTGGTGAAGACAGGCTGTTCCATCACGCCTATTCCGGAAGCATTATTGGTGCTGATAACACGTTGAGAATCAATGACCTACCGCTGGTTGTTAGTCCCTACACGCTATTTGTAGGGGTGATGTATAGAGAACGGGGGGGTTTGAGGGCGATAGTGCCACAGTTCGACGGGTCAGCCGTGCAAAATTGCACAACTGGATCGGTCTGGTCTACTTCGCAAAATTACGAGGTTGGATCGGTCTGGGTTGTGGGTACAATTACCCATAACAGCTGCCGGATGCGTGGGAAAAATTTCCTACGCATGCGGAGCGTCAATCGGGAATCAGGCTCCACAACGTATAATCCGCCCTTGGTCGGAGCACAATCTGGTTGCCGGGAAACCTTCGGGTCCGTGGTGGGACTACCACTCCACCCCGATCACATCAGCCTGATGTCCTGCCCATACGACCTTTCGATCCGGATGGTGCGTCGGTACTGCTCCAGCACTTCATCCCCGGCCAGAAACCGCTCCAACTGTATCCGTGGATACAGCTCGCTCGCCCGCATTCAACCTTTTGCAAATTTGCAGAAGGTTCAATATCTGTCCTAGTTCCGAATCAATATTATTCAGGCCATCGTTCAGGCGGTCAGTCAGTCCATAACTGCGCTCGATCGTGAGCGTCCGGCAGCGATGTTCCCCTAACAGCATCTCAAGCGGGTCATTGCCGCCCTCATCGGCCATACTGATGACGATACCGTGGGGTAGGGACTGTCCTCCCTCGCATCCTCTCGGTGAGCCTGTGGGTCTCCCTCGGTCTGCTGGGCCATTTCGCGGGGTCAACCCGTATCGTCCTTGGGGGTGACGCTACTACACTTAGTTCCAGATTCTTAACCCGTCCAGCGAATCGGATCATCGGCCCTCCTCTAATATTTGGATTCTTGATTCGAGGTCCGTGGCCTCTACCGCCCGAATATAGACGGACGAAATTTGCGAAAGACAAAATATGGACTTCCTGCCCTCGTCATTGAGCGGGCCTTGCTGGTAAATTGCCATCGTGCACTTTGTCACGGCTAACCAAAGACAGGCTTTGAGGTCATCAAGCGTCCCTGCCTGTCCACGCACCTTGACCGCCTTAGCCTTGGCCGCTTTCTGCGCCTTGGCAACCCTAGCGGGTGCTGTGTTACCCATTCCTATGCCCCCCCTATTCTGTGTGGGGGTTCCCCTAGAATCATTAAGCCACATTGCGAAGCTCCATTTCATAGGTGTTTGTTGCGAAAAGTTCTGTGTAGCCGTTACCAACAAAGTCCTTCGCTCTGGTGATGGGTAGCCTGACGCTGTAATAATTCTTATGTAAGTGGCGCTCAAGGTTTCGAGCCTCTTGCCCGTCATCAAACGTGACCTCACCCTGTACTGTTATCGACACGCCGCCACCTTTGCCGAGGTTTTTGCTTGCTATAGTTGGAGATTCCCACCTTAAACGCCGTCCCGGTGGGTGACTCCAGCCGCAGGAAGTACACAACGCCGGGGGCGTCAGCCTTGAATCCGACGCCGCCTTTACAGTGAGGGCATCCGTGACCTTTCATCACGTTTTGGGGTGAGGCCGACCAAATGTGCTCCCCGGCAGAAAACTCGGTCTTTACCCTGCCCGTTGTGTACTCCCCGACCATTACATAGCCACGGTCATTAATCCGCTGATTCACAATTTCCCTTGTGAGGTCGGCTTTACCGGAGCAAATAGCGCACCCTGTCCTCCTCATAATACTATTTGGTGTAGCCGACCATACATGACCCTCAGCGCACGAAAACTCGGTCTTACTGACGGTACAGAAAGTAATTTTAGCAAACGGCGTATTGGCAATCCGGATGGCTGAAGAATGATCGAACGCTGTGCGGCATTTTCTGCAGCTTTCTCAAGCTGGAAAGCACTGCTTGTTTGAGTTCGTCTTTATTCCTGGGAACCTGTTTCACAACTCGGAATTTGATCCAATTCCATACCTGCTCGTCAGAATTCAATTGCGGCGAGTACGGTGGAAGGTATGCCAGCGTGAGTCGACCTTCTTGCTTTTCCACATATTCCTTTACCAACTTCGATGTATGAGCCGGATGTCCATCGACCACCAAAATGACTGGTCTCGTGGCGCCTCTCATCAGGCGCTGAAGGAATTCACGGAGCACTTCCGAATTCACCGTTCCTTCCTGGATCATGAATCGAAATCCCCCCTGCGTACTCACTGCAGAGATCATGTTCAGCCCAAATCGACGGCCTGTAGCTTCGACCACCGGAGTTTCACCACAAGGTGCCCAGGTTGTGCCTGCGCGATGATTCAGAGCGAATGCCGAACTCATCGGCAAAGTAAATCACCGCTCCCGTCCTTTTGGCCACATCCTTCAGCGCAGGGAGGAGATTAGTCTTCCAAGCCTCAACCAAAACGGGATCTTGTTGCCTGGCCATGTATTTGGGCTTCTGAGGCATATACCCCAAAATCCGCATGACTCTTGCGGTGCTGGGCTTGGTCAGGCGCACCCTGAATTTCCTGTAGATCACCGCTCCAATGAGCGACAGGGTCCAAAGCCCGAACTCAAACTTCATCTGCCACGGCGTTTTATCACTGACAGTCTCGGCGATCCACCGCAGTTAATCGCCATCCAGTTTTGGCGGGCGACCCGGAGTAGGTTTTGCCAGAAGGGCGTTCTGTCCACCCTCAGCAAAATCAGACAGCCAGCGAAATACGGTTCAAATATTGACGCCAAAAGCGCTGGCAACAGTCGTCACGATTTCTCCGTTACGGACCGCTTTTACTGCCTGCTGACGCATCACTTGAACCGCGTGATGATCATGGGATCTGGCATCCGAATCCATTTTGCATTTCATAGCACCTCTTAACATGATATGGCACTACTTATTTAACATTCAGCAACTGTCTTCTCGCTATATAATGATGACGTATTCATCAATACAGAGATCCTTATCAGTCTGTGCTGCTTGAGACACTAAGGGCAATCGCGCGAGGTTTTAACCCAACAAGTCTACATAATTTAGTAGAATTTCCTAGTTTTGAGAAACTTTTTTACTAACTATATAAATAGGTTAGTACTTCACGCGATTGTCCAATGTGAATCAGTGCACCATTTCTACTGCGGTGGAGTGGGTGCCACGAAATTAGCGGCTGTGTCAGATCCCTGCCACCATTGACGATATAGCAAGGTTCCTAATGGCAGAACTTCTGGTGTCGGTGGGTTGCTTTTAAAGTGATTTTCCCAATTTTTTGGCTGCCCTACATCTGACCTAAGTAGCGCAATGTTTGCGTTAATTTTTTCGTAATTTCTCTCAAAAATGGTGGCGCAGCCATCACGTATATCTAACGAAGACGATGTAGCGACAAATCCAGCACCAGCTCGTCCCAGAATGTCAGATCGGAATGGCAGTTCGGCACTTCCCCAGGCTTCGGGAGTTTTGTTTGGGTAAGGATTACCATTTATCTGGCTAGCAAAAAAACTAGCGGCATCAAGTCCACCACTAGTTTTTGATAAATTATCTCTATCATCCCCACTCCATTTATTATTATGTTGCATCTGGGGGTTCCACCAAAACTCGACGTTACTGGCAAGACCATAAGGATTCAAGCTTGAATTAATATGATAGTTATATGTTTGATTAATTGCATCTTGAAAATAATAAGTAACACCTCGAACATCTATATCGCATGATGTTGCATTAATATTATCCCACTGACTCGTTGCTATGTTTACCATGTTGAACCAAGTAGTTCGCGCAGATGGAGTTGGGCCAGAACCAGAATATAGTCCGGCTGGAAGAGCCATATACCCCCTATGCCGTTGCCATGAACCAATCTCATCTGACAGCAAAGGCTCTGGCATAGCGGCATCTATATTTGAACGCCATACACAAAGGGACGGGGTTGAGGATGTTGAATTTGCCTTACATACTTTTGGATTTCCGGCCTTTTTCAGCCCCAGAACTATCTCCGTATTCTTTTCAAGACCATTATATTTGTTATACTCACTATATAGAGCAATTTGATTCGCTTGAATAGTACTCCAATAAGCTAGAAATGCACGTAATTCGTTAACATGCTCTGGCGTATACCATGGATACTGACCTTGATAATTCTTGTTAAGCTGACTCCATGCACCAGCCTGACCACCCGCTGTGCCAAACAGCATGTTATTTATCGCCGCCCCGCAATTTGTATTTAGAGTGTTCCACTCAGGAAGATCTGCCATCAATACCGGATTATTTCTACCTAATTTTGATGGGTCATTACCTGCCTGCTCGACCAACCCCTCATAAAGTTGATATTGTTGTACCACAGCGTTGCCACACTGCACGGCAGGGCCAAGACTGAGTTGAAATTGGACCTGGGCCAGTTCGTGCTGAATTGCAGCAAGCCCTTGATTTACGCAAGCCAATTGTGCCGATACTGCATGAATAGCCTCTAAGGTTGGCTTTTGCTCGCCCTCATTTGGAAGAAGAAGCCCTATAACCGTAGAACTTAAGAGTTCAGGAATTCCAACATGCTCCATCAAGTTAATGGCAACTTTGGAGCCGATATCTAAAACATCAACCCCATTAGAAGCATTATTAGCAGAATCGCAGCCTGAATTAGTTTCAGAGAAACTGAATGTATAATCGGCCAACCCTTCAGGATTTACCCCACCTGCATCATTCGGGTTTTCTACACTCTTGACCAGTCCTTGAATTAAGTTACCAATCCCCCCTACCTCGTCTGACTTCGCCTTTGTTAATTCCCATGACTGATATTTGTTTGGATGACGCAAAGCACTAGAATGCATAGATTTTGGCAAACCAAAACGGTTTCTCACATGCTCAAGTTTTTCGTTATGGTTATTTCCAATAGCACTACTCGCCCGTGAAGCTATCGTGGATATAAGATCCACATAACTAATCACATGGCCAGAAAGAGGCAAATTATCTATCTTCCCAAACAAGCGCGCTTTAAATCGCTCCTTGCTCACAATAGTCTCCCCAGAATACTCCAGCACTTTTCCACCTTTAACTGTTATATAAAGTGGTTGCTTCGATAATTTATTTTTTGAAAAAGTAAATATTGCAGATCCTCTGCTGTTTGATATTGCAGCACCAATTTTTTTTCCAGCATTATCACTCAGCACTACAGACGAACCAGAAAGAAATGCCTGAGGTCCCAACGTAGATAAGACCTGAATATGTATCAGGCTTTTCTCCCGTGCAAACGCATTGGAACTAAATACATCACAAATGACAATGGATAATAAATTAATTATTAATAAAAGTATCTTTCTACTAATCATACAACACCTTTGCTATTGAATCTACTGAATAACGGTTGAATAAAGCCCGGTGGCTTTGCCGAGTGGACTGCTGGGATTTTCCATAGATAGAAAATTCTACTGTTTTTTAAGGGGGATAAGTCGGCCCCATACCTTAGGTCAAAAAGCCAAGAAATCACGCAATCGTTTCGCCAATGAGGTTTGTTTAAAGCATTTTATATGCCAACTTGAAGTTACATACCCTTCCTCCAGGACGCAGTATGTCTGGGGTTCGAGACCTATTAAATCAACGTGAGGCTTCCAAGACCAAGGGCCTATTCGTCCTATTTAAGTGCGTCAACTGACCACTATGGTGCAATTTCAGTCAATTTTGGTCATCGACACCAAAGTGGATAACTTACATTATCTCAGCTACGGGCAGGCTTTTCAAAATGCCCAAGATAGAGCAAGGCGGCGTTTTCGCAGGCATTTCTCGGTCATCATCCTGACAGCGCCGGGTGGTAATGCCGCACGGGGGGTAAGTTGCCCAGAAATCGCGCCGATGGAGCTGAAGATCATTGCGCCAGAGATGCTCGACGAGGGGCCGGCGACACTGGCGGCGATGTGGCCCACCAACACTAGAAACCAACCCACTCTTGGGTTGGTTTTTTCTCGCCCTGAACCCCGCGGCTGGCAAGGCTTCCTGAATTTGATGCGTCTGCTTTCCCTCGTCGAATATGGCCAGATTTGGGCCGCCGAAGTACGACAGTTAAAGCGAAAAAATGGCCTTTTTCAGGGTGGTCTACTCATATAAATCAGTGGGTTACGCCCTCTATCTAGGGTCCATGTGGAAACGTCCCCGATAGTGATTCGCACACAGCCACCCATCCAGCACTCGAAGATGCAGGACTTCTTACCGCTAGGTGTTACGCGAACGGCAAGGTGGCGCTCTTGGTCAACCCAGAGGAAGGTCTGGGGCTTACCCGGTTAGCAGGTCAGGTCAGCAATGCGCTGTAGGGTGAGACGGATTCTCATGGGGATCTGTGATCTGTAGGGTTCATGTAGAGCCTTCATAACACTACACCACAACCCGCTACAACGTCCCAATATGATGAATCCCTTGCTGGGCGTGGGATTGCGAGGATGGATCATTCCTCTAAATCCCCTACAGATTCGGAAGTTATGTTTATTCCGGCAGCACGATCAGGTCATCCAAGCTGGTCGAGGCGACGGCGGTTTGCCCAACGGAGCGAACCATCCCGGCGGGGTTCGATTCGGCAATGCAAAGCATCTGACCGCTCGCCAGACGCAGCCGATATTGGGCCGACGCGCCGAGATAGACGGCTTCAATCAATTCACCGGCAAAAGAGTTGGGGGCACTGGAGGACTCCAGCTGGATGGCTTCCGGTCGGACCGAAAGCCAGATGGCCTCGCCGGCCCCGGGCCGCCAGTCTGGAATCGTAATGCGAGCGGTCATGGGTCCTGATTCCGTCTGGACCACAACAGTATCCTTCCGGTTGGCCGGCCCAAGCACCTGCCCCCGAAACAGGTTGGTTTCACCGATGAAGCCGGCGACCATGCGGCTGACCGGATTACGATAAACGGCCTGTGGCGTGCCGACCTGTGCCAACCTCCCCCCCACCATGACCGCAAGCCGGTCAGCCATCGACAGCGCCTCCTCCTGATCGTGGGTGACATACACCGCGGTCAGATCGAACTCCTTGCAGACACGGCGTATTTCGCTGCGCATTTCCAAACGGAGTTGCGCATCAAGATTCGACAGCGGCTCGTCCAGCAGCAGGCAATGAGGTCGCACCACCAAGGCCCGGGCCAGCGCCACGCGTTGTTGCTGGCCTCCGGACAGTTGCTGAATACGCCGCTCGCCCAGGCCACCCAGCTGGACCACATTGAGGGCTTCGGCTACACGCCCCGAAATATCCGGACGCGGTAACCGACGTTCCTCCAGCCCGAAGGCAACATTCTCGGCGACGGTCAGATGCGGCCACAAGGCATAACTCTGGAACATCATGGCCGTTCCCCGCAGGTACGGCGGCACCCGAGTTACCTCCTGCTCGCCGAACCAGACCGAACCTTCATCGGGCAGATAGAATCCGGCAATGTGCCTCAGCAAGGTCGTCTTGCCGCAGCCGCTGGGCCCGAGGAGAAAAAACATCTCGCCCGCTTCGATCTGCAAATCGATACGATCAAGGACGGTGTTTTCCCCGAAGCGTTTGCTGAGGTGCTTGATCTGTATGGCTACCATGGCGCTGTGTTGTCAGGGCCTTTACTGTCCACCAAGGAAATAGCGGGTCAGTGCATCGGCATTGAAATGATCCGACATAAAGAAAGGCGAGCGCCCGCGTTGACGGAAAATCTGCGTCAAGGCATCGCGGCGATCGGCGAAACTCTCCCGGAATTTTTCCTTTAACTGCGGTCGCATGAAGAGTCGTCTTTTTTCACCGGTTTCCGGGTCCTCGAGCAGCACGAGACCCCATGACGGCAAGGCATCGTATTCAGCGCTGTCCCAGAGGACGATGGGAACCACATCATGGCGACTCAAGGTTGCCAGCAAACGGTCAAGATGCTCCAGCGAAAAATGAAAATCTGACACCAGAAAAACAAGTGCCCGCTGTTTGCCCAGGTGTTTTACAGCGTTCAAAAGGCCCGTCATGTTTTGCCCCTGATAAGGAAAGTCGCGCAGGTTTTCGTAGAGTCCCGGCACACCTCCCTTGTGCAGCCGCAGGGGTATGAAAAGCTCTTCCCGCAACTGCTCGTCCGCACCGATGAAGCCAAACCGATCGCCATGGCGAAAGGCTGACCAGGCCGCCGCCGCCGAAAACCGGGCAAGGCGTTGCGGCTTGCTGGCCTTGCCCTGATAAGCCATGGAGGCCGAGAGATCGGCCAACACCCAGACCGCTATTTGGCTGCGTTGACGAAAGCGACGGACAGCCAACTGGCCAAAGGGATCGGTCAGACTGGCACGGATATCCAGATGGCGCGGATTCGGATTGGCTACAAAAGGGACCAGCCCGGCGAATTCCTCGGTACCACCTTTTTGATTGCTGGGATGCGCGCCGGGGTGCGGGCTCGATGCCCGCCAGGGAAGGGTGTAATGAAATTCCTCGATCAAGGCGCGGCCACGTGGCGAAGCAGACGATCCATCAGCTCGTCGATGATCCACTCGCGCCGCAATTCGTACACCGGGGCAAAGAAAATCCGATGCGCGATGGTTTCCTTGAAGACGCTTTGCAGATCTTCGGGGATCATGTGACCCCGCCCTTGCAGCCAGGCATGAACGCGCGCGGCTCGCATCATCATGCTGACACCGCGCGGACTGGCACCTGCAAGGATGAGTTGATTCATGTCGATGCCGTCGATCTGTATGCCAAAATCGGCGGGCTTGCATGTCGCCGCCCAAAGATCAAGGGCATAGGCTTGCAGTGCTTCGCTGGCCTGAATCTGGGTCTGTATGACTGGGGCCACATCGGCAATTTCCCGATACGGGAGCACGCCATCCCGCACGGTATCGATGAGCCGGTCTACGTCATGGAAACGCGGATTGAACATGAGTTCATTCTGCAGTTCCTGATCCTTAGGCGTTGCAATGTTCAGTTCCATGAGGAATCGATCCCGGGCGGCCGAAGGTATCTCGAAGGTTTCCTCACGTTCGACCCGGTTGCGGTCGGCAAAAATCTGCAGGTAGGGGAAGTGGTATTCACGATTGAACGCCGTAACACTGCGTTCGGCCATGACGCGCAGGAGCAACGAATGCACCTGAGGTCGGGCACGGTTAACTTCGTTGAAGAAGAACACGGACAACAGTTCGCCATGTTTGAGAATGGGGCCGGGATCGACCTGGGGCCGACCGGACTCATTGATGTAAGTGTGATAGATGAGGTCGGCGGGCATCAGGTCTATGGTGCCTTCGATTCGCTCATAGGCCCCACCCAGGGCCCTGGCCACGGCTCGCAGCAAGGTCGTCTTGCCGACACCGACATCGCCCTCGAGCATGATGTGACCCCGGGCAAAGGTGCCAATGGTGATCTGACGGATGGCTTGATCAAGCCCGATGACCGCTTTGCCGATCTCTTGCTCGAACACCAGCGCGCGTTGTTGCCAATCGGCCAGTAACTGCTCTTTGTTATAAGTCGTCATCGTTGGAAAACCTTGGCCTAGTCACTGGCCGCTCATCATGATCTATTGGAATCAAAAAAAGCCTACGAACGGCTCGAATGCATAACTTAACAAAAACCCCGCTCGGGCGGGGTTCTGTGGGTCAAGACTTGCGTCGGCGCGGCGGCCCTCGCTCTCAGGCGGTTTCCTCACCCGGCTGCTCGATCAATGCATCCCAGCGCTTGATCTGCTCATGACCAAAGGCAATCAGCTGTTTACCGATATCCATGACCAATCCGCAGAATTCTGGCATTTTGGAGATCGCCACGCCGAGATAACCCACAGTACCCATTCCGATTGCGGCTGAAATGATGGTGGGCAAGCCAATGGCATGGAAGATTCTGACCACCTGGAAGAGAATATCCAGCGGCAAAAGCAACAGAACGCCAAAATAAAGCAGAGAAGTGAAGGTAAAGAACACGAAGGTTACGAATTTGAAGACCTTCACGAGCGATTGGTCGAGTTTCATTTTGTTTTATCCTGTAAAGCGAAAACTTTTCCCGAGAGGGCCATTTACTTACGCTTGAAGCATGCAGCCAGAGGCAATGGGATGATTGGCCGTTAGACCAAAAACGGATGGATTTTAGCATACGCAGAACCTCGCGCCACGCACCTGAGCCCCGGCAACTTCGATCGAAAGACCCGGCTTCGACTCGTGCATATTCCATTCATCACTTTTTTGCCCATCGATTTCCTGCGAGTAGCCTTTTATCTAAGGATCCATCATCATGCCCTGCAAATGCCTAAGCTATAGCCTTTTTCCATTGGTTATCATGGCGGTCACTCCGATACACGCTTTGCCGCTAGGACATCATGGGAGCCTGGTCACCCAATGTACGGATCCGCGTTTTTTTGCTGAATCACCGGGGCCTGATACACAGGTATCGAGTCTGGATCACTTTTCATTCAGCGCATCGGACAACACGGATTCAAACAGCATCAAGGTAAAAGTCAATCTGCAACCGGTCGACATCAAAGTCACCCCGAAAAGAAGCGGCGAATGGGCCGTAGAGGCGTCACTGCCCTCGCCCATCAGGGAAGGTAGAGCCTGGATAAAGGTGATCGGGATGAGCCATGATGGTTGTGATCAAATTCACACTTGGAATGTTTATGTCGGGCACTGATCGACCCCTGTTAGCTCGCATTCTGCGGGTAGCAAAAAGTCCAAAAAGGCAAGCCACCCTCGCGACGTAAATCAGACGGTTCAGCCCAATGAATTGTTTTAGCCTTTTCCGCGGAGAGTTGATCCATTGGACGTTGTCCATAGGTTTTTCGACCAGGAAGTCTTTTGAGTAATCGACTCAGAATCTGGAGGCCCTGGCTGGCTCGGGTCCTTGCCGCCACCGTACTGCTGACGTTCGCGCTCATGGCCCTGATCCTGCAGGAGCAACCCCTGCTCAGTTTGGAAGCTAGTCCTCCGTCTGCCCGGCACCATGAAACAGAGTCCATCCGGGGCAAGCTGCGGAGTCAGGCGGTGGCAGGCCGGGAGAAGAAGTTCGTACTCACAGCAGATGACCTTAAAGTGGCTGCCGATCTGGCGCTATCCCGCAAACGCATCGAGGGCCTCACACGAGTGGCTATCGAGGGTGATCAATTGGTCATGCAGGCCAGCATTCGCCTCCCCCAACGTCTTACGGGACTGTTCTTGAATATTGACCTGATTGCCGAGAATAAGCCCGAGCTGGCCATCATCAGGCAGTTGAAGATTGGCAATCTCAGCCTTCACTATCCCCTCGCTGGATGGGCTGTTAAAGGCATCATGAAGCTTCCGCCGCTGACCCGATATGCTCAATTCCTCGAAAAGATGCTCATGAACGTTCATGTGGCTGACGAGCGGGTCACGATCGTTCTGAAATGGAATCGGGAGTTTCTGGCCGAGATGGGCGGATTATTGACGGAAGTCGCCGATCGGAAACGAATGATCGTTTATCAGGAAACGCTGGCAGCTGTCCTTGAATCCGACACACACGGCCGGTTTGTGCGACTCGGGCACCTGATGAAGCCTCTATTTTCAATGGCGTATGAGCGTTCAATGTCCAACCAGCAAGCGGTCGAGGAAAACCGAGCGGCACTACTCGTCTTGAGCGCATACACCAATGGCAAGGACCTCAGTATGGCACTGGGCACCTCGACTCAGCCACCTCGTCGCAGCGTCTTGCTCAATCGGCGTGTTGATACGGCGAAACACTTCATGGGGGCGGCCGCGATGGCCATGTCAGGCCAGGGCACGCTGGTGGAGATGATTGGTCTGGCCAAGGAACTGCACGATACCCATGACGGCAGTGGGTTCAGCTTCATCGACCTGGCGGCGGATGAGGCGGGTGCACTGTTGGGGAAATATGCCGTCCGATCTCCCGAAATGGCCTTTCGTATCCAGGAACGACTGAGTCAGGGATTTGATGAGTCTCTGTTCATCCCGGCCATGAACGATCTTCCGGAGAGCATGAATTCCGGGGAATTTGCACAGAGGTTCAAGGCGATTGGCAGTCCTGAATATGTCGCGCTCAAAAAGGAGATCAACGCGCGCATCATGGCCTTGCCCGTATTTCAGTTCAGCAAAACTCAGTAAATTCGATTGCTTTACTGCACGTAACCACAAGAAAAAAAGCCAGCTCGAAGGCTGGCTTTGTCTTTGGTTGTGAGTGACTTACCGGATCATTCGGCGGGGAACGCTTTGTTGGCATAGGCCGGCAAGCGCGGCATCTCCATCTTAGGGAACTCTCCGGTCAACCCGTTGAGGAAGGCAGCAATATCGGAGACCTGCTCCGGGCTGAGGTCCTTATTCAACTGCAAGGTCCCCATGACCTTGATGGCTTCTTCCAGGGTCTGTGCTTTTCCATTGTGGAAATAGGGCGCAGTCAAAGCCACATTACGCAGGGTCGGTACCTTGAACAAATGCTTGTCGGCATCGTTCTTAGTGGCCTCATAACGACCGAGGTCAGCGGAAAAACCATACTTGGCCTCCAGCACGCCATTCTCGTTGCCGGGGAATTTCTGGTAGAAACCCGTTCCCTCCGGCAACTGTGGTCCGTTGAAAGCCGGACCGGAGTGACAACCCACGCAACCCAGTTCGGCAAAGGTGTTCATACCCTTCACCTGCTGCTCGGTCAGTGCGGCCTGATCGCCCTTCACATACTTGTCATAAGGGCTGTTCGGGGTGATGAGCGTGCGTTCGTAGGCGGCGATGGCCTTGACGGCATTATCTGCACTCACACTGGACTCCCCACCAAACGCAGCGGCAAAGGCCTTGGTATATTCAGGCATAGCCTTAAGGCGGGAAACTGCTTCATCCCAACTTTTGAGCCCCATTTCGGATGGATTGGTCACTGGACCTTTTGCCTGCTCCTCAAGGCTGGGGGCACGACCATCCCAGAACTGCACAGAATTGAAAGCAGAGTTCCATACGGTCGGCGCACTTCGGCCGCCTACCTGATTGCGCACTCCGATGGAGCCAGCGCGATTATCATCCCCACCATTCATCACATTGTGACAGGAATTGCAGGAAAGTACGCCATTGGATGACAGACGAACATCGTGATAGAGCATTTTTCCCAATTCAACCTTGGCAGGCGTCGTAGGATTGTTGGCCGGCTCCGGGGCCTTACTGGGCAATGCCTGCCATTCGATGGCGGAGACAGAGAGTGAAACAGTAACCAGGGTCAAGGCCCCCAGCACCCGCTTGATTTCGAACATGCAACTATCCTCCTAAGTTTGTTCTTGGCTTTAAAGTGATACTCATCGATTCGGGATCGTTCTGCGCCATTCTTATAGAGAAAGACTGGGTTATTTGCAACCGCAACCCATCCGTCCCCAATCCCGAACCATATGACCCTTAAGAAAAGTACCTCTCCCTGAAAAAAAGACCCGCCGAAGAAGGCGGGTCAAAAAGGAGAAGAAGAACCGTACTTTAAGACACGGCCCTAGTGAGGTAGTTCATTGCCCTGATGGCAAGTCCCGTCTACAACGCAGAGGCATGTCGGATCTCAGCGCTAATTCGCGCAGCGAGAGGCTGGCCGATGGACTATCTAGCACATCCTTTTCCAACTCGTTCATTACCGCGACCACTGCGGGCAAAAGACACCGCTCTTGGGCATGCAAATGCTCCTGCCTTTCCTTGCCAGCTCGCATGACCTGCAGCACCTCTGTGACGGTGATGCCGGAGATATCCCTGGCGGGCAGGAAGCTCCCATCGTCTCGATGTGTTTCTTCGATCAGACCGCCCTGACTCAGAACGGCCAGCGCTTCCTGAACCGTCACCCAGGGCAAGGAGGCATGTTCGGCCAATGCATCAATCGACCAGGGCGACTGGTTATTGATGAATCGCTGCGCAATCAGAGTCATCAGGGATAGACCGAGGCCCTCGCGAATACGACTTCCTAACTCCTGAAAACCCTCATGCCCCTTGAGAAAATAAGGGTGCTGAAAATACATTGCCGCCTGCCCCCCCAGAAGCAGGATCAACCAGGAAAGATCCAGCCAGATGAGAAATAGGATGACAATGGCCAGCCCCGAGTAAATCGCGTGGTAACTCGCCGAAGTCGCGACAAAGTGGGCAAAGAACACTCCACCCAGCTTCCAAGTCAAGCCCCCGATAACTCCGCCAAACACGGCAGCACGCCAAGGAACGCGGGTATTGGGTATGTAGAGGTAGACAAAGCTAAATGCGGCCACCACAAACAGAAGTGATAAAAGCTTTCCGCCGAGAAAAAACAAGGTTGCGAAGGGCTCATGGGTTCCCAGCTTGTGTAGTGTTTGTGCTCCGGGTATCGAAGCGGTCAGACCCATTGCAGAAAACATCAGCAGCGGACCCAACATGATGACACTGATGTAGTCCCCTGCCCTCCGCAACAAACTGCGGGATTCGGTCACTCGCCAGATATGATTGAAAGCCGTTTCAATTTTGCTCAGCATTGAAACGGAGACATAAATCAGAGTGAAAAGACCTACAAAGCCCAAAACACCGACATTGATTCGCCCTACAAAATCGAGTATCTGGTCGGTCAGCATGGCGGCTTTATCGCCGAGCGGCTCAAGCAGTTGCAGCAGAAAAGGTTCGAGGTGCCTGTTCACGCCAAATGTCTTCAGCAATGAAAAAATCAGCGCCAAGCCGGGCACGATTGTCAGCAATGTGGTGTAGGCAAGACTGGTCGCACGATAGTCGAGACCTTCCGCTTGGATGCTACGGTAAGTAGCCATAATCCAAATTTTGAGCATCGTGAGGATACCCGAAAAAAAGGGGAGTAATGGATGCATGGGTGGGGGAAGCCTCGACTAATGTACCGAGGAGAATGCCACAAAAAGTAACCTATGGTGTTTGTGTACCATGGTCAACTCGACCTCATTTACCCGACAGTGGGATCCCGGATTTGGCTGTGTTGAGCCTCGAAGGGTAAAAACCAAACCTACCAAAAAACCAGGTAAGCGCAGATAGGCATGAGAGCAGCGAAAACGGCGACATGCATGATCATGCCCGAACTTAGCCCAGAAAACGAACGAGGCAGAGCCCATGTAGGAAGCTTGAACCAATACTAAACGTCAAGCACCAAACCCCATCGAGTATTGCTAGACTGAGGATGCCGAGATTAGTCCACTTGACTTAATAACGTTAAGCGCTAAGTCTGCGGCAAGCTTGATCATTAAAAATCACAAGGAGCTCATCCATGAAAAAGACACTGATCCTGATCGCTTCCGTCATGGCTCTCACGGCTGGCCCCAGCTTTGCGCTGACGGCTCAACAGGAAAAAATGAAAACTTGTAATGCCGATGCGAAAACCAAATCCTTGAAAGGTCCCGAACGGAAAAGCTTCATGAAGGAATGCCTTTCCGCCAAGGCTCCAGCAACCGACGCTGCCAGTACGACGGCCTCCCCTCAGCAGGAGAAGATGAAGACCTGCAACGCCGACGCCAAGGGCATGAAAGGCGCGGATCGGAAGAAATTCATGAGCGAGTGTCTTTCAGGTGGCACAACGGCAGGCCCTGCACCCGCTGCGGCAGCTTCACCCACCAAGGCCGCTCCCGCAGTGGCCCCAGCGGCACCTGCAGTAGCGGTCCCAGGGACATCCGCCGTACCCGCAACGCCGGCCGCTCCGGCAAACCCTTGATGGCCCGAGCTGTGTCTATCGACCAAACAACCAAGATGAGGCCCGGCCCGCAAAGCAGGCTGGGCCTCATTTTATCTACAGCTCCCGCGTAGCGCTGAACCGGATATCTGGCCACCGTTCCTGAGTCAGGGCGAGATTGACACGACTGGTGGCCAGATACACCAGATAACCGCTGCCATCCTCCGCGAGACTATCGAATACCTTCCGCTTGAAATCTTCCAATTTCTTCGGGTCATCACTGGTGACCCACCTTGCGGTGGTGATCGGCACAGCGTCATAGACACATTCGACATTGTATTCGGACTTCAGCCGGAAAGCAGTCACATCGAACTGCAGTACGCCGACGGCACCCAACACCAAATCATTATTTTTAAGCGGTTTGAACAACTGGGTCGCCCCCTCCTCTGTCAACTGTTGCAAACCTTTCTGCAAGGCCTTGCCTCGCAAGGGATCCTTCAGCACCACTCGCCGGAAGAGTTCCGGGGCAAAGTAGGGAACACCCTCGTATTTCAGGGTTTCGCCCTGCGTGAAGGTATCGCCCACCTGAATCGTGCCATGGTTATGCAGGCCGATGATGTCCCCGGGAAAGGCATCCTCAACATTGACCCGGCTATCCGCCTGGAAGGTGATCGCGTTGGCGATCTGCACTTGTTTGCCGGTGCGAACGTGGAGCATCTTCAGGCCCTTGGTGTATTTACCTGAGCAGATTCGCAGAAACGCAATTCGGTCGCGATGAGCCGGGTCCATATTAGCCTGGATCTTGAAAACGAAGCCGGTGAATTTCTCCTCCCCTGCCTCGACGCTGCGCTCCCGTGCCTGACGCGCCTGGGGACCCGGCGCGTATTCGGCGAAGGCATCCAGCAGCTCTACGACCCCGAAATTGTTGATGCCCGAACCGAAAAATACCGGGGTCTGTTTACCGGCCAGGTAAGCGGCATGATCGAAGGTATGGCTGGCGCCCTGTACCAACTCGATCTCCATTCGTAATTCGTCAGCCTGATCCCCGAGGATGTCATTCAGGCGGGGATTGTCCAGCCCTTCGATCATTTCGCCTTCGATGATGCGGTCACCATGTGACGGGCTGAACAGCTGCACCGCATTGCGGTAGAGGTGATAAACGCCCTTGAACCGCTTGCCCATGCCGATCGGCCACGTCATCGGGGCGCACTGGATGTTCAGAATGCGCTCGATTTCATCCAGCAGCTCGATGGGCTCCCGGCCCTCGCGATCGAGCTTGTTGACGAAAGTCAGGATGGGCGTATCGCGCAAGCGGCAGACTTCCATGAGCTTGATCGTCCGCTCTTCGACGCCCTTGGCGCTATCGATCACCATAAGTGCGGAGTCAACGGCCGTCAGTGTGCGATAGGTGTCCTCGGAAAAGTCCTCGTGGCCCGGGGTATCCAGCAGGTTGAAGATACGCTCGCGATGCTCGAACTGCATCACGGACGTGGTCACGGAGATTCCGCGCTGCTTTTCCATTTCCATCCAGTCGGAAGTGGCATGACGCGCGGCTTTGCGACCCTTAACGGAACCCGCCAGCTGGATGGCACCCCCGAACAGCAACAGTTTTTCAGTCAGCGTAGTTTTGCCGGCGTCAGGGTGGGAGATGATGGCGAAAGTTCGTCGCCGCTCGAGTTCCGCAGATAAATCAGTCATTGAATGAGGCGCAAAAAGGCAAGATTATATCGCGACCTCCGGCAGATCCCCGCCCCCCAGGCAGTCGCTGGACATCTCCCAACCTATGATGCATGACCTTTGCCATGACTGATCACAACTCGCTGGATGATTTACATAAGGTAGCCCGAGCGCTTCATCTCGAGGATATCGAGCGCCATATTTTCCTCTGTGCCGACCAATCAAAACCCAAATGCTCAAGCCTTGAAGCAGGGCTTGAATCCTGGAACTATCTGAAGAAACGTCTCGATGAACTGGGCCTAGCACGCCAAGGCACGATCGCACGGACCAAAGCCAACTGTCTAAGGGTTTGCCTGAACGGGCCCATCTGCGTGGTCTATCCGGAGGGTGTCTGGTACCACTCCTGCTCACCCGAGGTGCTGGAACGGATCATTCAGGAACACCTGATTGGCGGAAAACCGGTCGCCGACCATCGATTTGCCGAAAAACCGACCGAGGGTAAATGACGGCATTCAAGCCGGTACGGCAAGCAAACTAGCCAGAGTCCCCAGTTGCTAAGACGTTGCCACCGCCAAAACTTGATCGCCAGCCGCCAGCAATAAATCCGGCGAAGGATTCAACGTGACCTGATGCCCTTGAAGAATGACCAGAATATTGGCTCCACTCTGATCATGCCATCGCAATCCACCAATCGATTTTCCAGCATCGCAGGGCTGCTCAGGAGCTGAATATCCTCGAGGTTGATGCTCTCGTCCCCCAAGAAAATGACCGTGTCGAAAAAATCCAACCATGGGGCTCAAGGTCGCATGCGCTAGTCGCCTGCCGCCAATGGCATAGAGACGGATGGCACGATTGGCTCCGGCGCGAGGCCATCGCGGCACACTGTAATTCCACCGTCCTCTTGAGAATCAAGACCTCGGGGTTAAGAACACCGGCAGATAGAAGTATTACCCGGGACTGCTTGGTCTATATGACTCTGGAATAACCCTTCCTTGACTTCCAAGACTCAATGGACCAGGACGGGAGTTAGCGTATCCGCCGGGCCGGTTTCGCCGCGCCAAAGTTTTTCCAGTTGATAGAAGTCCCTGATTTGCGGTTTCATCACGTGCACGATGACTTCGCCAAGATCGACCAAGACCCATTCGCCGACATCCTCCCCCTCAACCCCGATTGGTTGAGCTTCATTCTTCTTGGCCTCCTCGGCCACATGCCCTGCCAGTGATTTCACATGCCTCTCAGAGTTACCACTAGCGACCACCATGAAATCGGTGATGCTGGTTTTGCCTCGCACATCCACTACGGTAATGTCCCGTCCTTTACCATCATCCAGAGTGTTTACAACAAGCTTTACCAGATTATCGGCATTCATAAGGTCATGGGTTTGGAAAATAATTCAAAAAGTAGTTAGCAGCAGAGTTGCCGGGGAATCCGATAACTTGGAATAGAAGGCAACTGAATGTTCGAGTGTCTGCTGAAACCAATCAACGGGCGGAAACAGATACCTTGGCAGTGCCCGCAGATCCCGCCTTTGAACCCGACTTTTGCGATTTTGCCTTGCTGCTCGCAGGCTTCGCCGGGACCGGGTTCGTCACGCTAATCTTGTTTGTCATGCCGGCGCCAGATGACTTTTTGCTGGCCTGCCCATCCGTTACCACCAATTTTTGTCCAGCCTGTACCTGAGTTGTCATGGCTATGTTGTTCATTTTTGCCAGCTGAGCGACATCCACGGAGTATTTTCTAGCAACCGCATAAAGAGTCTCCCCCTTTTCAACGGAATAGACTGAGGATTTTTTCACAGGGGCGACGGGAACTTTCTGAATGGCAGTACTGGCCTGCATGCCTTCTGAAGATCCTTTTTTTGACTTCGCGGGCTCGGGATTCGGCGGTGTCCGCTTTTGCGGCGCCGCAGGTGATCGAGACGCCACCGGCTGAGGCGCCGGCGTTGTCGCAACTTCCTGACTCCTCCGCAACGGACGAGCCCTTTCCACCGGCTGTTCACTTGCATCCGGAGCTGCCGACATCGGAACGAAACGTCCCATTGATCTGGAGGGAGGTGGCGGTGGGTTGCGTTGAAATTCTCGCCTGAATGTTTGAAAAGCGCCCGGTTCGACTGGCATGGATTCAGCAAAAGGTCTCTGATAAGAGCGGCTCTGTATTGATAAACGTTCCACTTCCTGACGAAAGTCTGCAGCTTTCTTCTCGGCTGGAATGTACAGGTGATAGCTTCCATCCAGATCAGCGAACTGACCCTTAAATCCTGGATTCAACTCGTATAGCTTGTCCAGGGAGATCCCCGCAACATCGGCTGCCAAAGCAAGATCGAGATGGTTACTGACCTTAACCGGCTTGTACTTCGCCATATTGGGCAAGTCCTTCAGACTGATGCCGTACTTTTCCGCGTCCGCAAACAGTCTTGATACCGCCAGCAACTTTGGAACATAGGCACGAGTTTCCTGGGGCAGATTCAGAGACCAGAAATCAGTCGGCAACCCAGCTGCTTGGTTGCGTTTGATAGCCCGGCCCACGGCACCTTCGCCGCAGTTGTAGGCCGCAATTGCCAGCAGCCAGTCACCAAAGTCACCATGCAGTTTTTTCAGATACTTGATGGCTGCCTTCGTTGATGCGTAGACATCACGACGACCATCGTAAGAATGGTTGCGCTTCAAGCCGTAATTGGTCCCCGTCGAGGGGATGAACTGCCAAATTCCGGCTGCCTTGGCAGGAGAAACGACATTTGGCTGAAAGGCGCTCTCGACGATCGGCAACAAAGCGATTTCGCCCGGAACATTTTTCTTTTCGACCAGCTTGACTATCGAGTAGAGAAAGGGCTCTGCACGGTTCTGCGCACGTTCTAGATAAGCCGGATGATTGGCGAACCAGCTTAGCTCGCGATCAATATCCGGATGATCCACTGGGGGCAAGGCATACAAAGCAAAAAGGCGATCCCAAAGTGTGTCGTAATTGGAACCGCGTGAAGACTTCCTCTTGATTGGCGCAGTCGCCGTTGACTGGGCTTGGGTGCTATCGGGTATAGTTCCTCCCTTCTTGACTTCGTGCTTTGAACAACCCGCGATCATCGATACGACGATTGAAATACAGCAAACCCATCTTGCTAGGGATTTTTGCGCTTGCATCAGCTTTTTGTCCTCACAATCTTGTGGATGTCCGCCGGTTCCGCCCTGGCGTTGGCGAGTGATTTATGAAAACCAGACGACCAGCCGACCCATTTTTGCGACATGATTTTCTAAAATGGTATCACGTGGCAAGTATGGGACAATCGCTGCAAGCGGTTGAATCATCGTACCTGAAGTCAAATCTGAAACTCGCTTACCGGCAAAAGACCCTGCAGATTGGCCGACTCGGATCTGAAAGCCGGTACATAGACTCCGATTTCATTGGTGATTACGTTCTCGTCGACAAAAAGGGGCCGCGCAGCTTCCCAACTTTCGTTCAGGCCAACGCCGGGGCCCTGCCCTTTGGCACGGAAAGCATTGATACCGTGGTATTGCCTCATGTGCTCGAATTCGTTCCAGACCGGCATCAGGTCCTACGCGAAGTAGAACGGGTACTGAAACCCGAGGGGAGGCTCCTGATACTTGGACTCAATCCGTGGAGTCCAAGACGGCTATTGCAGTGGCATGACAACAGATCCTTCTGGAGAGCCCGTCTGGTCTCAGGGCATCACTTGCTGGACTGGCTAAGCCTGATTAAGTTTGATGCCGAGATGGATCCGTCACTGGTCAACTTCCGCATCATGGGCCAGCAAAACCCCGAAAACCGCTGGCAGTCGCTCAGGTCAGAGCTATCTCTGGCTTATGCCATCAAGGCCATTAAGCGCAACTACACCCTGATCCCTATCGAACCCGAATGGTCCCGTTTCTCACAACTCGTCAGGGGTCCGCTGATGGAAACACCGGAACCTTCACGACGGCAGCTGAAATGACAGAATCCGTGCAGATATTCACGGACGGCGCCTGTCGCGGCAATCCAGGGCCCGGTGGTTGGGGCGCGCTGCTCCGCTACAAAGACCGGGAGCTTGAACTTTATGGGAGCGATCCTGACACCACTAATAACCGTATGGAGTTACTGGCTACCATTAATGCCCTTGAGGCGCTCAAACGTCCCTGTATGGCCGTGGTGACCACCGACTCCATTTACGTGATGAAGGGAATTTCCGAATGGCTGCCCAATTGGGTTCGCAAGGGCTGGCGTACAGCTAGCAATGCGCCGGTGAAGAACGCTGACCTCTGGAGGCATTTAGTGGCCGCTCAGTCGCCGCATACCGTGGAGTGGTGCTGGGTAAAAGGACATGCCGGTCACCCCGAAAATGAACGGGCCGATCAACTGGCGAACTACGGTATCGATGAAATGCTGGCTTCCACCCCAAAAAGATAACCATGCGGCAACTCATTCTGGATACCGAAACCACTGGCTTGGACCCGACTTTGGGCCATCGCATCATCGAAATCGGCTGCATCGAACTGCTCGATCGCAAACTCACCGGTAATCGTTTTCACGTTTACCTCAATCCGGAACGGGAGGTGGATGCCGGGGCCGTCGAGGTTCACGGGTTGAGCACAGCCTTTCTGGCCGACAAACCCCACTTCAACGATATTGCGCAGGATTTTCTATGTTTCATCGATGGAGCGGAACTGGTTATCCACAACGCGCCTTTCGACGTGAGCTTCCTCAACCACGAACTGAAACTCCTGGGAGACTTCAAGACCGTAGCGGATTACTGCGAGATACTGGACACCTTGCTAATGGCCCGCAAAAAACACCCGGGGCAGCGCAACAGCCTGGACGCACTCTGCAAACGCTACGGCATCGACAACAAGCACCGAAACCTGCACGGAGCCCTGCTTGACGCCGAGATCCTGGCGGAAGTTTACCTCTCCATGACCGGTGGCCAGACCACCCTTATGCTTGAGCTGGAAGAATCTTCACTGAATAGCACCGACGGAGGGATAGCACAAAGCGGTCCCGTGTTGCCCAGCTCAAGGCCTCAACTCCGGGTGGTTCGCTGCACCGAGAAGGAAATCCTCGCCCATCAGCATCGACTCGACGAAATCGACAAGGCAAGCGGAGGCAAATGCCTGTGGAATCTCACCTCATCAAGTGCGGGTTGCATCCAGGCGCCACCTTCTTGACGAAGTTCTATTTCATTTCGGCTCAGCATGAAAAAATCGCGGCGTCAGGAGAGCTCGGCCTTAAGCAACTATGGGTGGGTCATGTTTTTTGCTTATACTTCCGTATTCTGACCTAACGGGGAACCAATAATGCGCAGGGTGGTATTTAATCAGAAAGGGGGCGTGGGCAAGTCCACCATCGCCTGTAATTTGGCCGCCATTGGCGCCTCGGAAGGGAAAAAAACTCTGGTGATTGATCTTGATGTGCAGGGCAATTCCTCGCACTACTTATTGGGCGACAAGGTCCCAGACCCAGATGCCACGCTTGCCCACTTCTTCAAGGAGTCGCTGAGCCTTAATATATTCGGCAAAGGACAGGAGGACGGACTACGGGATCTCATTCACGAATCACCCTATCCCAACCTCCATGTATTGCCGTCACATCCCGAACTGGAGCCATTGCAGTCCCGACTGGAATCCCGCTACAAAATTTACAAGCTGAGGGAAGCGCTCGACACCCTCACGGATTTTGAACGCATCTACATTGACACGCCTCCGGTCCTGAATTTTTACAGCCGATCGGCTTTGATAGCGGCGAAAAGCTGCCTGATTCCTTTCGATTGCGATGCTTTCTCCCGCGAAGCCCTTTACAACCTGCTTTCCTCGCTGGCTGAAATCCGGGCAGACCATAATCCTGACCTCGAAATTGAAGGCGTCGTTGTCAATCAATTTCAAACCCGCGCCAAACTTCCGCAACAGTTGGTGGATGAACTGCTTGCCCAAGGTCATCCGGTACTGGATACCAAGCTATCCACCTCGGTTAAAGTACGTGAATCGCACAGCCTGTCGCGACCACTCATCCATTTTGTCCCGGAACACAAATTGAGCGAGGAGTTCAGAATCCTTCACCGCGAGTTGGATGAACGCCGCGCGCACTGAGCAAACGCAGACCATCCCCCCATAAGGCAATCGTAGAACACCCCCGGAGGCAAATGCCTCTCCGGGGTCAGCTATATGGCTAACATCAGGGCCCTCCGCTCCCAATGACGGGACATAGCCCCTCCCTGAGTTCCATGCCCATATCCTTCAGCCCACGGTAAGGGGGCTGCCCTTTTTCCTCACTCAGGCCACCCTGCATGCCACTTCACCCCAAGCGCTGGCCGTTATCCGTGAGAGTTCTCGTCGGCCTGTTCATTGGCATAGTCTTGGGGCTTTATGGCGGGTCGGAGCCCTACCTACTTGGGATGAGAAATGCCGATCTCGGGCAGATCGGTATGCTCATCATCCGCCTGCTTAAGGCCCTCGCCGTCCCGCTGATCCTGTTCAGCATTCTTGATGCGTTTCTCCAAACCCGCATCACGCCGCGGAGCGGGCTGAGGCTAATTTCCATCTGCCTTTTGAACGTGTCAATGGCGTTCATCATCGGCCTAACGCTGATGAACGGGTTCAAACCTGGTCTGGCCTGGCGCAGTCATATCGACAGACTGATTGCGCATACGCCGAACCAAGCTAGCCCCCCCGCCTTGACTAACGTCACCCTCGACCCGCTTCACAACTTGAGCGGCTTCATCCCCCAGAGCCTGCTGGAACCCATACTCAACAACAACGTGATCTCCATCGTTTTGATGGCGATCCTGTTTGGGGCTGCGCTCGGTTCACTCAAGCGCCATCCCCCCGAGCATGACCTAGTGCAACTGAGCCCACTAGAACATTCCATTTCGGCCATCTACCAGATGCTGGTTAGAGTTCTCGGTTGGGTGGTCAAGATTGTCCCGCTCGCCGTGCTGTGCCTCGTGGCTCAGGCCGTGGGCAAATCCGGGCTGGGCATCTTCGGTGACCTGGCCGGCTATGTCGGCATCATTGCACTCGGCCTTTGCCTACACGGTCTGATTTACTACCCGCTCATCGCACTATTCGCTGCCGGCATATCACCGAGGAAGTATCTCCGCAGCGGTGCCGATGCGGTGCTCTCCGGCATGTCCACAAACAGCAGTCTCGCCACCGTCCCTATCACCTTGCAGTGTCTTAAGCGGATGGGCGTGGGCGACAATTCTGCCAAGCTGGCGGTTTGTGCGGGCACCAACCTCAACAATGACGGCGTCACGCTTTACGAAGCGATGACTGCTCTGTTTCTGGCCCAGGCCATCGGCTTAGATCTCGACGCCGGTCAACAAATAGTCATTGTCTTCGCGGCATTTATGGCCGGCATCGGCATTGCCGGCGTCCCGGAAGCAGGACTGATCGTGCTACCCCTCGTTCTGGGCGCTGCCGGCCTTCCCGAGACCGTCGTCGCGGCCGCCATTCCGCTCATCGCCCCAGTGGACTGGATTCTTGCCCGCCTGCGCTCGGCCGTAAATGTGCTCAGCGATATGCTCGTCGCCCTACTGCTCGACGCTTGGGAGCAGCGTTTCCATTCAGATTGAGTCATACAGCCTGCCGACCAAACGATCGACGATCTGAGCGAGTCCGACGAAATGCTATGTCATATGTCTACGGCGTTCCCGACACCGCACGACCGCATTTTGCGGAACGGTTAAGCCTTCGGCGCCCGACCCTTTCCCGTCACCCGTTCAGCGACAACTCCGGATTCCTTGCCGTTTGCCTCCGGATGGCGTTAGACGCCAGCCTCCGGCAGACCGCCCGGCCTTGGCCCCTCTGGGGGGGCTTCAAAAAATCCCGGTCTCGCCACTTTGCGGCTGACCTTTGTTTTTGAGCTTAGTCGGTCGGTATTGCTCCACACCCGCCTTCGTCATAAGAGCCTTGTGGTCTCTGGCCCACTCACCCTGCTCGGCAACAGCTTCCAGGCAGTTCTTCTTCATCCGCTCGCGATATGCTCCAGGCTTCCTTCCTACGATCGGTCAGCATCTCGCCGTTACGCCTCACTTTGTTCGCTCTGACGCGCTCGCAGGGAGACATACACAAACAGGTGTGCGCCCATGCTAGGGACACAAAAAAGGCGCCACCCCGTCCGGGGTGGCGCCTTTTCTCGGACAGAGCCTGGTTAGTGATTAATCCAGTAATGCACGATGATAGAAGCCACGTAGCCGACAGCGATAGCGGGAGTCCATTTTAGATGACTGAAAAAGGTGTACATACCTTTTGAGGTACCCATCAGGGCTACACCGGCTGCTGAACCGACAGACAACAAGGTACCGCCGACGCCGGCTGTCAGGGTCACCAGCAGCCACTGATAAAGATCCATGTCCGGATTCATGCTCAGCACCGCAAACATGACTGGAATATTATCGACAATGGCTGAAAGCAGACCCACAAGGATATTCGCCGTGGTAGCACCTAGACCGTCATACATGGCGACCGAGGCCAACTCAAGGTAACCGATATAACCCAGACCACCGACCGCGAAAACCACGCCGAAGAAGAACAGCAGGGTATCCCACTCGGAATCGCGGACGCTTGAGAACACGTCAAAATCCTCGTCCGTCTCTTCGTCCTTGCTATAGATGAGGTGCAGACGATAGCCGTACAACATGAGGAAGGACAGACCAACCATCATGCCCATGAAAGGAGGTAGATGGAGAAACTGCTTGAAGCTTACAGCGGTGGCAATAGTCAGTACAAATAGCCCGCAGATCACAAGTGCGCCCGGTTTCATTTCCACCTGAGCCTCTTCCGGGAATGAGGGGGTCTCGTTGGGAATGGCGAAGTGCATCATGGCGGCAGGAACCGCAAAGTTCACAACGGATGGAACAAAGAGCTCGAAGAAGTCGAAGAATTCGGCCTTACCGGCCTGCCAGACCATCAACGTGGTGATGTCGCCGAACGGGCTGAAAGCGCCACCCGCATTGGCCGCGCTGACCAGATTGACGAATCCGAGTGCTACAAAGGCCGGACTGTTGGCGCCCACGGCCATGACCACCGCGCCGACCAGCAAAGCTGAAGTGAGATTGTCTGCCACGGACGATAGAAAGAAGGTGATGATGCCGGTAATCCAGAACAACTTGCGGTAGTCGAACTTGCGACTCACCAGCCAGGATCGCAACGCTTCGAAGACATTGCGCTCAGCCATGGCATTGATGTAGGTCATCGCAACCAGCAGGAACAGGAACAGTTCGGCGTATTCCTTGAGGTTATGCTCAAACGCCTTGTGTACTTGTTCCGCCGGCACACCGCTGGACGAAGCCATATAGGCGACATGCGCCCAAATGATGCCAGCTGCAAGAATGACAGGTTTGGATTTGCGCAGGTGGGTAAACTCCTCCGTCATCACGAAAGCGTAAGAGATGATGAAGATCAGGACACAGTACAATCCACGTTGAGTTCCGGTAAGACCGAGGTTCGCCGCTTCCTCAGCGGAGGCAATTTCAGGCAAAAACAACAATGATGTCAGCAGCAGGAATATGCGTATCAAGGCTAGATCCTCTTCGATGGTTCAGAAAATTCCAGTGCGCCGCCGAGGGCAGCCGGACTCGGGTAAAAACAACCCGGCATTATAGGGGATTTGGCCCGACGAGGAAGAAAAAACAGTGTTGCCAGGATAGATACCCTCATGACAAAGTCCTCAAATCGGCTAATGAAAACCAAATCGATGGCAGTTGATTAGCAATGTGTGTTTTTGAACACAGACAGTTCGTAGTATATTTGCCCCCCTCTCCTGTGGGCCGCTTCAGGCCGCAAAACTTGCCCATATGTACCAATACGATCATTACGACCAAACCCTGGTAAACGAGCGTGCTGCTCAGTTCCGGGATCAAACACAACGATTCCTCGCCGGCGAGCTTACCGAGGATCAGTTTCGCCCCCTCAGACTGATGAACGGGCTGTACATTCAGCGGCATGCCCCGATGCTCCGGATTGCTGTGCCCTATGGCTTACTCTCGTCAGCGCAGATGCGGATGCTGGCACAGATCGCGCGGAAATATGACAAGGGCTATGGGCATTTCACGACACGACAGAACATCCAGTTCAACTGGCCAAAACTTGAGGACGTGCCGGATATCCTGGATGACCTGGCCACCGTTCAAATGCACGCCATTCAAACCAGCGGCAACTGTATCCGCAACACCACCAGCGACCACCTCGCGGGCATCGCCGTGGATGAGCTGGAAGATCCGCGTCCCTATTGCGAAATTATTCGCCAATGGTCGACCCTTCATCCAGAGTTCGCCTTCCTTCCGCGCAAGTTCAAGATCGCCGTCAGTGGTGCGCAACGTGATCGTGCCGCGACGCAAGTTCACGACATCGGCTTGCAATTGGTCAAGAATTCAAAAGGCGAAACCGGGTTTGAGGTACTCGTGGGCGGCGGACTGGGGCGAACTCCGATCATCGGCGTCGTTATCCGTCCCTTCCTGGCGAAGCAACACCTACTGTCATACCTTGAGGCCATCCTTCGTGTCTACAACCTCCACGGACGGCGTGATAACAAGTACAAAGCCCGCATCAAGATTCTGGTCAAGGAAACCGGTGCCGAGAAATTCGCTGCAATGGTCGAAGCAGAATGGGCTGCCATCCGCGATACCCTCTTGCTTGATGAGGCGGAAATCGAGCGCGTGAATGCTTTTTTCAGGCCGCACCCTTACGCGGAACTCCCTGAGATAGATTCGTCTCTAGAGGCGAACAAACAGATCAACGCCGAATTTGCTGCCTGGTTCCGCCACAACACGGTCGCGCACAAGATGCCTGGTTATCGGGCGGTGTTTCTCTCTCTCAAACCCCATGGCAAGCCCCCCGGCGACATGACGGACCAGCAGATCGATGCCGTGGCAGACCTAATGGACCGACTGAGTTTCGGCGAAATCCGGGTGACGCATACACAGAATCTGGTCATGGCCGACGTCCGGCAGTCGGACCTTTTCAGCCTGTGGCATGAACTCAAAGCGCTGGACCTGGCAACGCCAAATGTTGGCACGGCGACGGATATGATTACCTGCCCCGGCCTGGATTTCTGCTCGCTTGCCAACGCCGCCTCGATTCCGGTTGCCAACAGCATTCAGGCTCTTTTCGATAACCTCGATTATCTTTATGACTTGGGCGAGATTCGCATCAACATTTCTGGCTGCATGAATGGTTGTGCTCACCATACCGTAGGTCATATCGGGATACTGGGGGTCGACAAAAAGGGTGAGGAGTGGTACCAGATTACGCTGGGTGGTTCCTCCAGCAATGAGGCCTCCCTCGGCGAAAGGCTCGGACCCTCCGTGGCCAAATCGGAAGTCCCCGGCGTGATGGAGCGAATTTTCCTGACATATCGCGACCTTCGCTCAGATGAAGAGAGCTTCCTAGAGACCGTTCGCCGCATCGGCATTCAGCCTTTCCAGGAGCGTGTTTATGACAATCATTAAAAATGGACAGACCGAAGCGTCCTCATGGCTCCATCTTGCCGATGAGCCCTTGCCGTCTAATGGCGCGGTGACGCTTTCCCTTGAACGCTGGCTCAAGGATAAAACTGAACTCTCCGCTCGCGATGGCGAGGTTGGCGTGCGGCTGAATGCAGCTGATTCAGTCGAGACACTGGCGGATGATCTGGCTTCCCTTTCGCTCGTCGTGCTTGACATGGCATCTTTTACGGATGGACGTGCCTTCAGTCAGGCCCGCCTCCTGCGCGACCGGTTTGGCTATTCTGGTGAAATCAGGGCGCGGGGTGATTTCCTCCGCGATCAGATGTTCTTTCTGAGCCGTGTCGGCGTCAATGCCTTTGAGTTTTCGGACCAAACCCGTTTGGATGACCGCCTGAGAGCCTTCAATGAGTTCAGTGTCACCTATCAATCGGCGGCCGACTCGCCGGAACCGCTTTATCGCAGGCGATGACACCGCACGTTTGCATTAACACACATCTCAAGAAATCTCATGATTAGATTCGCAGCCCGGTCCGGAACTATCGCCATCGCACTTGCCTTATTACAAGCCTGTTCATTTTCCGACTCTTCCGTCTCTATCTCTGAATCAGTGGGATCGAGCTCTGAATCGTCGGGCAGCAGTTTTGCCAGTTCCGGCTCTTCCGCCTCCAGCGAGGCTGCGGGCTTGAGCAAAGAGAAAAAAGCCTATCGCGACGATGTTGCCAACCTGACCTATTCGGTATCCGGCTCATCGATGACGGCGCTTGATTTTCCAAATGCACTAGTCCGAACCGCAAGCCAGTTCAAGATTAGTAACTGGTCCCAGGAGAAGGCCACCTTCTACGGTATCGGCAAAGGGTTGAAGCGAGCCGGCGTGGCCAAGGAAAGCATCACCCGCCAGCCTTTCCTGACCAATGTCTTGACCGCCAACAAGAATGCCCTGAGCTATATCGAAAGCGGTTACTCGCACTGATGTGATCCGGCTGAATCGCTGGCGGCGACTGACCGCGTCGCTGGCGCTGCTATCGGTACTCCACCCCGTTGCCGGGGTGGAGTACCCCCACGAAACCCTCGAATTTCTCTACATAGACGCCAATACCGGCGGCTCCAGCGGCGGTCATACCGCCGTCAAACTGGATGACACGGTTTATCATTTCCAGAATGATGAGGGTTATATCCGGCTCGCCCGCGAAAATTGGCAGCGCTTCCGCTTTGTCTACAACGATGTGGACAACCGAAATATTCACAGTGCTAGAGTTGCACTCCGCCCCGAAGATCTGCAGCGGATTCGTGACCAGCTGAGTTTGCGTTTCATGACGCAGAACCGACAGGTCGCTTACCTGACCGCGTTACAGCGAGACGTCTCTCTGCTGGCATCGCTCGAGTCTGCTGAGCCCGTCGAGATGCCCGGCATTGGATTTTTCGACCGAAGGCCCCACCAGGCGTCCGACTTGAAGGACATTGCTGATGCCATCGAGAGTGACCATAAGCCCGGTTTTATCCGAACCGAGCGATTACGCCTCCAACGTCGACTTGAAACCCTCATCTACGCTCCACCAGGCAAGGCCGCCGGCCTTGAGGCGGATCGCTATCCGATCTATCACCCCACCTTTTCCGAGCAGCTTGAGGATTTTTACGCCCACTGGTTTGCCCTGATCGTGATTGATCAGGGCTGGCCTCTGCGAGATGGTGCCCTGATTGAGGCTGCCCCTATTGACCCACCTACCACCACAGCAAACTCATTGCAGTCCAACAGAATTTGGCTGAGGCGCTATCGCGATCAATTAAGAGAAGCCATTGCTCGAACCTTGCTCTCCCCTTATCCCGGGTCAGGATCTCCTTTATTACTCTCGCTAGCCCGTTATCAGGCCATCAGCCTCAGTCTCACCAAAGGGAAGTTTCTGGTGCTTGACGTCCTGCCAAACCACTCAGAGGTCGATCAGCGGGTACTGAGCGAAGCGGACAAATTACCCTTGCGAAGATTAATCGACCAACTAAAAAAAACCGTTCGTAAACTGATTACCGAGGGTTTTCGTCATCCGGAACCCGACGAATCGGTTTATCACCGACTGGAGGTCGCTGCTTCGGAGTTGAAGGAGTCGGAAGCTGGACTGTTGCAGGCCCGACCTATACACCTTGGTCATTCGGATGGACCACCCAAAGGGATTGGGCATGCCGTGATCCCCAACTATGCGATGACAAACCAGCAACGGCTTCGCGCTCAAGTTACTGCTACAGAAAAATCGAAGCAGTTTCTGGAGCAAATGCAGACGGCTTACCAATATCAACTGATCACCCATAATTGCGTGACCGAATTGGTCAGGACGGTTAATGCCAGCTTTGATAACGGCAATGAAACCCAAGCCCTGGGCGGACACCTGGAGCCGGGCACGAAACAGGGCTTTGTCCCCTTCCGATTTTTTGAACTGGTCAGGCGGCATTACCGTGTCATAGACACCGAGACCCTGCCATCGCAAAGAAATCGGCGCATGACTCAACTGAGCCATCAAGAAATTGACTGGAGGCTATGGTTACGAGAAAGCAATACCCTCACATCCAGCATCTACAGACCCCGCGAAGGTGACAGCGCATTCCTTATGTTCACGGAACACGCGTTCTGGACACGCCCTTTGCTAGGGACTCTCAATCTTGGCTATGCTCTGGCAACCACCTCTGCGGGACTCATCACCGCCCCTACCGACGACGGATTATTGCTTAAAGAAGGATTATTCGGAATGCTGTTTAGCATTCCCGAACTGGGACTCTGGAATATCCGCAAGGGCACTTTCAACGAAATGAGTCCGGAGTAGCTGCTCGACGGGATTTACGACCCGCGCCGGCACCCTTTGCTGAGTCAAAAAGCCACCTCCCTGTGGCCTCTGGCTAGAGGAAGATTACTTTTTCTGACCCGGCTTGTTGACGATATTGATGCCTTTGAGCAGGTTGAGCGCCTCGTTCAAGGGATAGTCTTGAAGCGCCAGCGCATCCTCGATTTCCTCCTTAGTCTTGGGTGCTTCCTTGCCGGCTGGATCAGCCTTGCCTGGCTCGGTTGTTTTTGCCGGTGACTTTTTGCCATCGGCATCGTTATTTTCTAAGTGATTGGCAAGATCCGCCTCTTTCAGCGGGCCAAATTCCGACTGTGCGGCGGCTTCCAACTTCAACCGCGAAATCTGCACATCAGGGGAAATACCCTCAGCCTGGATCGAACGACCGGACGGCGTGTAGTAACGGGCGGTAGTCAGTTTGACCGCTGCACCATTGCTGGTCGGCAGGATGGTCTGAACTGAACCCTTGCCAAAGGTTTTTTCACCCATGATGACGGCGCGTTTGTGATCCTGCAGGGCGCCCGCCACAATTTCCGATGCAGATGCCGATCCCGCATTGATGAGCACGACGATCGGGGCTCCGTCCAGGATATCGCCCGAGGAAGCACTGAATTTCATCTTCGCGTCCTCTACACGACCATCCGTGTAAACAATCAGACCATCATCAAGAAAGGCATCGCTGACAGACACGGCAGCGTTAAGCACCCCGCCCGGATTATTGCGGAGATCAATCACCAGACCCTGGATCTTGCCGCTTTTTTTCAGCTCATCAATCGCTTCAACCATGCTCTCGCCGGTCTTGGCCTGAAAGCTTGAAAGTCTTACATAACCGTAGCCCTCTTCGAGCACACGGCTTTTGACGCTTTTGACCTTGATAATGTCGCGAACAAGCTTCAGCTTGATGGGTTGCTCAGCACCTTCCCGAACGATCGTCAGCACAATGGGACTACCAGGCTCACCCCGCATGATCTTGACGGCATCATTCAGGCTCATCCCTTTCACGGGCTTGTCATCCAGCCGGATAATCAGATCACCCGCCTTCACCCCGGCCTTTTGGGCGGGTGTGTCATCGATGGGCGAGATCACCTTGACGAAGCCATTTTCCATGCCGACCTCGATACCCAGACCCCCAAATTGCCCGGTGGTACCAACTTTAAGCTCGTCATACTGTTCCTTGTCCAGGTAGGCAGAGTGGGGATCGAGGCCAGTCAACATGCCGCGAATGGCGTCCTCCAGTAGCTTTTCATCCTTGACCGGTTCGACATAGTCCTGCTTGATGCGGCCATACACCTCCGATAGCGTCTTCAGGCTTTCAAAAGGGAGCTGCCCTTGATTCGCCGGATTCTCGGACTTCGCCTCCGCCTTATCAGCCATGGCCGGCCCGATGCCGCCCACGGAAAGCCCGAACAATGAACCGACCAACACAACCCGCAGTTTATTCTGTCGCAACATATCGATCTCTTGAAAAAATGAAACTCGTCAATTCAGCGCCATCAGCCCTGCTCAGAACACCACGCCTGAGGGTCGACAGCCTGCCCTTGGCGCCGAACGCCAAAATACAACCCTGGCTTTTCCCGGCCCCCGCTTGCACCCACGGCAGCAATCAAATCACCTTCATGGACACTGTCATCCTTATGCTTGAACAGAGTCTGGTTGAAAGCGTAGAGCGTCATCACTTCGTGACCATGGTCGACAATCAGCATCAGGCCATAACCGCGGAACCAGTCGGCAAATACCACCTTGCCTTCAGCGACAGCCCTGACCGGAGCGCCCTCTTTACCCTGTATCAACAAACCATCCCACCGACCGCTCATCCGGGGGCTGCCATATTTAGCCAGAACCACCCCGGCGGGCGGGCACTGCCTTTTTCGTCTGGAAGTCTGGGTCGGCTGATCGGCTGAAGGGGGCTCATCGTTAACCGCAGCATGTTCATCGTCTTCATGCGTGGTCAAGGACTGTAACAGCCCGGTCAATCGGGCCTCATCCTCTTTTAGTTGGACCAGAACGGCAGCCTGCTCCTTCAGCTCCCTGTCCCAACCGCTCAGCAACTGCCGCCGCGCCGATGTCGCTTGTTTCAAGGCCGCCCGTTCCTGCTGACTATGCTGTCGAACCTCGGCATGTTGTGCCGTTTCACCCGCCAGCTCCGCCTCAGTATCATGGACTTTGACCAAAGCGCCCTGCCAATCCTGAATCAGGTCAGTTCGCGCCTGATTCAAATAACCGTAATAGGCTAGCACACGGGCAAAGTGAGACGGATCTTCCTGATTCAGCAAAAGCTTCAGCCAGTCCTTGCGACCAACGATGTGGGCACTCCTGAGTTGACCCGCCAGCTGTCTCTGTTGCTGTCTGACCTCATCCTGCAACTTGTCCCGTTGCGCCTTGAGTTCACGAATACGCTTCTCTCGAACGCGTGATTGGGCATCCAATACACTGACGGAACTGGCTAATTCCGCCTGCTTCAACTCCAGTTCGGACAATTGCCGGTTCAGACCATCCCTGACCGCCTGCAAGGCTTCCTGGGTTTTTCGGGTGGACTGAATTTGCTCCCTGACCTCGCTCAGCGGCGAGGCAGAGAGCGCACCCCCCGCCCAGGCCACCATCAAAATCAACAGGCCATAGGAAAACCCCAAGGGCCCGAAGAACAAGAATGGGGAATACCTCAATTGAGGAGAGATCTGCCCGTCATGACCGCTGGCTTATCGATCCCCAACATGTCCAGCATGGTGGGTGCAATATCGGCGAGGTTTCCGCCCTCCAGCAGTTTTTTACCTGCACGGCCTTTATAGACCAGCGGAACCTGGAATGTTGTATGCTGCGTCAGCGCCACACCGGTTTCGGGGTCGACCATCTGTTCGACGTTGCCATGGTCGGCGGTGATCAGCAACTCGCCGCCGATCTTGTCCAGTGCCGTCACAATCCTTGTCAAAGACTCGTCCAGCGTTTCTACCGCCTTGATCGCGGCCTCCATCACACCCGTGTGGCCAACCATGTCGCCATTGGCATAATTGCAGATGATGACGTCGAACTCCCCACCCTCAATGGCCTTGACCATCTCGTCGGTGACTTCCCTGGCGCTCATTTCCGGCTGCATATCGTAGGTCTTCACATTGGGCGACGGAATCAGGATGCGGGATTCGCCCTCGAAAGGATCTTCCTTGCCACCATTGAAGAAGAAAGTGACATGCGCATACTTTTCGGTCTCCGCCAAACGCAGCTGCTTCAGCCCCTTCTCTGAGAGCACCTCACCCAGGGTCTGGGTGATTGATGTTGGCGGGAAGGCAATGGGATAGGTGAAGTCCTGATGATATTCGGTCAGGGTGACGTAAGCGCCCAGCTTGCGCACCACATTACGGGGGAACCCAGTGAAATCGGCGTCATTAATGGCCTTGGTGATTTCACGAGCCCGGTCGGAGCGGAAGTTCATGAACACCACCACGTCGCCATCCTCGAGGTGAACCGGTTGCTGCCCCTCCGGCACGATCAGCGTGGTCTGCACAAACTCGTCGGTCTCGCCACGCGCATAGGCCTGTTCCAGACCGGTCATGGCTGCAGGCGCAGTAAACTCGCCTTCCCCTTCGACAATCAACTGATAAGCCTTTTCGACACGATCCCAGCGATTGTCTCTATCCATTGCGAAGAAGCGCCCGGCCAGAGAGGCAATCCTTCCCGCTCCCAGCTCAGCAAACTTGGCTTCAAGTGCCTGGATGGACGCCCCCGCGCTCTGGGGCGGCGTATCACGACCATCCAGGAACGCATGCATGTAAACCTTGTTCAGGCCCTGACGCACCGCCAGCTCGGCCATGGCCTGAATCTGGTGGTCATGGCTATGCACGCCACCGGGCGAAAGCAGACCAAATATATGCAGCGCCTTCCCATTGGACTTCGCCTTTTCCACCGCCGCAGTCAGCGCCGGATTCGAGAAGAATGAACCATCGCGGATGGCCTTGTTGACCGCCGTGTAATCTTGATTGATGAGGCGGCCCGCTCCCAGATGCAAATGACCAACTTCGGAATTGCCCATCTGGTCATCCGGCAAACCCACCGTTTCCCCGGCGCAATGCAGCAGGGTATGCGGGCAGGAATCCCACAATCCCGTCCAGGTCGGAGTGTTGGCCGCCGCGATGGCATTGTGTTGGGTGGATTCGTTGTAACCGAAACCATCCAGAATGATGAGAACAACAGGTTTAGGGCGATGCGAGTTCAACGTATAATCTCCGGCTGAGTTCAATTTGAACTAAAGCAGTGGGCTAAAAAATTCGAGCAACCGCGTGAAACTTCATCACGCAAGAAGCAATAATTTTAGCTGTTTTTCCTTCGCCCGTCGTGTGTCACGACAACCCGGGAACCAAGCAAAGTTGGGATCAGGAGCACAATACTCACCATGACGGATGCACCGCTCATCAGCCGGGACGAAGACATCGCCCAAGCCGCCAGCAGAATTAAGGCCATGGCTCATCCATTGCGCCTGAAAATATTGTGCCTCCTGGGCAATGGCGAAGCCAGTGTTCAGGAAATTGTCGATGCCTGCGGCACCACGCAAAGCAACATCTCGCAACATCTGGCTGTTTTGCGGGAAAAAGACATTCTTGACTGCCGAAAGGAATCGAACCGCGTGTACTATTACGTCGATGACAAGCGCACCCTCAAGCTCATCTCGCTCATGCGCGAGGTTTTCTGTCACGACCCCAATTCAACCAGCACTTCGCACCACTAAAACGCACCATGAACGTAACACCCGATCGGCTATTGGAATTCATTGGCAATCACTGGCTCATGGCCAGCGGCCTGTTCATCATTGTCATCCTGCTGATCCAGGACCTCATCGACTCGGCCTTTCGCAAGCATAAAATGCTTTCCGCCACCGAGGCCGTCGTCTTGATGAACGACGACAGCAGCCTCATTGTTGATGTGCGCGAACCGAACGAATTCGCCGAGGGCCACATTGAGGGTGCCCGGAATATTCCGCTAGCGAAGCTGGACGAGCGTGTCGCCGAGTTGGAATCCCATAAGACCGCGCCCATCATCATCACCTGCCAGTCGGGCACCCGCTCCTCCGCGGCCGGAAAAAAGCTGACCGCGCAGGGCTTCACTCAGGTACATGAGCTGAAAGGCGGGATGTTCGGCTGGAAGGACCAGAACCTGCCGATCACCAAGAAACGTAAATAATTAGTCCACGGCAAAAATTGGCCGAGCCCCCATCCCAACCACAACGCAAAACCATGGCAGAAGAAAACACCAACCCCACCGAAAGACTCTTCAACATACAGAAGGTCTACGTCAAAGACGTCTCGTTTGAAACCCCTAATTCGCCTGAAATTTTTACCCTGCCATGGGAAGACCCCAAGGTCGAGTTCAACTTGTCGAGCAGCGCACAGCAGATTCAGGACGGCGTTTTTGAAGTCAGCCTGACCGTCACCGTCACCGTCAAGCTGGACCAGAAAACCGCCTACCTGATTGAAATCACCCAGTCCGGCATCTTCAGCGTCAGCGGTTTCCAGAATGAAGAAATGGGCCATCTGCTCGGCAGTTACTGCCCCAACCTGCTCTTCCCTTATGCCCGCGAAGCCATCTCCGATCTGGTCGGCAAAGGTGGATTCCCTCCCATGCTTTTGGCACCCGTCAATTTTGATGCACTCTATGCCCAGCATCTCCAGCAGATGCAGCAAGCGCCCCAGTCCACGACCAGCCACTAAGGTCAGTCAACCGCACCAGTCGGGTCAAATGCCTCACTGAGTCACCCATCAAGTTGTCGAAGCAAAAAATCCGTCGGGATGGCTAACCTAACCGTTTTCGGCGCCGGCTCCTGGGGCACCGCCCTCGCCATCCTGCTGGCTCGCAATGGCCAGCAGGTTCTGCTGTGGGGGCACCATGATAGCCACATGGCTGCACTGGCTAAAGAACGCAGCAACCGCCGCTATCTGCCCGAGGCGATTTTCCCGGAAAGCCTCACAACTACGGCCGATCTCGCAACCGCCGCGCGTTTTTCATCGCTTTGGCTCGTCGCTGTCCCCAGCCATGCCTTTCGTCATCAACTGGAGGCACTCAGGCCATATGCCTCGCCCACGGCCCGCATTGCATGGGCCACCAAGGGATTGGAGCTTGAAACCGGAAAACCCCTGCATCGCGTCGTTGGCAATGTGCTCGGCCCCGCAATCCCCGCCGCTGTTTTCTCTGGCCCCACTTTTGCCGGCGAAGTCGCCGCCGGACAACCGACCGCCATGACCGTCGCCTCAGAAAACACTGACTTTGCCCGCGAACTGGTCGGATTGCTGCATAACGATCGCTTCCGCGCCTACTCCAGCCCCGACATCGTCGGTGTGGAGCTGGGCGGCGCCATCAAGAATGTCCTGGCCATTGCGGCAGGCGTCGCCGATGGCCTTGGTTACGGCGCCAATGCCCGGGCGGCGCTCATCACTCGCGGCCTGGCCGAGATGATGAGACTGGGCACGATGCTCGGCGGCCGACCCGATACATTGATGGGACTTTCCGGTGTCGGCGATCTCATCCTGACCTGCACGGACAATCAGTCCCGCAACCGCCGATTCGGCGTCGGCATCGGTCAAGGACGCGATCGGCTGTCAGTGACCGCTGAAATCGGTCAGGAAATCGAGGGCATCCCCACAGCAAAGATTGTTCATACGCTCGCACAACGGCATGGCATCGACATGCCCATTACCGAACAGACCTACCGCATCCTCTACCAAAATCTGCCACCTGCCGAAGCCGTGACCAACCTACTGCTACGCGATCCCAAACCGGAAACCAGTCTCGACTGAATGCTCCAGATTGTTGCAATTGAGAGAGAGTGAGGTTCCCTTCATTATTCGCCCACCAAGGGTAACGCAAGATGACCGTTATCGAAGTGGAGAAGAGAGATGAAGATTCCAAAGCAGGCATACACCCAAGAGTTCAGGGAACTTGCCGTTGCAAGGGTAAAGCTGGGCCAGTCGATTGCGGGGACTGCCCGCGAGCTTGGCCTGGTTGAACAGACCCTGAGGAACTGAGTGAAGGCGGCCTCAAAAGGCACGCTTAAGGGGCCCGGCACAGAGACGGTCAGCGCAGAAGCGCAGAGAGGATGGAGATCTCCCGTTTGAAAGCCGAATGGATTCGGACCCAGAGGTCGCTTGAAATCTTAAAAAAGCGGCGGCGTACCCTTCGACATTGCTCAGGCCAGGCTTCGCGAGAGATGCGCTATGACGTACGCCTGGATTGAAGCGCATGAAGGGTTTTATGGGGTGGGTGAATTGTGTCGTGCCCTGATGGTCAGCCCCAGCGGCTATCGTGCCTGGCAGCGCGGGGGCACCCCGAGCCGGCAGCGACAGACGGAGGCCCAATTGATCACGCTGAATCGATCGATCCATGCCGAATACAAGGGCGCTTACGGCAGCCCGAGGGTGATCAGGGAGCTGCGGGACCGTGGCTTTCCCGTCAGCAAGGGCCGAGTAGAACGCGTGATGCAGGAGAACGGTACCCGTGCCCGGCATAAGCGTCGTTATAAGGCGACGACGGACTCTCGTCACGGGCTGCCCGTGGCGCCGAATCTTCTGGATCGGCAATTTCAGCCGTCCGCGCCAAACCAGATTTAGACCTCCGACATCACCTATCAGTGGACCACCGAAGGCGGGCTCTGCCTGGCCATCGTACTGGATCTGTTCAATCGGGAAGTGGTGGGCTGGTCGATTCAGCCCAGTATGACGGTTGATCTGGTCATCGATGCCCTCCGCATGGCTTGGTTCCGTCGACAACCGGCTCCCGACCTTATTCATCATTCGGACCGTGGCAGCCAGTATGCCGCCGGGGTGTTCCAGGATCTTTTGCGGGAATACGGCATGAAGTGCTCCATGAGCCGCAAGGGAAACTGCTGGGATAATGCCCCGACGGAGAGTTGGTTCGGCCGCTTCAAGAATGAGCGGATCCATGGCGAGTCGACTGAGAATCAGCAAAGGATGCGAGGGAGAGTTTTCGAGTACATTGAGGTTTTTTTATAACCGGAAAAGAAGACACTCTACGCTGGGCTACCAGTCCCCGATCCAGTATCTCCGCCGCTGGGCAGAGACAGCGGATAGGGGAAATCAGGCCGCCTGAAGAAGCCCTCTTGTTGCGCGAAAAACGAGGGGAAGCTCAGTTCCGCGAGGGTGTCCGAATTTTTGTGTAAACGGGATTTCGATTAGTTCGGGTAGAGTCGATCCTCGAATTCAATGCTAAATCGATTCAGGGCTGCTTTCCAATCCCTGATGGGTCGATTCCATTTTTCGCTG
>JBILGM010000039.1:0-29074 GCA_044351045.1 Methylococcaceae bacterium | reverse complement strand
CACTCGAATCCCGATGAACCTCAATATGTGGCGGGCTTCCTTGCTTTTTTGTATTCTGATTCCGTCATGTTGGTTTCCACAGGCCACGGCAGTTTGTCCATCAGATACCAGCCCTTGAGATGGGTCATACAGGGAATAAGATACTCCTCGTTGAGTGTCTCGCTACCATAGCCCAAACCATAGAAAATCACATCCCGTTTGGCCTTGTTGACAGCCCCCATGTTGCACTCGTAGATATCGTTGAGTAGCCTTTTTTCGCTGGCATCACCTTCAATGCGACCCCAGACAGCGAGCTGCTGAGAGGATGACTGATTGCCGGCACAGCCAAGAAGAAAAAGAAGAAGCAGCGCGGGAATAAACAGTTTCGTCATACAGTCGGTTATTGCGGTGGTTAGAAACGGGATGGGAGTAAGGATGGTCAGATTTTCAGAGGCTATGGCATGGTTTCCTCTGCCTCATTAACCGGTGTCACCGAGAGGTATCCGGTGGGCATAATTGAACCCCAGTGCTGGCAAGATGGGCAACGCCAATGAAGTTCCTTGGCGCCGAACCCGCAGTGTTTGCATTGAAACTGATGCTGATCGCTAGCCAGTTCCTGCATTAGCGCACAGAGTCTCCTTATTTTGCTCGACGCATACTGACTATCTTCACTCAACAATGCCAAGGCTCTGCTGATACCGATCGGATCTGGACGGTTTTCAAGTATAGGCAGCAAATAATCCAGCGCAGCGCTGATACCCAGGGTTTGCCTCATCCGATCGGCACGCTCTACGGCTGCGGAAACAACTCCGAACGCCTCGTAGAGATAATCAAGATAGGCGATAAATTCACGTTCATTACCCCGACGGTCCCAACATTGACGAATCATAGGCAACACGACCGGCAAAAAAACCGGGTTTTGGGATTCGACGGATGTAAAAGTATGCAGTGCCTGCTTGTCTTCGCCATTGCCGAGCTCAAGTTTCCCCTTGGCAATACTGGCCCTGACACATAAGGGATCGTCGGCCAGTGCAAAGGCAAGGTAGTCTCGGGCATCCTTTAACCGATGAAGACTCATGGCTTCTTCAGCCATTTCACAATAGAAATAGGCAGCCGTCTCGCCATGCCGGGGCTTGACATAGCGACGTAGGGTTTGGACAGTCTCGATAGCTTTATGCCAATCTCTCTGCTGCTGATAAATCTGCAGGAGATGCTGCGATGCATATCTCCCGTGCGACTTGGTGTCGGTCAATGCAACAAAAATCGATTCGGCCCGATCGAACAAACCTGCTCGCATATAATCCATTCCCAGTTCGTAATTGGCCTTGTCCTTTTGGCTCTGGGAGACGCCGGGTTCCAGTGTCAGCTTTTTATGGAGTTCGATAGCTTTGTCAACCTCTCCTCGTCGGCGAAAGAGGCTGCCCAACGCAATGTGGGTTTCTAGGGGCTCGGAATCCTGCTCCAAAATCCTCGCCACAGCCGCAATGGCCTTGTCGGTCTTTTCGTCGAGAAGGTAGTTGATGCCCGTGCGATAGGCTCGAGTCAACGGATGGGCGAAATCAGTGAGGTATTTGCGAGTGTAGTGCTTCCTCGCCGCATACCAGCCCGAAGCGGCCGCCACGGGAAGCAACAGGGCAATCAGGCTCTGAGCCAGCATGATACTCTCCTGTCTGCCAGAAACGTCACGGGACTGCAGAGAGACATGAGAAGTTAGAAACGCCGCGAATGCAGGCGCGAACTGGGCTGCTGAAGCAGCCAACAAAACATGAAAAAAGCCATACCCTTCATCAATTGACTCAGCAGTATGGCTTCAGGATTCATGCATCCAAGATAACCGCGTGATTACGACAAGCCCGTTGTCATTGAGCCTCGTTGACCTTGTCACGCAAATCCTTTCCTGGTTTGAAATGAGGAACAAATCGGGAGCCCAATTCAACCTTGGTTCCAGTTTTTGGATTCCTGCCCAAACGCGGGGCCCGGTAGCGAGTGGAGAAACTTCCAAACCCCCGGATTTCGATTCTTTGCCCTTCTGAAAGAACCTCAGACATGTGATCAACCAACCCCTTCACAGCCAACTCCACATTGCGAGCGGGTATCTGTTCATAGCGTTCGGACAGAATCTGTATGAGATCAGACTTGGTCAAAGCGATTTCCCCGTTATCAGGAGGGAACGCGCCCCTCCTGCTAGATGGCAGTCTTATTTGTTTTCCATCTGTTCCTTGAAGATGTCACCCAAGGTCGGCATGGCAGAAGATGCCTGTTGGGTATAACCCTTCATGGCACTCACTTCTTCTTCCTGATCCTTGGCCTTGATCGACAGGGTAATAGCCTTCATTTTCTTGTCAACGCCCATGAACTTGGCTTCAACCTGATCACCCACATTCAGCTGGGTACGGGCATCTTCAACGCGGTCGCGGGAGATTTCCGAGGCACGCAGGTAACCTTCGACGCTGTCGGCCAGCGTAATCAAGGCACCCTTGGCATCGACTTCCTTGACCACACCGGTGACCAGATCACCCTTTTCATGGGCGGTCAGGTAGTTCTGGAAGGGATCATGCTCCAGTTGCTTGATACCCAGGGAAATACGTTCACGCTCCGGATCAATTGCAAGAATGACGGTTTCAACTTCGTCACCCTTTTTGTAGTTGCGAATGGCTTCTTCACCGACATCATTCCAGGAGATATCGGACAGATGCACCAGACCATCGATGTTGCCATCCAGACCGATGAAGACACCAAAGTCAGTGATGGACTTGATGATGCCGCTGATCTTGTCCCCCTTGTTATGGGTGGCAGCAAATTCATCCCAGGGATTGGCGCGGCACTGCTTCATGCCCAGAGAAATGCGGCGGCGCTCCTCGTCGATGTCGAGCACCATGACTTCGCACTCATCACCCAACTGAACCAGTTTCGACGGGTTGATGTTCTTGTTGGTCCAGTCCATCTCGGAAACATGTACCAGACCTTCAACGCCTTCTTCCAGCTCAACAAAGCAGCCGTAGTCGGTCAGGTTGCTCACCTTGCCGAAGAGACGGGTACCCGCCGGGTAACGACGCGCGATATTCATCCAGGGATCTTCGCCCAACTGCTTGAGGCCCAGAGAAACACGGTTCTTTTCCTGATCATACTTGAGGACCTTGACCTGGACTTCCTGACCGATTTCAACGGCCTCGGACGGATGGCGTACCCGCTTCCAGGCCATGTCGGTGATGTGCAGCAGACCGTCGACACCACCCAAATCGATGAAAGCACCGTAATCGGTGAGGTTCTTGACCACACCCATGACAATGGCGCCTTCCTTCAGGTTTTCGAGCAGAGCTTCCTTCTCGGCGCTGAATTCGGATTCGACCACGGCACGGCGGGACAGAACCACGTTGTTGCGCTTCTGATCGATCTTGATGACCTTGAATTCCAGATCACGACCTTCCAGGTAAGCGGTGTCGCGAACCGGACGCACATCAACCAGAGAGCCCGGCAGGAAGGCACGCAGAGCACCGATGGCGACGGTGAAACCACCGCGAACCTTGCCGGTCATGCGACCAACCACGGTTTCATTCTTTTCGTGGGCTTCTTCCAGATCGGTCCAGGCCTTGAGGCGCTTTGCCTTGTCGCGAGACAGCAGGGTGGCTCCCAGACCATCTTCCAACAGTTCGAGAGTACATTCGACAGTGTCGCCGACCTGCACTTCGATCTGACCATCAGCATCCAGGAATTGCCACTTGGGGACAACGCCCTCGGACTTCAGCCCGGCATTGACCACGACGACATCAGGACCGATATCAACCACGGTGCCACGAATGACGCTACCCGGACGCATTTCCGCCTGGGCCAGGCTCTGTTCGAACAGTTCAGCAAAGCTCTCGCTCATAAAATCTTCTATATGCACGCAACCCCGGAAGGGGGCCACATGTCTGTTTAAGTTAAAAATAGGCCAGTCATCACTGGCAACCCTTCGACATACGAATCAAGCCACTGACCCCACGTAGTTGAGCACGCGGTCAATGACCTGTTGAATATTCAGACTGGATGAATCAACAAGCAACGCACCGTTCGCAACCTTCAGAGGAGCCTCGGCTCTTTCCCGATCACGACGGTCACGTTCCTCGATTTCGCGAGTCAAGCTAGCAAGATTAACATCCAGTCCCTTATCCTTCAACTGCTTAAGTCTTCTCAGCGCCCTGACTTCGGCACTCGCAGTTAAAAAGACCTTGTGTTTGGCATCCGCAAATACCACCGTCCCCATGTCACGGCCGTCTGCCACCAAGCCAGGCAGTCGCTGAAACTCGCGCTGCTTGTTCAGCAACGCCTTCCTCACAGGACCACTCGCGGCGATGCGAGAGGCTGTGTTACCACAGGTCTCGCTGCCGATTTCACCGGCAATATCCTCGCCGCTAAGGAGCACCTGCGGAGGATCATCCGCAGTGAAAGATAAGTTCATGTCTTCCGCCATGCGAACAATCTCGGCTTCACTACTCATGGAAATGTTGTTCCGCAGCACGGCAATCGCCAGGGAACGATAAATCGCCCCACTGTCTAGAAAATGCCAGCCGAGGGTTCTGGCTACAGCCCGACTGACGGTTCCCTTGCCTGAACCACTGGGGCCATCAATGGTGAGTACGGGGATTTTTTCGCTCATGCCCCAAGGTCTGTAATAGATTCAACCGACAAGCCCAGATCCTGGGCCAGACTCACAAAGGTCGGGAACGAGGTGTTGACGTTAGCGCAATCATGGATGGTGATCGGCCCGGTGGCTCTGAGCGCTGCAATGGAGAATGCCATGGCTATGCGATGGTCTCCATGGGACTCAACCTCACCGCCCGAGATAGGCCCACCGCTCACGACCATGCCGTCCGGGGTGGGCGTGGCATCCACACCCAAGATGTGAAGGCCATCCGCCATGACCTGAATGCGATCGCTTTCCTTTACTCGCAATTCTTCAGCTCCGGTTAATCGGGTTTCGCCTTCGGCGCAAGCGGCAGCGACAAACAGGACTGGAAATTCATCAATGGCCAGTGGCACCAGTTCTTCCGGAATCTCGATCCCCTTCAACTGACTCGAACGAATACGAATATCTGCCACCGGCTCACCACCGGCCTCGCGAACATTGAGAGTCTCGATGCGCGCACCCATCAGCCGCAGAATGTCGATGACACCGGTGCGGGTCGGGTTGATGCCAACATGCTTGAGTACCACATCGGCGCCTTCCGCAACGGAAGCCCCCACCATGAAGAAGGCGGCCGAGGAAATATCGCTGGGTACGTCAATGTCGCAGGCGGTCAGCTTGCCGCCGGAGGTTACTGAAACGGTATCGCCCTCGCGTTTCACCGGATAGCCGAAGCCCTGCAGCATGCGTTCGGTATGGTCTCGAGTTGGAGCGGGTTCCCGCACGGAGGTGGTACCTTCCGCATACAGCCCAGCCAGCAGCAGGCAGGACTTCACCTGAGCACTGGCGACCGGCATGTCGTAGTACATTCCCTTGAGCTGGGAACCCCCATGAATGTGCAGGGGTGAAGTGCCCTTTTCGGTGGTATCAATCCGGGCACCCATGGTAAGGAGCGGATCGGTGACCCGCTTCATCGGGCGCTTGGAGAGCGAGGGATCACCGGTCAGGACTGAATCGAAGGGCTGGCCCGACAGCAATCCCGAAAGCAGTCGCATGGAGGTGCCGGAATTTCCCAGATATAGGTCCTGAGTCGGCGTTTTCAGTCCGTGCAGACCGACCCCATGAATAGTGACGCGTCCATCGACCGGCCCCTCAATCGAGACGCCCATCGCCTGAAACGATTTCATGGTTGACAGGCAATCCTCGCCATCGAGAAATCCGGTCACGTGGGTTATTCCTTCGGCGATGGACCCCAGCATGATGGAACGATGCGAAACGGATTTATCGCCCGGAACCCTTGCTTCGCCTTTGAGCGTTCCACCCGGCTGCACCCGGAACGTAACCTTGTTGTGATGCATGATTATTTTTCCAATTGATCCAGAAAACGTTGTCTAGCCGCTCTGGCCCCGGTAAAGAAGGCCAGCAGTTTGTCGGCTTCACCATGGGCGATGATCTCGGCGGTCTGGCCGAGCGCCTCCCGGTATTCTTCGATGAGGGGCACAATCTCACGGCGATTCGCCAGGCAGATGTCCAGCCACATCCTCGGGTCGCTGGAGGCGATGCGGGTAAAATCCCGAAAGCCTCCGGCCGCATACTGAAAAATCTCCTGCTGTTCGTCCTTGCGTCCGAGCATTTCCGTCAACACGAAAGCAAGCACATGCGGCAGATGGCTGGTCGCTGCAAACACCTCGTCATGGTGTCTATAGTCCATGCGAGACACCCTGCCCCCTACGGTTTGCCAAAGCATTTCGACCTGATCCGCCTTATCAGGACGAGTTTTTGCCAGGGGGGAGAGGATCACCCGCTTGTGTTCGAACAATGCCGCGTTGGCGGCACTCGCCCCAGAACTCTCCGCCCCGGCAATCGGGTGGCCCGGCACAAAATTTCCCGGCACATCGCCGAAGACTCGCCTGGCCGCCTCAACCACATCCGCCTTGGTGCTCCCGGTATCTGTATAAACGGCGTCGTCCCGCCAAACAAACTTCAGGGTCGAAAAAATAGCGGGGATCGCACCCACAGGGGTTGCGATCACCACCCAGTCAGCACCCTCCACTCCCGCCACAGGATCGGAGCAAAACCGGTCAATAATGCCCAGCTGCTGGGCGGTTTCAAGATTGGCCCGGTTAGGGTCGACCCCGACCACCTCCCCCACCTGGCCTTTTTGCTGCAAGGCGAGCGACAGTGATCCGCCGATCAGCCCGACTCCAATCAGGCACAGGCGTTGGATCATGCAGTGCGGACCCGATCCAGTGCAGCGAGAAAAATGCAGTTTTCCTCTTCGGTACCTACGGTGACACGCAAATGGTTAGGCAATCCATAATTGGCAATCGGACGCACAATCACGCCCTCTCTCAGCAAGGCTTCGTAAACGCGTCCGGCGGGTTGGCCTACGTCAAAGGTGATGAAGTTACCGACCGAGGGGATGACCTTGAGATGCCGGCTCGCCAGTTCATCCATCAGCCAAGCCAGACCCGCATCGTTCAAACGTACCGTTTTGGCCAGATGTTCGTCGTCATAGAGCGCCGCCCGGGCCGCTTCCAGCGCCGGGATATTGACGTTGAATGGCTGACGCACCCGATTCAGCAGATCGGCAATGGCCGGACTGGATATCGCATAACCGACGCGCAATCCCGCAAGTCCATAAGCTTTGGAAAAAGTGCGCGTCACCACCAGATTGGGAAACTCGGACAACCACGCCAGCGCATCCGGGTAATCCGATTCGCTCACATACTCAAAGTAGGCCTCATCCAGCACTGCGATGACATGGTCAGGCAGCCCGCGCAGAAACGCGCCGAGTTCTTCCCGCCCCAGATAGGTTCCGGTCGGGTTGTTAGGATTGGCGATAAAAACGACTCGCGTATCTAGGCCCACAGCTTCGGCCATGGCCTTCAGATCGTGGCCGAATTGTGGCCCCCTGGAACCATCATGGGCAGGAGAAATGATGGCTTTGGCGCCCGCTGCCTGAGTCACGATGGGATAAACCGCAAAGGCATGCTCCGAAAAAACGGCAGAAACCTCCGGCGAAAGAAATGCCCGCGCCACCAATTCGAGCACGTCATTTGAACCGTTACCGAGGGTGATTTGATCGGCAGCCACGCCCAATTTTCTGGCCAGCGCAGCCTTCAATTCAAAACCACCACCATCGGGATAAAGATGCAGCTCTGGCAAAACCCGCGCAGCCGCCTTAAGGGCCAGTGGGCTGGGACCCAAGGGATTTTCATTGGACGCCAGCTTGACGATATGGCTGATGCCCCATTCACGCTCAAGCTCGCCAATCGGCTTGCCCGGGATATATGGCGTCAATCCCTGCACGCCGGGAACCGCTAGATCGATTGGCTTCATAGATGTGACTATAGCGTTCAGGAGAGAGCCCGTGGATAAGAACCGAGGATTTTCAGCATTGTGACGTGACGCTCCAGTTCGGCCAGCGCCGCGGCGACCGATGCATCATCACGGTGACCCTCGACATCGACAAAAAATACGTAGTCCCAAGCGGCACGGCGTGAGGGGCGCGACTCGATCTTGCTCATGCTGATGCCATGCCGCGCAAATGGCTCAAGCACGCCATAGAGCGCGCCGGGATCATTCTGTATCGCCAGGATCAACGAGGTCTTGTCGCCACCGGTCGGACCCACCGGATTCCGGCCGATCACCAGGAACCGGGTGGTATTGTCCGGCTCATCCTCGATATTGCGCTCAAGAATCTGCACACCATAGAGCTCAGCCGCGACTTCGCCCGCAATGGCGGCTGAATTCGGCGTGTTTGCCGCCCGACGAGCGGCTTCGGCATTACTGCTGACGGAGGTGCGGGTAACCCCGGGGAGAAAGCGGTCCAGCCATTCCCGGCATTGAGCCAGTGACTGCTGATGGGAAAAAATCTCGCGGATGTCTTCCAGTCGGTGGCCCGTAGACATCAGATTGTGATGAATCCTAAGACTCACTTCACCGGCAATGAACAGGAAGGAATGCAGAAAGCTGTCAAGCGTATGGGTGATCACACCCTCAGTAGAGTTTTCCACGGGAACCACGCCATACTGGCAGGCACCGCTCTCCACGGCGCGGAAGATCTCATCGATCGAAGGAAAGGGTGTGGCGCAAATGGCATGACCGAAATGCCGATAAGCCGCCTGCTGGGTAAACGTCCCTTCAGGCCCCAGGAAAGCAACGCCCAGCGGCTTTTCCAGCGCCAGGCATTCCGACATCAGCTCCCGATAGAAGCGGCCTATGGTTTCGCGACTCAGGGGCCCCGGGTTCTTGTCCATCATCCGCCGGAGGACTTCCACTTCCCGCTCGGGGCGGTGAAAACAGTCCACCTCACCGGCCGCAATCTTGATTTCCGCGACCGTCTGAGCGCAAGTGGCCCTGCGGTTCAGCAGGATCAGCAACTGGTCATCGATTTCGTCGATTTCCCGACGGATATGGGCAAGTTGGGTCTGACTATCCGATGTGGCCACGGCTCAGGCTTCAGATGACGCGAGCAAACAGCACACCCTCGATTCCGCGAATGCGGTTCAGGGTGTCTTCAGGAACAGCCGAATTCAGGTCGACCAAGGTATAGGCCACATCGCCCCTCGACTTATTGATGAGGTCAAGGATATTCAGGTTGGCCTCGGCCAAGGCGCTGGATACCTGCCCCACCATATTCGGCACATTCTGATTGACGATACTTAGACGAACGCCCTCGGTTCTGGGGACGACCACTTCGGGCAAATTGACCGAGTTGCGGATATTTCCATTCTCCAGATAATCCCGCAGCTGATCGGCCACCATGATGGCACAATTGTCCTCCGCCTCGGCCGTTGATGCACCAAGGTGCGGCAGGGCAATCACTCCGGCATGCCCCAACAGCTTGCGGCTGGGAAAATCGCACACATAGGCACTGATCTGACCGGACTCGAGTGCTGCCAGGACAGCCTGTTCATCCACGACTTTTTCACGAGAAAAATTCAACAGAATGGCGCCCCTCTTCATGAAGTCCAGACGCGCCGCATCGATAACGTGGCGGGTATGGTCATTCAGTGGCACATGCAAGGTCACCAGATCCGCCTTGCTGATCAGATCATCAGTGCTGCCGGCGCGCTTGGCTTGGGAAGATAATTGCCAGGCACTTTCGACCGTCAGCTGAGGATCGAATCCAACAACGTCCATGCCTAGATCGATCGCGGCATTGGCAACCTTGACACCAATCGCGCCGAGACCCAGCACTGCCAGGGTTTTTCCGGCCAGTTCAAAACCGGCAAACTGCTTCTTGCCTTTCTCCACTTGAGAGTGGATCGCCGCGTTATCACCCTCCAGTGTCTGGGCGTAATGCCAGGCAGGACAGATCTTACGGGCGGCGAGCAGCATCCCGGCAATCACCAGCTCCTTGACAGCGTTCGCGTTGGCGCCCGGCGCATTGAACACCGGAATCCCGCGCTGGGTGTATTCGGCGACAGGAATATTGTTGACGCCCGCGCCGGCTCTCCCCACTGCCTTCAAGGTGGCAGGAATCTCTACACCATGCAGATCAAAGGAACGCAGCATGACTGCATCCGGATGCTGGATTTCGGAGGCCACTTCATAGCGATCCCGAGCAAAGCGCTCCAGACCCACTGCCGAGATATTGTTGTAGGTCAACACCTTGAACATGGTCATCACCCGTAATTACGCTCGAATTCGGCCATGAAGGCAATCAGGGCATCCACCCCGGACTCCGGCATGGCGTTATAAATGCTGGCGCGGAAACCGCCGACGGAGCGATGCCCTTCCAGATTGGCCAGACCGGCGGACCTGGCTTCAGCGATGAAGGTCTTCTCCAGATCGGTGTTGACGATCTTGAACGGTACGTTCATTCGAGACCGGCAAGCCACGTCCACGGGATTCGAATAGAACGGCGAATCATCGATCGTCTTGTAAAGCTTGGCTGATTTGCGCAGATTGACTGCTTCAATTGCCTCCAGCCCGCCCTGCCCTTTCAGCCATTCGAGCACCAGACCGAGAAGATACCAGGGATAAGTCGGAGGAGTGTTTAGCATGGACCCGTTATCGGCCTGTTGCTGGTAATCGAAGATCGATGGCGTTCCCGGTAGAGCCCCCCCAATCAGGTCATCGCGCACGATCACCACGGTAATTCCGGCAGGCCCCATGTTTTTCTGGGCACCGGCATAGATCAGTCCGAAACGGCTGACATCCAGCGGCCTAGAGAGGATGTTCGAAGACATGTCCGCGACCAGCGGCAGACCACCGGCATCGGGAATATTCTGGAACTCCACCCCGCCTATGGTTTCATTGGTGGTGTAGTGGAGATAAGCGGCCTCCGGATCGACCGCCCAGCTGCTCCGGGCGGGAATGATCGTAAAACTGTCGGCTTCAGCACTGGCGGACAGCTTTACAGTGGAAAAGCGCTTGGCCTCACTGATCGCCTTCTTTGACCAGATGCCGGTATTGACGTAGCAGGTAGTGGATTTTCCCCGCAACAGATTCATCGGAATGGCAGCGAACTGGCCCGTTGCACCACCCTGCAGAAACAGCACTTTGTAGTTGGACGGGACCGCCAGAAGCTCACGCAGATTAGCCTCGGCCTGCTCGGCAATGCCCACATAGTCCTTGCTACGGTGGCTCATCTCCATCACCGACATGCCGGTGCCATGCCATTCGCAGAGTTCGTCCCGCGCCTGTTCCAGAACCGCGGTCGGGAGCATGGAGGGTCCCGCACTGAAGTTGTAGATTTTGCTCACGCCTTATTCCTCGCCTTCCATGGTTGCTTCACTATCAGTCTCATCGATATCGGCATCGTCACCTTCCAGGAAAGGAATGCGATCTACACCGACCACTTTTTCATTGGGCCCGAGCTTGATCACGGTGACGCCCTGGGTATTGCGACCCAGCTCGCGGATTTCCTCCACCCGGGTCCGAACCAGCGTGCCACCATCCGTAATCAGCATGATTTCGTCTGTGTCATTCACCAGTACCGCCGACACCACCGCGCCATTGCGATCGCTGGTCTGAATGGCTATGACGCCCTGACCACCGCGACGATGACGGGGGAAATCGCTAATGGCCGTGCGCTTGCCGAAGCCATTCTCGGTGATATTCAACACCGAACCTTCCGTGCCGATGATCAGCGCAATAATTTCCTGGCCTTCATGCAGGGTCATACCACGGACACCCGTGGCCCCACGTCCCATGACCCGGACATCGTCCTCGTTAAAGCAGACAGATTTGCCGGAATTACTGAACAACATCACGTTCTGCTGGCCGTCGGTCACCGCTACGTTCACCAGACGATCATCCTGACGCAGGTCGATAGCAATCTTGCCGGTCGACCGTGGACGTTCAAACTCCTTCAATGACACTTTCTTGACGATACCGGCCGCCGTGGCCATGAAAATGAAATGCCCCTCATCGAATTCACGAATCGGCAGGATGGCATTGATCTTTTCGCGCTCCTCAAGCGGCAACAGATTGACGAACGGGCGGCCGCGAGCGATGCGGCTAGCGACAGGCAGTTCATAGACCTTGAGCCAATAGACTTTGCCAACGCTGGAGAAACAGAGGATGGTGTCGTGGGTATTCGCCACGATCAGCTTATCGATGTAATCCTCTTCCTTCATTGTGGTCGCAGATTTGCCGCGTCCGCCACGCCGTTGGGCGCGATAGGCCGTCAACGGCTGCGACTTGACATAGCCCTCGTGCGACACGGTCACTACCATGTCTTCCTCGGGGATCAGGTCGGCACGAGACAGATCGAGATAACTCTCGATAATGCGAGTCCGACGAACATCTCCAAACTGGTCCCGAATGGCGATCAATTCATCCCGAATCACTTCCATCAAGCGGATGTCACTGCTCAGGATAGCCAGCAATTCGTCGATCCGAGCAAGAATGTCCTTGTACTCGGCGATGATCTTGTCCTGCTCAAGACCAGTCAATCGGTGCAGGCGCAGATCGAGAATGGCCTGAGCCTGCTCCACCGACAGCAGGTAACCCTGCTCGTTCAAACCGAACGCCGGCCCCAATGTCTCCGGCCGCGAGCGAACGGCGTCTTCGGCCCGCTCCAGCAGCCCGGCCACCAAGCCTGGGGCCCAATGCCGTTCCAACAACCGCTCCTTGGCGACGGCGGGGCTGGGCGACGACTTGATGAGTTCGATGACCTCATCGATGTTGGCCAAAGCCACCGCCAACCCTTCCAATAGGTGCGCACGTTCACGCGCCTTGCGCAGATCGAAGAGCGTCCTGCGCGTCACCACTTCACGGCGGTGATTGATGAAGGCGGCGATGATTTCCTTCAGGTTCAGGCAACGGGGACGGCCATCAATCAACGCCACCATGTTGATGCCGAAGACGTTCTGCATCGCGGTCTGCTGATAAAGATTGTTCAGCACAACCTCGGGTGATTCGCCACGCTTCAGTTCGATCACCATGCGCATGCCGTCCTTGTCGGACTCATCGCGCAGACCGGACAATCCTTCCAGCTTGCCATCCTTGGCCAGCTCGGCAATTTTTTCCATCAGCCGGGCCTTGTTTACCTGATAAGGCAGCTCATTGACGATGATGCTGGTGCGACCGTTGTCTTCCTCGAACTCGCACTGCGCGCGCAGATAGATGCGGCCGCGTCCGGTCAGATAAGCCTCGCGAATGCCGCTGGCGCCATTGATGATGCCGGACGTCGGAAAATCCGGCCCCGGCAAGACGACCATCAGCTGCTCAATGCTGGCTTCTGGATTCTCGATCAGCAGCAGGCAGGCATTCACCACCTCGGTCAGGTTATGCGGCGGAATATTCGTCGCCATGCCCACCGCGATACCGGCGGAGCCGTTGATCAGAAGATTGGGCACCTTGGTCGGTAGGACCGCGGGTTCCTTTTCCGATTCGTCGTAGTTGGGGGTGAAGGTGACCGTTTCCTTTTCCAGGTCGGCCAGCAACTCATGCGCAATGCGCGACATGCGGACTTCGGTGTAACGCATCGCAGCGGGCGGGTCGCCATCCACCGAACCAAAGTTGCCCTGACCATCAACCAGCATGTAACGCAACGAAAACGGCTGCGCCATGCGGACGATCGTATCGTATACGGCAGAATCGCCATGCGGGTGGTATTTACCAATGACATCACCGACGACGCGGGCAGACTTCTTGTACGGCTTGTTCCAGTCATTGCCGAGTTCGTGCATAGCGAAAAGTACGCGTCGATGAACCGGCTTCAGCCCGTCCCGCACATCGGGAAGGGCCCGACCGACGATCACGCTCATGGCGTAATCGAGGTACGACTGTCTCATCTCGTCTTCGAGATTGACGGGAATAATCTCTTTAGCGAAGGAGGTCATGCGGATGTCTGCGATCGATGGAGGTTCGGCCTGCCAATTCAGACCGCACTCAGCAAAACAGCCATTATATACGCACCATGTCACGCACGCTCATGCTCGTGAGCTTTCGGCAGGCACGGAAGAGCTCGGTCGAAAAGCAGACATGCCATGCCCTCATCCTCGGCGACCCAACAAAACTGGTGTACCATTTCCGACATCGTGCTCCACTGACAGAAGGAAACGCTCATGCCCGCTTACCCTCGCAAGGAAATTGAAGAAATGGTCCAACGCTGGCTGGCCGCCAACCTTGATTCCGAGCGCGCCGGCGACTGGGTAAAGAGCCTCGGCAACATGTATACGGAGAATGCGGAATATAGCTGGAACATGGGCCCCAACCGGGAATTCACAGCCCGCGGACGTCAGCAGATCGAGAATTGGGCTCTGGGTGCCCACATGGAAGGCTTCGAAAAATGGCGTTACCCGTACTACAAAATCATCATCGACGAACAGCAGGGCGAGGTCATCGGCATCTGGCGTCAGGTTGCGCCGGTCAAGCGCGATGACGGTACCGAGTATGAGGTCTCCGGTCTCGGCGGCAGCTGGTTCCGGTACGGCGGCAACTACCAGTGGGAATGGCAGAAGGATTTCTTCGACCTCGGCAACGTCAAGGACCTCTTCATGCAACTGGCTGCGGATGGCAAGCTGGAGCGTCCGGTCAAGCAGAAGCTCCGCCGCCTCGCCTGGGGCCTCAAGCTACCCGGCTTAGAACGCATTCACGCGGACTTGAGCATCTGGCAGAAACTAAAAGGCATTCTCGCCATGTTGCGGATCGTCCTGTTTGGATAACTTCCCCACTCTGCGGCCCAGCCAATGGTGACACTGATGGAATACAAGCATTTTCTGACGACGATTCCCTTATTCTTTGCCCTGATACCCACCACCATGCTCCAGGCTGCCGAAAACCCGTTGACCTATGACCGCATCAACCTGAGCGCTTCGGCCCAGGGAAAAGCCGTCAACGACATACTGGTTGCGGTGCTTTACCAGCATATGGAAGGTCCGACAGCAGAGCCTTTGTCGGCCGAAGTCAACAAGGCCATCGCGGCGGCATTGACCACGGCCAAGAGGGTGCCGGAAGTCACCGTCCAGACGCTCGATTATCAGACCTTCCCCACTTATCAGAACCAGAAGGTGACGGGGTGGAGTGTGCGCCAGTTGATTCGGCTGGAAAGTAAAAACATGGAGAAGTTGAGCGCGTTGATTGGAGACCTGCAAAAGTCCCTCAAGGTCGAGTCCATCGGTTACCAGGTATCCCCGGAAACCCTCCGCGCTACCGAGGATGGACTCATGAGCGAGGCCATGAAGGCATTTCAGCAACGTGCCGAGTTGATCACGCGCGAACTGGGCCGCAAGCGCTACCGACTGGTGGCGCTGGACGTGAACACACAGAATTCGATGCCACGTCCTTTCCACGCCAATGCGAAAGCCATGGCGATGGATGCGGCCCCATCGGCGCCACCCGCCATTGAAGCCGGCGAGCAACCGGTCGCCGTCAATCTGCAAGGCACCATCGAGCTCCAGAGCGATTGAAAATGCGCCTACCCGGCCTGAGAATGGCCAGATCTTACTGGCGCCTAGCCTGGGTGCCACACTCGGCGTTTATTTGAACCATCAGGGTGTGGCCGATTCGGGCAATGTCCCCCTGAACTCCGCTTTGCAATTCGCCGGCGGCCTGTTCGTCGATCTTCTCAAGATGGTGCTGATCTCGCTGGTTTTCACCTCGGTGGCCTCGGGTGTGGCCAGCCTGTGGCAGCATGAACACGCCGGGCGCATCTGGCGCACCACCTCACTTATCATCTGAGCACCACCCTGCTGGCCGCCTTGCTCGGATGGTGGGATCGGTGATCATCCACCACCTCTTAGAACCGCCCGTCGCAAGATAGGATCTTTGCGGGCGGTTTTAATTGCCGCCGCTCACTGCCCCGGAACTGCCGGGCTGATAATCGGGCCACTCGGACCAGTGACCAGTGGATTGTGGGCGAGATGATGCCGCATGATCAAAGGCTGGTTTGTTCTGGATCATCGCGCGGGAAAAACTCGCCGCGACTGCTGTCAGCTTTTCGGTGACCGCCTGCTTTTGCGCCTCCGGCGTGCTGCCCTGCGGCAAAATCAGAACATCGCTGAACCGGCCCACGGGCAGTTCCATCGCCCCATTCTGGAGCCGGCGCGACAGCCCCAACGCCATGTAAACCAAATCGCCGTTAATTTGCGGCATGAGATGCGAGTCTAGCAAGACATAAATGCCATAATGACGCCCCGGAAAAGCATTGGCAAAACTGGGGCTGATGCCCTTGCCCAGTGCACTCTGAATATCACTATCCAGTACCGGGGTATTAGTATTGGTGATGCTGGCCTCCCAGTTCACTGCCATGGCAAGCGGAGCACACAGAAAAAGAACCACTCCGGCCAGTATTTTGATCATGACCACTCCTTGCAAAGCAAAAAAACACATTAGGGCCGGTAACCAGGTGGATCAGCCGAGCCATATTCAGTCTGGTCATGCTACCCGTTTTTTTGACATTGTCGTCCGGTTCCGAATGGCCGCCCAAGCGTACCCAAGTCTGTACACGCGAAATATTGATGATCGGGTCATCCTCCGCTACGAAATACAGATAGGTCCTCTAGCCCCGGTGTTGTGTTTTTTTGCAGGAAACGGACCTTGTCCGCCCAAGACATAACCATCTCGAAGGTGAATGAAATGCCCCGCTTCAGCAACGAGTGGCGGATTAAATGGGGCCGCGACCAAAGCAAAAACATGCATTCACCAGGACTGCAAAGAAACTAGGCTTGTCGTCACTGGAGCCCAATCCGGTCGCCTCACCCGGCAAGCCCGACTTTTCCAGCAACACCGAGCCATTGAAAAACCCCAGCGTCTCCACTTCGGTGCTCTGTGCCCGGCAATACTAAAGGTCAAGTCGAAAATATAATAAGTCGTGGTGATCTGCGACCACTGTGGAGAGGGCGGGCATCTCAACAGCCATCGGTAAGAAGATAGTTGACATTTTGCTTGCAGAGTTACTCTGATGTTGATGAAATAAATTCTCATAAACGCATATGGGACCAAGTATGAGAACACAACTACTTAGCCTACTCGCCGTGTTGACATTGGCTCTACCGCCCGTGTTGCAAGCCAAAAACAAACCGCAGGTAACCGAAAAAATGATCAGTAATGCCGTACACAGCTGGTGTGACGGGCTACTCTTGATCAGCAAAACCGACATGGAGGGCAAAGATGCAGTCCAGGTGGCCAAGAAGGTCATCGACAGCGCCTACAACTACGATCAGGGCAAAGTGCTGTTCAACCCTACGTTGTCCTTCGGAGACCAGACGTTTCGGCTGACGAAAGAGGGTGCGCTCGCTTACTTTGTGGGGGGCAATGACAAATTTCCGAACGACTCCGGCTTCGCCCGGAAGAATTGGGTCAAATGCGAGTTCGACACAGCAGGTGTCATAATTGAAGGCAACATCGGCATCTACATGGGTAACGTACACCTGACCAATCTCGGCGGACAAAAGACCACAGTGGACAAAACGTTTGTCTTCAAGTTTGTAAACGGCAAACCAAAGATCATCCTCCACAAGTCAGCGCTGCCGTTCAATCCCCAGCCGTAAGGCAAACCGGGCGGGCGGGGGCTCCAGTTCGCACAGCCTTGTGAACCTGGAACCATAGCCAGATGCTCCTTTAAGGCCCACGGCGCCCCATCTGCACTGCGAGACGAGGCACCACTAACAGGCAGGTCGACTTTATCCTCAAAATTTTGATCGAGTCCCGCCCGGTTAAAATACAGGGACGTATCCCCGGGCATGGGTTGTGCCCAAGACTGGCGCCAACCTGATGCAAGCGCCTCGATGCCCTTGCGCAGATCGGTCGGTTTCGGCGTCATCCACATGACCCCTGACCCTGGTTTATGCAGACTCTTAAACAATTAAGGGGAATCCACTTGGGTCTGACTTCATGGGATGGACCAATGACCGACTTCAGACGCCTACCCACAAAAGCCTCAACGAGCTGACCATACCCGCGATTGATCCAGGCACCCGTATTGAACTTAGCCTGCCTTACAGCCCCGGCACTTGAATCATTCAAGTACCGGGACTTACCAGCCCTTTGCCTACTGACCGACCTTGATCAGATTTACCTCGAAGATCAGCGCGGCATTTGGCGGGATGTCACTGCCGGCACCTCGCTCCCCATAGGCCAGCTCCGAAGGAATGTAGAACCGATACTTCGCACCTTCTTTCATCAGCTGTAGGCCTTCGGTCCACCCGGGAATGACCCGGTTCAAGGGGAAGCTGATGCCGTTACCGCTATCGAATTCCTTGCCATCAATCAGGGTGCCCCGGTAGTTGACCGTGACGGTATCGGTGGCCGACGGCATGGCACCCTGCCCTTCCTGCAAAATCTCATACTGAAGCCCGCTTGCCGTAGTCGTGATACCCGGCTTTTTAGTGTTCTCCGCCAGGAATGACGCGCCCTGCTTTTGTTCCAGGGTGGATTCGGCCTGCTGTTTCTGACAACCCGCCAGCGAAAGGGTGGACAGGATTACGGCGACGGCGATTGTTTGACGGGATGAATGCATCGGTAAAAACCTCGAAAATTGAAAAAAGGGGAATGGGGCTGGGTGGTTATTGGTTCCACCAGGTCGCGCCCAGACGAAATAGGAAGAACCCTAACTCCAGCACCGCCACGGTGGCCAAAATCTCAAGCAGTTTGCGAAAGGTCAGCGGGGGGCGTTGAGGGGGTTGCATGCTCATGCCAGTGGTTGAGGACAAGGCCGGGTCAGCATCATAGCAACAGGCGCATGGAGATGGGCGGTCAGCCTTCGTTTGAGTGGCCGGGGGTCCCCCATTGTCATCATGAGCGACCAAGATAAGGGAAGGTACGGGCAAGGGAAGAAAGTGGACCTTTACCTGGAAACTGTCTGGTCCCGATGGCCTGAGATCCTTCGCTTTGCTCAGGATGACGAAAGGGATGGACTGTGCCGATAGCATGGGATACTTCGTTCCACTCAGGAGACAGGCGATTAAGGGTGCGGACCATGCGGGCCTGATGTTGTTTGGGGAAGGCTCGCCCTGCTTCGATGCCGCCTGGCACAAGTCGGGCCAATGAGGGATTGATACGGGCAGCAAAGACGGGTAGCGAGGATGGGCAGCGCGCCCACAATCTCCAGCGCCCCTATTGGGCGGCGGAACGCAGGTAATCGGCCATTCGTTCCAGTCCTTCGCGCAGACGCGGAATCGACGCGGTGTAGCAGAATCGCAGATAGCGCTCGGGCTGGTGAGTACCGAAATCTCGACCGGGGGTGACGGCCACGCCGGCTTCCTCGAGCAGCGCCAAGGCAAACGCCTGACTGTCCGGGGTCACGCCACTGCAATCGGCATAAACGTAAAAGGCCCCCTCGGGTTTGGCCCGGATCAGGAAGCCCAGCCGGCTCAATCCCTCACACAACACCTCCCGGCGGTCGGCAAACTGACGACGGCGCCGCTCCAGCTCTTCAATATTTTCGGGATCGAAGGCTGCCAATGCCGCGAGCTGCGAAAGCGTGGGGGCAGAAATATAAAGGTTCTGGGCCAGCCGCTCGGCCCCCTCCATTGCTGCTTCCGGCACCACGGCCCAACCCAGGCGCCAGCCGGTCATACCGAAGTACTTGGAGAAGCTGTTGATGACGAACACCTCTTCGGAATCATGCAGTGCGGTATGGGAGGGAGGCCCGTATTCCAGCCCATGATAAATCTCATCTGCTACGACAAAGCCATGTCGCGCATCGACGAATTCGATCACCGCCTGCATGGCCTCAGGCCCCATGACCACGCCGGTCGGATTGGCTGGCGATGCCAAGATGACGCCCGCGTCCGACGTTGCCCAGTGCGAGTTCAGCAATTCGGCCGACAGATTGAATTCGCTCGTTTCATCGACGGGCAGCGATCGCGGAAATCCGCCGAACAGGCGCACAAAATTCGGATAACAGGGGTAACTGGGGTCTGCCAGCAACACACCCTCACCCGGGTTAAGTGCGAGCCCCATCGCCAGCATCAGGGCGCCCGAAGCGCCGGGCGTCACAAAAATCCGCCGATGATCAAGACTGACACCATGCCGGCGCTCGTAAAATCCGGCGATGGCCATGCGCAATTCCGGCAAGCCGGCGGCCGGCGTGTATTTGATGTCGGCCTCGCCCAGCGCCCGGGCTGCCGCCGCGAGAATTTTCGGTGGCGTGGGAAAGTCCGGTTCGCCAATCTCCATGTGGATAATGTCCCTACCCATCCGCTCCAGCTCCTTGGCGCGGGCAAGGATTGCCATGACAAAAAAAGGACTGATGTAGGACATACGCTGGGCGATTTTCATGGCTCGCTCTTGCGCGGCATTAGGCTCAGGCGAAGGCGCTGACAAACATTATCCGCGACCATTCAAGCCATTTCCCTTGATGTGGATTTCTGCCTATACTTGCCGGATTTTTTTGGAACCTGGTAAGGAGTTTGAAATGTCCAGCAACAAGAAACCTGAGACGCTTTCGACACCCTTCACCTTCGAGCCTTATCAACTTGGGGAGGGGGAAGAGTACATGAATGAGGCGCAAGTCGGGCACTTTCGCCACATTCTGACCAACTGGAAATCGGAATTGATGGGCGAGGTCGATCGCACCGTCCACCATATGCAGGACGAGGCTGCCAATTTCCCGGACCCGAACGACCGAGCCACGCAGGAATCCGAGTTCAGCCTGGAGCTGCGCACCCGTGATCGGGAACGCAAGCTGATCAAGAAGATCGATGAATCGTTGCAGAATCTCGATCGCGGCGATTATGGGTTTTGCGAAACCTGCGGTATCGAAATCGGCATTCGCCGCCTGGAAGCTCGCCCCACCGCCACCCAGTGCATTGACTGCAAGACCCTTGACGAACTGCGGGAGCGGCAGGTCGGCTGATTTTCACCCATCAAGCCTCGGAGAGCCTTGCAGCATCCGGTCGCGCCTTTCCATCGCCCCGCCTACCGTGGCCGCTTCGCACCCTCGCCGAGCGGCCCCTTGCATCTAGGCTCGTTGTTCACGGCCTTGGCGAGCTTCCTCGAAGCTCGGTCTCAGGGTGGCGAATGGCTGGTCCGTATCGATGACATCGACCCTTACCGAACCCTGCCCGGCGCGGCCGATCGCATTCTCTCCAGCCTGGAATCGCTGGGGCTGACCTGGGACCGTTCCGTCGTTCATCAAAGCCATCGCTTGGAGCGTTACCGGGCAGGACTGGACGCCCTGAAGGATTATGGATTGGTCTATGCCTGCGATTGCTCGCGACGTGAGTTGGCCGATGAACGGACTAACTCGTCACCGGGGGTCTATCCGGGATATTGCCGCCACAAGCGATTGCCCCACCAAGCAGCTAATCAGGCGTTGCGCCTTATCACAGACGAGGCCACTGTTCGATTTGATGATCGACTACTAGGGCCGGTTGAGCAAGCGTTGTCACGGGACGTGGGCGATTTCATCGTTTATCGGCGGGATGAGGTATTTGCCTATCACTTGGCCACGGTGATCGATGACGCAGAACAGGGTATCACTGATGTGGTGAGGGGGCGGGACCTGCTCGACTCCACGCCGCGTCAGATTTATCTCCAACAACGCCTGAATCTGCCGACCCCCGACTATGCACACGTCCCGGTATTGCTGAATGCCGACGGTCAGAAAATGAGCAAACGCACGCTGGCAGCGGAGGCAGAGACTCGCTACCCAGGGCGTGTTCTTAGCCATTTACTGGGCTTATTGCAACACCCCTTGCCGACCGGCATGGAGGCGGCCGCCACAGAAGAAATCCTCGACTGGGCTATTCGACATTGGCAACTTGCGCGGCTTCGCGATATTGATTCGATGGTTCCCGAACCTTTCCAACTCAGCCCGTGAAAGAAACCCTGCTCATCCTCGCCAGCACCATGCTGGTCAACAATTTGGTACTGGTCAAGTTCCTCGGACTATGCCCGTTTATGGGCGTCTCCAGACGGCAGGAGACCGCCGTGGGGATGGGCTTGGCCACCACATTCGTACTGACCCTATCCTCGGTACTCAGCCATTTCGCCAACACCTACCTGCTGGTGCCGCTGAATGCCGAATACTTGCGGACGATCGTTTTCATCGTTCTGATTGCCGTGGTCGTCCAATTTACCGAGCAGATGGTCCGCAGAACCAGCCCGTTGCTCTCCCAGGTACTGGGCATCTATCTGCCACTGATCACGACCAACTGTGCCGTGCTTGGCGTCGCCCTGCTGAATGTCCAGGCCAGTCACACCTTGATCGAATCCTTCGCCTTCGGATTTGGTGCCTCGCTGGGATTCACGCTGGTGCTGGTCCTGTTTTCCGGCATTCGTGAACGACTGGAGGGCGCCGATGTCCCCAAGCCGTTTCAAGGCAGCGCCATCGGCTTGATCACCGCAGGGCTGATGTCAGTGGCCTTCATGGGCTTCGCCGGGCTCATCAGGAGCTGAGGGCAAACGCCATGCTCGCCATCGTCCTGCTCAGCCTGCTGTTTGCCGGTTTAGGTTGGCTGCTGGCCTATACCTCCAGACATCTTCCGCTCACGGATAACGCCGTCTCCGACAGCATCAACGCCTTGTTACCACAAATCCAATGCGGACAATGCGGTTACCCCGGATGCCGGCCGTATGCGGAAGCGATTGCCCGGGATGAGGCCGATATCAACCAGTGCCCACCAGGAGGTGAAGCCTGCATCGCGGCTTTGGCCGAACTGCTGGGCCGCGAGCCCAAATCGCTGGATCCGGCCTTCGGCATTGAAAAGCCGCCGGCCGTTGCGTTCATCGATGAGCCGCGCTGCATCGGCTGCGCCTTGTGCCTGCAAGCCTGTCCGGTAGATGCGATTCTTGGCGCACCGAGATTCATGCACACCGTCATCGCAGCTGAATGCACGGGGTGCGAACTCTGCATACCGGTCTGTCCGGTCGATTGCATCGACCTGATACCGTCCGGCCCGCCCACATTGCCGGTGCATCGGATAGCTTCATGACCATGACCTTGCCCGGACGTTTCCCTGGTGGATTGCTGCTGGATGGGCATAAATCATTGTCCAACCAGCATCCAATCCGGTTTGCCGGCCTACCCGCCCGGCTGGTCTTGCCCTTGCGGCAACGTAACGGCGAAATCACCAGCGCTTGGGTCACTGTGGGCGATCGGGTACTTCGCGGGAGCCGCATTGCCGGGGGCGAGCATTCACTGGACCCGCCCATTCATGCCACCAGCTCTGGGCGGGTCATCGCTATCGAGGATCGCCCTATACCACACCCCAACGGGATCAGCAGCCGCTGCATCCTCATCGAAACGGATGGACTGGACGAATCCCTCCCCACTTTGCCAGCGCTGGACACGGCGAATTGGTCGCTCGCACAGGTGCTTGAGCGGATTCGTGAAGCCGGCATCGTCGGTCTGGGCGGAGCGGTTTTTCCGACGGCCGCCAAGCTGTTGAGCGGCGAACTCACCCTCGACACCCTGATCGTGAACGGTGCGGAGTGTGAGCCCTACATCACCTGCGATGACCGTCTTGTGCGCGAACGTGCCGAGGAGGTCCTTCGAGGCGCGGAGTTACTGCGCCGATGCCTCGGTTGCAAGACCACGCTGATGGCCGTTGAGGGGGACATGCGGCCGGCGCTGCAAGCGCTCAAGGCCGCACAAGCGTGCAGCAACCTGGATGCGATCCAGACGGTTCAGGTACCCACACGCTATCCCGCCGGGGGTGAAAGACAACTCATCCAGTTACTGACCGGACGAGAGGTACCTTCCGGATCGTTCCCCGCAGCTATCGGCGTCATATGCCTGAATGTCGCCACGGTGGCCGCCATCTATCGTGCCGCGACGCGGGGGGAAAAACTGGATAGCCGAATCGTGACGATAACCGGCGAAGGGGTGCAAACCCCGCAAAATCTGGAAGTTCGGCTAGGCACGCCGATCAGTTTTCTGATTGAACAATGCGGGGGCTACACTGATCAGGCCCAGCGACTGACGGTGGGTGGACCGATGATGGGCTATCCGGCCGAGAGTGACGCCTTGCCGATCACCCCATCGGTCAATGCTATTCTGGTGAGGCGTGCAGAGACCCCCACCATAACGCGCAACCCGCAACCCTGCATCAGGTGTGGCGCCTGCGCCGAGGTCTGTCCGGCCAGCCTTCTCCCGCAAGAACTCTACTGGCACGCCCATGCCCGACAACTCAAACCGGCGCTCGACCATCATTTGCTGGATTGCATCGAATGCGGCTGCTGCGATGCCGTCTGTCCCAGCCAGATTCCCCTGGTTAGCGAATTCCGGCAGGCGAAACAGGCGGTGCACACAGAGCAACAAGCCCGGGATAACGCGGCACATGCGCGGATGCGTTTCGAGGCACGCGAGGCGCGTAATCTTCAGGAGCAGCGAGACCGAGAACTGGCCGCCCAACAGCGCAAGGCGGCACTGGGTGAAGCCGCCAGCCCGAAAATACAGGAGGCGCTGGAACGTGCCCGCCGGAAGCGTGCCATCATAAGAACACGGCCAGCAAGCGAAACCCCTCACCACGATGACCACTGATCACCCGCCACCGAAACGGCGCTTTTCACTCGCCCCAGGCCCGAATGTTATCTCCGAGCGACAGGTACGGGATGTCATGCTGGCCGTCCTACTCGCGCTGATTCCGGGCGCCCTGATTCAGGTCTGGTGTTTTGGTCCCGGCTTGTTGGCCCAGTGCAGCTTGGCCATCACCTTTGCATTGATGGGCGAGAGTGCGGCGCTGAAACTGCGTGGGCGCCCCGCCCTGCCGACGCTAAGAGATCTCAGCGCCACAGTAACAGCCATCCTGCTGGCACTGTCGATACCCGGCCTGGCGCCCTGGTGGGTAATATCGCTGGGGACGCTGCTGGCCATTCTCATCGGCAAGCAGGTTTACGGGGGACTGGGCTGCAACCCCTTCAATCCGGCGATGGTCGGCTATGCCGTGCTGTTGATTTCATTTCCCAGGGAAATGACCTTGTGGCACTGGGGCCCGGTCGGTGTGGGCGAGACACTGCAGGCCATCTTTGGGGAACTGGACAATCACCGACTGGATGCACTGGCCATGGCGACTCCGCTCGATGCCATGCGGACTCAAGTCGCGGCGGGACAGCCCGCCGCGCTGCCGGAGCGCCTGAACATAGCCCGAACGGGTGTTACCCTGGTCAATCTCGGCTATCTCGGCGGTGGGCTGTGGTTACTCAGACAGAAGTTGATTGACGGGCGCATCTCCGGCGGTTTGCTGGCTGGCCTGATGGTTTGCGCCTTCGTTTTTCATCTGTCCGACCCCACCCTTTACCCCAGTCCGCTCTTCCACCTGTTCAGTGGCGCCACCCTGCTGGCGGCGTTTTTTATCGCCACCGATCCGGTCAGTGCGGCGACGACCCGACGCGGTCGCTGGATTTATGGCGCGGGCATCGGTGCATTGATCTACGTGATCCGCACCTGGGGCGGCTATCCGGATGGAGTGGCGTTTGCCGTCCTGCTGATGAATCTGGCCGCACCCACGCTCGATCATTTCACCCGCCCCCGGGTTTACGGGCACCCGCGATGAAACGGCTGAATCTCGATTTTTCCAAACCCTCGGTGCAGTTGGGGGTTTTTGCCTTGGTCGCCCTGGGGCTTTTGGGGCTGATCGATGCGCTCTCTGCCGATCGCATTGCCGAAAACCGGCAGATGATGCTGCGACAAACGCTAGTATCGCTGCTGCCGGCGGGATGCTTCGATAACGATGTGATCCATGACACCCTCCAGATTCAGGATGAGCGGCTGGGTAGCCCCCGTCCGGTGACGGTTTATCTGGCCCGCCATAAAGGCAACCCGGTCGCCGTCTTGCTGCCGGTCGTGGCGCCTGACGGTTATAACGGAAAAATCAGGCTCTTGATGGCGGTCCAGCCCGATGGCGTGTTGGCGGGTGTCCACGTTTTGGAACATCATGAAACACCCGGTTTGGGCGATCCGATTGAGTCCCTAAAATCCGGCTGGAACCGGCAATTTATCGGTCGGTCGCTGACCCACCCAGAGGAGGGCGGCTGGCGTGTAAAACGCGATGGCGGCGTGTTTGATCAACTCGCCGGCGCCACCATTACCCCGCGCGCCGTGGTCGGCGCGGTTCATCGGGCGCTGCAGGTCGTCCGTGATCGACATGAGTTGGTATTTAATCAGGGCTCAACGACCGACCCCGTCTCCCCAAAACGTAAAGCAGAGAGGCCATGAAGACGACCACCCCAACCACCCTTCAACTAGCCCGGGACGGCCTCTGGACCCAGAATCAGGCGCTGGTGGCCTTGCTCGGTCTTTGTCCCTTGCTGGCAGTCAGCACCTCGCTCATCAATGGATTGGCACTGGGTCTCGCGACCACCGCGACGCTGATCCTGTCCAGTGGGCTAGTGTCGGCGCTGCGCTTCAAAATTGCGCGGGAAGCGCGCCTGCCCTTGTTCGTGCTACTGATTGCCTCGATCGTCACCGCCATTGATATCAGCATGAACGCCTGGTTTCATGGTTTGCATGGGACGCTGGGATTGTTCATCCCCCTGATTGTCACCAATTGCGCGATTCTCGGCCGGGCCGAGGCGTTTGCTTCCCGTCAACCCATTGCGAAAGCCCTGGCGGATGGCCTTTTCATGGGATTGGGTTTCACGCTGGTGATAGCGCTGCTGGGTGGCGTGCGGGAAATTATCGGAACGGGCCACTTGCTTGAAGGGGCGAATGATTTGTTCGGACCGGCGGCAGCCGGTTGGGGGATTCAACTCTTTCCGGGGTATGAGGGATTCCTGCTCGCCCTACTTCCCCCTGGCGCCTTTATCGGGCTGGGTCTGTTGATTGCCGTGAAGAATCTTGTCGACGAAAAACTGCGGTCCCGTCATGGCGCCCTGGCCAAACCGCGCGGCGTCGCTCTCACCGACTCGCCACCATGAACGCGGATAAACGTCGCCAGATCTTCGAGCGGCTGGCCGTTGCGATACCGGAACCCGTCACTGAGCTCGAATACAACACGCCCTTCGAGTTATTAATCGCCGTCGTACTCTCCGCGCAAGCAACTGACAAAGGGGTCAACAAGGCCACGCGCCAGCTTTTTCCTGTGGGCAATACGCCCGAGGGCCTGCTGGCGTTGGGGGAGAGCGGCCTCAAGACCTACATCAACACGATTGGTCTTTTCAACAGCAAGGCCCGTCATATCATAGGGCTTTGCCAAAACCTGCTCGATCAGCACAACAGCGAAGTACCCCGGGAGCGGGCCGCACTGGAAGCCCTACCCGGTGTCGGCCGCAAGACCGCCAATGTCATTCTGAATACGGCATTCGGGCAACCCACCATCGCCGTGGACACGCATATTTTTCGGGTCGCGAACCGCACCCGGCTGGCGCCCGGCAAAAACGTGGTAGAAGTAGAGCAGAAGCTGACCCGATTGACACCGAAGGAGTTTCTCAAGGATGCGCATCATTTGCTGATCCTGCATGGCCGATACACCTGCAAGGCCAGAAAACCGGAGTGTGCCAACTGCCCCATCGCGGACCTGTGCGAATACCCGGAGAGGACGGCTGTCACGCCGCCGACCATTGCAGTTCAATCCCGCTGACTTCAGTCCACCAGACAGGCGTCCAGATCTCGTAACAGCGCTTCCCGATCGAGGCAAGTACCAATGAATACCAGTCGGGTGGTATTGGCAGCCGGTGAGGCTGCACTCTCCTCCAGACTGAAACGCCGGCTTACCAGATGAAAGAGATAGGGATTGGTGACGCCGGCGAGGTTCAGAAAACCCTTGGCCCGGTAAAGGGTGTCGGGGAGTGTTTCCAGGAACCGCTGGAATCTTTTCGGGTCAATCGCGGCGGCACGCTCGTAGGAGACGGTTTGAAATCCATGGGTGTGGGGCTCTCCCTCTGAGCAACAGACATGATCTGGCAACTCGTCAGGCAGCTTCGGTTTGCCAGGCCATTCTTGGCTACCAAGCCCGAGGATCAGCGGCAGGGGCACCTTGGCCTGTGTGGTCCGGAAAATTCTCGCCTGCGGATTCAGCTGTCTGATCCTGCTTTCGATGACCTCGAGAGCAGGGGCTTCAATGAGGTCACACTTGTTGAGCAGCACGCAATCGGCGTAAGCAATCTGGTGGCGCAAAGCGGGCTGGTCATAGTGATCCAGGGAAAAACTCATCGCATCGGCCAAAGCGACGATGGCATCCAGGCGCAGTTGCGCCAGAAAGTCCGGGCGACTGAAGGTCAGCGCCACCGGCAGCGGATCGGCAATCCCGGAGGTCTCGATGACAATCTGGTCGATCGGCTTGCCCTGCTGCAACAGCCGATGCAGCGTTTCCACCAGGCCGCCGTGCATGGAACAGCAGATGCAACCGTTGTTTAGCTCCAGCATGTCACTGCTGGCAGCGGCGACCAGACTTGCGTCGATGTGAATGTCGCCGAACTCGTTGATGATGACGGCAATCTTCCGACCTTCACACTGGTGAATGATGTGGTTGAGCAGCGTGGTTTTCCCGCTGCCCAGAAATCCGGAAAGCACCGTGACCGGTAGCTTTTTTGGGGACTGGATGCCGTTCATGCAGATTCTGCAAAGTGTCGATAGCTCAAGGCGCCTTGAGCGTATAGGTGGTGCCGACAGCCGATTGACTGACCGAGTCGCCATAGGCGTTGGCCAAGGCATGCAGTGCCCGCCACCCGGTGCAATGCCCGACGATCAGTTGCTGAATATTGAACTGGGCCAGACCGGCGACAGTCTCCGGGATGATTCTTTCCATCGCTCCGCCCAAGTGCAGTCCGCCCATCACACAGTAGAACGAAATACCCGGAAACAGATGCCGGGTTTCCAGGCAGACGTTGACGATGCCCGCATGCGAGCAGGCACTGAAGACAACCAGGCCCAACCCGCGCACATGGAGGATCAGCATGCGCTCATCCATCAATAGCGGGTCCGGTTGCCAGGGTGCGTCTTCGCTCTCCCGGCACAGATGGTCCACCCGTCCCTTTTCAAAGGGCGTGATCCTGGGGATTTCCCCGCTGTAGTAGACGTGATCATCGAATAAAAGCCGCGGCGCCTCGTCATTGATGACCTGGGCGCCCAGAGCTTCAAGCTCCTGCGGCCCCGGCACCTTTGCCACGGGGATGATTTCCCCGGTTGCTAGGCGAACCCCGCGT
>JBILGM010000072.1:0-9863 GCA_044351045.1 Methylococcaceae bacterium | reverse complement strand
CGGCTTTTTTGTGCCTGATCGGCCAGTTGCTGCGGGCGTTGAAAAACGAAGGTGGGCACGCCTGCGGGCGACCGATGATTGGATTTCGGTCAGCGTATGCAGGTAGTTGAATTTTGCAGGGCCGACTGTTTATCGCCGAAGTCGTGCTGCAGACCCTGGCCATAGAGGCCTTGGGGCCGCTCATCGTCTCCGCTGTCATGGCGACGGTCGTCATACGCCACTGGATTGGATTAAGCCCGATTTTTACCTCGCCGGGTTTTTCCGTGCCGGAACAGATCGATTTAATGCCAGTCTTGGGGCTAGGACTTGTGTCCGGTGTTCTGGCCCCTGCATTTTTGGCTTTTCTCGACATCACACGTCGTTTTTTCCAATCGTTATCCTTGCCATTGCCCCTCAGTTTGGGGCTCGGTGGATTGATCGTTGGCCTGATTTCCCTGGAATCTCCGGAGGTCTGGGGCAATGGCCATGCGGTCGTTGAGGCCCTGTTGAACGAGTCACCCACCTGGAATTTTGTCCTGGGCATCTTTGCTCTCAAGATTATCGCCACTGCTGGGGCGGTAGGGACCGGAACGGTCGGCGGTGTCTTCACGCCCACACTACTCATTGGCGCCTGTCTGGGTTGGTTATACAGCGGCGCACTCCATGTCATTTCCCCCGGATTGTCGGGCGACTCAGTAACCTACGCGGCCCTAGGCATGGGAGCCTTTCTCTCGGCCACCTCGCTGGCGCCACTCATGGCGACCCTGATGATCTTCGAGATGACGCTGGACGCCAATATTCTCTTTCCACTCATCCTGGCCGCCGTGTCGGCACGGTATATGGCCGCTGCGATTCGTCCCGTTTCCGTCTATGCACGTGCCTTGGGTGAAATCCGTACCCAACTGCCTTATCTGATGCATGTTTCTGATCTGCTGACAGAACCGGCGGCGGTCATTAACACGACGGATACCGCAGAAAAGGTCAGCGGATTGTTCTGTAGGTCTTCCACCCAGCACGTTTGGGTCATCGATGATCAAGGCACCTATCAAGGCTCCATCGCCCTGAATCATATGAAGCTCTTCCTGGGTGATCCCTCGCTCCAACACCTGAGTGCTTCCATCGTCTTCATGGAAGACGATCTCCCTACCATGACACCGGACACCGCCCTCACCGAGGCCCTTGGGGCGCTGGTGAAACATGAGGCCGATCGGCTCCCCATCGTCGGTCCTGATCGCAAGCTTCTGGGCGAAATTACCAAAAGCGATGTTCTCTTGGCCTTAGGCTAATGCTTGATCCGCTTCAAGCCACCTTTCGGGTCTCCTCGAGACTGTCATAGGCTTTAAATCCGCTTTCCAGGGACACCACGTTCGTACATCCCAATTCCTGCAATGTGTCGGCGGCAATGGCTGATCGGTGACCAACAGCGCAGTAAACCACTTTCGCTGTGGTCTTATCTCAGATGACCTGAGCGATTCTCTCGTCGATTTCGCCCCTCGGCAGTAGGATCGCGCCCGTAATATGCCCACCCCGAAATTCGACCTCCTCTCTGACGTCAATCAAGACGACACCGTTGACTCCTGGGAGACCAGCATTCTCTGCATTTACTGCTCAGATACGTGTTCTGGCGTCATTTGCCTGGTCAAGGATCGATTGATAAAGATAATCTGATCGGTGATTCACCCAACAAACCGGCTCAACAAACCAATCAGGCCCGACATGAAAATGACGAGGATCACCCCAACCTTGAATCGAAACAGGGCGATCAAGGCGGCACCCATCAGAGCAATGGCGACAATATCCAGTCCACCCTGCAAACCTTCTGGCCAAAGGGTGTGATACCCAAAAAATACTGCCAGATTAAGAATGACCCCCACAACCGCTGCCGTTACTGCCTTGAGTGGTGCCGTGAACTTGAGATTGCCGTGAGTGGATTCTATGAGTGGCGCCCCCACTAGAATAAATAGGAAGCTGGGCAAAAAAGTGAAGTAGGTCACCACCCCTGCGGCGATAGCTCCGCTTAGAAACAGATGCTCCGGACCCAGCACCTGACCACTCCAGCCAGCGACAAAGCCGACGAAGACGACCACCATGATCAGGGGGCCGGGCGTGGTTTCCCCGAGCGCCAGCCCATCAATCATCTGTGCCGGGGTCAACCAGTGGAAGTGCTCAACCGCCGCCTGATAGACATACGGCAAGACCGCATAGGCACCGCCGAAGGTCAGCAACGCAGCCTTGGTGAAAAACCAGCCCATCTGGGTGAGCAAGCCAGACCCTCCCCACTGATCCCACAGGATACCCAGCATTCCCGCCCACAGTAGCAATCCGATCAGAATCTTCCAGAAGAGTCGCGAGCCTCCATAAGCCGCATGCTCGGGCACCGGTGTCGCCTCATGGATGAGCGCCGGACCGCCGTGATAGGAATGATCAGAAGGCCGGCCTTCATCAGCCGCCAGCCATTGCGGGGCATATTGACCGAGGACCGCCCCGACCAGCGCGGCGATGAGGACGATCAGCGGGAAAGGCAGCCGAAAGACAAGAACACCGATGAACGATGCTACGGCCAGCATCCACATAGCCCCATTCTTGAGTGCACGAGTCCCTATGCGATAGGCAGCGAAGGCGACGATGGCCGTCACCGCGGGTTTAACGCCATACAGCACCCCAATGACTGCCGGCAGATGGCCATAGGCCATGTAAATCCAGGCCAGCAGGATAAGAATCAGCAGGGACGGTAAAAAGAACAGCGTACCGGCGACGATCCCACCCCATGAGCGGTGCATTAACCAGCCGAGGTAGGTGGCTAATTGCATGGCTTCAGGGCCGGGCAGGACCATGCAGTAGTTGAGCGCATGCAAGAAACGCGTCTCGGAAATCCAGCGGCGTCGCTCGACTAACTCCTCATGCAAGACGGCAATCTGTCCTGCAGGACCCCCAAAGCTGATGAATCCCAGCTTCAGCCAGAATATATAAGGCTTCGCGCCGGCTGACTGGACTCAAGGGCTTATCGGATGAATGAGCAAGATTTGTTTGTGCGACTTTCATACAAGCCGCCCGGGGATTGAGTTCATGGAATGCTCAGCTTGTTACAAACGCTTGATGTCGGTCATGCAAGCCAAGATCCTCGGCGACCGTGTACAGGGTCAAATGACCTTGGTAGGTATTGAGCGCCTTGGCAAAGCCAGGGTCGTTAGCCAATGCGGCCAAGCCCTCATTCGCCAGCTTCAGGGCATAAGGCAAGATGGCATTCGACAATGCCACGGTGGACGTCCGTGGATAGGCGCCCGGCATATTGGTCACACAATAGTGGACCACGCCTTCCTCGACATAGATCGGGTGACTGTGAGAGGTCGGCCTTGATGTCTCGATACAACCGCCCTGATCGATACTGACATCAACGATCACCGAACCGGGATTTAAGCGTTTGACCTGTTCACGGCTGACCACGTAATCCGCCCTGGCCCCTCGGCGCAACACCGCGCCCACAACCAGATCAGTCTCTGGCAGTTGTCGGCTGATCTCTTCCTTACTTGAAGTCACGAAATGGAAGCCTTCACCCAGCAAGGACTGGTAGTGACTGCCCTTCTGGTCATCGAGACCGGCCATGACGACTACAGCGCCCAGTCCATGAGCACTTTGGGCTGCGTGCCACGCGACAACCCCATCGCCGATGATCAGAACCCGGCCATGGCGGGTCCCCAGCACCTTGCCAAGCTGGACCCCCTTTCCGCCGTGGGTCCGCCCCAGATAATACGCACCCACCAGGGCTGCCATGTTGCCCGCAACCGCGCTCATCGGCGCCAGTAACGGCAGACGACCCTGGCTATCCTCCAGCGTCTCGTAAGCGATGCCCGTGGTCCCCTGCCGGAGGAGCGCATCGGTCAGGGATCTCGGGACCCCGGACAAATGCAGGAAAGTGAAAAGCATTTGATCCCTTAGGTAGCCATATTCGGATTCCAGAGGCTCCTTGACCTTCAGAACCAGCTGACTGTCCCAAGCATCGGTTACGGCGACAATCCGTGCGCCTTCGTTCGCATATTCCGCGTCGGTAAATCCAGAACCGCATCCCGCCTGTGTCTCGACCCGGACCTCATGCCCGGCCATCACCAACTGACCCACCGCCTCCGGCATCAGTGCCACACGGCCTTCCTGATCCTTGGTTTCCTTGGGTATGCCAATCTTCATTCAGCTCATCCTCTTAAAGGCTTACAAAATAATAAGAACGAGTTTTAAATGCCGCCATTGAATGGGCAAAGTAGTTGGCTCTAGCGAGCCAAGCAAGGCCTGGCTAGGGTCAGGCTAACCCCATCGTCGCCGACCAGGGTCGCTCTGTCACTACTCGACTTCAGAATAGACCAGACCGCTTACCGGAACCGGTCTGGTCTGCCCCGGCGGCCGCAGGAGGTTCGCCACTGGCCTTTACGGGGGTGCTAAAGGCACCGGGCTCGGGTGCCATGGCTGAACTCCGCTCGCACTAGGGGCAACGTCCCAAAGTCCTCTTCTATTTTCTGGGCGTGCGACGATCAGTATGTTGTGGAATGGCGTGCCCGCGCTCATAGGCTGCGTTTCGCAGGAAAAACCCAAGCGCTCAAGCAGGCGTGTCCACTCGCCCAGTGGCCGGCAATGGAAGCGTGAAAAGCCATGCCCCCGCCATGCGGCGGCGATGTGATCGACCAGGAGCGTCCACCAGAATCGAGGCCCCGCGGAGGCATCGGCCACGCGGATTAAGAGCCGTCCATTGATAGGCAGATGCTGTCGGACGCGAGCCAGCAGTTTCTCTTGTGCCGCAGGTTCGAGGAAGTAAATGACATCCAGCATCACCACCACTTCGGCTTGATCCCACACGGCGGTTTGCATGTCGCCGGTGATGATCATGCGGGCTTCAGAACCGAGGGCGATCCTTGCACACTGCGCGTCGGCCGCCATCAGCTCGATGCCTTGATAGCTCCCCAGACGGGGCGGCGGGTCGGCCCATTCCGTGGATTGACCGGCGTCGTAGTCTTGGCGAACGGTCTTGAGCCAGGCGGCCAACAAAGCCCGACCACAACCGAGATCCAGTACGCGTGATCCATCCGGAATGAGTTGCGGACTGAGCAAGGCCCGATACACCGGATCGCCTGCCAGTTTTCCGCGGGCGCCATATTCGGCAGCACGGCCTGCGGGGCAATAGAGCGCGGCCGCCCTATGCACCCAGCGGCGAAAGTCGACTGTGTTCACGCCCGAGCCGATCTTAGATTGACCGAGTGCAGATGGGCCTTGTCGATAGCCTTCAGCAAATCTGGCAGCACCTGCAGAATAACGGCATCGCCCTTGATGGTTCTGGCCGCGTTGCCATCATGCAGCAGCAGAATATCGCCCGCTGACAAGTGCTTCCGTAGGCGTTGGCTTACCCGGTCGGGATTGGTTTCACGGGTATCGAAACCGCGGCGGGTCCAGCTGGTGAGCTGTAATCCGAGGATGCTTAAGACGGGCTCCAGGAGGGGATTGCGAATCCCGAAGGGCGCCCTGAAGAACATGGGCCTACTTCCACTCAACTGGGCAAGAATGTCCTGAGCATCGGCTATCTCACGGGTGAATCCACGATAGCCGGAAAAGGCGAAATCCAGGCGATGATGGAGACTGTGATTTTCGATGGTGTGGCCTCGGCTCACGATCTCCCGGCAGAGTTCGGGATATTGGCGGGCTTTTTCGGCAATACAAAAAAAGCTGGCCTTGGCGCCAAACTGGTCCAACAACGCCAGGACACGTGGGGTAATCTCCGGATCGGGGCCATCGTCTATGGTGATCGACACCTCTCCCCTGGCGGCGGCTGCCGGAGGAAGACGGGTCCAGTTCGGGCCCAGTAAGCGACTTTTTGGCCAAAGGCCCGCCAGGATCAGGGTGAGTTGATTGAGCATCACCGCCCACAATGCCCATATCCAGGATTCGGGCAGCCAGAGGGCAAACACCAATGCCGCCGCGTGGAGGACCAATGAGAACCTCATGAAGGTATTCGGTACCCATCGCCTGGCCGGTTGGGCCGTCTGTTCCAGCTTAATCTCAAAGCGTTTATAAGGGTGTTTTGACATGCGGGAAGTCGATTTAACCAGCGAGATCAGCGATTCATTTCGGTATCAGTTTACCGCCATCGACGATAAGCCATCGACACTCATGACTGCTTATTCAGGCCGACCATAGCCTTTTCCCTGAAGCACTTTCGGGGCGAAATTCAGGCAAAATCCCTTTGCTATACTCTTTCGGCAAGGCGGCTTGCCTACGGGTTGAGCCGAGTCCCTGTCCTCACCTTTGTGTTTGACACCCATTCTCGATGATTCAAGAAAGCCGTCCGGCCAACCCGAAGCAGTGTGACGTACTGATTATGGGCGGTGGTCCAGCAGGCTCGGCGGCTGGGGCGCTCCTGGCCGAGCAGGGCTGGCATACGGTGATTCTGGAAAAAGATCACCATCCCCGGTTTCATATTGGGGAGAGCCTGCTCCCCCTGAGCATCCCTTACCTGGACGAATTAGGTGTCAGGGAGGCTGTCGAACGCATTGGTCTGAGGAAATATGCAGCGGAGTTTCATTCCATTGACCATGACAAAAGCACTCGCTTCGATTTCGGTGATGCCCTAAAGCGGGATTACCCCTATGCCTTTGAAGTCAGGCGCTCTGAGTTTGATCATGTGCTCCTGCAGAACGCTGCCAGCAAGGGTGCATTGGTGCATGAAGGGTGGCGAGTGGACAGCGCGGAGGCTCAAGAAAATGGCCTTCGCACGATATCAGCCACCCACGATTCCGGTGCACGCGATACCTGGCAAGCCCGTTTCTATATCGACGCGACGGGTCGGGATACGTTCATGGCTGATTTTCTCGGCATCAAGGCGCGCAACCCACGTCACCGAAGTGCCGCGCTCTACGCTCACTTCGAGGGTGCCGAACGCGCCACCGGCCGGGATGAAGGCAATATCTGCATCTACTGGTTTGATCATGGCTGGTTCTGGTTGATTCCGCTGAAGGACGGCACCATGAGCGTGGGGGCGGTCTGCAAACCGGACTATCTGAAGACCCGCGAGGGTACCGTGGAGCAGTTCTTCCAGCACACGATTGCCCTCTGTCCGGGTGTGGCTGCACGTCTGGCCGAGGCAACCCTGGCAAGTGAAGTGACGGCTACCGGCAACTATTCCTATCAGTCACGGCGCATGACCGGAGATAACTACTTGATGGTCGGTGATGCTTATGCCTTTATCGATCCGGTATTTTCCAGTGGCGTCCATCTGGCGTTGAACAGCGCTTTCCTGGCCGCCGATGCCGTCAATGGTCTCCTGAGGGAACCGAAAACGACGGCCCGACGTTTGCGACAATTTGAGCAAGCCATTCACAAGGGCCTGGGGACATTCTCATGGTTCATCTATCGCGTCTCGACGCCAGCAATCCGTGACCTGTTCATGCATCCCCAAAACATGCTACGGGTTCGCGAGGCCGTGACTTCGGTTTTGGCCGGCGATATTTTTCGGGATACTCCCATGAAGTTTTCGCTGTCGGTGTTTCGGGTGATTTATTACATCAAGAGTGCCTTGATCCGCTGGGGCTGGGTGCCGCCCGTTACCCGCTAGTCCGGGCGATAGGTTCCGCCACTCTCACCGTTATTCCGTCGAGCATGTCCACCGTCCGCCCTCTCAAAAGCTCGCCAAATTCGCCCCCTGAAACCGGGGCCTTGCGCCAAATCTATTTACCGTCAGAGCACCCACTCTGTCTGCCGGAGGGGCAGCAGTTGCTGGGCATCATGAATCATGTGGGCCAGGGAGCCGAAGACTCTTATCACGAGGACGTGCCGACCGCCTGGTTGGCGATGGATAGCCTCGGGGATAGTCCGGGTCTGGAGGTCTGGTCTACCAATCTTCCCGTACATTACGGAACCCTGGGTGACATTCGTTACGCGCAAAGCGATGATCTGCTCTTGGGTGTAGCGCGCTATCCTGCCGATGAGCTGGATCAGGTGACTTACCGAGGCTATTGCGACCTTATCCGACTCATACGCAGCCACGGGAATGGCCAACTGCTTCGCCTGTGGAATTACTTTCCCCGAATCAATGAATCTCAGGACCAACTTGAACGCTATCGGCGATTCTGCCGGGGTCGCCATGAAGCTCTCGCCGAGATGGGCTATGCGCTGGATGATGACCTTCCCGCCGCCACGGCCGTCGGCAGCCGCGTGGGTGATTTCTGGATCATCTTCCTGGCCGGAAAAGGGATCCGTCTGCAGATCGAAAACCCGCTGCAAATGAGTGCGTTTCGTTACCCTCCGATTCATGGGCCGCGGAGTCCCTCGTTTTCCCGGGCGGTTCGATACTCGACCCCACAGGGTGATCAGCTGTTTATCTCGGGAACTGCCAGCATCCGGAGCCATGAGACTGTCCATGCGGCTGAGCTGATGGGCCAATGCCAGACCACACTGGATAATTTACGCGCCCTGCTGAAACAAGCCGGCAGTGGCGACCTCGGCCAGCTAGGTGCCCGAGCCAGCTGGAAGGTGTATCTCCGTCGAGCCGATGATTACGAACCCGTCAGAGCCTGCCTGCAGCAAACCATGGATCCCGACAGCCCTATGCTGTTTGCCGTGGGTGACATTTGCCGGGAATCCCTTTTGCTGGAGATCGAAGGATTCATAAGTTATTGATAAGGCGACCCTCTTCCATGAATCTGTGTGGAACAGGGGATAAAGGGGCTCTCCTCCGTTTTGTATGGAAAGACGCATAGGGCAACCGCGTGAGCGAAAGGATTGGCTGGGAGGTTTTGCAACTTCCCCGTGGTCAGAAAGATGATGTTGGTGAGGCTTCTGTGGGACTGAAAGCCTCGGGCTCTAAACCGCTCCCGGGGCGCGCCCAAGGCACCTCCACCTGAGTGACCTTACGACAATGACCGCACTTCACCCGCGGCAACGAGGCATGCAGGAACGCCTGATATTGGAAGAAATGAAGATGCTGCCAGGTCCGTGGTGACCGGTCATGAATGGGTTGGTCCGTCTGGTCACACACCGGGCAAGCCAACCGTTTTGACTCACAGACCAGATCGAAGTGAATGGCCCCCTGCTCGGGCTCGAAGCGAATATCGGACACTTGCCAAGGCGCCTTGAGACCCAGGGCTGACGTGAACAACAGATTGGAATCCATCCGGGATGACCTCAACAGCAGTGGTGAAAGTGCATCAGGCTAAGCTAATTTCCACTCGAAACGGAAGAGCGCCTTTTAGGCTCTTCCCCGTTTTGTGTGGAAAGACTCATAGGGTGACCGTGTGAGCAAAAGGATTGGCCGGGAGGTTATGCAGCTTTCCGGTGGTCAGAAAGATGATGTTGGTGAGGCTTCTGAGCGATTGAAACCCTCGAGCCCTGACGATGGCGGCCTGAATCTGGCTGTTGATGTTCTCGGCCACGGCATTGCTGGCACCGAGACGATAGGCCGCAAGAATGCCAGGCAGGTGGGCCTTCAGGGTTTTGCCCAAGCGTTTGAAGGGTTCCAGCCGACTGCGCCGGGCCCAGGAGATCCAGGAACGAAACAAGGGCTCGGGATCTTCGCCGGCCCGGCATTGCTGATGAATCTCCTGGTAGCGCTCTTTCATGCGCCAGGCCCGGGCGGTCTTCAGGCCTGAGCGTTGGAGCCAGTGCATATCGGTGATCTGCTGGAAGGACCAGTCCTTAGCGGGCTTGAGCAGCGCTCAGCGGCTCCCCTTGAGCGACGCGTCATGCTTCACCTCGTTGCGGCGGACTTGATCCAGCGCGTCATGGACTAATTGGTCGGCCCTGCAAAATTCAACTACCTGCATACGCTGACCGAAATCCAATCATCGGTCGCCCGCAGGCGTGCCCACCTTCGTTTTTCAACGCCCGCAGCAACTGGCCGATCAGGCACAAAA
>JBILGM010000038.1:0-29799 GCA_044351045.1 Methylococcaceae bacterium | reverse complement strand
AACCCAGGATAGCCCCGGTGATGGCCAATCCGACCCCGGCGACCCCGGTCATGGCTTCACCGATGATGACACTGGCCAGCCCCCAGACGACCATGCCGATGCCCATCTGGGCGTCGGCAAAGTTCTGATATTGAGCCCATAGCGACCCGGCCAGGCCAACCACTCCATTGGCCAGCGCCAGTCCCACCACCCGAAATGCCTCCACGTTGCCCCCCATCGCCCGCACCATCTGCGGGTTATCGCCCGAGGCACGCATGGCCGTGCCGAGGTCGGTTTTCAGAAAAGCCCAGAGCAGGATGGCCACCAGCGCGACCAAAAGCAGCATCAGCAGCAGCACGGTGACATCGCCGCTGGCGACTTCCCAGCCGAACAGCTCGATGCGTTCGCCACCCCACCAGCGGACGCCGAGTTTTTCACATAGAGTCGAGAGCGTGGTCGCGCCCAAAAAGGGTAGATTGCTCCTGCCCATGACCCGTAAATTGACCGAGTAGAGCGCCGTCATGACCAGAATGCCCGAGAGCAAAGGGTTGATGCGAAAGCGGGTCTGCAGAATACCGGTTACCATGCCTGCCGCCATGCCAGCAAGAAACCCGGCACCCGTGGCCAGCAGTGGATGCAGACCACCATGAATCAGCAGAACGCCTGTGACCGATGCGCCCAATGTCAGTGAGCCATCCACCGTAATGTCTGCGATGGCGAAAATGCGAAACGAAAGATAGACGCCGATGGCTAGCAGGGCGAGGATGGTGCCGAGAGTGAGGGCGCCAATCAGCAGGGTCATGAGTGGGCCTCCGCCAGGCTTGAGTCGCGGTCATCGAAACTGACCGGCGCACACCATATCGCCCCCCGGCGCAGATGACTTTCGCCCGCACCGATGCCTTCGCGCTCATCATTCAGCAGGTGCAGCACCCCCCGAAGCAGCTGACTTTCCATGAGCGTCTCAAGTGTGGCCGCCAGGTCGATCAATCCCTTGCGGACGGGCCGATAGGGCACCACGGCAGCATGACTATGCAGATGAATGTTCGAGTCCTTACATGCGGGGCGCATAAAGGTTGCCAGTCGGCCACCTGGAGCCCTTGAGGCAAGGCCGACGATCAGGCAGGTTTCGCTGGCATGGGCGGGCTCGGCGGTGAACAGCATCCGCTCGCGCAACGCGGGATAGGCAAACCAGTCCTCGCCCAGCGCATCGGCGGGTGATTGCAGCGCCGCACCGACCAGGCTGGCCGATTCGGCCACGATAACGAAGCTGGCGAGATCGGTCTCGCAACGGGCCAGAACCGCTTCAGTCAATGTGCTCAATCCGACGGGCAGATTTTCCGGCTGTGAACCGAAACGCAACAAATACCGGAAAGGCCCTTCAGTGCTGAGGCCATAATGAAGCCGAATATCCGGAACCAGGTCTCCCTCACTAACCATCCAGTCAGGATGACCCGGATCATTGCCCGGCAAGCTGATGGCCAGTCCTTGGACCGCCAGCAGTTCACCGGCCCGAGATGGGTTGATCTCATTCCCGATGGACCCCAGCCCGATGGCCAGCCGTTCGGCTGTCATCCTTAATGATCTGGATGTCACCGCGTTCAGAGGGTCTCCGATCAGCGTGCCATGCTGGGAGGCGCTGTTAGCCAATTCGTAGACCTGCAATTCCAGCTCATTCCAGCACCAGGCTTGCTCCTTGGGGATGGCAGGGCTGATGGCAGGAGCTGTGGGCAGGGTTTGGGCAGAAGGCCCGTCGATCAGTCGGTGAAAGCCGACCATCTCCAATACTTCGCGTACCTGCTGGGATTGATCGCTGATTTGCAGCCGGCCCCCGATGCTTTTCAGTTGCTTGGCCAGCAGCATCAGGATGCGGATGCCGGCGGAACTGACGTAACTGACCTTGCCGAGATCGAGGATGACGCTGTGACAACCGACCAGCAATGTTTCCTGCAGTGTCTTGCCGACGGTGCCGCTCCAGGCGGCATCCATGCGACCCTCCAGTTCCACATGCATTTCGTCGCCTTCCAGTCGGGTTCGGATTTCCATCGCCTCTTTCCGGGTCAGTCAGGGCTTTCCAGCCGCACATCGGCCCGTTGGACCAGATCGGGTGGCAGGCTCATGCCCAGTCGCCGCGCATGGTTCTCGCTGACGATGAGGCGCACCTGATCCGGCCGCGCAAACGGTAGGGCAGCGGGTGATTCACCGCGCATGATGCGCGCGACCATCATCGCCGCTTCATAACCGGCCTGGTGATAGCTCGTGGTGACGCCGACCGCCGCGCCCTGACGAACGCCGGATTCGATGAAGCTGAGCAGGGGTTTTCGGGCCCGCACGGCGGCGCCGGCAATGGCGGTAAACCCGGAAGATGACTGGTTGTCGAGTATCTGGACGATCGCGTCGATAGGCTTCGCGGCGATGGCCAGCGCGGCATCCGGCAGTTCCCCGGGCGAGTTGACTGGAATGCTCGTCACCGTGATTCCGCGTTTGGCCGCTTCTCTGACGAAGAGGTCCTTATTTTGAACCGAATTGTCCTCGGCGGGGGAGAACAGCGTTCCAATCCTCCGGTATTGGGGAAAATCCCGTGCCAGCAGATCAACCATTTCAGCGTAAGGGCCGAGCGTGTAGATGCCGGTGATATGAGGCAGGTGATGGTCATTGTCCTGCCCGGCGCCGGCCACGACGGGGTCGGCCACAAAGGTAAAGACCACCGGCAGGTGCTTGATCCTCTGCACCGCCGTTTGCAGGGTCGGCGTGGAAAAGGCGATCAGCAATTCGGTGCCATCGCTGTTGGTGGCATCAGCCAGGGCAGGGAGCACCGACATGTCGCCCTGAGCCGAAGCACTGGTCAATACATAGTCACGACCCGCCACCAGTCCGGCCGCCTTGAAGCCATCATCCATGCCCTGCACAGCTTCCTCGGCCGGCGGAGATTCGACGTAGAGGATGCGTTTGAGCTTCCAGGGGTGATCAAGCGCTGCGGGGGTAGGGGCAGCCGATGGAGTGATCGAAGGGGGTGATACCAACTGGCCTGGCGGTATGGCCCCATCGACACCGATGATTTCGGAAGACCGGGCCTTGAGTGCGTCATCGAATCGCCACTCTCCGCGCAGATGCTGTCTGGCCTTTTCGTTGAGCAGAATGTGGCTCGGAACGAAGTCTCGAACCGGAATCTGGGAAGGGTCCTTCCCGGCCAGAATTTCACTAGCAATACGGGCCATTTCCTGGCCAACTTCGAAGTAACTGGCACCCAGGTCGAACAGACCGCCCTGTTTAACGTGGCCGGCAATGTTGGAGAAGACTGGAATGCGGGCGGACTGGGCTACACCCATCAGGCTATCTACGGCATTGCTGACCGTAGCATCGCCTCCGGTCCAGAACGCTTCCACCCCCCGAGACACCAGAGATTCGGCCGCTTCACGAATGTCCTTGGTTCCTTCAATGGGTGCCTCAAGCAGAGTGATCCCGAGTTCCCTGGAAACCTCCCGGGCCCTTTGCGTACTGATCTCGGAATTGACTTCCGCAGGATTCCAGACCACGCCCACAGTTTTTAATTTGGGATTGATTTGTTTCGCGAGTCGAAAAATGTCCGCTACTGGCTGCGGTGTGCCAATGCCTGTCAGCTGAGGCGGTTTATCGAGGCTATCCAGTGACTTGATGCCGACGCCGGCACCGACCGGGGAGGTCACGGCACCAAACACCTGAGGCAGTCTTTCGTTACGATTGGCATTGGCTAACGCCTGCAGCATCACCGTGGAGATCGAGATGGCGAGCCGATCATTGCCCCCGGCGATCTTCTGGGCCATCAAGTTGCCGGTCGGGAGATCGCCTTCAGGATTGTAGGTGGTGATGCTGATCGTCTCACCCTCCTTGAAGCCATGCGCCGCGAGGCCAACTACCAAGCCCTTGCGGGTTTCATCGATGACCGGGCTGGAGCTGTGCAGTAATAGAGCGATGGGAATACGCCCGGCGGCATTAACAGGCGGCAAACTGCCCCGATGGCGAGAGTAGCGGTCAGACCACAGCAACATGGCGGCCGCCACAAGGATCAGCGATATTGCCAGGCCGAGGCGTTTCAGTAAGGTGGAAAGGAGATTCAACCGGGATGGCCGATGTGTTTGTTACTGGATAATCCCATTTTCTCTTAGGTTAGGATGGGATCAGTAGTGGTTCTTGTCAATCCCTAGCCCCATCACCCCCTCCTTGGGGATTCCATAGAGTTTGCCCTGGTCATCAAAGCTGAAGCTCACACGCTTGAGGTGGATATCCAGAGAATTCGCCGAGGAAAACAGCCAGATCAATTTGCCATGATCGCCGCCCTCGACGTCAGATGGAGGAGAGCCCATCAAGGCAATCACTTCTTCTCGCGTCATGCCATTCCTGATCTGGCGTGCCCGGTCCAAGTCGAAATCCTCACCTATCGTGGAACAAGCCGCAAATAAGGCACTGATTATGGTGAGGGCCAGGGGCTTCACGAGGCATGCCTGTTCAGTGGTTTCACCTACAAGCAGGGAAAAGCCTGCCGCAAGGCATCGAGCACGAGCTGATGCGCGGGTTCATGCAGTCGTTCCGGGTGATCGGTGAAAAAGTGCTGTATGGCCTCGCGCTCGAAGCTAGTGGAGCTTTCGGCGGCGGTTCGTCGGCAATACCCCATGCCATTGTTTGCTTCGGAGATGGCCGTAATGTAACCCTCGCAGAAGTAAATTTCCGGGAGGTGTGAGGAGTCGGTGGACTTTTCATGGGCGGTTCCGCGTTGGTCTGCGCAAACCGTTAGCAAGCGTGTGCCATCGGTTGCCCCGAACACGGTCAATGGCAACAAGGCCATTAGAAACGTAATTAGCTTGAGGGAACGTCTAAAAATGATCCATTCATGCCCTTCGGTCGCGCTCAGAGGAGCCTTCAACAAGCTCAGCACGAACGGATAATTTTTTGATTTATATATAGTACCGTTCGCATTTAGCTTGTCGAAATGCAATTTTTAGATGTTCCCTTGAATGAATTTGATCGCTTCATTGAATGTCGGGCTGATAATGGTACGTTGATCGGCGCTCTGGGGGGTCTGCCCGGATGATAAGGCCATGGGAATGCCAATCAACGTTTGCTGGCAAGCCAGTATCAGGGCTGAGATGGCTCATCAGGCTTGTTTTCTACCCGATAGATGTCGTAAGGCAGGGCGGCGGTATCCACCAGACTGGAGAAGGGGATGTCACCGACGAGAATGGGGACCACCATCGCGGGCGTCCAGTCAGGCCCTTTAAGCTTGCCGGCAAAGGCGTCATCAAGATCCGAGAAGTCGCGTCGAACGCCCGGGTAAACTTTCCAGTCATCAGTGGCCATTTCGGTGCGTGAACGAACGCTGCTGCAGCCACCGATCACGATCACCAGGACGGCAACGGCGACGGGTTTTAAACGATGTGTATTCATGTGTCGCTCTCGGAGGACAGGGTCGGATGGGGTGAGGCAAATACAAATGGTCACTGGATGTTCTGCCTCAAGGCTGGTGAGCATGAAGCTATTGGAAAACCGCATCTCCGTCAAATCCAATTCACGCTTAGCGAGCGCCGGTGCAGTATTCATTCACCAAGGCACCCTGATTGGCAATGGGAATACCGGTTTTTAAAATATCCAGACGTGTCGTGTCCGGTTTGTTGATATACGTTGCCTCCATGGTGCCGGGTTCGAGAAAGGGGCCGGACAATGTGTCACCGATGCCGGGCTTGATCCAGCCGAACAGGAAATGCTCCGTGGCGATGCCGACTGCGCCTTTCCACAGCACGTTGAACATCACGTATTCGCCGTGGCCACATTCGCTCAGGTCCTTGATGATGAGCGCTTTCTGGGTGTCAGCGTCCGTATTCTCCTCTGCTGAGGTAGATGGATCGCTGATCGAGAGCAGAATCAGCATGATGGCCGCAAGCCGGTATATGGATTGCATAGGGGTTGAGTCCAGACTTTAGATTGTGGGGGGGATAGGGTGTGCAGAAAGCTTTCGGCATTGGCCCCTGTGTCGCAGAATATAGCCACTCATGATGACGCGTCATGAGTCTGTCAGTATTCTCCGGTTTCACGATTTACCCCCACTCCATGCCTGATTCACGATTGCGCTGTGTCATGTTAAGAAACTGGCTTTTCGTTGCATTCAGTCTGATTCTCGGCGGCTGTTCCTGGTTGGGCTCGACGATCGAACCGGATGAGGAATCCAGAGCCGCGTGCGGTCAGCAATGCCTGAAAAATGGGGAAGTCTGCAGCCAGTTTTTTGCCAAGAAAAATCGGGAGCAGCGGTTGACTTTTGAGCAGGCCAAGCAGAACTACTGGATTTGCCTGCGTAAGTATCCCGGGTTTGAGTCCTCACCCAATAATCCCTGTGTTGCCCCGTTGCCGCCGGCGGAGGAGTTCGATAGCTGCGGACAGCAGTTGGACGACTGTCTCGATTCCTGCCGGACCAGTCTCGATGAACTGGCCGCGGTGGTAAAAAAGGAAGAGCCCCGTTCAGCCAGCCCACAAGCCTTCGAAGCAGCACCTATCGAGTCTGTGGGACAGTGAACTCAGGTGACGGGCTTGTCTCGCAGAGGGCGCGATTAGCGGAAATCGGCGATGATGACGAACCGAGCAGGTGGTGAAGGGTCACAGCCTGGCAACTTCCACTCCGACAACACCCATTGAGGTCGAGCAATGAGCAGATATAACCGGCTTAAATCCATCGCTGTCCTGCTGTTTGCGGGCAGTCTCTTCATGACAGGCGCCCGGGCCGAGCCTCTGGCGGTCGGCCAAAAAGCGCCCAGCTTCCAGTTGAAAAACCAGGAAGGTGAGGCGGTCAGTCTGGCCTCGCGGGCCGGCAAGGGTTGGACGGTGCTGTACTTTTACCCTAAGGCCGGCACACCCGGTTGCACCACCCAGGCCTGTGCCTTTCGTGACACCATCCAGAAAATACGGGACCAGAATGCCGAGGTTTATGGCGTCAGCACTGATGACATAGCCGCCCTGGCGGATTTCCACAAAAAGCACCGCCTCAACTTTCCGTTGCTATCGGATACCGATGCCGCCGTCACAGAGGCTTACGGTGTGAAAGTTCCGGTGATGAAAATGGCCAAGCGGTGGACCTTCATTATCGACCCTGAACTGGTCATCCGCGATATCAATGATGATGTCGATCCGGCGCTGGACGCTGCTGTCGTGGCCGAACGGCTCAAAAAACTGAAGGGGGCTGGGTGATCCGGTTAAACCTCTGCTCATGCTGGCTTGGGTGATGGGCCCAACCAGGGTGCGAAAATTCTTCGGTTTTGGTGACTGCTTCAGGGGCGTGAGACACATTGTCCGGGCGGCCGTATGGGCTGGCCTCCCGCTGCTGTCGGATGCCGTCGTCGCGGATGGTGAGTTTGGTCAGAGAGTCCTCGGTACCATTGGCCTGGATGCGGGCTCACAGCCGGATGAGGGTATCTATCTTGGTAATCGATTCATCTACCTGACCGGAGATCGATTGAATGATCGAAGAGGGCATCCTCTCCCCATCAAGGGGTTCAGCAGCAGTGGCTTTGCCAACGTCTTTGCGGTTGCCGGAACCTGGAAGCTGGGGGAGGGCCCCTATCTGACGGCGGCCTTTGGTGTTCCGATTTCCGGGATCAGTATCAAAGCCGATCAACCCTCCACATTCCTTGATCGTGAGGGTCTGGGGGATATCTTCATCGAGCCCCTGAAGCTGGGTTGGCGTTTGCCCCGCGTGGATATCACCTCTTCCTACAGTATTTACGCGCCCACTTCACAGTTGAATAGACAGGGTTTGAACCAGCCGCAATGGTCCCAGCAGGTATCGGCTGGGGGCACGGTCTTCTTTGATGATGAACGCTCACTTCGCCTATCCGCTCTGACCAGTTACAACATCTATGAAAAGAAACTGAACATAGACCTCAAGCGTGGGGATGCGGTGCAAATACAAGGCGGCCTGGGAGGTCGTTTTTTCAAGATTCTGGATGTGGGATTGGCGGGATATGCGATGTGGCAGGTGGCGGCGGATACCGGATCGGCTCTGCCCAAAAGCGCTCAGGGTTTGAGTGAATATGCGGTGGGGCTGGGCCCGGAAGTGGGTGTCCTTATTCCGCAACTCAGAGCCAAGCTGACCGCCCGCTACGAGTGGGATATAGAGGCGCGCTCTCGTCTCGATGGCCAGGTCTTGATGGTGAGTCTGACCATGTTGAGTTGGAAGCCCGATTAGGAATAGCGTTGCACATGCCCACAGACTCGTTCAAGCCAGCCTGGTGGCTGCCCGGGCCGCATCTGCAAACGCTTTGGCAGCCGCTGTTTCGGCGTCGGCCCACGCCCATGACTCGTCGCGAGCGGCTGGAAACACCCGATGGCGACTTTCTCGATATTGACTGGCTGGGTCCAGACGAGGGGCCCATCGTCATTCTTTTGCATGGTCTTTCAGGCTCTTCTCGTTCACCGTACATTCGCGGAATGCAGACGGTATTAGCAAAGCATGGCTGGCGGAGCGCGGCGATGAATTTTCGAGGTTGCAGCGGCGAGCCAAATCACACATCACGTGGCTACCACTCGGGGGACACCCGTGATCTTGACTTTGTCTATGACACCTTGCGCCGGCGTCACAATGAGGCGGTCATTGCGGCCGTGGGTTATTCGCTCGGCGGGAATGTCCTGCTGAAATGGTTGGGGGAGCGGGGCAATGAAATCGAATTGATGGCCGCCGCAGCGGTCTGTGTGCCGCTCAGGCTCGATCTTTGCGCGGAACGACTTGATCAGGGCGTCTCCCGACTATACCGAAACCAGTTGCTGCTGGAGCTCAAGGACTATGTGCGCGATAAACAGCGTCACTTGGAATTGATCGGCCGACATAAAGAGGCCGGCATGCTTGCTGGACTCGGCGACCTGTCGTCGATTCAATCGTTCTGGGAGTACGACAGTCGAGTGGTGGCGGGGCTCTATGGGTTCCGGGATGCTAAGGATTACTACGGTCAATCCAGCGCACGGCAGTATTTACAGCATATTAGGCGGCCGACGCTGGTGATTCAGGCGCTCAACGATCCTTTCATGACACCGGAAGTACTGCCCGAGGCGAGCGAGCTTTCGCCGGCTGTGTCACTGGAGGTGACTGATTCCGGGGGGCATGTGGGTTTTGTTGGGGGGCATCTTCCCTGGTACCCGGAGTATTGGCTGGAGCGGCGCATCCCGGCATTTTTTACCGAAGCATTTCGTCAGCCACGGCATAACCATCATGCATGCACTTCAGTGCGGATTGGCAGGCTTCATGACAGTCGCTCAACCTCGACGTCGCCGAGCAGTGATTCAATCTCGTGAGGGGTGATCATCGCCACGTCGGCACGCAGAGCGTTGGCCGCGCCCGCCGCGGAGGCTATCCGCAGACGCTCTTCGAGCGCCCAGCCCAGCAGCCAGCCATGGGCCAGACCTGCCAGATAACAGTCGCCACAGCCGACAGGATTGCGCTGCCGGATCGCCGGCGGGGTAACCCGCCACTGGCCTTCGCCAGCTAGGCTGACTTCCACGGGCGCATCGCCGTCCGTGACGTGGACTTCCTTGACCCGATGCCATTGATCGGCTTGAGCATATTCTTCGCGGTTGGGCTTGGCGAGTAGCGGGGGATAACTGCTTTCCAAGGCCTGGTTGAGGGCTGTGCCGTGAGCATCCAGCCAGCATGGGATGCCGGCGCGGTCACAGAGCGCAAGAATGTCGGCATAAAGCCCATTTGCCGCCGGGTCAGGGACCGAACCGCTGATGATCACAAGGCGGGTTTGTGGCAGCAGGACATCGACTTTTCTCAGTAGCTCACCGCATTCTTCGTGGTTCACCGGAAAACCGTTCGGCAATACGGTCGTGGGGTGATGCTGTAGATCGCTAGAGGCCATGAACCCGACTCTGACCGGCGCGGTCGTTGCGACGAAGGCGTCTTCGATACCCTCCTCATGAACCAGGTCGCGCAACCACGCACCACTGTGTCCACCCGCGAAGCCGGTCAGTATTACCCGATGGTGCAGCCGGGCGAGCACTCTGGCGACATTCACTCCTTTGCCCTCGGCATGCATGGCCAGCCCGTTGACTCGATTGATGGCGCCGGAAATAAAGTCACCGTCGTGCACCAGGTTCAATAATGGGTTGGTGTTGATGATCAGAATTTGATGGGTCACTTGGAAATCACGCCGGATGGTTCGGGAACTCTTCTACAACACGTCCAGAAAATGCCGTCCGCTCAGATAGCGCATCTGACCCGTAATCCAGTGCTGCCGCTGTTGCAGATAGGCGGAGGGTTCTTCGACGCGCAAGAGTTTGGGATTGGGCAGCACGGCGGCCAGCAAAGCGGCTTCCTGGCTATTCAGTCTTGAGGCGGGTTTGTTGAAAAAGATGTTGCCCGCTGCACCCACGCCGTAAATGCCATCGCCGAATTCGGCGATATTCAGATACACCTCGAGAATGCGCTGTTTGGGCCAGCTCAGTTCGATCAAGGTGGTGAAATAGGCTTCCAGAACTTTTCGCAGATAGCTGCGGCTGGGTGTCAGGAATAGATTCTTGGCGGTTTGCTGGGTGATGGTGCTGCCCCCCCGGATTTTTTTGCCTGAACGGTTTTTTTCCATCGCCTTGCCGATAGCTTTGAAATCAAAACCCAGGTGATTCGCGAAGGTCTGATCTTCAGACGCCACAACCGCCAGCTTGGCCTGAGGCGAAATGGCCTTCCATGGTACCCAGCGATAATGAATGCGATGCTGCCATTCGCCATGGGCCAAGGCATTCAAGCGATCAATCAGCATGAACATGCTGCCGGGAGGTGGCACCCAGCGTAGAACCAATACCGGGACAGTGGTGGCGAGAAACAAGACTATGGCGACCCGTCGCAGTCGCTGGATCAGTCCAAACTTTCGCGGGGGTGCCGGCTTACTTGGCGCTTTGGCCTTGTTGCGATTTTTGCTGGATTTGGCGGGTCGAGCCATCGGGTCTCAGTTCAATCGGCCGCTTGCGAAGCGTTATTACGGATTATGGCCGAACGTCAGGGCGGGGCGGAATCATGGGCGAAAAAAAACCGGGTGATGGTCTCACCCGGTTTTTTTCTTTACGCGAGTAGTCTCGTGATTAGAGCTTATTCAGCGCATTTAGGTCGGCATAAGCCTGCTGGAGGCGATCGACCATGCTGGTCTGCGCGGCGCGAATCCAGACGCGCGGGTCGTAGTACTTCTTGTTCGGTTTGTCATCACCCTCGGGGTTGCCGATCTGGCCTTGCAGATAACCTTCGTTCTTTTTGTAGAACTGACGAATGCCATCCCAGTAAGCCCACTGTGTGTCGGTATCGATGTTCATCTTGATGACGCCGTAGCTGATCGACTCGCGGATTTCTTCTTGGGTCGAGCCGGAGCCGCCGTGGAAGACGAAGTTGAGGCTGTTGGCCGGCAAGTTGTACTTCTCGGAAACATGCGTCTGTGAATCGCGCAGAATGGTTGGGGTCAGCTTGACGTTCCCCGGCTTGTAGACGCCATGGACGTTGCCAAAGGAGGCGGCAATGGTGAAGTTGGGGCTGATCTTCGACAGATGCTCGAAGGCATAGGCCACGTCGGCCGGCTGGGTGTAGAGCATGGAATGATCCATACCGCTGTTGTCGACGCCGTCTTCCTCGCCGCCGGTGCAGCCGAGTTCGATTTCCAGGGTCATGCCCATCTTCGCCATGCGGGTCAGATACTTGGCGCAGATTTCGATGTTTTCCTGCAAGCTTTCCTCGGAGAGGTCGAGCATGTGCGAGCTGAACAGCGGTTTGCCGGTTTCGGCAAAGAACTTTTCGCCATGGTCAAGCAGGCCATCGATCCACGGCAGCAACTTCTTGGCGGCATGGTCGGTATGAAGAATGACCGGAACGCCATAATGTTCGGCCATCAGATGAACGTGCTTGGCGCCGGAGACTGCACCGAGAATCTGTGCCTGCTGGCCCTCCAGCTTCACCCCTTTGCCGGCAACGAATTGCGCGCCGCCGTTGGAAAACTGGATGATGACCGCGGACTGGGCCTTGGCAGCGGCTTCTAGAACGGAATTGATGGAATCGGTGCTGATGACGTTCACCGCCGGCAGGGCAAAGCTATGTTCCTTGGCGAAGGCGAAGATTTTTTGAACATCGGCGCCAGTGGCTACGCCAGGCTTGACTACATCTAGGAGTTTGTTTGGCATCTCGGGATTCCGTAATGGCTGGTTTTCAGAAGCGGCGAATCTTATCAGAAGAAGCCATGCAAAATCAGCTACAAAAGGCCCGTTAAGTTGACTGAATGGCGGTCGGTGGCCAGAATAGCCGACTTTGTGCCCGACACTCCCCGCATCATTTCTTTGCTATCTTCCTCGGATCATGCATCACATTCACCCCAGCGATGAGGTTCTGATCTCGGTACGCGGGTTGTCCTTTGGCTGGGGCGAGCGGAAGATTTTTGATGATGTGAGTCTAGACATCCCGCGCGGCAAGATCACCGCCATCATGGGACCCAGTGGTACGGGAAAAACCACGCTGCTCAAGCTGATTGGGGGTCAGCTGTGCCCTGATCGGGGCGCAATTCATGTGGATGGGCAGAATGTTCATGAGCTTCGCCATGCGCGGCTCTATGAGTTGCGCAAGCGCATGGGGATGCTTTTTCAGAGCGGCGCGCTGCTGACCGACATCAGTGTTTACGAGAATGTGGCGTTTCCCTTGCGAGAACATACGCGCTTGCCAGAATCCATGATACGCACGCTGGTTTTGATGAAACTGCAGGCGGTGGGCTTGCGTGGGGCGAGAGATTTGATGCCGACCCAGTTGTCCGGTGGCATGGCGCGTCGAGTGGCCTTGGCACGAGCTATTGCACTGGACCCGATGATGTTGATGTACGACGAACCCTTTACCGGCCAGGACCCGATATCCATGGGGGTGCTGGTGAAACTGATTGACGATCTGAATCGGGAGCTCGGGCTGACTAGTATTGTGGTGTCGCACGACGTGAAGGAAACAGCGGCCATTGCCGACTACATCTATCTGATCTCGGGGGGCAAGGTTGTAGGCCAGGGGACCCCCGCAGAGATCGAGGCTTCGGCTTCGCCCTGGATCAATCAGTTTATGCACGGAGCACCGGACGGCCCGGTGCCCTTCCATTACCCGGCGCAGGATTACGCGACCGATCTGCTGGGTATTGTGGCTTGATGCATCCCCCTCTTGTGGCCGAGTTTGAATGCTAGACACTTTTCAAAAACTCGGCCAGGTCACACTCAAGTCACTGCGCAAGCTGGGGCGGGCGAATTTTTTTCTGGTGCATATCCTCGCGGGTCTTGGTGATCTGCTCCGGCGTCCCCAGTTGCTCGTGGGTCAACTGTATTCGGTTGGCGTGTTGTCCATTCTGCTGATCACTGTCTCCGGTCTGTTTGTCGGTATGGTGTTGGCCTTGCAGGGTTACAATGTTCTGTCGGATTTTGGCGCTGAGGAGTCGTTAGGCGTCATGGTCGCGGCCTCATTAGTCCGGGAACTGGGGCCGGTGGTGACCGCTCTGCTGTTTTCCGGTCGTGCTGGTTCGGCCTTGACGGCGGAAATCGGATTGATGAAGGCTACCGAGCAGTTATCGGGCATGGAGATGATGGCGGTCGATCCGATCAAGCGAATCATTGCCCCGCGTTTTTTCGCTGGCGTCGTGTCCATGCCCCTGTTGGCGGGTCTCTTCACTGCCGTGGGGGTCATGGGCGGATACTTTGTCGGCGTGGGGTTGCTTGGCGTGGATCAAGGGCCGTTCTGGTCGCAGATGCAGGCCAAGATCGATTTTTATGACGACACGGTCAATGGATTTATCAAGAGTCTTGTATTTGGGGCCATCGTGACCTGGATTGCCGTGTTTGAAGGCTATGATGCCTTGCCGACCGCCGAGGGGGTCAGCCGGGCGACCACCCGTTCCGTGGTGTATTCGGCATTTGCCGTACTGGGCTCGGATTTTTTGCTGACCGCTTTGATGTTTGGGGATTGAGTGATGCAGGCGTCCAGGACAATGGAAGTTTGGGTGGGTGTCTTTGTGGCGTTGGGTCTCCTTGGACTGTTCTTCGTGGCCATGCAGGTCAGCAATCTGGGTGATTTCCGCACCGCCAAGGACAGTTACCTTCTCAAGGCACGCTTCGGTAACGTCGGAGGTTTGCGGGTCAGGGCCCCGGTTTCCATGGCTGGCGTGACCGTTGGGCGAGTTGAGCATATCGGCTTCGATGACAGGCGATATGAAGCTGTGGTGGAAATGCGGATGGATCCCGCCTTTCGCACGCTCCCGGAAGATACCAGTGCCAGCATTCTGACGGCGGGGCTGCTGGGTGAGCAATACGTTGGCCTAGCTCCGGGCGGATCGGAAGACTATCTTAAAGATGGCGACGAAATCGAGCTGACCCAGTCTGCCATGGTGTTGGAACAGTTGATTAGCCGCTTTCTCTTCAATAAAGCTGAAGAAGGAAAAGACAAAAAATCGGAGGTTGTTCCGGCACCGGTGGTCGGTAGCAACCTACCGTCCGTAAAGGACACTGGCCCGAATTAGGCTGATTGTTTGATGGCGGGCAATGATTCAAAGGTCTTGCAAGCCATAGAGTTCAAGGCCAAGGCCACCGAGGGGGATTTCCTCGTCCGGGGAAACATGACTTTCGCGACGGCCTCCATGGCGCTTAAGCAGGCCTCGGTTCTGCTGAAAGGTGATCACCAGTCGATCCGGTTCGATCTGGCGGGCATTTCGCGTGCCGACAGTTCAGGTGTGGGTTTGCTGGTCGAGTGGCTGCAAATGGCACGCCTTTTGGGGTGCCAGATGCGTTACTCAAATATCCCCGCCTCCCTGGACGCCATGATCCGCGTGGGGGGGGTGCAAGGGATGCTGCCTATAGACACCTGACCCCAGACTCATAGACTTTGAAAAAAATTTTTACAGAGACGACTTGATGGACAAACTCATGATCACCGGCGGTAACCCGCTGCACGGCGAGCTCCGCATTTCGGGCGCTAAAAATGCGGCTCTGCCCATAATGGCCGGAGCCCTGCTTTCCGAGACTCCGGTTACCGTTGGGAATGTTCCGCATTTGCTCGACATTACCACTACCATGGAGCTCCTCGGTCGCATGGGTATCGGGCTGACGGTGGATGAGAAGCTCAATATCGAGGTGGATACGCGTCCCATCAGTAGTTATGTCGCTCCGTATGATCTGGTCAAAACCATGCGTGCGTCGATTCTGGTGCTGGGGCCATTGGTTGCTCGCTTTGGGCAAGCCGACGTGTCCCTGCCGGGTGGATGCGCCATTGGTGGTCGACCGGTGAACCTCCACCTGCAGGGATTGGCGCAAATGGGCGCCAATATCGAAGTCAAGAATGGCTACATTCACGCAAGTGCAAAGCGGCTCAAGGGTTGCCGTTTAGTTCTAGATATGGTGACGGTTACCGGCACCGAGAACCTGATGATGGCTGCGACTCTCGCCGAAGGTACGACGGTTATCGAGAATGCAGCGCGTGAACCGGAAGTGGTTGATCTGGCCAATTTTCTCAACATGATGGGCGCAAAGATTTATGGTGCCGGTACCGACATCCTTGAAATCGAAGGGGTAAAAGCTCTTTCCGCACAGGGTCGCAATTATCGGGTGATGCCGGACCGCATTGAGGCAGGCACCTATTTGGTCGCAGCGGCGATGACCGGCGGCAAGGTCAAGTTGAAGGATGTCCGGTCCGACATTCTGGATTCGGTTCTGCAAAAATTGCGCGAATCTGGCGCCAAGATCACGACGACCGAGGACACCATCGAGCTCGATATGCAGGGTGCACGCCCCCATTCCGTATCGCTGCGTACGGCGCCTTATCCAGCGTTTCCTACCGACATGCAGGCGCAGTTCATGGCGCTGAACGCGGTCGCTGATGGCGTGGGTGTCATTACCGAAACCATTTTTGAGAACCGCTTTATGCATGTTCAGGAAATGCAGCGAATGGGGGCTGACATTACCGTGGAATCGAATACTGCGATCATTCGCGGCAAGCCTGTATTGAACGGTGCACCGGTTATGGCGACCGACCTTCGTGCCTCCGCGAGTCTAGTGCTTGCTGCGTTGGTGGCTGAAGGCTCGACGGTGGTCGACCGCATCTACCACATCGACCGTGGTTACGAATGTATCGAGGAGAAGCTCTCCCAGTTGGGCGCTGAAATCCGACGCATACCTCAATAGCGGGGAATTCGACGTGCTGACACTGGCGCTTTCCAAGGGCCGAATCTATGACGAGGCGGTGGCAATGCTGGCCCGGATTGGGATCGAGCCCACCGACGATCCGGACAAAAGCCGCAAATTGATCATTCCCTCCAATCGAGAGGGATTGCAGTTTCTGATTATCCGCGCCAGCGATGTACCAACCTATGTCGAATACGGGGCGGCGGATCTTGGGATTGCCGGTAAGGATGTCCTGGCTGAATATGACACGGCGGGACTTTATGAGCCGCTGGATTTGGGTATCGCTCGTTGCCGCCTGATGACGGCAGGACGCCCAGGAATGTCATTCAAGCCCGGAAGTCGGCCGCGAGTGGCCACCAAATACGTCAGGACGGCGCAGCGATATTTTGCCAATCAGGGCATACAGGCAGAAATTATCAAGCTTTATGGCTCGATGGAACTGGCTCCCCTGGTCGGGCTTGCCGACTGCATCGTCGATGTGGTCGATACCGGAAAAACTCTTAAAGCCAATGGCCTCGAGCCACACGAACTGATCATGGAAATCAGCAGTCGATTGATCCTCAACAAGGCTGCCATGAAGATGAAGCATGCCGAAGTGACCGGGTTCATCACCGAACTGAAATTGGCCTTGAGTCAGGGTGAATCATGACGGAATGGGTTATGCGTCGGCTTGATGCCCGGCATTCCGACTTTGATGCCCAACTGGCCACCTTGCTGGCATGGGACGAGTCCGCCGATGCCGAAATTCAAGATCGGGTCAACGAGATACTGCGTGAGGTCCGGCGGCGCGGTGATGCGGCTGTGGTCAACTTTACCCGACAGTTTGACCGCTTTTCCCCGGTTGGAATGACCGAACTTGAGCTTGATGCGGATACACTGCGCGCCGCGTGGAACGGACTTTCCGTTGATATGGCGCAAGCCCTCGAAACCGCCGCGCACCGAATTCGGGCCTATGCCGAACACCAAAAGCTAAATTCTTGGCGCTATACCGAACCGGATGGCACGGTATTGGGACAGCAGGTCAATCCGCTCGACCGTGTCGGTATCTATGTACCTGGCGGAAAGGCCGCCTATCCCTCGTCAGTCTTGATGAACGCCATTCCTGCCCATGTGGCAGGCGTTCCGGAAATCTTCATGGTGACGCCGACCCCTGGGGGCGAACTGAATCCCCTGGTGCTGGCAGCCGCCCATCTGGCGGGCGTCACACGAGTTTTCCGTATCGGCGGTGCCCAGGCCGTGGCGGCGCTGGCTTATGGCACCGAGACCATTCCTCGCGTCGATAAAATTGTCGGCCCGGGCAATATCTATGTGGCGACGGCAAAGAAGCTGGTTTTCGGGCAGGTGGGTATCGACATGGTGGCTGGTCCCTCGGAAATTCTCGTCATTTGTGACGGTGATACCGATCCTGACTGGATTGCGATGGATCTTTTTTCGCAGGCCGAGCATGACGAAGACGCTCAATCCATTCTGATATCCCCGAGTACCGACTTTCTGGATGCCGTTGAGTCGAGCATCCGGCGGCTGCTCCCGACCATGGAGCGGGCGGATGTGATTCACAAATCGCTGGTGGGCCGAGGTGCCCTGATCTCGGTGCCTGATCTCGATGTAGCCGCTGCAGTGGCCAATCATATTGCCCCGGAACATATGGAGCTTTCCGTGGCCGATCCCGAAAGTCTTGCGACCAAGATTCGCAACGCGGGCGCCATCTTCATGGGGAGGCACACGGCCGAAGCGCTCGGTGATTACTGTGCCGGACCCAATCATGTGCTGCCCACTTCCAGCACCGCACGATTCTCCTCGCCGCTGGGAGTTTATGATTTCCAGAAGCGGTCCAGCCTCATCTTCTGCACGCCGAAAGGTTCTGACTCACTGGCCCAAACAGCTTCCATCTTGGCGCGGGGAGAGGGGCTGACGGCTCACGCGAGATCGGCCGAGTATCGTAGGCGGGAATCGAATGTTTGATTCAGACGACCGCATCGCGCGTCTCCTGCGACCAGAGGTGCGCGCACTCTCGGCATACCATGTGCCCGATTCCAGAGGGTTCATCAAGCTTGATGCCATGGAGAACCCCTATCGATGGCCCCCGGAGACCGTCGATCTTTGGCTTGAGCGACTGCGAACTGCCGAACCCAACCGCTATCCCGATCCTGCCTGTGCTGGACTGAAATCGGCCCTGAGGGCAGCAAATGGCGTTCCGCTTCAGTCGGCACTGTTGCTCGGTAACGGCTCGGATGAGGTCATACAGATTCTGCTGATGGCGCTCAATCCTGGCGCTATGGTGATGGCGCCCGAGCCCACCTTCGTCATGTACCGCCAGATTAGCCAGAGCTTGGGATTGCGTTTCATGGGAGTTCCCTTGAACGGGGATGATTTTTCGCTCGATACCGAAGCTTTCTGTGCCGCTATCGAGACCCATCAGCCCGCCATCATTTTTCTGGCTTATCCCAATAACCCCACCGGCAATTTGTTCGACAAGGAAGCCGTTGATCGTGTTCTCGCAGTGGCATCCGGATTGGTCGTGTTTGATGAAGCCTATGCTCCGTATGCCGATGCCAGCTATATGTCTGAACTGGAGCAGCATGACCATCTGCTGGTGATGAGAACACTTTCCAAGCTGGGATTAGCGGGATTGCGTCTGGGCTTTCTGGCGGGCCATCCGCGCTGGATTGAGGAACTCGATAAACTCAGGTTGCCTTATAACATCAATGTCTTGACCCAGATCAGCGCGGAATTTGCGCTGGAGCAGCATGCCGTATTTGATGCTCAGGTCAGTCATATCCTGGAGGAGAGACGGCTGCTCAAATCGGCGCTGGATGCGATGCCCCAAATTCAGAGTTATGACACTCGCGCCAATTTCATTCTGATTCGTCTGCTGCAAAACGATGCAAGCGACGTTTTTCCGGCACTAAAGAAATTCGGTGTCTTGGTAAAAAATTTGCATCCGAACGGCGGGCTACTGAGCCAATGCCTGCGGATCACGGTGGGTACCCCGGACGAAAATCAGCGGTTTCTCGAGGTCTTCCATCAGGCTCTCAATGCATAGGCCTGAGCCGGCGAAAGCCTGAGACAAGATCATTGATCCTGCATGCTATTAGCGCTTATTTCCCTGCCGATCACGGGTTTTTCTTGACCCTTAGGGCTTTCTCCCACAAAATCAGCCCCATGAGTTTTGCGGAAACACTGTGTTTCAAACTTGGGTTGATCCAAGAGGTAAGCGGCGTCAGGTTCCCCTCTCCAGGCTCTCCCTATCCCCACAATGGAGTATTTGCATGATCGATGGCGTGGATAATGAAAAACGCCGATTTCTGACGAAGACGGCCACCGTGGTCGGCGCCGTGGGGGCGGGATTCCTAGCCGTACCATTCGCCTCTTCCATGCGGCCCAGCGCCAAGGCTGAGGCTATGGGTGCCCCTGTTGAAGTCGATATCGAAAAACTTGAGCCCGGTCAACGTGTTGTAATATTGTGGCGTGGTAAGCCCGTATGGGTGGTCAGAAGAACGCCAGAGACCCTCTCCAGTCTAGTTGAGCTCGACGGCGCTCTGCTTGATCCAAAGTCCGATCAGTCCGAACAACCGGTATCAAGCAAGAATGAAGTCAGGGCAATCAAGCCGGAGATCTTCGTCGCCGTGGGTGTTTGCACTCACTTGGGATGTTCTCCCGTCTACCGTCCCGACATTGCCCCCGCTGATTTGGGGCCGGACTGGAAAGGTGGATTCTTCTGTCCGTGCCACGGATCGAAGTTTGATATGGCAGGCCGCGTTTACAAGGGCGTACCGGCCCCAGTCAATCTGGAAATACCACCGTATTATTTTGCCAGCGATAACCGCATCGTGGTTGGTCTTGACGGGGAGAAGGCATAAATGAGCAAGGGAACGAGCTTTCGCGAGTGGCTGGACGAGCGGCTGCCAGTCACCAAGTTTTTCGAAGATCAATTGCTGAAGTACTACGCACCCAAAAACTTCAACTTTCTCTACTTCTTCGGTTCACTGGCACTTCTGGTGCTGGTTAACCAGATCGTCACCGGCATCGTGCTTGCCATGCACTACAAGCCTGCTGCCGAACTGGCATTTGATTCCGTCGAATACATCATGCGGGATGTCGATTGGGGGTGGTTGCTGCGTTACCTGCATTCCACGGGCGCCTCGCTGTTCTTCGTGGTCATCTACATGCACATGTTCCGGGCCATTTTTTATGGTTCGTTCAAAAAGCCGCGTGAACTGCTGTGGCTGTTCGGAATGGTCATTTTCGTCCTTCTCATGGCGGAGGCTTTCATGGGCTATCTGCTGCCTTGGGGTCAGATGTCCTACTGGGGGGCTCAGGTCATCATCTCCCTGTTTGGTGCAATACCTGTGATCGGTGAAGGTCTTGCCACCTGGATTCGTGGTGATTACGTCATTGCCGATGCAACCCTCAATCGTTTCTTTGCCTTGCATGTGATTGCCGTACCGTTGGCCATTCTGGGGCTGGTTGTATTGCATCTCGCGGCACTGAGAACCACGGGCTCCAATAATCCGGATGGAATCGAGATCAAGAAGAACAGGGATCTGGTGGGTATTCCGAAAGATGGCATTCCCTTCCATCCGTATTACACCGTTAAAGACCTCTATGTGGCGGGGCTGTTCATCACTATTTTTGCGTGGATAGTTTTCTATTCACCCGAAATGGGCGGTTTGTTCCTGGAACATCCCAACTTCGACCCGGCTGATCCCATGAAGACGCCCGAGCATATCCAGCCTGTCTGGTATTTCACGCCGTTCTACTCAATTCTCAGGGCCATTCCCAGCAAGCTGGGCGGCGTGATGGCGATGGGAGCCTCGATTGTCGTGCTGTTTCTGTTGCCATGGTTGGATCGCTGTCCGGTCAAGTCGATCCGGTACCGTAGCCCGCTCTTCAAGATTGCATTGACTTTCTTCATCATCAGTTTTCTGGGGCTGGGTGTGTTGGGCACCAAGCCGGTTACTGAAACTTACACAATGATGGCTCGAATCTTTTCTGTGATCTATTTCTCCTTTTTCCTGCTGCTGCCAATATTCTCCTCGGTGGAGATCACAAAGCCCGTCCCGGAAAGGTTAACGGAACCCGTCATTCCGCTTTCAAAGCGTGAAGGGTTCCAGTGGAGATTGATCGAGGATGGAATTCGAGCCCTTGAGCATTCCCCGTTCCTGGTAGGAATCAAACAGGCGTTGGCCAAGCTGCTCGGGAAAAACTCGGGACCATGAAGCGTATGAAAAAGGCATTAATCCTTCTACTTTTGTGCTCGGTTTCGCTGGGAGCCAGTGCTGAGTCAGGCATCAAGCTGGATCGCGCTGATGTCGACGTGTTTGATGAGTTATCTGTTATTCGGGGTGCTGGTTATTTCGCCAACTACTGTTTGGGATGCCATGGCCTGAAGCAGATACGTTACTCGCGTATCGGCAAGGACCTCAAAATGAACGAGACCCAGCTTCGCGAACTCATCCAGTTCGGTGACGCTAAAATTCATGAGTCGGTGCATAGCGCCATGAACTCTGAAAGCGCCACCGCTGCCTTCGGGGTGGCCCCACCCGATTTGTCCTTGGTGATCCGCTCACGCGGGGCGGATTGGGTTTACAGCTACCTGAAAGCGTTCTATGACGACCCGAAGCGTCCCTTTGGTGTCAACAATATCGTTGCCCCCAATGTGGCCATGCCCAATGTGTTGTGGGAACTACAGGGCAGACAGGAGCCTGAGTTAGGCACCGTGGATGGCAAGCAGCAGGTTGTGGGTCTGAAACTAACGACTCATGGAAAGATGAAGCCCCATGAGTTCGATGGCGCGGTCAACGACCTAGTCAATTTCCTGGCCTACGTTAGTGAGCCGTCCGTGCTTCAACGGGTACCCCTGGGAAAGTATGTCATTGCATTCATGCTGTTTCTGACGTACCTGTTTTACCGACTTAAGAAGGAATATTGGAAAGATATTGACTGACCCTTTGTCGCCGGCGTGACAGGCCAATAAGCTGCACGCCTGTATCATCCTGCTTGATCGCGGTCCAGGTTGATGCCTTTTAAGGTTTGATTGAGGCCAATCTACAGACCTTTAGCCCCACATTTTGCATTCTGCGGGAACCCTCAATCGAACATGAGTTCTCTCAAACCGTATCTTATTCGGGCCATATACGACTGGATACTCGATAATCAATTTACGCCCTATATGCTGGTCAATGCCGAAGTCGAGGGAGCGGTTGTGCCACAGGCTTTTGTTCAGGATGGCCGAATTGTGCTCAACCTCCGTCCGGAGGCCGTGAATGGCTTGTCCTTGGGTAATGATGCCATTCTCTTTAACGCACGCTTTGGCGGCAAGCCGATGAAAGTGGATGTGCCTCTTCGTGCCGTTTTGGCCTTGTATGCCCAGGAAAATGGCCGGGGGATGATTTTTGATGAAGACGAAGTGGGTGACGATGCCTCGCCCCCTCCGGAGCCCGAATCACCTGCCCCTATACCTAGGAAGCGGCCCACATTGACCGTCGTCAAATAAGCGCAAGGACCTGAGATCATTGGAATGCAGCAGGCATTCCACCCATCCTCTTTACTCGCTCTCTGAGTTTTGTCCCGATTTACCGCTGCAAGGCCCCATTCACAGGCGTTGCGAGTTGGCCTGCTTTCCTTCAACAAATTTGAGAATTGATTGCGATGGTCAATATCGAAGACATCATGGAGCGGGCGGTCACGGCCGCTGCCGTCTTCAGTCAGTATGATCAGTCCGAGGTGGACCAGATCGTGGAGGCGGTCTACCGGGCAGCCTTCAATGCGCGTGTGCGAATGGCCAAGCTGGCGCATGAAGAAACCGGAATCGGGCGATGGGAGGACAAGGTCATCAAGAATGTGGTGGCGACCCAATTTGTCTATGAGGATCTGCGCGATCTGAAATCCGTGGGAATAGTCCATGAAGACAAGGAATCGGGTATCGTCGAGATTGCTCAACCCGTCGGTCCTATTCTGGCGGTGATACCGGCCACCAATCCAACCTCCACCGTATTCTTCAAGGTGCTCAGCGCGCTGAAAACCCGAAATCCGGTAATTAACAGTCCCTCCCGACGAGCGAAAGAATGTACAGCGGAGGCGGCACTACTTTGTTATGAGGCTGCACTTGCAGCAGGTGCTCCGGAGGACTGTGTCCAGTGGCTGCAAGAAGTATCCCGCGAAAATACCCACGCCATCATGGTGCATTCCAAATTGGCAATGATTCTAGCAACCGGGGCCACCAGTCTTGTGCATACTGCTTATAGTTCCGGTACGCCCACACTGGGTGTGGGTCCCGGGAATGTCCCGGTTTTCATCGATGTGAGTGCTGATGTGTCCTTTGCGGTCAACGAAATTTGTGCCTCCAAACTGTTCGATAATGGCACGATCTGCGCTAGCGAACAGGCCATTGTCGTTGACAGCACGATCGTCGATGCTGTCATTGAGGCATTTCGGAATAAGGGCGCCTATTTCCTCACCCAGCAAGAGGCAAAGAAACTGGAACCCGTCGTGCTGGATGCCTCTGGTCATATGGCGAGTGAGATCGTTGGGCGACCTGCGATGGAAATTGCAGCAAAGGCGGGCATCCCGGTCCCATCGGGGACAACGCTGCTGATAGCTACGCTGGAGGGCGTGGGCGACGACTATCCGTTATCTAAAGAGATTCTTGCACCCGTTCTGGCGTTTTATGTAGCCGACAACTTTGCCGAAGGCGTCGAAATCTGCATTGATCTCAACTTCTTCGGCGGCATCGGTCATACCGTCAGTCTGTTCTGCAATGATGAAGCACGTATTCGCGAGTTTTCCGTGCTGATGAATGCGGGCAGGGTGGTGGTCAACATGCCATCGGCACTGGGCGCCGTGGGTCACCTTTACAACCGTATCCATCCCTCTTTGACGCTTGGTTGCGGCACCGGAGGCAAGAACATCACCACTGACAATGTGACGGCGCGTCATCTGATCAACCTTCAGCGCATCACACGGCGCCGGGAGAATATGCAGTTTCACCGCTTTGACAGCTCGCTATACCTTGATGAAAGCCTGGATGAAGCCGCTATCCTGGAGCGCTATCACCGCAACGCTTGATGCCCCGATCGTCTTGTCTGAAGGCGAAAAACCCACTAATTCACCGGTTAACCTTGCGATTTTTGCTTGATCATAAAAAACGACTTAAGCCTCTTATTCTGGGTTTGTCGGTTAAAATCGTACGAAAACCCTTCACCTTCCGTCATGGGCGGGCAAAAGTCAGCAGAGAATCGGTTTTAGTGTGAAACAAATTTTTTACATTCTGGTAGTGATCAATCTCGTATTTCTGGTCTGGAAGTTCGGGCTGCAGGAGCGGGACGCGCTGATCGAAGAGGCGAATGACCAACACGTCGAGATCTTTCAACCGCAGGTCGCCGGTTTGGAAAATGAAAGCTACGACAGTGCCGACTTTCTCTCCGGTGAGCCTGATCCAGCAGAGACCAATGACAATGCAGAGGCCCCCGCTGCACTGCCTAAACACGCCAGTAACTATGGCTGCTTTGAAATTGGACCAATCCAAGAGCGCGAGAAGGCGGATTACTACCTATCGCTTCTGACACCTAACGCGAGTGAAGCCCATGTGGTGATTCGTTCCGGGGATATAGCCGATGGCTGGTGGGTCATCTATCCTAAGGCGTCCACTCGTGAAGCGGCTCTAGCAAATCGTCAGATGTTGCTTAACAACGGAATCACTGAAACATGGCTATTCGACAAGGGTCCGCTGGAGGGATCCATTTCCCTGGGCCTCTACCCCACCCAGGCGGAAGCCCAGGTTGCACATCAGGGGCTGATGGAAAAAGGCATCACCACCAAGCTCGCCCCGCGACTGGTTCGCGGGGATGTATTCTGGCTGAAAATCCCTTGGTCCAAGCTGCCTTTGGTCTTGGATGACCTCGTCCAGATGCTCAACTCTCAGGATCCTACCTTGAAAATGCCGTCGCCTGAGGTGTGTCGCTAGGCGTGGGTTGTCAACTCGGACATATCAGCTCGCAGTGCGTAGCCGCTCCCTATCAATATAAATAATTGGCAACCAAAAATCAGGTTGGCTAGTAACAGATGGAAAGGCTGCACAAAAGCCGGAAAGCCAAGTCGGTCGAGCGTGACGCCCGTTATGATCGCGATAACAATCAGTGTTGCGAGTCCTATGCCAAACCGTCGCAGCAGCTGACCCGGCTTAGCTGTTCGGAAGAGCTGCCACACCAGCCACAGGTTCGTAAAAAGGATGATCGAAGAAAACGAACGGTGAACATAAAAGATGATGGGGAAATGATCGCGCCAAATGTTGCGCTCAGCGATTTCATTCGCATTGGTGATGCCATCCACTGCCTCCCTGATCTGGGTTCCCATGATGACCTGTAACAACGTGAACCCAATGGCAAACATCAGGACCTTTCTCCATTTCGACGGAAGTTGACTGATATCCTTTGCGGTGAACCAGTCCCGACGGGATCGGCTGATCGTGTAAATCAGCATGGAAACGATAAGGAGGGCGACGATCATGTGTGCTGAAATCAGAACCGGTTTGAGGTCGCTGGCGACCACCCGCGATCCTAGCCAGCCCTGGAAGCCGACCAGCAGAAATATGCCCAGTGATAGATTGAATACCATGGGATCGATTTTTCTGAAGGGAATTGCGCGAATCAGGGTGGTGAGGATCAGAAGGCCTATGCTGACGCCGAGCAGCCGGTTGAGGTATTCAGTCCACGTTTTTACCGGGTTGAACGTCATATCCCCGTACCCGATGTACCTTTCATGATAATCGGCGGGCAATTCGGATTCCTGAGACGGTGGTATCAGCTTGCCAAAGCAGGTCGGCCAATCCGGGCAGCCCATCCCAGAGCCTGAAGCGCGCACCACCCCGCCCACAAATATGAGCACATACACTGCGAGGATGGTGATGATTCCAATCCGCGAGAATTTTTGGATGAAGTCTGTTGCTTGAGGCATGACGGCATTCAGTGTTTTACGATATATGAGAGATTTACCACGCCGTTTTTTTGGCGTGGTCCCCGGTATAAGCTTCGAGTCAACTCCTGGATTTGTGTTCCCGGCAGTAGAGACTTCCCCATGACCCAACGTAGAGTAGACCGCTGACGGCGGTTGTCAGGGTAACCGTCCACAACATCGCCTGCAGGACGACATTCGGGATGGTCAGAAGAGAAGGGTGGAGAAGAATCAAGGCAACGAACAGCAACTGGCAAAAGGTATTGAGCTTGCTGATCAGTGATGGTTGTCCGTCAAAGGGTTTCATCAGGAAGTAATACGCGGTGGCCCCAATGAAGATCATCAGATCCCGCCCGAGGACCAACCAGGCCAGCCAGGCCGGGATCAGCCCCAGCCAGGCTAGCCCAAGATAACTGGCGACCAGCAGCAATTTGTCGGCAATGGGGTCGAGATACGAACCGAGTCGTGATTGCCAGCCAAAAGCACGTGCCAGAAATCCGTCCACGCCATCGGATAAGCCTGCCAGGATGAACCAGATCAGCGCTTGGCGAAAATCACGCGCCAGCAACGTCTGCATGACCGGAATGACCAAAAAAATTCGGGCTACCGAAATAAGGTTGGGAATGTGTTGGAGACGTAAGGTTAACATTCCGGGTTGGTGCTTCGTGTCAGGGCTGAGTCGCCATGTAAAATAGCACATACCGCCCGTCTTCCAGACGGGTCAATTTTTCTGGAACCTCCGCTGATCCCGGTTATGGGGAAAGGCAACCATCTAACGACGGGAGATAGAGATTTGAGCTGTAATGACGAGGCTACCGCCCTAAATTACCGGAATGCGGGAGTTGATATCGAGGCGGGCAATGCGCTGGTCGAGCGGATCAAGCCGGTCGCGGCGAGGACCCGAATTCCTGGCGTATTGGCGGGTCTCGGCGGTTTCGGCTCGTTGTTCGAGTTGCCAGTAGACCGTTATCGTGAGCCGGTTCTCGTCGCTGGAACGGATGGCGTGGGCACCAAGCTCAAGCTGGCCATCGAGACTGGTCGCCATGGTGGTGTGGGCATCGATCTCGTGGCCATGTGCGTCAATGACATCATCGTGCAGGCAGCGGAGCCTCTGTTCTTTCTCGACTATTACGCAACCGGTCAGCTGGACGTAAATGTCGCTGCCGCGGTGATCGAGGGCATAGGCAAAGGGTGCGAGCTGGCAGGTTGTGCACTGGTCGGTGGAGAAACCGCAGAAATGCCGGGTATGTATGAGTCCGGTGATTATGATCTGGCCGGGTTTTGTGTCGGTATCGTCGAAAAGTCTCGGATTCTCGATGGCTCCAAGGTACAGGCGGGTGACCGGTTGATAGGAATAGCCTCTTCTGGGCCACACTCCAACGGCTATTCCCTGATTCGCAAGATTTTGGAGCGAGCAGGGCAGCCAGCGGATCACCTCGTAGGTGAAGGTTCGATCATCGAGTCGCTGATGCAGCCCACTCGTATCTACGTCAAATCGCTGCTGCAGCTGATGGAAATGATCCCGGTGCATGCCCTGGCCCACATCACGGGGGGTGGGATTACCGAGAACCTTCCCCGAGTGTTGCCGAAAGGCACGGCTGCCAGAATCGATCTTTCTGCCTGGCCAAGGCTTCCTGTATTCGAGTGGCTTAAAGATCAGGGGAGAGTTGAGCAGTCTGAAATGCTCAAGACCTTCAATTGCGGCATTGGCATGATCGTCTGTGTGGCGCCTGGGGATGAGGCCACAGCGCTGGCTGCCCTCAGTTCAGCCGGCGAGCAGGCCTATGTTATTGGAGAAATCGTCCCGGGGGACGCTGATCCGGTAGTGACCTATCTCGGGCAATGGTAAAGGAAGGGAAGACCATGAAACTGAGTATCGTCGTCCCCGTTCATAATGAAAACGAAAACCTTCGTCCACTCATTCAGGAAATCGAGGCCGCTGTTATAGGCTTGGGTCAACATGAAATCGTCTATGTCGATGACGGCAGTAGCGATGACACACTTTCCAGACTAGTGTCGCTGAAATCAAGTTTTCCTGCCTTGCGTGTTCTCCATCACCTGCGCTGTTGTGGCCAGAGCACATCATTAAGAACGGGCATCAAGGCTGCGACCGGAGAGGTGATCGTGACCCTGGATGGTGATGGTCAGAACGACCCGGCCAATATCCCGGCCATGCTCGAGGCTTGGCGTGAACTGAAGCACACGGATCATGGCAGAGGGGCGCTGATTGCCGGCTATCGACGTAATCGCAAGGACACCGGGTGGCGGAAATTCTCTTCGCGCTTCGCCAATCGCATACGAGCGGCCCTGCTGGGCGATGCAACTCCCGATACCGGGTGTGGTCTCAAACTTTTCGATCGATCGCTATTCTTGGAACTGCCTTATTTTGACCATATGCACCGCTTTCTACCAGCGCTGGCTCAGCGAGCAGGCGCTAAGGTTGTCTCTGTCGAGGTCAACCATCGGCCCAGGACGCTGGGCGTCTCCAAATATGGCACTTGGCATCGTCTTTGGGTGGGTATCTGGGATCTCATGGGCGTGATGTGGCTGCAGCGACGGTCGCATGTGCCCGAAGTCGAGGAAACTTGATTCTCTGCCATCCGTCTCTGTTGTTGGCTGATCTCGTTTGTATTTGGCAATATCGCTCCTAAATAACTGATAGGTATATTATATGTCGCTGATATGCAGATATTTATTTCCTGCCGTGCTGCTCACCATGCCTATGATCGAAGTGGCGGCGGAAGAGCCGGTGATGCCCCCCAAGCAGACCCTGCTTGAAAAATCGTTGGAACTGAGTTCTAACAAGATTGATGCACGTGTATTCCGTATTGTCTTGCCGAAGGGTTTTAGAACACCTCAGCATGTTCATGATGGGCCGGGCCCTCGCTATGTGGTCAAGGGGCGGGTAAAGATCGAAGAAGCTGGCAAGACCCAGGAATATGGTCCGGGCCAGGTCTTCTGGGAAACAGGCGAAGTCATGACAGCCGGAAATGTCAGCGAGGGCGAAGCCGAACTGGTGATCTTCGAGATCGCGCCACAACAACACCCCATAATCGCACCAATAAATCCATGAACTCATTATTTCGTTCGGGCCCATTGCAGGCTGCACAGGTTTTCTTTTTTTCTGGACTGGCCATGGCGCTGTCAGCGGGGGTTGTATTTGCCGAGGAAGAAATCAAGCAGGAGTGGCAACCCAGTACCCTCAGCGAACAAACTCTGGCCAAAGTCAACAGTGGCGTCGAGGCCTATCAAAAGTGCCTGAACTCGGAGACTCTGGCTCACGTGAATGACAAGGACGATTCACGCAAGGTCACCGATTTGATTTTGCGGAACTGCGAAAAACCGCTGACGGCCGTGAAGCAAGCTTTCGATGCTGAAAAGGTGCCTGGATCAATTTCTGATCGGTACATCCGCAGCAAGCGATCGCGTGGCGCACAACAGGTCGTCAAGGTGGTGATGGGAGCCCAGGCGGCGCGTTATTCCGAGAACCATCCCTGAGAAGGGCCCGCCGCAACGTCGCCTATTGAATGCGGCGACCCAGCCCGTAATGGCGCAAACCTTCAGCTATCGATTGCTCCAATTGATGCCATATGACGTCGAGTTCCGTGATGTTGACCAGTTTGATAGCTGGTGACCCCCGAGGTGATAAATGCAAATTGATTTGAATGCGATACCCACAATGCTGGATATTGTCCA
>JBILGM010000037.1:0-30772 GCA_044351045.1 Methylococcaceae bacterium | reverse complement strand
AAACTGCTCCAGACCCTGTGCCAACTGTTCCTTGAGCTTATCGATATTGCTTTTCAAGATCTCGTTATTTCGGGTAAGAATCTGATTGTTCTTCTGTTGAATGATCAAGCTGGCTGATTCCTTTTTCAAGTCGGTTTGAAGCTGCTGATTCTCGGCTGATTTAGCGGTCAGCTGAGCGCTTGCGTCATCCAGGCTTTTTTGTATTTCCGCCACTTTGGCTTCGAGAGCCGTCTTTTCCTGGCTTAACTGACGCAACATACCCTGCGCTTTGTTCAGTGTTTTTACGATGTCGCTATCACCATCACCATCACCTTTGGGTGCGGCAAGGGTTTCTCCGGTAACCAGAAAGGACAAGCCAATCGCCATGATGACGGCGGATAATTGCGCAAATCGATGGATGAGTGAATGTTTCATTTCAGTTGCGAACCATTCCCTGATCAAAATCTTGCATTGATATCTGCCATCAGCACATCGACATCGTAGGTAGGACCCGTGATCACAGAGCTTGATAGCCAGCGAACATTGCCCCAGATGTTGGTGGCCAACCCGTAGTTGACACCAAGAATATAACCTTTGGCATTCGTGCCAGACAGGTGGAAGTTTGAATCTGCCCAGGCATCTATTGTGGAGTCGCGCTCCATATACTTATAGGCGGCCCAAGCGTTCCAGTCCCCGAAACCCAGCATGTCGGGACGGCCGACGTCCAGGCGAATCTGGTAAGCCGTGGTTTGCGGCGCTATGTCAACGCCCAGAGTCCGGTAGATTTGGTCCTGATCAAAGCCCAGGTTGTTGCTGTAGTTACCGGTCAGAAGGATGTGGTTGGGCGCAAACCCGGTGAAGTCGTACTGAGCGATGACGTCGAGAACATCAAACTTTGAAGCTAGGCCAACCAACCGTGGGGCATTTTGTGGCTCAAGATCATTGCTGATCTCGGCCAGACTGTTGCCTTGGGTGAAGAACTGCGGGGCGGTCCAGTCGTTGATGGTGCTTCCGGGGGGATTCCGTTGTGCTTGCGTATTTTGATAGCTGTAGTACGCAAGACCGGTTTTAAGCCGGGAATTCGAGTAGAACAGCCAGTCGAAACCCAGCTGACCAGCCGCCATCCATTTTGACGAAGCTTCGAAAGGGGTTTCCTGCAAGGGGAAGAAGCCACCGGTCAGATAAACCTCATTGGGTTTGGTGAAGCCTTGGTTGAGCTGCTGAAACCACAGTCGCCCTGCCGTGTTCGGGGCATTGTAACCGCGCAGCTCGGGGTCACTCATGTCACTGAACGGAAAGCGGAAGGTACCCGAAAATCCATCAAAATTAAGGTCCTGGTCGAATAGGTTATCTGTACTGAACCATGGATTGGGGGTTCGACCACCCCAGAGGCTGAACCAGTCATGGCCTTCATCATCCAGGTAATCGTATTGGAGAAAAGCGCGATCCAGCTGCACCATCCAGCCGGAACTCATGTCGGTATAGGTCTGATTGGTGGTGATGGGGCTGTACATGTTGGCTGTGGACATTCGCACGTTCACCTTGGCGCCCTCAACCAATTCGCTCTCAAAGCCAAAACGAACACGAGCCCGCCAGCGATCACGATTTTGGGTGGTATTTAGATAGGGGTTGGGCGTGTTGTCCAAGCCGCCCATACTGTTGATAAGTGGCCAGTTATAGTAGCTATTGGGTATGTTGTTCGAACCAAAAAACTGCTCTTCGAACCGCAGGCGCACATCACCAAATGGTTTGATCTTGCTGACCCAAGAGGGGAGGGCGCCCGGAATTCCCCATTTTTCATCCTTGGCATCGGCCTTGACCTCCTTGACCACCTCATCCTTCAATTGCCTGCGAACATCAGCACGGATCTCATCCTTGACGAAATCGGGGACGTAAGTGACGCGCACAGGTCCCTTGCCGGGAGGATTCCCCGTGTTTTTAAGATTGACTCGACTCTGGGACTCTGCCGCCCCTCCTGCCGCGGCGCCGCTCGCCCCGGTGCCTGCATGATGCGCGTCTTCTTCATGGGCTTCTTCTTTTGCCTCGACCGCTGCTTTTTTCTCGGCTCGTTTCACCATGGTGGCGGCCTTATCTTTGTCGAGTACGCCCTGTTCAACCAGCATGTCTATCAGGTTGAGGGTCGTGTTGCGCAGCTTAAGCAGCTCCTCTTTCTCGGCCGTCGCGAAGGCGTCGTGACTAACCCCCAAGGCCAGTGATACGGAAAGTCCAAGCGCGAACCTTCGGCCTGGCAGTGTATTTTTGAGGGCGGTCGATTTTGTTTTCATCATGGTTTTTTAACTTCTGCGCGGTTACCTGATCTTCCATGTCACAGCGGTCATAAGCCGGTAGATCACGACCGGATTCGAACCTTCAAGGGTTGGGGCATCCGTTCAGGGGGGGGTTTAAACCGCCCCTGTATCCGACTAATGGCTGCCCGCAAGGCCTCGTCGATTTCAGGGGTTCCGCTTGAATGGGCCAACTCCACCTTGCTGATATTTCCGTCGGGACTGATCCACACCAGCACGACTGCCGAATATTTACTCTGGCGCGCTCGGTCTTTCAGGGCTGAACTGAGTTCGCTGGTTAATTCCCTGGCCACATGCTGGCCATACCAGATGATGGCGTTTCCGCCACCTCCCCCCCCTCCTATCAGACCCGCACCGCCTTTTTTGCCAACCAAACCAAATCCATCACCGCCAGCGCTACCATCAGAATCCACACCTAATTGATCGCCGGGTGGTTCTGCATCGGGTGCCGCTTCAGGTTCAGGTTCAGGCTCCGGTTCAGGCTCCGGCTCCTCCGTTTTTACTTCTTCCTTGACCTCGGGTGGTTTGATTTCCGGTTTAGGTGGCGGGGGTGGCGGAGGCGGCGGTGGTCGCACGACCGAAATCTGCTGGACCTGTTTTTTTGATTCCGTGGGTTTTGCGAAATAGTCTCGAAACACGAAAGCCATGATCGCGACAATCAATATAAACAGGCCGCCAGCAATCACCGGCAAATGCTTGAGCCAGGGTTGGTATTTCATGCGCTGACAACACCCTGTTCAGACAGTACCTCTTCGGGGCATTGACCATTCACCCCAGGTTTGACATGAGCAAACATATATGTAGGTCGTGTTCTTACTTGACCAGCTTTTGCGTGACCAGTCCCAGCTGGCTAATTTCCAGCCGTGTGACGATATCCAGCACCTCGATGACTTTTTGGTACTGAATGGATGAATCTGCTTTGATGACGACCGGCAAGTCCGGTGTGGCGGCCTTGAGTTGTGCCAGGTGTGTTTCCAGTTCCGCAAGGGTTACGGGATAGGTGTCCAGATACAGCGTGCCATCCTGGGCGATTGAAACCGCCTTGGTTTTGGGTTTTGCCAAGCTTGGGCTGCTACTGGCTTTCGGCAAATTCACCGTGATCCCCTGCACCGTGGCCGTGGTCATGATGATAAAAATCAACAGGAGCACATAGGCGACATCCAGCATTGGAGTGATGTTGATGTCGTCATAGATCTTCTCTTCCGAATCGACTTTCATGGGTTATTCCGCCCTGAACCGATCGGCCGATTTTTCGGCAATCATGGCAATAAACTCGTCGCTGAAGACCCGCATGTCGGCGATGACGTCCTTGATCTGTACCGTCAGGTAGTTGTATGCAAACAATGCCGGGATGGCCACCGCCAAGCCTGCGACCGTAGCCAGGAGAGCCGCGGCGATACCGGGAGCAATCGCATTGATGTTGACGTCGCCGCTTGCGGCAATCACGGCAAACGTGATCATGACGCCGACCACGGTGCCTAGCAGACCCAGATAAGGGCCTCCGGCGATGGCGATAGACAGCAGTACCATCTTGCTATTGAGACGTTGTGTCTCGCGCACGAGAATCGCATCCAATGCCGTCTGGATGGCTTGCAGTGCCTCGGACGACAGGGGCCGATTGGTGCGCCCCACGCGCTTGTTCATTTCACGAATCCCCATGTGGTAAACGTGATACAGGGGCGAACTTTGGAAATGCTCGTGGTTGCCGGCGATCGCCGTCATGAATTCTGACTGGCTGACGGCCTGTTCTTCAGCGGTTTCCTCGTGATCGAGTTCACCCAGATCGGCTTCGGACGGCAATGCCTCATAGGCTGCCAGGAAGGCCAAATTGTCTTTTCTAACGCGTCGCAAGACGACGATTTTGATGGTCATGACGACCATAGCCATCACAAACATGATACCGGTCAAACCAATTACCACCCAGCCGTCGATCGTCACGTTGGCGATGATCACGCCAAAAGAACTGTCGCTTCCGGACTCCTTGCTCTCATCCCCGCCCAGGCTCACCACAGTAAAATCCGGGCTCTGGCTCCGTGCCGAAAATTTCAACCAATCCACCGGCCGGGCCAGGGTAGAGATCTGCACCTCATCGATCAGCCCCTTGAAAAAGCTGCCGGCACCATTGCCACCCAGACTGATGGCGGGGTTCATGGTGATCAACGTGATGGGCACCTCCGACACGTTGTTGCCATTCACAAACAGTTCGAGCTTGTTAGCGCGCAGCACCAATCCGGCATGGTGCCAATGGTCTGCTCCCTGCAGTGCTGCCGGAGGCGTTTGGCTTGTCTTGCCGTCCGCCGTATAGCGTGCAACCAAGCCGCCAGGCGTCATCACCAATTCCACCGAGGATTGTGCATCCGCAGCCTTGAATACATGCGTCTCGGCATCCGGCTGATCTGGCTTGATCCATGCGCTGAAGGTCAAACCATTGGCAACTTGCACTGCCAGGGAGGGAGCCGCATTGACCGTGATGACACTTTTGCCATCGAATCGGGCGGCTGTGCCGATCCAGCCGGCGGGATCGGCTGCGGAGTTTGCCGCCGCGGCATGATTATTGTTGGCGGTGGCATCCTGCGGGACAGGATTTTTCTCATCGAAGTGGTAAACCAGCGCCATGCCGGCATCAAAGACGCCTTGACCACTCTCGGGCGGGGGCGCGTTTTCATTACCGTAATACAGACTGAATTTGTCGGTGCTTGCACCGGGCTGAATTTGTGGGAGTTTTACCCAAAGGAGTGCCACCTCGTTGATGGCATCGAATTTTTCGATCTGGAACTTGAGCGGCGTCTTGTCATCCTTCATGAAACGGATGTCGTTTCCGTTCTCCGCCAATTCACTGAAATAATTGAAGTTGCCAGTATGCAGTCGGACCAGCACCGGAAAGTCGGTCAGCGACTCCTTGAGATCAGCCCCCGTCAAACTGGTGTCGACGGTGATCTCCTTGCGTGAATTCCAGTCATCGTTCCACCAGCCATAGCTACTGGTTGGCATGGAAGCAGCTAAAAGCAGCAGGCAGGAAATCAGATTTTTCATAATCCCAAGAAGGTTGCGTGGAAACTACGCGGATTATGATTTGGGTGTGTTACTGCTTAATGACCCAAAGATGACAATTCGAAGACAAAACAATGACAGCTGAATCTGGAGATCCGCATCCCTGTGGAGGGTCGATCAAGCAGACTCATCACGATCTGTTTGCGAGGAACACGGGATCGCTTTTTGCTTAACAATAAAGCATCGCGGGGCCGGAGCCCCGCGGGCCATCAGAGACAACTCGAATCAGGTGCCGACTACGCCGCCATCCTTCTTGCGGATAACGATAGTTGCTGCCCGAGGACGCCCTTTGGGACCATATCCCTGTGAGAAGGGCCAGGAGCTGATTTTTTCGGGGTTGGCCGGGTCGTTCTTTTCGCTAGCCGGTTCGCCCGGATGCTGGATGTTGACGAACATCGAGGTGCCATCCGGTGTGGTAATCACACCCGTGACCTCGGAACCCGGCACGGCGGTTAGGAAGCGACGGATTTCCTTGGTGTCCAGATCGGCGCACAGCATCTGATTGTTGCCGATGTTGGCATACTCGTTCGTTCCGAGCACGCTGGTAGAGATATCGGTCTGGATCCACATGCGACGCTGACGATCGATCCAGAGCCCGTCGGGACTACCAAAGGCATCGCCTTTGATGTTGCCTTTGTATTCGGCTTTGGTCTGAGTGGGATCGCCACACAGGACGAAGACATCCCAGCTGAACGTCAGTGAGGCCGGATCGCTGTTAGTCTCGCGCCAACGAATGATATGACCAAATCGGTTGTCGCTGCGCGGATTCGATTCATCCACGCCGGGTCGGGCCGAACCGGCGACGGTGGTGCCATCGATCTTGTTGCTGGACTCCGGGCTTGAGCCACGACGATTATTGTTGGTACAGGTGACGAAGACATCCTTCGTCTTTTCATCTACGGCGATCCATTCCGGACGATCCATCATGGTGGCGCCGACCCGGTCTGCCGCCTGGCGGGTCTTGATCAGCACTTCAGCCTGGTCGGCAAAGCCGTTTTCACGGGTCAGCCCATTCTGGCCATGGACCAGAGGAATCCACTCGCCGATGCCCGCCATGTCACCGGCCGTGTTGCCTGGTTTAAATCTCGCGACATAAAGCGTGCCCTTGTCCAAGAGATCGGCATCGACGATGCGGCCATTGCCATGGTACTTGCCGGCCGATACGAACTTGTAAATGTATTCGTTGCGCTCGTCATCGCCCATATACACCACGACGCGACCGTTCTTGGACAGAGTCACTGTGGCACCTTCATGTTTAAAGCGGCCCAGGGCTGTCCGCTTCTTCGGTACGCTGCGATTATCGTAGGGATCGACTTCCACTACCCAACCGAAGCGATTAGCCTCGTTTGGGTGCAAATCGGCACGGAAACGTTCGTCTTGTTCATGCCAGCGATAGCCAAAGCCACCCTTGTTAATGCCATAGCGGTTCTGATGACTGGTTGGTGTTCCGTTCTCCAGGGAGAAATAACCATTGAAGTTTTCCTCGCAGGTCAGATAGGTACCCCAGGGGGTATAACCATGAGCACAGTTGTTCAAGGTGCCCAGCACGGTCCGACCGCTGGTGTCGGCTGCTGTCTGCATCAGCGGATGACGGGCGGCCGGACCACTGACACGCATGGGGGTATAGGCGGTGAGGCGCCGCGCATAACGGGAGGGACGCACCACGTCCCAAGTGGAACCATTGAGCTTGACCTCCACCATGGAGACGCCATGGGCCGCCTGGCTCTTGCGAACTTTCTCGGCGGTCCAGGGTTCCATGCCGCCAACATGCAGCAGGCCATCATCCGTGTATTCGTGGTTCATCACCAGGATGCCACGGTTGGAAGGGGCTCCCCGAAAAGGCATCGGAAATGGCAGCGGAAAGAAGTGCATGCCGTCATGATGCATGCCGGCCTGGTTTTCCTGATCCGTCGCACTATTGCTGGCGTCCGGCTTGAAGGCCGGTCCGTTGGAGACAGGATCACCCCAGGCATAGAGGACTTGCACGACATAGTTGGCTGGGACTCGAATCACGTCAGCCAGGGAAGTAGGAATTCCGCTAAATCCAATGGTGGGCATGCCGCCGGTGCCGACTGCCTCGGATCTGGAGGACCAGCTCAATGCAGGCATACCCAGAAAGGAGGCAACTGCCAATGCAGAGCATCCCTTGAGCACGTTGCGGCGCTGCTCATTGACTTCAACCACTTCAGAAAAGTGTTCGTTACCTGAAGGATTGCATACGCTATCAATATCATGTTCAGCCACGATTAATCTCCGTTGATGTTTTCAAGACATGGAATCAAGGCGGCAAGAGATCCCTTGGCCACCTTATCCCCCAGCCTATTCAATGAAGATGATCAGAGCGTGAATGGTGCATGACGAACAGGTGAAGATTTCGTGAATGCAGCAACATTTGATCAGGACGACGCGATCAATTGTCATATTTGCGGATTAAACTGCTTCCAGGGTTGATCTGGACGGCCCTCCGATCGGCCCTCCAATGAGTTGCTTCATTGCCCTTGAACACATGCAAAGCATGTCTGGGCAAAAACACTATTTAAGCTCTTCTAATGACATATTGACTATCAGTGAGGACATCATGGGTATTGGTATCTGGGAATTGGTTATCATTTTTGCAATTGTGCTGCTGCTGTTTGGAACCAAACGGCTCAAGACCCTGGGTGGGGATTTAGGCGGCGCGATCCGGGGCTTCCGCTCGGCCATGGGCGAAAAGGAAGAGGAAAATCAAGTCGAGCAAGAACCGCAGCAAACCCCGGGAAACCAGGAATCTGCCAGTCAGCGACTCCCATGATCCAATGAGGGCCTGAGAGTCCTCCCTTAGCAAGAGTGCATGGATATGCCTGAGGAGACTAACCTGAATCAAGATGATCTGGTGGAACAGCCAATCATTAGCCACCTGGTCGAATTGCGCAACCGTATTCTCAAGTCGCTGCTTGGGGTGGTTATCGTCTTCTCACCACTCGCCTACTATGCCAATGATATTTACGGCTGGGTAGCCAATCCGTTGCTCAGGCACATGCCGGCGGGTACGCAAATGATTGCCATTGATGTCGCCTCGCCGTTTTTTATTCCGTTCAAACTCAGTCTGGTATTAGCTATCGTCGTTGCTGTCCCATGGATTCTGTTTCAGGTTTGGGGGTTTGTCGCACCGGCGCTTTATCGGCGAGAAAAGCGTTTGGTATTACCGTTATTGGTTGCTAGCACACTCTTGTTTTACGCCGGTGTCGCGTTCGCCTACTGGGTGGTCTTTCCCCTGATGTTCGGCTTTCTGACGGCAACGACCCCTACCGGCGTCACGATGATGACGGACATTTCCCATTATCTGGATTTCATCCTGACTATTTTCTTGGCCTTTGGGGTTGTTTTCGAGGTTCCGATTGCCACTATTCTGCTGGTCTGGAGTGGTGTCGTAACTCGCGAATGGCTAGTGGCCCATCGTCCTTACGTCATCGTTGGCGCCTTCATCATCGGTGCGATCCTGACGCCTCCAGACATCGTCTCGCAGACCTTACTCTCGATACCCATGTGGTTGCTTTTCGAGGCGGGGCTATGGATTTCTGGTTTCTTCAAGCCAGCCATGGAGTTAGCGGACGATGACCATATCCCCGCATTAGGGGAACCCAACGCGACCGACGATTGATTGTCCAGAACCGACAAGGCCAAGTTTTCTTGCTTGGTGGGTTAAGGTGATCGGCCCGGCATAATGGGCCAGAGGGTGCTGATGTCAGGGATAGCGGGTGGCCTTCCAACCGCTGTGCTGGCCCATCATCAAAAACCAAAGCGTAGGCCAGAGGTATGGGCCCTCATTTTCACGAGGGCCGCCTTGCCGGACTCTCAGGCTATCTTGGGGATCATCCTCCCGCACGCCTGGGAAGGGAGCTTAAGAGAGCGTTGTCGGATCACCCCTCCCCTCATACGCAGCCCGGCTTGCCTTCCTTGATATCCACGACAGCACATTCACCAAAGCCAAGGATATCCACTTGCAATGGGGTAAAGCTGGATGCGTTCTCTGCCAGTGCGTTCTTTTCCATGGCCTGATTGGTGTCGTTGTTGACGGCAGACTCGGCCGTCTGGGTAGCTTGATTGGAAGCCGAGGCAGCCGCTGACGCAGCACCGGGAGACGCCACGGGAACCGAGACACTGGTACTGGGTACACCCGTAGAACTGCCACCTACATCAATATTGCTGGCCCCGAGTACTGCGGTAGCCGCAATGGTAATGTTGGAGCCACCAATACCGGCTTCACCCGCATCCACCACGCCCCGTGGCGCGGCCAACGTCACATCGCCTGGTTGGAGAACGGTACTGGCTGCCGTACGAATACCGCTGCCTGATACCGCCGGGGGTACTTCAACTTTCAAATTACCCTGTTCATCAAAACTGATGATGGGTGGGGGGACCGCAATGGCCGCTTTCGAGCCACGACCCGCATCGATGTTACCGTTGGAGGACCAGAGCGTGATATTGCCGCCGTCCAGGGCGAATACGCGCGACTGGTTAACCAGGAAGTTACCCTCGACAAAACCGTTGATGCTGCCTTCACGTTGGGTTACGATACCCAGCTCGCTCGCCGGTTTTGCGCCTGCAAAAGCCACCGCCAGACCCGCATTAACCAGACCGCCTGGCACCATCATATTGATGTCACCCCCATCCACGGTATGAATCCGGCTGAAGAATAGCTTCAGGTCACCTTTGTAAGCATTACTGTTGCCGGCCCCGGGATAGAGGGCGTCTATAGCGGCATAACCCCGGCCATAATCCGAGGTATTACCGCTTTTGGCTGCGAGCGTGGCGGAAATCTGGATTTCCTGGAAAAGCACCTTGAGCAGAAACTCATTTCGCTGTTCCTCGGGTAGTTCGTTATAGGCCGAGGCCGCCGCCGCCGCGGACAGGTTTTTGCCCGTCCGTTCACTCATGTAAACCCTCAAGAGATCAGCATAAGGGCCCGACGTCGGCTTATATTTCTGGGCAAATCCCGCCCAGTCAGCCCCATTGGCGACGCCAGCCTGCACCGATATCGAAGCCCCTCGTTCCGCAAGCGCACTATTATTGGTGTTCCCAATGGTGTAAGCCCCTGCGGATGCGCCAAGATCTATCGTTCGGCCTGCGGTCAGCCAGAGTTCACCGGGACCTGCCACGCGAATTTCACGCGTGAGATTTACCAGATTGCCTTGCTGGTTGCGCGGTGTGGTGAACTGGATGTCGCGGCCAGCCGACATGCTGGACAGGGCATAATCCGTATGTTGCAACTGGAAGCTCACGTCTTTGATGTCACGACCCGCCTCCACATTGGCGGCTTTGGACAGCGAGAAGAGCAAGGCATCGTTCGAACGAATATCCCCTTTTGCGTAAATCAATGCCGGCTCGGGATCACCCTTATGCACGGGCGTTTTGGCATGAATCAGATTTGAACTGCCGAAAGGTTGCAGTCGCTGATTGGCATCCTCCCAGCTGGTTGCCGGGTTTGAAATGCCAGGCAACAGGCTGGCGTCCGCATCCGAAAGCGTGACATTGACGTTGTTGCCGGTTTGTCGTGTCGTGATGTTACCGCCAGCCAGCACGGTGAATTCACTTCTGGCCCCTGGATATGTGACGAAGGAATTGCCAAAAATCACATCACCCTGCAGCGCCACAGCCTGGAAGCCAGCGGGATAAACCGACAAGGCTTCCTGAGAAACGCCCGGGAAGCGTAATTGGTTATTGAACGGCCTCAAGGCATTAAGCGAATCGATCAACTCCACCGTCTGGTTGGCCAAGGTCACGTTGCCGGCCAATGCCTGCAATGAAACGCGACTATCCCCGGTATAAGTGAAGAAGTAGTTTCGGCTGCGAGCATCATTGATCACCGTAGGGTTGATCGCGGCTGCCAGCTCGATGTCATCACCCGCGCGCAGGTTGAATTGCGAGTCACCCAGCGCCAGTACGGGGCCCAGATTGTCGCCAGTCTCCGAAGCCTTGATGGAACCGGCAGCACTGATATTGGCGATGCCGCGGCCGGTATAGAAGGTACCGCCGAGCACGTCGCCACCCGCCTTGACCAGCAAATCACCACCGCCAAGAACCTGGACCACGTTGGTGTTGAAGTTGTTGTTGGTAGGGTCATTGGGGTTTGTCAACTCACCCACCTGCTTACCGGTCGTGGCGATAATGGCAGACAAATCGGACACATCACGGCCTGCATTCACCACAATGTTGCCGCCACCCAGCGCGCCGATATTCTGGTTGAAGCTGCCAGAGGGCCGGGTTGATCCCTCCGGGCCGCCTATAGCGATGGCCCAGGCGGTGGGTGTCTCGCCGCTGTGATCGGCGTTTTGAGTCCAGTTGCCCGTTCGCGACATCCAGCCATCGAACAATTGGCCGGTCCTTGCCCCGATCACATCCTGACCCGCCTTGATGTTGATGTCGCCGCCATCGACAGGGTACTCACCAAAGAAGTTATTAGCGACGAAACCCTGATTGAAGCTGCCATAGCGGGCGGCATCTGCTCGACCTGCGGTATAGATCGCGGAGCTTGCATTGGTCAGGACAAGATCCTCCCCTGCCGTGATGTCAATGTTGCCGGTCCCGGTGCGAATGAAGCTGTTAGCACCCACAGTGACGTTTTTGCCGGCATCGAGATGGAAGCCCCAGGACCGACCTGATTGCAACTTGTCCTTGATGGCGACAGATGACCCACTAACAGCGGATAAATCAATACCCTTGGCATCATCCTTGAAGCCATCCGACAACTTGCCCCTGATATTGATATTGCCCAGCGCCGTCAGCGATAGTTCTCCGGCACGCTCACCATAGCGCCAGTCGACCAGGTTCCAACCGGCACTGTCGATGGTCAGGTCGCCCTTGCTGCGGATATCCAGACCGGCCAGCAAGCCGCCCGGAAGCCCCAGCCGGCCCTCGATAGCGTCGGCATTCGCCATGAAACTATCGGTCTCGCTTTTCCAGCTTGCGATGTCTTGTTCGCTGATGACGCCATTTTTCTCATGGATCTTGACGGCCTCCAGCGTGGTATTGGTCGATCCCTTGACGGCAGTGCGCATATCGCCGCTAAAGGCCACATCCTGACCACTCCGGTCAGTACGGAAGCGCACTTCGCCTGCGACGCCACCGGCCGTGTTGGAGACGTCCACTTGGGCGCCATTCTCCAATGTGATTCCGCCTTGACCATCCCCGTCGGTATCCACCGCACTGGCGACGAGCAGCCCCCCCTGTGTTGTTGTTCCCTGAACAGTCAGTCGACTGGAGGAGGCAAAGCGCAGTGCATCGGCTGCATTCAGTCGAAGCTGGGCGTCTTTGCCTTGAGCCGTGATTTGTCCGGCCAATTGAATGGCGCCCTGATCGGCCGTCAAGGCCACATGACGCGCCTCGATACTTTCGCCATTATTCAGTGACCAATCACCGGACCGACCCCGCAAACTGATCTGATCGGTGAAACCAGCCGTCTTCAACCGCGCACCGAGACCCCCCAGTGTGCCGACTGAATTGGTGTCTCCTGCGTCGAGAATGAAGCGGCCACCGGTTTGGGTGCCCTTCGCATTCATGTCACCCGCCAGGCTGATCTGCCCCTTGGGTACCGTCAATTCGAGCGACCCACCTTCAGCGCCGCCCAGTTTGAGCGTCGAGCCATTGTCGACCGTGATATTGCCGTTTTCGGCCAGTAATTGAATGGCACCGCCAGCCGTCTCAATGGATCTTTTGCCGAGCGTGGCCAAGCGACCCGAGACATCAATCTCCGCGCCCTGGGACAGAGTCAAGTCCCCATTGAGAGCACTCAATTTGACACTTCCCGACGGGAACACCATCTGACTGCCCTGTCTGATGCCGTCTGCGGTGATCGCCAACCGGGCCCCCAAAGCATCTACCGTGGAGTCGGTGGCATTGCCATTAGCCTGAATATCGACGGAATAACCCGTGGCATCGATGCGAGTGTTGGCACCGCGCTCTCCCGTTATGCGGGGCGTTTTGATGGCCAGGTTGGTGCGGGCGGTGAGCGTGCCGTCCTCTTCACCGGTCAGGCTTTTACTGATATCGAAACGGGCGTTATTGAAGCCCCCCAATTGATACTCGCCTTGGCCCAGGGTCAACTTTTGCGTCTGGATATCAAGGTCTCCTGTCCCATAGCCTTGCCGGTTAGTGTAGGCATTGCTGCCATTTGCAATGAACAGGTTGTCGGCGCTGAGCCGGGCGGTCTTGTCTGCATTTGCAAATCCGAACAAACCTCCCGATTGCAAAGTCAGATTTTTTGCCTTCAGCTCAACGTTACCGAACAGGCTGATATCCGATCCACTGTTCAGGATCAGTTCATCCGCCTGGATGGCGGCTAACTGCCGCTGTTCCAATTGAAGACCGCTCGCCCCATCGCTCAGCTCGCCCAGGCTGATGCGTTTGGCACCCAGTGCGACGGAGCCGCCGCTGGTGACCAAACTGCCTGCCAGCGTGTTTTCTGCCGAGGCATCCAGCATCATGGCGCCTGCATTGCTGATGATGCTGGCGCCTTCCGCAAGCTGGATTGAACCGATGCTGCCGCGTACATTGGTGCGTTGCAAGGAAGCCTGGCTAGCCGAACTGACCCGCACAAAGGCCGCATCACCGTTCACTTCATAAATCGGCTTCTTCTGGTTTTTGCTGGCAGAGGAGCCATCACTGGCCAGTGAGGTGCCGTTGTCCAGCGCTACCTCGTTCCTGGCAGCAAGAATGACCTCCCGACCTTTCAGACCGGCGCCATCCTGAAGACGAATGTCCCTGCTCTGGACATCAAAGCGGGTCCCTGCATCGCCCTCGGTTCGAATACCACCAACGAATAGACTGGCCATATTCAGGCTATTCAGCTTCCTGGCTGACAGCGCGACTACGCCATCCGCCAGAGTGCTGCCAAGTTGCCCGACGATGGCGATATTGTCGGCGGTGATGTCCAGACGGCCCCCTTGGCCACCCGACTCGTTGCTCGCAACAATTTCGCCATCCAGCTTCAAGTCAGTTTTGGCAGCCACGGCCAGGGTCCCGCCGTGTCGCGGTAAATTCGCCAGCGGTGTCCCATTTTCACGCGCCTTGTTGGCAAAGAACTCGTTCGCGGTGTACTGCGCGAACTCCGAGCGCTGACGCACAAATGTGCCCGGCTCAATTACAAAGCCGCTCCAGCGTGGATCACGCAGGTCGGTGTTGGCGACCGTGCGATAGCCGGCTACCACGGAACCGCCATTGGCGGTGCTAAGACTCCGGCCCGGCAGAAAGTCGGTCGAGCCGGATCTGGGCGTGATCAGGAAAGCGCCCGGCAACAGGGCATAGTGGGCCGGTAAAAGGACATAATTACCCGCTGCAAGCCCGCCGCCACCCGACAGATAAATACTGTCGCCGACGGTCAGGCCGCTGCCCGGCAACTCAAGCGGATCAACTGGAGCCGCCTTGCCCTGGTAAGCCGGCATCACGGCAAATGACCCCTTGTACCCTTGGCTGGAGGGGTCCAGTACATCATAAGAACCGCCCAGGCCGGGGATGAACTCATAGGCGATCAGATCGCCGCCACCGCGTGAATCGACTCTCGCACCCGCTGCCACCGTCACCTTGTCGCCCTTGAGCGTCAGGCGTTTTTCAGGCGGCTTTTCATACACCAGGTTTTGTTGCCCCATGGGGAAAATCCAGTCCAGGCCGCCCTGGACTTTTCCAAACGGAATCAAGCTTCCCGCCGCCGAGTTGGAGGTGATGCTGCCGTTAGTCAGCTGCAAAGTATCGCTGGCCTTGAGGGTGATCTCACCCAGGGGTGCCCGGATCGTCCCTGACTGAGTAATGTTGGGAGCCTCCAGGGTTAATTTTCCCCCCGCCGAAAGCAAAGGCGCCTTGCTCGGCGCACCCAGTTGCTTAATGTTCAGCTGTCCGGCTTCATTGCCCTGAATGGCGATCTTGAAATCGGAAAGCGTGGTCGGATACAGCTGATTGGCCGACAGCGTCATGTTGCCGCTGGTCAGGAACTCACCCAGAAAATCTCGCTGTTGTTGTTGGGTGCGGACCCCGACCAGTCGGATGTCACCCTGACTTTGCACGGCGATGTTGCCGAATCCGCTGGTGGCCGAGCTGCCTACCAGATCTATCAGACCCCCCGTCACGCTCAGCACACCCTCCCCGGAACTCGGAAGGCGACCCCCTGGACGCGTTTGCGATGATCCCAAGGCCACATAGGGTGCATTCACGGTCACCTTGCCTGCGGCCGATCCTGTTGGATTCCAGCTAATGGTGGAAGCATCCAGGGTAACGCTCCGGTTCGCCCGCAGATCCACGGCGCTGTTGAACTCAATGCGATCGGGTGTCTTGAAGTTGAGTTCGGAAAAACCCCCTTGGCCGATTTTGTTGGCGGCCAGATAGCTATGGCCGTAATTTTCCTCGGCAATGTCTTCGCCCTGCTTCACCATCGTTCCGCCAGAACCATTGGCGGAAATTGAAATGACATTGGGGACAGCCGGAAAAGGAAGCTGACCGGGTACGATTTGACCGGGCTCTTTTCGCGTGTAGGGATTCATTTCCACTTGCAGTGTGCCGCCTTGCGCGCCGGCCCCACCGCCCTTGGCCTCCATGCTGCCCTGTATGTTCATGCCCTCAGCAGATCTCAGCTCGATGCGTCCCCCGTTTGAGGCCACCATTTGGTCCTCACCATTGGCGGGACTCAGGTTCTGCCGGGCTTTTGGAATGGTCAGGTAATCGGCTGTACCGGCAACATTCATGACCGAACCCTGACTGGTTCCGATGAAGCCGCGGTCAGCATGAAGGGTGATTTTTCCACCATTCAGTACCTCACCGACGGTATTCAGATTTCGGTTCTGGTAGGTCCGGCTGGCCCCGCTGACGTCCAGCCGGGCCGAACTGCCCAGCCAGATGCCCTGGTTTGGAAGAAACCCGAGATCCGTGACGCTAGGCGGCGCAATGGTCATGGCGATTTCACCGGATTTGGCTGTCAGCCGGCCATTCACGAAGATGCTGCCATCGGATGTCAGGGCGAGTTTACCGCCGGGGATGGTGGCCACTTCGGCCCCTGCGCCTATGCGAATGCCTGCATCCTTGCCACCGAAGCCGGCGTCCTGAGAAAGTATCAGATCGAGCTGACCGGCTGGCCGGCGCAATTCGGGGAGTGTTTCTATGCGGGTGAATGTTGATAGATTCTCCCCGCTCTGGCGTCCAGAAGCGCTCTCGTCAAACACACGGTTTTGCACCGTCAGCTGAATGCGGCTGTTGTCTGCCACCTCAATGCCACTTTTGTTCGACCCGATCTGATAGTGCTCGAAGCCGCCCTGGGTGAAGAATCCTGGATTTAGGATTAATGGCCTGGCGTCGCCCGACGATGTTGAACCGGAGGCACTGCCCAGCCTCACTTGATCGGAGGTCAATGCCAGAGTCCCGCCTTTGCCGCCGGCAATCGCATACCCTGCCAATGCGCCCTGCAAGGAGAGGTCGGAACCATCGATACCCGCCGCGACCATCGAAATGGTGCCGGCATCGCCGGCGTTGACGATCCCGTTGACACGCCGTCGGGCGCCGCCACTGACATCAATCAGGCTCCCGTTACGCAGGTTCACATCCCCCTCGGCCCGGATATTGACCGTTCCCCCGGCTTTATGGATGGTCGAGAAATCCAGGGTGTCCATGCGGTTTGATCGGGCTGGGCGGTCGTTAGTCCATACCCCACTGGTGTCAATCACGCTGCCCTGGGCCAAATTGATGACGCCGGATTGGACGGCTTCGCCACCCACCAGATTGGTTTGCAAATCAACCTGACCGGAGCGCGCGGTAATCTGCCCCGCCACATTGATTTCACCGGCCTCAAGCGCCAGTTGGCCCCCATTGACCAGACGAACCTGGTTGCCGCTGGCTACATCAATCGCGGCATGGGTCTTGATCTGGACTTTCTGCAGACCGGCTTTCGCCAGACTCTCGCCATCCAGTTCCAGGTCGTTATCGCGATTCTTTTTGCCAAACACCACGGACTGCGTGCCTGTCTGGGTACGCGCCAGGTCTATCGATAGCGAACCGCCCAGTGCCTGCAGATCAGCAGTTCGCTGATTGCGCCCATTCACCGCTGCGGCCAGCATCTCGCCCTTGAGATTCAACAGGGCGGTTTTGATGTTAAGCGAACCGGCTGATTTACCCTCAACATAGCCGGCCTCCATGGTGGCCACGGGGCCAACCAGGGGGTTGGTAATGCTCAGGTTAGTGTTAGCAAAGGTTTTGATGATCGGGCTGACGATGCCCAGGTACCTGACATTGGGATCGGCATTGGAGATATCGACGACAGAACGGCCATCAGGACCAATCAACTGCGTGGTATTCACCAAATCCGGGGTGTACAGAACCGAGCCACCCGAAATATCGATGCGTGAGCCCTGTGCCACGCTGGCTGAACCCTCGGAGCCCAGATTGACGGTGCCGCCTCCGGTACTTCTCTCGCCTACGGTTCTGGCGATTCTTTCCAGCGCACCACTGATATCGGCAATGGGCGTCCCCTTGCGTATGTCGACTTTGATTTTTTGTCCATACAGCACTCCATTCTTTTGCAGCGGAGCATCACGCAGCTCATTGCTGCGTAATTCGACTTCCACGATATTGCGCGAAACCGGAACCGGGACGTTTTTCACCCCCGACACATCGATGACCGCCCCGCTGGCGATATTCAGCTTGCTGTCGTTTTTGATATCGGGCTGGTTGGGACTGACCGGGTTTTCCGTCGCGTTCATGGTCACTTGCCCGGATTGCGCACGAACCACGGCTCCGCTTTCCATGACAATATCCTTGCCCATGACCTCTACCCTGGATGTCTCCTGGGTTTGACCGTCCACGGCCTCGGATTTATTGGCAAGATCTGGCGTTGCCTCGGTCAGACTCCCCCGGCCGAGAGCGACTTGGGCGCGGGTACCCAGCCCATCGCCCAAGTCTTGCCCGCGCTGGGTTCGGCTCGGTTGCAGCAGCCACTTGTCGCCTTCGCGGCGGCCTGTAGCGCCCTCGCGAGCCAGCAGGCGAATAGAGCCATTGGCCGAGACGGATGTCGTGGCCGAGATGCGACCCTTCTGATTGACGGCGAAGCCCATGAGCGTCGTGTTGCCGCTGGCCGAGATCATGTTGCCGACATTGGTCACGTCACCGCCGGTTGCCACCTCGACAACGAGACCCCGCAATGATGAGTCATTGCTGGTTTCCTGGAGGTACACCTTATCGGTAGCGGCCACGGCCAGAATCTGCCCTTTGGGCGCCCTGAGCGTGCCCTCATTGACAATCGACGGCGCGGCGACGATCAAGCGTCCGGATTGGGCCACATTAACCCTGGAACCCACCTCGAATTCGATACGAGTCTTGATCTTTTCGCCTTTTTCATTGAGCAGGTACTGTCCATCGGCACCTTTCTGATAGACCTCACCGCTCCCTTCCAGCGCAGCACGCCCATCCTGGTTGAATACCTTGGTGAAGCCTCTTTCGAAGGTGTCATCGGACATGTTGAGACTGCTGACTACCAGGCTATTGACATTGACCTTTGAGTCACGGCCGAACATGAAGCCGTTCTGATTCAAAAGGTAAACCTGGCCATTGGCGGTCAGATTTCCCAGGATCCTGCTGGGGTCCGACTGATAGATCCGATTGAGTGCCACGGCATTGGCACCCGGTTGCTTGAATTCCACCGTGCTGTCTTTGCCAATATTGAATTTCTCCCAATTCAAGATGGCCTGGTTAGTGTGCTGATTGATGGTCATCTTGTTGCCCATCACCGACTGATCCGCTCTTCCCAGCGTGGCAAAAGCCGCTTTCGGGACCGGCAACTCGCCGGCCTCAGCGTTGGAAAGACCCAGACTCAGTCCAGCGGCCAGAACGCGCCGAATGGAGGCCGACAATGGGTTTATCGGCGGAAATGAATCATCAGGTGTCTTGCAGTGCTTTTTCATGTCGGTCTCCATGGGCGTCAGAATTCGTACGCCACTCTAAAATCGATGCGTTGCATGCCCGCCGGTACAAATTCCGTGGCAATGAACGGGTATTCCCAATAAAACTCACCGTTGAAGTTATGGAAGGCCCGTGTTCGGAAACCCACCCCGGTGCTCCACAAGCTGTACTGCGTGGGGGTTTGCGGTAATGCCGGGCCGTTTAGCCATAACTGGGCGGCATCGGTGAATGCCAGAAAGCGCAGGTCATTGAGGTACTCCAGTCCTTCCATATTCATGTGGCCCAGATCCGGCGACCATAATTCAAACGAGCCCATGGCGCCGTTGTCACCCAACCGTTCTACTTCGTGATAACCACGGACGGTCAGCATGCCGCCCGCACCCATTTGTTCATTACTGATGAGGGGACTGTTGGCGACCTGACCACTGACGCGAAATTCCATGGCCACATCTTCTGGCAAGGGCTGACGATGTCGGACTTCCCCCGCCATATAAATGTAATTGGGTGTTGCGCCCGCGCGGCGAGCTTCGAATTGGGCATAGTTGCTGCCCATGCCGGCAAAGTTGAAGTTCAGTTCAGTATTGAACTGGGTCAGCGTCCCCATCTGACTGGATAGCGTTCCGCTGTAGGCCACCTGGAACGGCGAGTAAGTCACCGGGGTGCTGATGCTTTCACCCGAATCAGCCCCCTGGGGGTTGATGCTTTGTCCGAAATCCTTGTAATCCCAGCCGATGGTGGCGGACTGGATGTATTCCGGGGTTCCCGGCAACGGCTTGACCAGTCGTGCGCCGAATATATTACCGTTACCCACCACGTTCGTTGATCCGGCCGACGTGACATCGCTCGACGAATCGAGCCCGATGCCATACATGGCCAGACGGGCATCAATAGCCTCAATGGGCATGACGTAGGTTCCCGACCACACCTCGACATTGCTGGTATCTTCCGGTGACACCTGATACTGCAGCGAGGCACTGTGATTCATCTGCCAGAGGTTGTCATAGCGCAGCATCACCGGCAGACGGAGACGGGTGGTGTTGATACTGTTCCGGGCGTTCAATTCAACCAGCCCGTGGACCGGCATTTCGTCTTTCACTTCCAGCTCCACCTCGACGGTGCCGGGGGTCTGGCCGGCACGCATGACCGGCGTTACCTGCCGATCCGGGCTTTCCGATGCGAGCTTGGTCAGCTCCGCTTGCGCCTTGACCGTATTCAAGGCTTTTCCTTCCGCCAACGATGGCACCTTTTCCTTGATGTTGCTGGGTGAAAAATAATCTGACCCCGTGACCTTGAGCAGGTCAACCGTTCCTTCGGTCACAGTCAGTATGACGACGCCTTCCTTGATGTCCTGTTCCGGAATATTGACCAGCGCGGCTTGATAGCCAGCCTCGTGATAGGCTTTTTCCAGTGCGGTTCGGGCACTTTCAATATCCTTTAGCGTTTTATGTTCACCGAGAAAGCGATACACCGTTTTCTCGATGACCTGATTGTCCAGTGTGGTATTGCCATCGATCTGGTATTCCCAGACGTCAAAGTCGGCAGCCGCCGTCGGCGAGGCCTCGGTGGCCTTATCTGCCGGTATATTGGCCCAGCTGATCGAGGATGCGAGCATGATGCTTAAGCCGGCCGACCAGAAACGACTAACGCGCCCTGTAGGCGCGTGCGTGTTCAGTAGATATCTATCAGCAGAAGTCATACGTCTCTTGTCATTAGTGTTAAGTCCATGCCGCATGGTCCATGCGCAGGTGGTTGTTTAATCTTCGGGGGTTCTATCCCCTTGCAAAAAATGAAACCGGTGATCTGCAAAATCACCGGTTTCCTCCCCCCCTGCCTGATGGCTGAATTGGCCCAGTCAGCCCGGCCTGAAGACTCAGGCCAGGAAACTGTGGTGCTTACTTGAAGAGAACCGGCACGCGGCAGTCATCCAGAATTCCCGTTTGTGGATCTACATGGGTATAGGGCGTGACAGGGTTGTTGAAATCAAATGGACCCGGGGTAACCGGCCAGCCCTCGGAAGCCACCGCCAGATACCCACCTTGTCCCCAGGTGTATTTGAATGATCCGTTGTTTTTGGCCACGATCGAAGGCTTGCCGGCATCGGCGGCAACACGGGCGATGATCTTTGCGATATCTCCGGTTGGTCCACCTGTCTTCAGCCACTGGTAAGTTACTTCGACGACGATACCGTATTTGTTGGCAGCCGCATTATCAATGGTCGGTGCAAAACCATCGACTTTGATGTAGCGATAATTCAGCCTGTTGGTGGCATTTCTCTCGGTTGACTGAACGCCGATGGCCCATGCCTTGACGGCGGCTGCATTCTGTCCGCCGGTATTGGTACCGTCGTTCAGGTCAGCCAGGCACGAATCAACGTTGCCTGATCCGGCATTCAGTTTGACCACCGGCCCTACCAGTTCATTGCTGGTTTCCAGCGGGTTGGCGGCGGCAACCGAGCAAGGAACGTCGAGTACCTTTGCATTGATGGTTGCTTGCGTGCCCGAACCGTTGGTGCGACGGCAGAGGTAGACCTTGCTGTCGGTCGTGGAGCCTTCGGCGAACTCCGTCAGGCTACGTCCGCCAATCTTGACGCCTTCCCAATTGGGAACAGCCCCTGTCATCAGGCTTGCAATCTGCGCTTTGGGCAATGACGGCATACAGGCTTCGGTTTCTTTACCGGCACAGTCGGCGGGCAGGTTGCCGGCGGCAATCTGCGCTCGCTGCAGCGCATCGCGCAGTGCCTTCGTCACGGGCGTGCCGAATACCAGGGCTCCCCCTGATTTAACCGTTAACAACCGGGATGCCAGAGCCGCATCGACAGGGCTGACCCCGGTGGGTGTATTGGCACTAACAAACAACTCAGGGTTGACGTCTGATACGCCGGCATCCGGGACCATCTGTGATACATCGCCCGGTTGGGTGATACGGCAACGCCAGTAACTCTCACCCGTTACCGGAGCAACGCAGTTGCTATTGTTGATCGACATGACATCGACCGGTAGTTTCAACAACACAGGGTTGACGCCGATGCCGGAGCCGCCAATATTGCCGCCGGCGGTTTTGGTCGTGCTGGTTTTGTGAAACAGCACGTTCGGGTTGGTGGTTGACAACCCAGTGACCTTGGAACTGTCAAGTTTACAGAAATACGCGCGGTGGTTGCTGCCTGCGCCGCCCGTTGGGCCATCGCGAAATTCGTCCAGGGTCCCGGCGACACAAAGGTCCGCAAACAACAGGCCGAGATTGTTATCCTGGGCGGTCGCACCGGACAGTTTGATTTGGTACTGCACTTGTTGGTCAGGGGCGAGCGCCATGGATGCGCTGGTATGCATGAGCATCGCACCGGCAAAGGCGGCGGCGAAGTGATTTGTTTTCATGATCTATCTCCGATCTAAAAAATTTCTAGTCTTCTTTGGGTTCAAGGAGCCCGGCACCCGTCGAGACGGGCGCCGGGATGCTGAGCGAACTATTTCGCTACCACTATGTTGACGTTATTGCTGCACACCTGGGCACTCTTCTTGGGATCTGGCTTGGCGCAAGCTCTCAAAACACCACTGGTCGTGACATGGCTGGCTGCGGGCTTCCAGGTAAAGCTTCCTGCGGTCTGGAGCCCAGGCTTCAGGTTTGCGTACTTGGCACCACCGTTCTTGGAGAACTGAAGGGTGACTTTCGCTTTTGAAGGAAGCCCGGTGCTGGTCCAGTTGATTGCTTGCCCAGCCTTGACTTTCCAGCTGGCTGGCGCGGTCAAATTGATAGAGGGGGTGTTGGCCGGCGCGGCGCTGAATGTTGCGCTGGCATTTGCCGCGGCATTCAGGGTGACATCACAGGTGGTTGCTGTACCGGAACATGCATTACCCCAGCCCGTGAAGCTGGCACCCGCATCGCTTTTGGCGGTGAGCGTTACTTTGGTGCCTGCCGGAAAATCAGCGGCACAGGTGCTGCCACAATTGATGCCGGCCGGTGTGCTGGTCACGTTGCCATTGCCGGTTTTGCTGATGGTCAGCTTGACGTTGTTGGTGCCGCCGCCGCCGCCACCGCAGGCCGGGGACACGGGAGCGCTGCCTGCACCCGCAAAGGTGAGTTTGCCAGCGTTCAGCGTAAAGCTGCCAAGCTTGGCAATCATGGCGCCACCGGGTTGCCCGTTGGCGTTATTGACGAAATAGAAGTCGACTGGCCGACCGGCCGTACCCAGGGTGTTACCCTTTACTGAGCGACCCATGGTCTGGTTCCAGCTCGGCTTGCCGGTATAGCCGATGCCGGTGGCTTGAAACACTCCGGATTTGTTTTCTTCCGCCTGGCCCGGCAACTTGGCAAAGGCCGTCGGGTAGTTCAGGTCACCGATGTAACCCTGGATCTTCTGGCGGGTGTTATCTACCCCGCTCCAGTCTCCATTGAAGATGCCCTGACCGTCGGCGGACGTTGCCAGATAACCCCACTTGGTAATGTTGGAGCGATCGGTCAGCAGTGAATTGACGGCGGCGATGTTGAACTTCAGGTTGGCCGCATTGGCAAACCCCGCCCAGTTCGGATCGGCGGTAAAGTCGCCCTGGAAACAGGCTTTGCCATCCAGGAAATCGGTCATGCTGATGCCAAGATCCTTGTAAAAGGACTTGCCGCCGGCCTCATCCCACACCGAGATGAATAGTTCGCCGGGTGTGCCAAATTTGGAGTCATCGATCAGAGCGGATGCTTGATGGCTACCTGCCACCAGCGCCGCCACCAAAAGGGTCTGTATCTTTTTCATAGTGAGCCAGTTCTCTGAGTTGTGGAGAGAAAAATCCAGCCAACACTGACCGCTGACTGGCTGGGGCACCTGCCCCATTCGAACTGACGGAGATGCTAAGGGCGTTTTGTTACAGGACCACCAAGGAAATATTACGGAAACATGAAGAATTGATGAAAATGGCTGTATTTGCCGATTTATCGACTTTTTCCATGACTTTCTTTTGATCAAGCCCCGATATGTAACTGTCTTGTCATAAAAACTTCGTAAATTGTGCGAGTTATTCAAGCGTCATCCCGGAGTTTCCATTGATTACCATCCTTGTCGTCGAAGATGACACCCCTATTTTGAACATGTTGAGGGACCTGCTGGAGAATGAACCGAATATTCATGTGTTGACAGCCATGAACATCAGCCAGGCTCAGTCACTGGTGGGGCAGAGTTGCCCGGACTTGATCCTGCTGGACTGGATGTTGCCCGATATGAGCGGTGCCGATTGGGTGCGTCGCTTGAGGCAAGACGAGCTTTACCTGCGTGTGCCGATCATCATGCTGACGGCAAGGGGAGAGGAAGAAGACAAGGTCAGGGCGCTGGATATGGGCGTCGATGATTACGTCACCAAGCCTTTTTCGTCGAAGGAGTTGGTGGCTCGCATCAAGGCCGTGCTGCGGCGACGCATCAATGCAACGGGGTCGGGCCGCCTGGTGCTGGCGGGTATAGAACTGCTGCTGGATGAGCATCGTGTCCTGATCGATGGACGCGATGTTGCCTTGAGTCCGATGGAGTATCGACTGTTGGAGTTCTTCATGAGCCATCCGGAAAAGGTCTACAGCCGCAGTCAATTACTGGACAATGTCTGGGGTCGCAGTGTGTTTATTGAAGAACGCACGGTCGATGTGCACATTCGCCGCTTGCGCAAAACACTGGCCGATTTTGGCCGGGCCAATGCCGTACAAACCATACGTGGCTTTGGCTACCGGTTCTCGGAGCGACCGGGCGCTGCTGCGGCTGACTCGATTCGACCTTGATCAAGGCGTCTGTTCGGCCGACCGTTGCGGCAACAGAAGGGGGTTTGGATGGCCGACTACCCGGCCGATCTCAATGCCCTTTGGTCTGAGCGTTGGCGCTATTGGCCGATGGTCATATCGACGAGGTAGCAAGATTTGGAAATCTTCTGGCAGAATCACCGAAGTCATCTCTAGTCACTCTAAATCTATGAAGCCACGATTCCTTTCGTCAATGCTGAGCGGTCTTCTGCTGACTGTTCTCAATGGCTGTACTTCAACGCCGGTCAAGTCGCCGGTGCCCTTTGACCAGAAAGAGGCGACTGCTTTGCTGGCTTCGGGTACGAATCAGATCAGCGGCACCATCCTCTATGAGCAGGATAAAGGCCGTGTACTGGCTTTCCCGGATACCTTCGTGTCTTGTGCCGGCCGGGAAGTGGTGTTGATTCCCTATACCGATTTTGCCAGGGAGTGGGCCTTGCGCTACTACGGTAAACCCGTAACCGATATCGCTTATCGTCTTGCCAATCGGGGGCGGCCTACCCGGGTGGAGGGTCAAGAACAGATGTTCGAGATCGCTCGCAAAACTCGGTGTGATGACAAGGGTAACTTCAGCTTCTCTAACGTTGCCAATGGGGAGTTCCTGATCATGGCCAACGTACAGTGGCTCGGCAAGGACGAGGCCTCGTATCAGTTTGGTTTTGCCCCGGAAGATATTGACGAGGAGGATGGCAGTGTCATCAAGCTGATTCGCCTTGAAGGTAACGACAAAATTACCCTGACTGGACCTTGGCCATGAGATCAACCTGGCCGCGATCCAGTCCACTGGGTAGACCAAAATGAATCAGCACATTATCAAAGACTTATCGACACGCAACGTGTTTCACATCGTTGACTTCGATGAAGTTTCCGGTCTGATCAGGTTGCATTTCCGTAAAGACGGCTGGATACAAAATTTTGACGAATTTCAAACGATGACTTGGGTTGATTTTGTCAGTGGCATCATGCAGGGCCGCTTTGAAATCAGTGTGAAGTCCGAGTCACCGGTTTAAGCTTGCCCATCGCGCCGATGACCTTTGCCCGAGCGACTCCCTGATTGATGGGTGGAGTCCCGATGAGTCAGCGCACTCTTTTCTACCCACGGATCTTTGATTCCTTATGTGGTTGCTGTCTGATGGGTTTGGTCGGTTGTACCTCTCTGGAGGGCATGATCTACCAGGAGAAACAACTGGAGAAGTCGGAGTGCGTGAAGTTCTCGGGGGACAAGTACTCAGAGCTTATGGGGTTCTTGCGCGGCGTCTGCCTCACCCACGGTCAACTCGCTCGAATGGCTGACATCGAATCTGATGACGGACTTCCTAATCTGCAGCAGAAGATCTTCGACGCCTGCATGAAGGAGAGCGATACCACGCTCGAGGTGATTCTGTTCAATCAATATGCGGTCACTCTGGAGGGTGATTTACCGGGGGTGGCGCCTGATGATCCGCGTTGCCTTGGCGCGCGGTCACCCAAATGATGCCATCAGTGTCTTTCAGCGTGTACATGGATCATGGCGTGCGGAAGACGCAGGTATCAAAGCCAGTACGGAGGAAATGTTATGGCTGCCAAAATAAGTAAACCAAAAAATCCTGTTCCTGAACAAATATCCCCGGTTCCCGCGAAGAGCGAGCCACAGCAAACGGTGAACACGGCCAGACGCACCAAACGCCAGCCGGCTGACGCGGCTATTGCGCCCGAGGTCATGCCGGCCGACCTTCCAGCCAAGCCCTCCTCTGGCAACTCGGTGGAGTTGGAGGGGGACAAAAATGAAGTCAAGCCCAAATGGGTGCGGGACAGCTTCAAGTTTCCGCAACAGGAGTACATTGCTTTTCATGCCCTCAAGGCCCGCTGCCTCAACTCAGGACGGGTGGTCAAGAAAAGTGAACTGGTACGTGCCGGTCTTATTGCGTTATTGAATCTTACGGATGAGCAACTCCTTGAGGTCATTTCGGGACTGGAAAAACCCAAGGCGGGCCGGTCGGCCAAATAAAACTTCGCCTTGCACTGACTGGTTACATCGACCGCATACCCTATGCATACGCTCGCGGTCAGTGCCTGGTTCCTTGGCTCTCGCCTCGTCCTGCGTGAGCTGGAACCCCATCAGGCTGTCAGTCACGCGCCATTGACCCTGGCCATTGCCCCGCAACAGTGGGTCGTGGTGTTTCGATTTGGTGTGGTTGTTTTTTTTGGTTTTGATGCCAACGATGAACAGTTGTGGCTTAATCGACTGTCATCGCGGCTAAGTGGTGCCCTGGAATCCGCGGAGCATGAGGCGACGGTGTTGCTGGTTGACCCCAGCCAGATTGACGCGGTTAACGCGGACGGGCAACTCGTGGTGATTGAGGCCAGTGTCGAACGCATTCAGATCATTGCCCAGGTTCTGGCTAAAAGTGTCGTACTTGCTCACTACGAAAAAGCGGTCGCGAGCACCTTTGAGCGCTTCGAAAATCTGATCGAACGATTACGTCAGGGACTGAGTCCGCGCAAGGGACAGGATGTGATCAACGAGGTCGGCAAGGCCCTGATGATACTGACGCGGACCGTGGGTCGGGTTGAGATCACCGAAAAACCGGATCTGACCTGGGATAGTCCGCACCTCGACCGGCTTTACCAACGGCTTGCCAGCGAATACGAACTGCATGACCGGGATCTCATCCTGTCCCGAAAGCTGGATCTGCTCTGGCGTATCGCCGAAACCTATCTGGACCTTTTGAATAACCGACAGGGACATCGGCTGGAGTGGTACATCATCATTCTCATCCTTATTGAGATTGCCCTCACCCTGGCCGAGAAGCTGCACCTGTTCGCCTGACGGTATCAGACTGGCCTAAAGGGCCTCCGCCGCAAAATCCGCGAGTCGCGACCGCTCTCCCCGACGCATGCTGATATGGGCAGCATGCGGCCAGGACTTGAAGCGATCTACGGCATAGGTCAAGCCTGAGGTGGTTCCGGTCAAGTAGGGTGTGTCGATTTGGGCGATATCCCCCAGACAGACGATTTTGCTGCCAGGGCCAGCTCGGGTGATGAGCGTCTTGATTTGTTTGGAGGTCAGGTTTTGTGCTTCATCCAGGATGATGAAGCGGTTGTTGAAGGTGCGTCCGCGCATGAAATTGAGAGAGCGAACCGTGATCTTGCTCATCAATAACTGCTGGGTGGCCCCGCGTTCCCACTGATTATGAGTGGAGTTGCCGTTGCCACCGAGCAACTCGAGGTTGTCGAAGAGCGCGCCCATCCAGGGATTCATTTTTTCTTCCTCGGTGCCCGGCAGGAAACCGATGTCCTCGCCTAATGGGACAGTTTCCCGGGTCATGACAATTTCCCGGTAATGCTTCCCTTCATGGGTTTGCATCAATCCGCTGGCCAGCGTCAATAAGGTTTTCCCGGTACCCGCCGTTCCCAGCAGGGTAACAAAATCGATGTCGGGATCCATCAGTACGTTGAGGGCGAAATTCTGTTCGCGGTTGCGCGCCTGCACGCCCCACACCGCATGTTGTGGTGTACGAAAGTCCCGGACCAGTTCAAGCATCACGCCATCCTGGTCCTTGCGGCGAACAATGGCTTCGAAACCGGAATCATCGTCGAGGTAGACCAGTTGGTTGATGAACCAGCGATCGGTTAGTGGTCCCGTCACCCGATAGAACGTTCGGCCGTTCGAATCTTTCCACGAGTCCATCGACTTGCCGTGCGTGTTCCAAAAATCGATAGGTAACCGCTGGCTTCCGCTATATAGAAGATTGATGTCCTCAAGAACCTGATCGTTGTGATAATCCTCGGCAATGATGCCGACCACCGAAGCCTTGATACGAAGGTTGATGTCTTTGGAGACGAGCACCACCGGAATATCGGGCTGCTGTTGAACCAGTGCCTGGGTGGTAGCCAGAATGGAGTTATCCGGCAGGACTTTGGCATCAAATCCGTGACCGATCGATTCGAGACGATTGACCTCGAAATAAAGTCGGCCCGTACTGCCCTCACCGGATTGCGCTGAATTATCCAGCCGATTCAGCGGGATGCCGGCGTGTATCCCGTCAAGGCTGATCTGATGAATTAATGTATCCAGGAATCGACTAGTTTGACGGGCGTTGCGGGAAATATCTGAAAGCCCTTTTTTCACGTGATCCAGCTCTTCCAGCACGACCATGGGAATAAACAGGTCATGTTCCTTGAACCGGAACAGGCAGGCTGGATCATGCATCAGCACGTTGGTATCCAGCACGAAGAGCTTTTTATCCAAAGAGCGATTCATCGATGGCTGCTTATGATTCGTAGTGAAAGGACATAATCACCCAGGAAAAATGGGTTGTTGTCCATACAGCGGTTGTCTGGCGTTTATTTGGGCGTAGCTGTTGCAATTTTGTTGTTGATCGGAGATGCCGCTGGCCATGGATTCGCTTCGCTGCCTGATGCTGCAAACCGGGTCCCTGCCATGATCAGGTGGTCAATAAGCACAGATGAATCGATCCCGAGAATTCTCGCAATGCTAGGCAAGGTCCATGAGGGGGAGCCATCCCTGATGCTGAACTGATCGGCAGGAGGTAATACTCCCTTGCTGATCAGGGTTAATATCTCCTGAACTTCGGCTGACAATCTACGATGATCTGACACGGAGATTTTCTGGGGGACCTGCTTGGCGAGACATCCGCAATGTGTCGAACTTCCGTTGCGCAATGTGATGGCAGAGACCAGCCTCTCGGTCCCGCAAACGCACTGGCAGGGATAGCGCAGGTCGCGGTCAATTCGCTGGGCCTCACCGGTGATTGTCCAATCTCCATATTGATAGCCACTCCGTATCCTTGGGTTGCTGAATTTCTCCATGTGAGGACCATAATTAATATTTTAGAGCGCTTATATTAATAAAGCTGACCAGTCTGAGTATCCGATTCGAGCTTTATAAATAATAAATACAATGCCCCATGTTGTGAATTAATGATATAGGTGCTGGACTATTCGTGCCAGATATCCTCTATCTCCTGCCTTATAAATAATTCGATTGCCTTAACAAATTCCGCTTCTGGAACGTTAGGAAACATTTGTCTACATTGCTCCAGCCATTCATCTTCGTTATGGTTGGTAATAATGTTCCAAATCTTTTCGTTCATCTAAATTATATTTATTTATGCGGTGTTTTTTATGATAAATAATGCCACCCAGGTATCATGGCTCAAGCTTGCAATAATATGATTCAACAGATCTTGACGATCCAGGATGGGGTCATTTTCGGATGGCAGTCCGACGCCGAGTAAAATCTAATTATCCGTCATGTTCCGGTTTGTTTTCATTTTCTATATAGTCTCGGAACTTAACGGCATCGATAAATGAGGCGTAAGGTTCGTTATCCGCGTCCACCCATTCTCCATTTTTATCGCGATACCCAACCCAAAAACCATCTGCCCTAACTTTGACTTCGTATTTATGGCCGCTCATTATGAACCTGTTTGGAGAGATTTATATGCCAAACTGCCCGTCGGGAGATGGCAGCTTTCTACATGCGAATAATTATTCTAGTCAACATGCATTAAGCTATGATGACGATCGTGGGAAAATTCTGTGAATGTTACATTTCGCCGTTTTTTATGGTTTGATGTATAAAATGTGAATCTTCCAGTCAGCCAAGCGTTTGGTTAACGCCCGGTCTATTGCGGAAGCTAAGGAACCTCTGAACAAATCTGTTTTTCTTCTTGCGAAGTCCGAGGTGGGCCGCTTTTTTAGTCACCGGTTCGAAAAATTCGGGTTTTGGCTCATGAATCCCCGATATTTGCTGCCTTTTT
>JBILGM010000101.1:0-3083 GCA_044351045.1 Methylococcaceae bacterium | reverse complement strand
ACGGGTTTGCTTCTTCTTGGCGTCATAACTGAGGGAGGCAAAGGTGGTCTGTTTCATGGGGGCATCCGAGGGGCAGCAAACGGTGAGGGCTATCCTACCGCAGGGAGTTGTTCAGAGGTTCCTTAGCAAGGCCAATGGCGGGGTGTTTCTATTCCCTTTGGGCCATTGGCTATCAGGACCGGCCATCCTTACTGCATCTGCATTATGTCGACGTTTTGCAGGGGGCGGTCGCTGCGTTTCGCAGGATTCAATCGGATAAGGCATGCCCCATCAGCTCTGGCTAACCAGACAGGGGTTCCGTTAACGGAAATCTGGTCTGGCGGTAATCTCAGGTGAGTGACTTTACTGAGGGAGTGGGGACTGACTCCGGCATTGCAGCGAGCGGCAAATGGATGACAAATTCACTGCCTTTGCCCTGACCGTCGCTGTTTACCTCCAATCGGCCGCCGTGAAGACCGACCAGCTGGTGCGCCAGGTAGAGACCAATGCCGAGTCCGTCGTTGCCCTGAGCAGCGGGCTGGTTGACCTGAGCGAAGAGCTCGAATACGCGATGCATTTGCTCAGGTTGAATGCCGACCCCGTCATCCTTGACCAAGATGGCCGCCTCATTGCCATGCCGTTGCAAGGTCACGGTAATGTGGCCACCGGGGGGGTGAACTTGGCGGCGTTATTGAGCAGATTGGTAAAAACCTGCACCAGACGAATTTCATCGCCTACGATGGACAGGGGTGCCTCGGTAAACTTCAGGTCCAGATGATGCCCATTTCCCTGGATATGCGGAAGGCTGATCTGCACGGCTTGTTCGATCAACGGCCGCAATGGCAGGGTCTTTTTTTGCAGTTGAATGATGCTGCGCCCTAAGCGGCTGACGTCAAACAGGTCATCCGCCAGCCGGGAGAGATGCTGGGTTTGCCGATCGATTGATTCGTACAACTGGGCCAGCTCTTTCTCATCATAGGAGCCGGTTTTCAGCATATGGGCTGTGATTGTCAGAGGCGCCAGTGGGCTTCTAAGTTCATGCCCCAACTGGGCAAGAAATGCGTCTTTACGGTGGTCGATCTCTTCCAGATGCCTGATTTGGTTCAGCAGCAGCTGCTCCAGCCGCATTCGCTCAGTGACATCCGTCACCATGACTCGAACACTACCCGCAGTAGCTGCGTCCTGGCTCATCGGGCTGAAAACGATTTTGGCCCAAAGCTCGGAACCATCCTTGCGACGTAGCCTGATGCTATGCCGGGTGGCTCCTTTAACCAAATGCGAGCCGAGTGCATGCTCGGCTATAGTTCGCCATTCCTCGTTCATGAAGTCCGCTAGTCGCCGACCCTGGATTTCTTCGACGGGGTACCCCAGTAATGCCGTCATTTTGGGGTTGCTCAGGGTGCATATGCCATCAGTATCCAGTAGGAGGATGCCTTCCTGCGCTGACTCGACAATCAGGCGATAACGCGCTTCGTTAAGCTTGAGTGCAACCTCGATAGCCACTCTCTCAGTAATGTCCTGGCTGGCGCCGAGGATGCGATCGACTCTCCCATTGGGCGACATCACCGGTTCCGCATGAACATGAAGATAGCGGATTTTGCCGGATCCGGGACTAATAAAGCGGTGGCAAAAGTCGTACTTTTCGCCCTTCCTGATCAGCCGCTCAATATTCTGGCGCACCGTTATCAAATCGGCTGGATGGACCAGCGAGGTGACCTCCTTGAGGGTTAGCACGGATGCCGTTACTCCGACAATCTTTTGCCACTCTTCCGAAGGACGAAACTCATCGGAGGACACCACGTAGGACCACGCGCCGACATGGGCCAGTCGTTCGGCATGATTCAAAACCGTTTGCGATTCGCGGAGCGATTGAACGGACTGAACTCGCGAACACAAAAGGAAGCCGAGCAGGCCCGCGATCACTATCGCCGACAGCACAGAGCTCGTGTTGATCTGCCCCAGCCAATGGGTTTCCATCAGCCCCACTAAGGCCGATGACAGCACGCCAGCCATCATCACCGTGCTCAGCCAAAGCAGGCGAGGATGGGGGAGTAGGCGCTGTTTGATTAAGCGGAACATGGTTGGCGAGGTGGCAGTGAAATGGTTGAAGCGACAGCCTGGGACTGAACGCTTGGGACATTAAACCGACCGCCGGGAGAAATTTCATACCCAACATTGGGTATGAAATTGAAAAAAATGAACGAATTTTGAATCGATCAGGCCATTGAGCGGCGGCTTCTGACCGGTGGCAACCCAGCCGCAGGATCTGCTTCGATGGGCGAGTCAGGGTGCCCGGGTGGCAGCGAGTGCCATGTGGACCAGTTCCGTAATCCGGCGGACCCCGGTTTTTTCGCGCAGGCTTTTGATCTGCGTGCGAACGGTGTGGACACTGATGCCGAGAGAAACGGCGATCTCCTCGGGCGTCGCCTCTTGCATCAGATGCAGCAATACGGTTTGCTCGGCTGTCGTCAGCTTGAACAGTTTTCCAAGCGCCGCCAATGACGCATGATCCACCCGATTGCCCGGCTCAATGATCAGCGCATAGCGGGCCTTGGGGTTGTCCAGCAGCCAGCCTGAGGGTTCAGTCAGCCGAAGTAGGTGGGCACCCCCAATGCCGACGGACTGACTGTCCTTGATGTGGGTAAAGGCTATCGGAATGGAAAATCCCTGATTGGCCAACTTCATGGCCTCATCAAGCGACGGATTGGATTCAATCACCAAGCCGATCAGGCAACCGTGCCTGACCGTGACGAGAAGGGTCCTGGGTAATCCCCCCTGAAATGGGCTGGGTTCAAAAGTAGAATTTCCGACACTGAGGAGGTTCTACATGAAGAAGTCGAGATTCACCGATAGCCAGATCATGGATGCGCTCAAGCGCGTTGAAGCGGGACTGTCTGTCTCGCAACGGTGTCGAGATCTGGGCATTAGCACACCGACGTTTTACAAGTGGCGGGAGAAGTGCGGCGGCATGGATGTCGCCCTGCTGACCCGCAGGAAAGAATTGGAGTCGGAAAATGCCCGGCTAAAGAAGATGTATGCCGAAGAGCGGCTCAAGGCGGATATCCTCCAGGAGGCCCTCCGAAAAAACTGACCAGGCCATCTCG
>JBILGM010000071.1:0-10471 GCA_044351045.1 Methylococcaceae bacterium | reverse complement strand
TGGTCTCCTGCCTGAAATGTAGGCAGGGTCGAGTTGAACACCTGGGTCAATTTTGGGTCGGCACAACCCTCAAAAATGGGTCACTTTTAAATCGGCCTCAACACTCTTTGCCTCCAGCCGGCTGTGTCATAAATCCCTCCTGTAGTTACCGTTTGCTTAAGGAGTCCACGCTGAACAACTCTAAAATTAGGCTGGGTTCGTTAACGAGCCATCCATATTTCAGGCCGTCGGCTCTGAGCCAATCCATCATTTCGGGCCAAAGCAGCCGCAGCCTCTTCATCAGGAGCGGGGTTTATAGTGAATGACAGCTGACTGTCGCCGGATAAATATTACCTTAACGTCCACATAGGATTTAGAAATAATGAAAATCACCCATACGATTAGGGTAGATTGTCAATTGGGCAGGGATGCCGGCCGTTCAGAATACGTCGGCAACTGGCCTGCGGAACCGCGAATGACGTCATGGATGTGGAGCAACCGGTGAAGGGTGAAGGGGCACGTATGCGCCGCATGAGCTTATTGACGTGGCCCTCAAATAGGTGCGGTCATTCGCGCTCTAAGCCGCTTGTTTGCTGGGCGTGATTCAATAAATTTAAGGGCCATGTCAATAATGGAATAGACAGACCGTCTGGGTAAGCATCTTTTTAGTTGAAGCCCGCTTTGCCCATCAAAACTCCAATCGAACCACCCCATCCTAACCCATTGATATTCATCAAAGATGATCCGGTGACAGTCACCGGACCCACAGAGAACAGAGAGAGAAAACGGGCCTATTTCGGGTGAAATTGTCAGAAGTGGCCACCAGTTAGTCACCGCATCAAATGCTGGAAACCCCGCCAGCCGCGGGACTCAGGGCATAAAAAAACCAACCCGAGAATGGATTGGTTTCTTATACATGGTGGGCCCTCTCGGACTTGAACCGAGGACCAAGGGATTATGAGTCCCCTGCTCTAACCAACTGAGCTAAAGGCCCGATACTTCTTATTCAATATCCAGGAAGCTTTTTAGCTGCTCCGATCGTGACGGGTGACGCAACTTTCGCAATGCTTTTGCTTCGATCTGGCGAATCCGTTCACGTGTCACGTCAAATTGCTTGCCGACCTCTTCCAGGGTGTGGTCGGTGTTCATGTCTATACCAAAGCGCATGCGCAGCACTTTGGCTTCGCGCGCCGTGAGACTGGCAAGAATCTGCTGAGTGCTCTCGCGAAGGCTGGCTACCGTAGCATGCTCAACTGGCGACATAACGCGGGAATCTTCAATGAAATCGCCCAGATGCGAATCCTCATCATCACCGATCGGGGTTTCCATGGAGATCGGTTCCTTGGCGATTTTCAGCACCTTGCGAACCTTGTCCTCGGGCATTTCCATGCGCACGGCCAGTTCGTCCGGAGTCGGCTCACGCCCCATTTCCTGCAACATCTGTCGTGAGATGCGATTCAGCTTGTTGATCGTCTCGATCATGTGGACTGGAATACGGATGGTACGGGCCTGATCGGCGATCGAACGGGTGATGGCCTGCCGAATCCACCAAGTCGCATAAGTAGAAAACTTGTAACCCCGGCGATACTCAAATTTGTCGACCGCCTTCATCAGACCGATATTGCCTTCCTGAATGAGATCCAGGAATTGCAGTCCACGGTTGGTGTACTTTTTGGCGATGGAGATAACGAGACGCAAATTAGCCTCAATCATTTCCTTTTTGGCGGCTCTGGCCTGGATTTCTCCGATGGATACCCGTCGATTGATGTCCTTGATGTCCTTTATAGAGATCAAGCTTTCCTTTTCGATCTGGCCTAACCTCGCTTGTGCCTGCCTAATCTCGTCCGCCATGTTTAACAAGGTTTTCGCAGAGGGCTTGCTTGATTCCAGCCATGGATTCAACCAATCGGTGTTCGATTCGTTACCGATGAACGAGGCAATGAATTCCGCACGCGGAACGCGGCTTTTGTTGACAAAACACTCCTGAATGAACCGCTCTTCTTCCCGGACTCGTTCCACAGTCCGACGCAATATATCTGTAAGCTCTTTGAAGAAAACCGGAGTCTTTTTGAATTCCATGAAAGTTTCGGCCAAGGCATCAAAGGCCTTTTGTGTCTTCTCATGGTGGGCACCATGCTTGTTATGAGCATTGGTCGCTGTCTTGAATCGCTTGCCGAAAACGGCCAATTTCTCTTTAACCACCTCAGGATCGGGGCCAGTGTCCGCTGGTTCCTCAACAGTATCGTCGCCATCGTCCTCGGCCACCACCTGCGGTTCAGCGGGGGCGGCGTCGGCGTTGGGGTCGAAAAAGTCGGAGATCAATTCCGAGAGCCGCATTTCACCCTTTTCAACATTCTCAAATGAGGTGAGAAAATGATTCATGGCTGCAGGAAAACGAACGAGCTCACTGGCGGCAAGGTTGATGCCGGCCTCGATCCGTTTCGCAATTTTAAGCTCACCTTCCCGTGTTAGCAGTTCAACGGTGCCCATCTCACGCATATACATGCGAACGGGGTCGGTCGTTCGACCAAGCTCGGTATCAACGGATGATACTAGAGCAGCGGCCACTTCCGCCGCTTCTTCCTCATCGTCCTCCGTGACCACAGCGGTTTCTGCAATCATATCGGTATCGGGCCGGTCCTCATGGACCTCGATACCCATATCATTGATCATGCAGACGATTTCCTCCATCTGCTCGGGATCAACCACGTCACCCGGCAAATGGTCGTTTACCTCTGAATAGGTGAGGTAACCCTGCATCTTGCCTTTGGCGATGAGTTCTTTTAACGATTGCTGCTGTTCAGGAGTCATCAACTAGCCCGTATCTGATAGAAGGTCGGGAACTCGCCAGTATAGCGAAAGTAGACCCGGGTTGAAATTCATAATTGAGTTAATCCCATCGAGACTGGACGTTAAGTCCGCATCACCGTCAGGCTCAATGGTTCGTCAAACGCCTCAGTTCTTCAAGCTCATCTATCGAAAGCTTTTGATCGCGGGACTTGATAATGAGCGTTTCAAGCCGGCCATCCTTGACCCGAACTTCGGTTAAATGGTGGAGATAATCCAAAAACGCTGCTTCAACTGCGTCAGCCATGACTTGCGTATCCCAGGCGATCAGTCGGGAGATCACCTCAGCATGGGGTGTGTCGCGAAAGCCCTCAATCACTCCACCGACAGTGATTTGAGGATACGCCATTAAAAATTCAATGACCGCCCCGACCAGCGGGCCTTGCCGATCGCTCTGCGTTAAACGCTCCGCCGCATACGAATCGACATGTTCAATAAGATTGGGGTTCTGCAACAGAAGAGCCAGAAACGTCCGCATGGCCGACGGCCTGCCCGTTGTCGCGGGTCGTGAAGACCCAACCCGACTCACCTCTCTGGTTCCGAACACGCCAGCCTTCCCTTTGACCGCATGTCCTGCCAGCGATTCCAGACGCGCCTCGATCATCTCCCTGAATACTCCGGGTGACAATTTATGAATAAGTGGTTGAGCCTTGCCAACAAGAGCCGAACGACCCTCAATGGTTCCGAGGTCGAGCCCCTCGGCCAGATGCTCAAAAAAGTACTCGGAAAAAGGCTGAGCCATCTCAACTCTCCGCATAAACGCCTCGAGACCCTCCGCCCTCACCATGGAATCAGGATCCTGTCCCTCAGGTAGCAACAGGAACCGGAGCTGGCGACCTTCACGAAGATGAACAAGACTCGAATCCAGTGCTTTCCAGGCTGCATTCCTACCCGCATTATCCCCATCGAAACAGAACACAACGGTGGAGGTGTAGCGAAACAACAAGCCGACCTGATCAGTGGAGGTCGCGGTGCCAAGGGTCGCTACCGCATTCTCAATACCGAACTGAGCCAGCGCAATCACGTCCATGTAACCCTCGACCACGACGATGCAATCCGGCTTGCGCAGCACCTCGAGCAGTTCAAATAGCCCGTAGACTTCGCGATGCTTATGAAAAACATCCGTTTCCGGAGAGTTGAGGTACTTGGGGGTGCCTTCGTCAATGATTCGCCCACCAAAACCGACAATCCGACTTCGCCGGTCACGGATGGGAAACATGATGCGATCACGAAACCAGTCATGGCTCCGCCCGGGCTGGGACGAAGCCTGCAGTCCGGCCGACTGCAATAGCGCCCTAGACCAGTCACCAGGCAAACTCTGATACCCGGGTGGGGCAAAGCCCAAACTGTAGCGTCGTGCAATTTCCCCGCTAACTCCCCGCTGACGGAGATAGTCGACTGCCCGTCGAGCGTCAGGGTGGATTTTCAGCTGTTGTTGATAGAACCGGCTAGCCCGTTCCAGAACGGAGTACAGCGCTTGGGCCGACTCCATCGCTGACTTGCGGTCTGCCCCCTCGCCCTGCTCTCTCGGCACCGGCAGTCCCAGTGCGTCAGCTAAAGTCTCAATGGCCTCGGGAAAACTAAGTCGATCGTAGTCCATCAAAAAACTGATGGCAGTCCCGCGGGCACCGCAACCAAAGCAATAGTAGAACTGCTTGTCGCGATTAACTGAGAAACTGGGAGTTTTTTCGCTATGAAACGGGCAGCGCGCCATGAAGTTGCTGCCGGATCGCTTTAGCGGCACCTTTGCATCAATCAACTCCACGAGATCGGTGCGGGCCAGAAGATCCTGGATGAATTGCTCGGGGATTTTGCCGGCCATGTTGTGCTTGCCAACAAATGAGGGGATCGTTAGCCTGACGCTAATCGATTCAGATTTGGTGGGGTCCGTTTACCCTAAATTGGGACGGCGCCCAAACGCGAGCGTCAGAATGGGTCACCGAACTGAACTGATGGGTTTAGACGCCCAACAGGCTCTTTACTCGGGCACTGACGACGGTCATGTCCGCTCGCCCCTGCATGGGACCCTTGATAACCGCCATCACTTTTCCCATGCCAGCAATTCCGGCAGCACCCGTCTCGGCTATGGCCGAATTGATCAGAGCATCAATTTCGGGCTCGGTCAGCGGCTGAGGCAGATAAGCCTGAATCACTTCGATTTCAGCCTTTTCAACCGCAGAGAGGTCAAGCCGCCCAGCCGCATCATACTGGGCGATGGATTCACGTCGCTGCTTGACCATACGATCAAGCACACCGACCACTTCTTCATCGCATAACTCGACTCGATCATCCACCTCACGCTGCTTGATGGCAGCCATCATCAAGCGGATGACACCCAGCTTCTCTTTTTCGCCGGCCTTCATGGCCGACTTCATGTCGGACTGCAGGCGGGCCTTCAGCTCGCTCATGGCAGATTAACGCTCGGTCTGGGGACGACCCTTACGGAGATTCTGGAGAGCAAAGCGCTCACGAGAAAGCTTCTTCAAATGCCTCTTTACCGCTGCTGCCGCCTTACGCTTGCGCTCCTCAGTGGGCTTTTCATAGAACTCGCGGCGACGAACCTCAGACAGGACACCTGCCTTTTCACAGGCCCGCTTGAAACGGCGGATGGCGATTTCAAAGGGTTCGTTTTCTCTAATTTTGATCGAGGGCATGTAAGCTTTCCAATATTCCCAAGGAATTCAATGCGTTATAGTACCGGATTAACCGGGGCCGAATAAAAGCGGACAATTATACCTTCTCCAGTGGAATAAAACCAAAAGTAAGATAGACCCAGTGATTGTTCTTGGAATCGAAACGTCCTGCGACGAGACCGGCGTCGCAATCTACCAGGCCAAGCGTGGACTGCTTGGGCATCAACTGCACAGCCAGATCCAGACTCATGCGGAATACGGCGGCGTTGTCCCGGAACTCGCATCACGCGACCACATCAGGAAGCTTATCCCATTGATCCGGCAGACATGCGGGGATACCGGGATTGACAAAACCCGGCTTGACGGCATTGCCTACACCAGCGGCCCGGGTCTAATCGGTGCCCTGCTGGTGGGTGCCTCTGTAGCGCGCAGCCTTGCGTTCAGCCTCAACATTCCTGCCATTGGGATTCATCACATGGAAGGCCACCTGCTCGCGCCACTACTGGAACCCGATCCGCCCGATTTTCCCTTTTTGGCTCTGCTGGTCTCCGGTGGACACACACAGCTTGTGCAGGTGGAGGGCATCGGTCGTTATGACATTCTTGGCGAATCCGTGGATGATGCTGCTGGCGAGGCTTTCGACAAAACCGCCAAGATGCTCGGCCTCGGCTATCCGGGCGGGCCAGAGATCGCCAGACTGGCCGATCAAGGCGATGCTCATAAATTCAACTTCCCCCGCCCGATGACTGATCGCCCGGGTCTAGATTTTAGCTTCAGTGGCCTCAAGACCCATACCGTGGTCACGCTACAAACGACCGGAAGTAGCGCTCAGGACCGGGCAGATATAGCAGCTGGATTTCAGAGGGCCGTTGCAGACACCTTGGTCATTAAAGCGCGGCGCGCTTTGCAGCAGACCGGACTCAAACGACTAGTCGTGGCCGGCGGCGTCAGCGCTAACCGGCTGATACGGGAACATCTGAAAATCATGACCCACAAGGAAGGCTGCCAAGTCTATTTTCCCCGCCTGGAGTTCTGTGGCGATAACGGAGCCATGATTGCCTATGCAGGATGCCAACGCCTAATGGCGGGCCAGCATGAACCGATTGAGATCAGCGCCCGCCCCCGCTGGCCACTGACCGAGCTCATGTCACCCGCTTGAGAGATCGCATCAAACCTTCTTCGTCCCAATACGGGACTCCTCCCCCTTGAGCAGCCGCTCGATATTCGAGCGATGCCTTGAAACAAGTAGCAGAGCCATCGCCAAAGCAGCCCCAGCCAACACAGGAGACTCCAGGATTAACCAGACGTAAACCGGCGCCAAGATGGCTGCCGTCAGGGCCGACAAGGAGGAATAACGAAAAACCATGGCCATGAGGATCCATGTCGCCAGTACGCAAAGACCCACCCAACCGGAAAACCCGCTCAAGACGCCCAAGGCCGTTGCCACACCCTTCCCCCCCTTAAACCCGAAAAACACGGGATAAAGGTGACCGAGAAATGCAGCGAGACCCACGGCGGCGACCATGTCGGTTGTTGCACCGAGATATTGCGTAATAACCACGGGAATCAAACCCTTCATGGCATCACCCACAAGGGTGATGGCCGCAGCCTTCTTCCCTCCCAACCTCAAAACATTGGTGGCCCCAGGATTTTTCGAGCCCTGTTCTCGCGGATCCGGCAGTCCAAACATCTTGCTGACGATCACAGCGGTCGACAGGGAACCCATTAGGTAGGCCAAGGGAACAAAAAGCCAGACTGTCATAGGAATGAATGCTCTCTTAAGATTGTCAGAAACGTGGCAGTTATGTTACCAAGTCTCAGCAAACTCAAAAGACACGGATACAAATATGGACATCATTTTTCTTCGCGGCCTTCAGATCGACACGGTTATCGGCATTTATGACTGGGAGCGAAAAATCCGCCAGACCGTCATCATCGATCTGGAAATGGGCACCGACATTCGCAAAGCAGCCGCCGCCGACGACATCGCCCACACACTGGATTACAAGACTCTTTCCAAGCGCATTATCGCATTCGTAGAGGCCAGTGAATTTCTGTTGGTTGAAACTCTTGCCGAGAAAATCAGCGCCATCATCATTGAAGAGTTCTCCGTATCCTGGCTGCGCCTTACGCTCAACAAGAAAGGCGCCATCCGGGGTGCCAGCGACGTTGGCATCCAAATTGAGCGGGGAGTCAAAGCCTAATCATGGCTGAGATATTCCTGAGCCTTGGCAGCAACATTGATCCGGAAACTCATATTCCGGCAGCCATCAGCGAGTTGGAAAACCTGTTCGGGCCGCTCGTCGTATCAAGCACCTATGAAACCGCATCAGTCGGTTTTGAAGGCCCCGTCTTCCACAATCTGGTTGTTGGTTTTCGATCAGATCAAGACCCAAGGGACATTGCCCGACAGCTCCGTGCACTTGAAGAGCGGCACGGACGAACCCGCAATAGCCAGAAGTTCTCGTCACGAACGCTCGACGTTGACTTGATCCTCTATGGCAGCAAAATCTTCGATGACCATGACCTTCGCTTACTGAGGGACGAGATCACCCAATATGCCTTCGTTCTGGAGCCACTCGCCGAAATTGCAGCAGAGTGCCTTCACCCAGTCATTGGGAAAACTTACTGTCAGCTATGGGCAGCCTTCGACAAGCGGGGGTTGGCCCAGAAAAAACTCGAACCAACGGTCAAATGAATAGGCTGCGACCGCCATCAACCGCGAGCACCTGTCCGGTCACGTACGGTGCATCCCGCAGCAAAAAAACCACCGCTCGCGCAATGTCTTCGGGCGCTCCACAGCGGCCCAGAGGAACTCTTGCCAACAAAGCACCCTGATCGTCAGCTGCCTCATTTTCAGGCCACAGGATGGCGCCGGGCGAAACACCATTGACACGCACATCCGGCGCCAACTCGACCGCTAGGGATCGCGTCAGGGCGGCGAGCCCGGCCTTAGCAACTGAATAGACCGGGTAGGATTTAAGTGGGCGCTCGGCATAAACATCCACAATGTTGACTATAGCGCCCCGCTGTCTCGTCAACGATTCCGCCGCAGCCTGAGCCAGGAAAAAGGGCGCCTTGAGATTACTCCCCATCAATTCATCCCATTGCCTCTCCGTCACCTCCCCCAAGGGCGTCGGGTAAAACGCGGATGCGTTATTCACCAAAGCATCCAATCGCCCCCAAAAGTTCAGAGCCCGAACAATGAGCGCCTCCATAGCCCCATGTCCGCCCAGATCGGCCTGAAGAATTTTCACGGAATCGGACCTGACCGCATTCAAGCTACCCGCAAAGGCCTCGGCTTCTCCCGCCGACCGATTGAAGTGCAACACAACCCGATAGCCCGCCTGATGCAAATGCCGAACGATCTCCGCACCAATCCGACGGGAGGCCCCCGTTACCAAAACCACCCCAGCCAACTCATTCATGGTCACCCCCCATCATCGTAAGCTCGTGCCCAGAGCACTCAAACTGCGCAAACCATTGACCGGCCCCCTTAAACGCTGCTTGATCGTAATAGAGGGACACCATCTTCAGATGACCAAAGGGTCCCAACTCTGGGCCAGGCACCAGGGAAGAAAAGACCTCGCCGCCCATCAACTGATGTGAAATGGTCTGAAATAGCAGAGAGAGCCGCGACTCTCTGACCATTGTATCCAGCATGTGAGGTCCAGCAACAAGATAGATCGTTCGATAACCCAACTCGCCCAGACGGCTTGTTAACAACCCACCCTCGACCATCTGACCCCGCCCGGCAAAAATCACCCCATAGCCCAGCCCCCGCCAATAGGCCACTCTCGCTGGATCGGCCCCTTCACCCGTAGCGATATAACAGGCTTGACCGTGTTCGCGAATGGAATCAGGCATGGGGAAGTCAAGACTGGCGCTGGCAATCACAATAGCAGGCTGCGGAGGCAACCCTTGCTTGACACGCCAATCCAGGAGATCAGATCCCAGTTCGTGGGTCCCAATCTGAAGGACATTACCCAGGCGTCCAGCATGCAGTGCACGCAGATAACCGCCGTGCGTAATGAGGCAGTCGGCTTGACACTGCAACTCCAAAAACAACCGAAAGTCGTCCGGCGTCGTCAGCGATTTGGGTAGATAAAGCTCGCCCTTCGCATCTTCAAGCGCAATGCGTCCATCGAGGCTCGTCAAAAAATTGGCATACACGAAAGGCCTCTCACTCGAACCACGCTCATGCAAACCCTCCTGAAGGTACAAGCCCCTCAGTGCCACCGTCTCGTAAGGCGGGGGATAGAGACGAAAAATCGATTTGGGCACGGCAAAAACATCCATAGGTTTATGGTCGGGGCTATGGTAAGCCATCCGGTACATCTCAAAACGAAATCGCGGCAGACGAACAGAGCCAGGCAAATCTCACCGCGAAGCAAGACGCCAAACAAACTGTTAAATTTTGACTTGCCTCGGCCTCAACGGCTATCATTACCAGCTTCGGGGTGTAGCGCAGCCTGGTAGCGCACCTGCATGGGGTGCAGGGGGTCGCAGGTTCAAATCCTGTCTCCCCGACCAATCAAAACAATGACTTGCATTGGAAGCCGGAAACCCCATCTCCGGCTTTTTGGTAATAATCCCCACCAAGAAAAATCTTGGCATCAGAATCGACTCCAGAAAACATCTTCAATCTTTCGGCGCCAAGCTGGACACTCCAGAAAGTTGAGCCATGCTTGTTTAAGCGCCCGCATGCGATTGAAATCGGCGCAAGGGAGAGGCATGGGTAACCTCGCGGACAGGCTGCCATGACCCTATTCGAGATGCGCCGATGGCCAACAAACAGTCCACGGCATGCAAATGCTTTTCGTACCCTGAGTGTCAAAGCTATGGTGCGGCGAGCTTGAAACGCCACCTGCTCAGGAATGCCGTTTCAACACGACAGATAAACGAGCGGGCAGCTGAGTGCCCGCTCTCCTCATCCTTCAACAGCAGCCGATCAACGCGGCTTCATTCTCTGGCCATACAGGCCTGCTGTTGCGATCATCATGAGCATCATC
>JBILGM010000100.1:0-3153 GCA_044351045.1 Methylococcaceae bacterium | reverse complement strand
AGCCTTTTCCCAGCGTCATTTGAAACAACCGCGCCAGCAGAAGGTTGACGGCGGCCGGCATGATCGAGAGACTCAGTTCCGGATTGAGGGCAAAGCCCCCGAGAAAAATGGTCATGACCAATAGGGCAAGACCCAAGCGAAGTGCCGGGCTGGCTTCGACTCCCAAGCCGAACAATAGCCCTATTGCCAGTAGCCCATCAGGAACGCCAAGCCAATGAGCGGGCAAGACTTGAACTTTCAGCAATGCATAGGACAAAAGCGGAAAGGCCACGGCCAGACAGGTGGTCAGAGTGACCTTCCTTGGGGTCACGTCAGACGGTCCGGCGAGTGGCCACCCCCGCAGCGAGGGCGCTCAGGGATGAAAACAGGTGAGTGATATCGGGGTCATCGGATTTGATCTGGAAACCATACTGCCTGGAAATCACCACCGACAACTCAAGCAGATCGATGGAATCAAGCCCCAGACCCTCCTGATACAAGGGCGCCTGCGGGTCGATGTCGCTAGCGGCCATCTCCAGATTGAGAGAGTCGACCAGCAACTGCGCCAATTCATTTTCCAAAGCGTTCATTCATTCGTTACTTGGGCGTCGCAACCGCAGCACTTTCCGGGCGCTGGAAGCCCTGCTTGAATGCAAGGCCTACGGCATTTGATGTGAGTGTGTCCATTATTACGGGTAATCAGATCAGGACACATGAAACACGTCAGCCTACCCCTTCGGGAATACGAGGGGTAGGCTGACGAGTGGTATGTTGTCAGCGAACTATATTCAGTTCTGCATCATCGATAAGGAAACTGGTGGCGCGAGATCTGTTCTCGGTACCCACCAATTGCAAGCGGATGGTTTGTCCCTTGTAACTTGATAAGTCGAAACTTCTCTGAATATAAGAGCTTGTTACGTTTTGATTTGAGTAAGTCGCTAGGGTCCCCAAAACGCTACCGGATGTGTTGCTCACAGTGATGACGAGCTCGTCATTAATTCCTGCGGATCTTAATTCGCTGCTAAATATATATAGCCATAATTTAAATGTAGCCGAGCACGCGTCGGCGGGGATGCTTATTTGTTGGTAAAGCCTACCTGTATTGCTTCTGCCATACCCATTTATCCAAGCTTTCCATGAGCCCGTGCGGGCGGGAGCCGATGAGCTGTTGTTGATGATTCCGCTTGTGGCGGTCCAAGATGCTTTCCCCGACTCAAACCCGCCATTAAGCAGTCCTTGGGAGGACACTGAACAGGTAGGTGAGCTTACCTGGTTTGATGTATTGGCACTTACAACACTGGGAGTGCTCACATTCCCTGCAACATCGGTGGCGACGGCAGAAAAAGCATGTGAGCCATTCGTTACTGAAGAAGAGTTCCACGAGAGTGAATATGGGGTACTTGTATCGATACCCGCGCTGTTGTTATCGACGAAGAATTCCACCTTGGAGATTCCAGAACCGGCCGGTTCATCAGACGCACTAGCCGCAAGCTGGATGGATCCCATTAGAGTTGAACCGCTGGTAGGATTTGTTAGGGTAACACTGGGTTTCGTGGTATCCGGTGTCACCGCGCCAATTAACCCTGTGTATAGCAACCGATTTGGGGAGCTAGTGCCAGGAGAGATGACCCTGTTTGGTGTGCTGTTCTGTAAGAGGGCTGTCGAAACTTGGTCGGGAGTGGCACCACTGTTTGCTCCGAGGAAGAGCGCGGCAACACCTGCAACATGAGGTGCCGCCATGGAAGTACCGCTTAAGGTGCTTGTCGCCGTATTGCTGGAGAAGTAGTCCGATTTAATGCTGCTACCCGGCGCAAACAAATCCAGGCAACTTCCATAATTGGAATAGCTTGCTCGAGCATCGGAGGATGTCGTCGCTCCTACGGTGATTGCTGAGGCGACTCGTGCCGGTGAGTCATTACAGGCATTTGTATTACTGTTGCCAGCAGCAATGGCATAAGTGATGCCGGAATTGATAGAGTTCAGAACCGCCGCATCCAGCGCGGATGATGCACCACCCCCCAAACTCATGTTTGCAACGGCAGGTCGGTAGGGTTGACTAGTAACCCAGTTAACACCGGCAATTACGCCTGATGTCGCCCCCGAACCATCACAGCCGAGAACTCGCACAGGAACCAAGCTCACCCCTTTTGCGACACCGTAAACCGATCCTCCCACGGTACCCGCGACGTGCGTGCCGTGACCGTTACAGTCCGAAGTGCCAAGACCATCGCTTATGGCGGTGTAGCCCGCGACGACTCGTCCACCGAAGTCGGTATGTGTGGATAGGATGCCAGTATCTATGATGAAGGCGGTTACACCTGCCCCGTTGTTGTCGTAGGTATATGTCGTGCTAAGTGGCAAAGATAGCTGATCAATTCTGTCAAGCCCCCACGTTGGATTGCTCTGAGTGGCATTAATGTTCATGATGCCGTCCTCCTCCACCAAGGCCACGGCTGGATCATTGGCCAAGGCTTCAGCTTCTTCGGCGGACATCTGTGCTGTAAATCCGTGAATCGCCTTCTTCCAGACATTTCCTACGCGTGCATTGCGACTGAAAGCAATTCGGTCGGTTTGTCGATCGATGTCGGCTTCAGCAACTTCTCCCTTAAGAACAACGATGTATTGCCCTTTGATTGGGCGTAGTGCCTTGCGAAAGACGCCAGCGTCAGCATTTTGTGCGGCAACGACCGATGCCACCAAAAGAGGGCCGCTCAGTAAAAATGTGTGTGACATTATTTTAGTATTCATCACTGATTTCCTTTGAAAATAAGCATCTTTGCCCTGAAAAGACCGGTACAAAAATAGATAGAAGACCATGTCTATGACAAGCCGCCTTGTCATTCAGGTTATCAGGTCGGAATGTTCTTCAGATTACAGCATAAGTTTAATTGCACAGCTAATTTCTTCTTAAGGACTGCCTATCAGTGGAAGATCGATAGCCTTTATCGGCGCTCTTCCAGTGAAAAATAGCTTAGCCTGATGCACTTTCATCATTGCTGTTGAGGTCACGTTCTGATGGATTCCACGTTGTTGTTCACATCCGCCTTGGGTCTCAAGGCGCCTTGGCAGGTGTCTGATATCCGCTTTGAGCCCGAGCAGGGGGCCATTCACTTTGATCTGACCTTTGAGGCGAAGCGGCTGGACTGTCCCGCCTGTACCCGTGCGGATCAACCG
>JBILGM010000036.1:0-31442 GCA_044351045.1 Methylococcaceae bacterium | reverse complement strand
ATGAGGTTCAAGCCCGCGTGCCGCAGGACGTCCAGGGCGGGTGTGATGACCTCGATCTCCTCCCTGCCCAAGTATCCGCCCTCGCCGGCATGGGGATTCAATCCGGCCACCAGGATGCGCGGTTGAGGGATGCCGAAGCGTTCGCGCAGATCGTGATCAAGAATGCGCAAGGTCTGCTTCAGGCGCTCAGGGGTGATGTTCTGACTGACCTGGCTGAGCGGCAGATGGGTGGTGGCCAACGCAACCCGCAACCCCGGCGCCGTCAGCAGCATGACGGGTTTTCCGCCGGTCAGGCCGGCAATGTACTCGGTGTGACCGGAGAAGGGGACGCCGGCCTCATTGATGCTGGCCTTGTTGACGGGGCCGGTTACCATCGCATCGAATTGTCCCGCAAGGCAGGACTCGGTCGCGGCACCGAGAGTCTTCAGAACGTAATCCGCATTGGCGGGAGACAGCTGTCCCGGAGTGAGGTCTGCGACCTCGGCTATGGGCCAGACTAAAAGACGTCCTCGCTGGTGGATCATGACTCTGGCCATGTCCGGGCACCAGGTCACCAGTTCGATGTCGAGGCCGAGTTGTTTTGCCCGCTGCGTCAGCAAGCCAGGATCGCCCGCGACGACCAGTTCACAAGGGAGCTCTTGGCTTGCGATCTGAAGACAGAGGTCAGGGCCAATCCCTGCGGGCTCGCCCGTGGTCAGAACCAGCCGGGGGATCATGGGCTGGGTTTGCTTGGCTCGGCGGGAGCGCCCTCAGGCATGAGTTCTGGTACGCGAATTTCAACATAGGCTTCGTCCCGGATACGGCGCAGCCAAAGTTCGCTCTCTTCCTCAACCTTACGCTTGAATATCTCATCCTGGGCCTGTTTCTTTAGTAGCTCATTGGTATCGTCGGATTCCTGGCGTTCGAGAACCTGGATAAGGTGCCAACCAAACTGGCTTTGCACGGGCTCGCTCAGCTCGTTGGGTTTTAGGTCGTTCATGCTCTGCTCGAACTCGGGCACCAAGGCCCCGGGGGCGACAAAGCCCAGATCACCCCCCTTGACGGCCGATCCCTTGTCATCGGAATTGCCTCGGGCCAGTTCGCCGAAATCATCGCCGGCCTCGATGCGGGTCTTGATGCTTTCAAGTTTCTTGCGGGCATCGTCATTGGTCATGACCTCATTGGGCTTCAGCAGAATGTGTCTGACGCGGGTCTTGGTGATGCTTTCTACTTCACCCCCTCGTTGATCCAGTAGCTTGATGATATGGAAGCCACTGGGGCTGCGTATGGGTCCCTCGATGGCGCCTTTTTTCATGTTGGGGACGGCCTCGGCATAAATCGTGGGGAGTTCGCTCAGCTTGCGCCAGCCGAGATCGCCCCCTTTGAGCGCTTCCGACGCATCGGATGAGCTGAGCGATGCTTGGCGAAAATCGGCCCCTTTGCGAAGATCAGCGATGATTTTCTCGGCTTTCTCCCGGGCGGCCTGGACGGTTTCCGGTGTCGCACCCTGGGGTGTGGCGACGAGGATTTGACCGAGCTGGTACTCGGCATTGGTGTTGGCGCCGGTTTTCAGGCGGGCCTCCATCCAGTTCTGTACCTCGCGGTCGCTGATCTTGATCTGACTGTTTACCTGACTGGCACGCAGTCGTTGCTGGGCCAGTTCGCCTCTGATCTGTTCGAGAAAGTCCGGATACTCGATGCCCTCGGCTCGGAGCGAACTGCGCAGATCTTCCGGTGACATATTGTTCTTCTGAGCAATCTGCTGGATCGTTTGTCGCAGTGTTTCATCATCGACGCGCAGGCCGGCTTTCTCAGCCATGCTGATTTGAATTTTTTCCAGAATCAACCGATCGAGGACCTGCCGCGCAAGCGCCAACTCGGAGGGAGGCAAGGTACCGCTCTGGGACAGCCCTTGTCGGATGATGGCTATTTTCTTCTGGAACTCGCTTTCCAGAATCACATCATCCTCGACCACCGCCACAATCCTGTCCACCCCTTCGGCGAACGATGAGCAATGAAACAGCAGGGCGATGAGCAGGCTGGGCAACCGTACTGACCCGGAAAATTGGCTGAAAGCAGTGTTTAGGTTGCTCATGTCCAGTGTTGCCTTAATAGTCTCTAAATCGGTAACCGGTAATGCTTCTCTCAAGGAATTTATCCACGTCTTCGTTGAGAGTGGTCAGGCCCTTGAGTTCGATCTGCAGAAACACGGCATTGTTGGATTGTGCGGTACCATCTGGATTGATGGTGTTGAGATAGCGTCGACCAATCAGCGAGAATCGCCAGCAACAGGTTTCGCGTTCAAAACCAGCAAAACTCTCCGTGGTCACGTTATCCAGAAAAGAATACTGCCAACGACCGATAGCGTACCAGCCCGCCAGGATGGGGAGCCGCATGGAGACATCGGTCAAATCAAGGCAACCTGAACTGTTGGTGTAGTAATTCTGGCCCGTCCATGATGGCGCGCAGTTGTTTGTGTATTGGTTGCGGCGATAACGATACGCCAGATTGAGGATGTGGTTCTGCTTGTTGTTGTATTGGAGTCCAACCTGGCCACGCTCGATCTGATTGAAGGACGGGTTGTATTGTCCGGCGGTATAGACGGACCAGGTATCGGTGATGGCGCCGTAAAGGTCGCCCACAATGTTTGAGAAGCTCTGTCTGTAGGTGTCGGGCGCCAGTCCTGCCGGTGTCACCTCTCGATTGGAAAAGTAGGCAATATTGCCTATGGTGGCCCTGATTCGCTCGATACCGGTTTCATGGTCAATCAGTCGCGAGGTCACCGCTGCGGTCAGGTCGTTGGCGTCTCCGACGCGGTCATAGCCAGCAAACCGGTTTTCACGAAACAGCTGGTAGTAGGTGAAGTCGTAGCTGGTGGTATCGAATACCGGAATGCTCTGCTGGTTCACGGTCGGGATATACACATAGAACAGGCGCGGTTCTATCGTGTGCTGCAGAGGCGTATCGCCGATTTCGAAATCTCGATCAAAATAAGTCCCGCTATCCAGCGACAGAATCGGCGTCGTGAAGGTCTGGTTGGTGTTGCCGTTAGTATTGACGCCCAGGTTCTGCTGTAACTGTCCCCAATATTCGGTGTTCTGCAAGGAGTACTGGTTGAAGGCCAGGGTTGCGCTGGGTCGAATGAATCCGGCGCTGTTTTCCATCGGGTAAGCCAGCTTGGGTCGGACGAGGAAGCGCTGGCCCATGGTCATCTGGTCGCTGTCTGCCTGAATATAGGAGACCTGAGTCTGGTTGGTGAGCATAAGACCGCTATCGGCGATGTTCTGGCCAAAACTATGTTCGATTTTGGGCAGGTAGAAGTAGGGATACTGATTTTTCGGGACGCTCGGATCGATGGTCTGGAAATAGTTGGCCATACCGCTGATCGCTCCCCATGGGCTGGCGTAATTCACGGTGGCCATGCTGGGGATGTTAAGGTAATTGACCGAGTTGAGTGCGGACCCCAGCTGGCTCAGATAGTTGAAATCCGACACCCAGTTGGCATCAATGCGTCCGGTGACGTTCTCGCTGAAGCGGGTGTCATCCTGAAAGCTGACCTGACCGCGCGTGGTTTTGGTTTCATCGTCATAAGGCAGAATATCACCGGAAAGCCGGGCCCTCGATGTCTCGTCGATGTAGCGGAATTCGTTGCGTAGCATGAAGCCCCGCTTGGTCAGGTAGCGGGGCTGGGCCGTGTAATCATAGTTGGGTGCCAGATTGAAGTAGTAAGGGATCGAAAAATCGACACCACTTACTTGGGTCGCTCCAACGTTAGGGCTGAGGAAACCCGATGAACGCCTTTTGTCGGTGGGAAAATCCATATAGGGCGTATACAGAAACGGAACATCCATGAACTCGAACCAAGCGTCCTGTGCGCTGCCCCGGCCCGTTTCCTTGTTGATCTTGACCTTGGATGCGTGGAGGACCCAGTCCTGGTTGCCTGCGGGGCAGGTGGTGTAGCTGAAGTTCTCGTAACGCGAGAGGGTATTGCTGTCGATATTGGTTAGTCGGGACGTTCCCCGTCCTGGCACGGCTGGCAGGATGAACTGGCTGTTGCGGAATACGCCGCGATCCGCCTGGCCATCCATGAAGCCGGAGTCGCTGGAGAGGATGAAACCCTTGTCCTGATAGGTGACGTTGCCATGCACATTCACGGCATTGGTCTTGAGGTTACGCGTGATGTAGTCGCCCCAGAGCTTCTGATCCGCCTTGACCATTTCGGCCGAGCCAGTGAAGTTGGTGACTTCATTGTCGATCAGCTCGAAATAGTCGGAGTCGATATCGATGGGCGCCTTGTCGCGGGCCAGTTTTTCCTCGGGTGTCAAAATAAACTCGGCCAGTGGCGGCGGCGCCTTTTTGCCGACCTTGGGGGCGCAACTGCGTTGCCATGGGTTTACGGGCATGCGCCCCAACATATTCTGGAAACGATCCTCATCTTCTCGCGTGATGGTGTCAGATTCTGCCCAGTTTTCCGTGGACTCGCCCTCTTCACTGACGACATGCGCCAAGCCGCGCGGGTCTCGACCACTGAGCGAACAGACCCAATTCCGGTCGGGGCCCTCGTCGAGGTTAGGGGTGCAGTTCCAGCCGGCGACCTTTGCCTTTTCGGGATCGCCTTTCGGTTGTGGCGGCTGGAAGGGCGCCTTGCTATTCAATAGTTGTGGCTGGTCCTCAGGTCCCGATTCCTCGGCCATGTCGCTGGTGCCGGCTTGCGGATCGGAGGGGTCTTCACCGAGTTCAAGCTCTCTTTCCGTGGCGGCTGCCGCCCCGGTTAAAGGCGTTTTTGAACCGCACACCCAGTTGCCGGTTTGACCATCCCGAGCGCAGTTCCAGTCATTCGCCGCACCCAGAGATAGTGAGGGAAAAACGCTGAAGTAAACGGCCATCAGCGAAAATCCGAGCCGGTAACCGGCAGGATGGGGCATGAGACGTTTATCTGATGGCGGGCGTCTGAAAACCGGCATGCACCTTTTGTGAATGAGTGGGTGAGGCGATCATGGGCGCTGGGGCCGGTGAAGGCGTAGTCGTCGGAAACCGGTGTTTTATGTTGAAATAACCGGCCTCGGATCATCATTTTACCGAAAGCCATCACTTCGGTAAGTGTTTTTATTTATCCTTTTTCATGCCTGATATGGATTCCACGGATAATCGTTATCAACAATTGCTGGATTGGCTGCGGACCGATTTGTGCCGACCCATAGAAGCGATCGCGCCCGCTTCCTCCGATGCCAGTTTCAGGCGTTACTTCCGAATTCATTCCGAGGGCAAGACCTACATTGTCATGGACGCGCCGCCGCCCAAGGAAAATGTTAGGCCTTTTGTCGCCATAGCCGAGTTGCTGCGGGAGGCCGGTGTTCGGACCCCGGAGGTTCACGCAGTGGATGCCGACCGGGGGTTCGTGCTGTTGGGCGATTTTGGTAATCGCAATTATCTCGATGAGCTGGATGATGATACGGCCGAATCACTCTATGGTGATGCCATGGCTGCCCTGCTGGCTCTGCAGTTGGGTGTCGCGGCCACGTCCGTTGATTTGCCGTCCTACGATGAGCGGCTCCTGCGCACAGAATTGGGGATATTCCGGGAATGGTTTCTGGTTCAGTGGCTCGCGCTGGAGCTTTCGGCCGAAGAGTCCGTAGCGCTCGAGCAGGCTTGGACGGCCCTGATTGATTCTGCTCTTGAACAGCCCCGGGTTTGTGTCCATCGCGACTACCATTCGCGCAATCTCATGGTGACCGATGAGGCCAATCCGGGTGTGCTGGACTTTCAAGATGCGGTGGTGGGGCCGATTACCTACGATCTGGCCTCCCTGCTCAGGGATTGCTACATCGCATGGCCGCTGGACCGGGTCTACCGCTGGATGGAGTCCTACCAGAGAGCATTGCTGGCGGCGAAATTGCTGGAGGAAGCCGATGCCGACCGGTTTCGCCGCTGGTTTGATCTCATGGGCATGCAGCGGCACCTCAAGGCCGTCGGCATTTTTTCCCGACTGAACATTCGCGATGGCAAACCGGGCTATTTGAAGGATATTCCAAGAACACTGGGGTATGTTACTGAGGTGGGCCGGAATTATCCGGAGCTGGCCGGTTTCATGCGGTTTCTTGAACAACGGGTGGTGCCGCGACTGGCCAGGGAGGCGTTGTCATGAGAGCCATGATTCTGGCCGCAGGCCGGGGTGAGCGCATGCGGCCACTGACCGACCACACGCCCAAGCCCTTGCTGCCGGCGGGGGGCAGGCCGCTGATCGAGCACCTGGTTGTGGCGCTCGTTAAGGGCGGTATCACCGAAATTGTCGTCAATACCGCGCATCTGAGCGAACAGGTGGAAGCCGTGTTAGGCGATGGTTCGCGCTTGGGGGCGCGGATAGACTTTTCATTGGAGGGCGAGGCGCTCGAAACGGGTGGCGGGATCTATCGAGCGCTACCACTGCTCGGAGACGAGCCATTCCTGGTGGTCAATGGCGATATTGCGACGGATTTCCCTTTTGGGACACTGACTACATTGCCGATCCAGATGGCTCATCTGGTGCTCGTGCCCAATCCCGCCCACCATCCCAAGGGAGATTTCGGTCTGGATGGTTCCACGGTGCTGGATGGGGGCGAGCCGCGTCATACCTTTGGTGGTATCGGCGTTTATCATCCGGCCTTGTTCCGCGATTGCAGTCCCGGACGCTTTCCGCTGGCACCGCTGCTCAGGTCGGCGATGGCTCAGCGGTCGGTTTCCGGTCAGCTTTACGAGGGTTTCTGGATGGATATTGGAACCGTCGAGCGGCTCCAGTCGTTTGATGCCTATTTCAATGCAAGGGAGTCTTGAGCGGCGACGGTTCACTGTCTGACTGCCCTAGCCAAGCCAGCCATTCGCTCATCACTACCAAAGCCCAAATGGCCCGGCCATGGTCGGCCTGGCGTTGGAGGTGCTCGTTCATCAGCTCAAGCGCAGCATGGCGATCCAGGCCGATGCGATCCAGCACGGGTCGACCCAAGGCGTGTTCCACCCAGTCGCGCAGGGGTTCGCGCAGCCAGCTGCTGAGCGGGACCGAGAGCCCTCTCTTCTTCCGATAGACGATGTCCTTGGGCAGATAGCGGCTAGCGTACTGTTTGAGAAACACCTTGGTCTGGATGCCCTTGACCCGCTGATCTGGTGTCAAGGCGGCTGCGAATTCCATAACTGCCTGATCGAGAAAAGGCGCCCGCAACTCCAGTGCTGAGTGCATGCTGGCACGATCAGCTTTGGTCAGCAGACCCTCGGCAAGGGAACGCTCTAGATCGTAATGCTGAATCTGGTCCAGCAGGGATTCTCCTCCGGGGGCGGACCAGGGCGGCAACTCGGGCGACAAACCCAGTCGCGCCAGAATCCCAGGCGCAATGCTGGAATTCCACAATACGTGCCGAGCCACGCCATCCAGCGTATCCCCTTGAACAAAGCGCTTTAGCAGGAAGGACAGGGTGACTTTTTTATCGCTGGGCGGCCAGCGCTCGACTTGGTCACGAATGAACCGGCGAAGCCCGGGCGGCAGAAGCGCATATCGCTCCGCGAATCCGGCACCGAAATAGGTTGGGTAACCGCCAAACAGCTCGTCGGCACCTTCACCGGACAGGGAAATACGGATGTCTTGCGCGGCTCGCTCCGACAGGAGCGCCGTCGGTATCCAGGCGGGGTCCGCCAGGGGCTCGCCACTGGTGCGGATCACGTCCTTGAGCAAGCGAGGGATGTCGTTCGGGGTGACCCAGACCGGAATGTATTCGATGCCCAGATCCGACGCCACCTGTTCGGCAAATTGTCCTTCATCGAAGGAGTCTTCCCGGAAGCGAAGCCCATAGGCGGTGAGCGACTTTTCGGGATGAAGACTGCGCGCGACAGCGGCAATCAACGATGAGTCGACGCCGCCGCTGAGAAACAGCCCCACCGGGACATCCACTTCGCTTTGCCGCCAGACGGCATTGCGAAAAACCGTATCGAACGCTGCCTGCGATCTGTCGATTTTCGGCGGGTGGGCGCGTGGCCACCGCCAATAGCGGGTGGTTTGTATGCCTTCGGCGCTCAGGGTCACGCATTCGGCCGGACCCACCTTGATGACGCCTTCCAGCGGGCTGTCAGGCGCCGGGAAATATCCCAGCTGTAGGTAGCGGCGAACGGCGGGATTGTTGATGGCTTGGGGTTCAGGGTGACTGACGGCCATGGCGGCCAGCTGGGAGGCAAAAGTGGCGACCCCGTTTTCCAGGGAATAGAACAATGGCCGCTCGCCGGCGCGGTCACGAATCAGCAACAGCTTGCTCTGGCGTGGGTCCCACACGGCGATGGCAAAGGCGCCGATCAATTTCTCGACAAAGGCTTCGCCCAGTTCAAGGTAAAGGCCGGGTAACACCGCGACATCGGTATCTTGCTCGACCGGGCGCCCGCGTTCCGCAAGCCACTCGCGCAAGGCAAGGTGGTTGTCGATTTCGCCATTGCAGATCACCATCACGCCGCTGGCGGCATCTGTTAGCGGTTGTTCGCCGCTCGTCAGTCCACGAATGGTCAGGCGGGCCATGCCGAAACTGGCAGCATGATCGGCTTTGATCCAGTGTCCATCCGGACCGCGGTGCACCAGACGATCCAGCATGGCGGGGACGGCGTTGACCGAAGGCTGCGACGAAGTCAGGAAATGGACCTGACCGCAAATTCCGCACATCTCAGTGCCCGGTTGCCGGCAGCAGAGTGCCGATATAGTCGCTGTAGAGCCGATCGACCCGCGTCGCTTGCTTTTCGGCGATAGCCTCAAGCTCGCCGCGCCGGTCGCTGCGCGCCATCAGGTAGGTGGGATGGGTGCGTGACGTCAGGTAATTCTGCATTTGAGCGTGAGGCACCAGATGTTCCGGCCATGGATTTCCGGACTTGAGCGAGAAAAGGACGTAATTGCTAGTGAGTTCATTGCCGTCCTCCGTGAACACGGTCACCAGTTGACCCAGGTAAAAAGGGAGTCCGTGGGGCATACAGCCGATGCAGGCGAACTCGCTGTTCGCCGGGAGATCCGTCGGCAATTTGTCTAACAGGGAGCGGGCTGACTTGAGGCTGGCATGACGGGGAATGATCTCGAAATTGGCTGTCAGCAACAGGACTGAAATCGACAGGAAGGCGACCAAGGCAAAACGGGTACTTTTGATGCCGTAAGCAATGAGCGCCAGCATCGCGGTGACCCCCAGAGAGATGCTGAGGCCAGGAAACAGGGGACCAAATTGTTTCATTGTCTCGGTCGTGAGCCAGCGGGGTTTGGCGAGGGCTTCCGGTGCCAAGCTCAAGAGGAGTAATGGAATGGCCAGCAGGCAGGCCGCGATGGCAAGCCCTAGACAGGCTCGCATGATGATGCTCTGAGCGGCTGCACTTCGGGCTTCGATCGCTTCGGCAAAAACTCGGGCAACCAGGATACCCAGCGCGATGACACCCGTCAGAATGTAGCCGGGGAGTTTCGATTGCGACAAGGAGAAGAACATGACCACGACGAGGGCCCAGACGACAAAGAGCCGGTCGGGGCGGCTAAGCCAGGCACGCTCGCGAAAAGCGACGCGCATCGATTCAGGCAACAGGACGCTCCAGGAGAAAAAGCAGCCGGCGATGATGAGAGCATAGTAATAAAAGGGCTGCGTCCTGCGAAACTCCGTGGTGGTGAAGCGGGCAATGGATTCCTTCATGATCCCGTAATACGGAAAATCCGGGCAGGCCAGCGACAGACCCACAAACCATGGCAGCACCACGGCCAGGAACAGGACGATATGCGCGGGGCTGAAGAAACGCTTGATCACCGCTCGGCGGCCGGAAGCGAGATGAAACGCCGACATGACCAGGAGAGGCACCAGAAAGCCGACCGGGCCCTTTACCAGGGTCGCAAGACCGGCGGCCAGGGTGGCCATCCAGTACCAGTTGCGGCGCGTCTTGCCTTCATGTTCTTCCGCCAGATAAGCCGCAAAAATCGCAGCACAGACGAACAGCGCCAGCATCATGTCGAAAATGACGATCCGGGAAAACGCCATGAAGAGGGGTGTGCTGGCGACAATCACCATCGCCAGAGAAGCGGTCAATTCCCCGTAGGCGCGCCGACAAAAAGCGAAGACCATCAGGAGGATGCCCAGCCCAGACAGTGCCGAGGGCAGTCGGGCGGCGAATTCCGTATCACCCAGTGCTGCCAGGGAAAGCGCGACCGATTTGAAGAAAAACGCCGGTTTATCGAGGTAAGTGGCACCATCATAAGTGGGCACAAGCCAGGTGCCTGCCACCTTCATTTCCCGCGCGACTTCTGCGTTGCGCCCCTCATCCGGCGACAGTAGAGGAAAGTCACCCAGATGGAAGAAGGTAGCCCAGATGCTGAAAATCAGGGCGGCGAGGGACCAGTAATGAAACGAACTGGGCGAGGTGACTGATTGGCTGGGTAATGGCGTATTCAAACGGGGCGGCCTGATCGTCCGTGGAAAGTTGGGGTGGGGTGTGGCGGGCTTTCGCTATGGCGGGTCGTTTCGGAGATTTTCAGCCTTCAAGCGAGCCTGCATGAAAAATCAGTTGGCCCAGAAATTCCTCGCCCTGCTCGGCAAACTCGACCCGGGTCACGCAGGCATGCCCCACCTTGATGCGAAACAGATTGGAGAGAGGGATATCCAGGATTTTGGCCAGCACCATCCGGATGATGCCCGCATGGCAGATGATCAGAAGATGCTTGCCGGCATGCCGGCCGAGAATGTCCTGGCAGGCCTCAGCAACCCGGTTGCGAAAATCCGCCAACCCCTCCGCGCCGTCGGGACGATAGGTGGTGGGGTCACGAAAGAAACGCTGAACTAGACCGGGGTCAAAACGGGTGATTTCGTCCCCCGTCTTGCCCTGCCAGTCTCCGAAGCCGATTTCCTTGAGTCGGTCATCCGTTTCCAGAGGAATGCCGGAGCTCTCGCTCAGTTCCTCTGCAAAGGCCAGACAGCGACTGAGTGGCGAGCTGACGATCACGTCCCAGGGGCGCTCACGACCGATGGACCTGCGCATTTCCTGCCAGCCAGCATGGCTGAGCGGATCATCCTGTTGCCCCCGATAGCGAATGCCTCCCACCGGCTCGCCATGGCGCATCAGGTCAATCAGCGTCGTGATGCGCTCGTCCGTGATCACGTTCTAATGGGCTCCGCTCAGCGCGGCACGAGCGGTGGTCACCGCGCGGCGAACCTGTTCCGGGGCGGTACCACCCAGGTGGTTGCGGGCCATGATTGAGCCTTCCAGGGTCAGCACGTCAAACACGTCCTGTTCGATGGTGCCGGACAAGCTCTGTAATTCATCCAGCGATAGCTCGGCGAGGTCGCGTCCCGTATCGATACCCAGGCGGACGGCTTTGCCCACCACTTCATGCGCATCACGGAAGGGAATCCCCTTGCGCACGAGATAGTCCGCGAGATCAGTCGCGGTCGCGAAGCCCTGCAGGGCGGCCCGACGCATGGCATCCCGGTTGGGCTGCAGGTGCGGGACCATATCAGCAAACGCTCTGAGGCTGTCTCTGACCGTGTCGATCGTGTCGAACAGCGGTTCCTTGTCTTCCTGATTGTCCTTGTTGTACGCCAGTGGCTGACCCTTCATGAGCGTCAGCAGGCCGACAAGGTGGCCGAATACGCGTCCGGACTTGCCCCTCACCAATTCGGGAACGTCCGGGTTTTTCTTTTGTGGCATGATCGACGAACCGGTACAGAAGGCATCCGGCAAGTCGATGAATCCAAATTGTGCGGATGTCCACAGCACCAGTTCTTCCGAGAAACGCGACAGATGCATCATGATCAGGCTGGCACAGGCCGTGAATTCGATGGCGAAATCCCTGTCACTGACAGCGTCCAGCGAATTCGCTGCTGGACGGTCAAAACCCAGCAGGTTGGCGGTATAGGGGCGATCCAGCGGGAAGGTCGTGCCGGCGAGCGCCGCAGCCCCCAAGGGCATAACATTTACCCGTTTGCGGCAATCGCGGAGTCGCTCATGGTCGCGCTCCAGCATTTCAAACCAAGCCAGCATGTGGTGACCAAAACTCACCGGCTGGGCGACCTGCAGATGAGTAAAGCCCGGCATGATGGTATCGGCTTCGCGCTCGGCAAGATCAAGCAGGGCATCCTGCAAGCGATGGATCAGCAGGGTGATGCGATCAAGCTCTTCGCGCAGATACAGCCGAATGTCGGTCGCGACTTGGTCATTGCGGGAACGGCCCGTGTGCAGCTTCTTGCCGACTTCGCCGATCCGCTGTGTCAGCCGTGCTTCGATGTTCATGTGCACGTCTTCGAGTTGCACCGACCATTCAAAATTGCCTCGCTCGATTTCCCCGCTAATTTCGTCGAGGCCATGGATGATGAGGTCACGTTCGGTGTCGGTCAGGACGCCGATCTTTGCGAGCATGGTCGCGTGAGCTTTTGATCCTTGAATATCATGCTGGGCAAGCCGCTTGTCGAAGTTCACCGATGCGGTGAAGGCTTCAACGAATTTATCGGTCGCCTCCGTGAAGCGCCCGGCCCAGGGTTTTTGTTCGCTGCTCATCAATGTACCGACAGGAAAGTTCAAGGAGTATTATAGCGCGATCACCCGTGGGGCTGGCGGCCGGGGGTGGGTAATGTTCAGCCCTCCAAGAGCTTGCGGCACGGACTGGGTTGGGGCTTGATGCGGTGAGACCTCGCCATTTGCGTGCTGGAATAAATCTGCAAGGTTTCTTACCCCCCATCGGGTTTGAAGCATCGCTTTAGAACAAACGTCGGTATTACCGTAAAAATGACACAACCCACCCAGCTCCCAGCCTGGCGAGCCCTTGAAAAACACCGGCAGGAAATGGCGGGTGTCCATATGCGGGATTTGTTTGCCGAAGATCCACAGCGATTCGAACGGTTCTCACTGACGTTCAACGATCTTCTTTTCGATTTCTCGAAAAATCGAATTACCGAAAAAACGCTCAGTCTCCTTGAGCAGTTGGCCGAGGAAACGAAACTGTCCGGGAAAATCGAGGCCATGTTTCGGGGCGCTCGCATCAACGTAACGGAAAACCGCGCGGTGTTGCACATCGCGCTGCGTAACCGTTCCAATCGACCTATTCTTCTTGACGGTGACGACGTCATGCCCGACGTCAATCGTGTCCTCGCCATGATGCGCCGTTTTACCGAAGCCGTGCGTTCCGGTCGATGGAAAGGCTGTACCGGCAAGTCCATCACGGATGTCGTCAACATTGGCATCGGCGGTTCTGATTTGGGCTCGCGCATGGTTGTTCAGGCGCTATGGCCTTATATGGACCCCAGCCTTCGGGTTCACTTCATCTCTAACGTCGATGAGGCCGACCTCGTCCAGACGCTATTTGGTCTGAACCCGGAGACCACACTGTTTTGTGTGGCTTCCAAAACCTTCACCACGCTGGAAACTATGGCCAATGCCAAGTCGGCGCGCGAATGGTTGCTGAATGCAGTGGACGATCCATGCGCCGTAGCCAAGCATTTTGTCGCGATTTCCACCAACGCCGAGAAGGTGGCGGAATTCGGGATCGATACCGCGAATATGTTCGAATTCTGGGACTGGGTCGGCGGACGCTATTCAATCTGGGCCGCGATCGGCCTACCGATCGCGCTGGCTGTGGGAATGGACCGCTTCGAAGCCATGCTGGAAGGGGCTCATCGCATCGACGAGCATTTCCGCACGGCGCCGTTTCATCGGAACATCCCGGTCATCATGGGGCTGCTGGGGATCTGGTACGACAATTTTTTTGCCGCCGATGCCTACGCTATCCTGCCTTATGACCAGTATCTTGAATACCTGCCGGATTATCTGCAGCAGGGTGACATGGAAAGCAACGGCAAGACGGTGGACCTCGAAGGGCATCCGGTCAATTACAGCACCGGGCCGATTATCTTTGGCCAGCCCGGCACCAATGGGCAGCATGCCTTCTATCAGTTGATGCATCAGGGCAGCGCCCTGATCCCCTGTGACTTCATCGCCGCTGCCCAAAGCCATCACAACCTTGGCGAGCATCACGAGTTGCTGATCTCCAACTTCATCGCCCAGACTGAGGCGCTGATGTTGGGCAAGACTTTCGAGGAGGCTAAGGCCGAGTTGAAGGCGGAGGGTGTGACGGGTGAACGTTTGCAGGAACTGGCGGCTGCCAAGACCTTCCGTGGCAACCGCCCGTCGAATTCCATACTCTACAAAAAACTGACGCCTGAGACGCTGGGTAGCTTGATTGCGCTCTACGAGCATAAGATTTTTGTGCAAGGCGCCATCTGGAATATTAATTCCTTCGATCAAATGGGCGTTGAGTTGGGCAAGCAATTAGCCAAGAAGATACTGACTGACTTGAGTGGAAAAGACCCCGTGCATTCTCATGACAGCTCCACCAATGGGCTGATCAACCGCTACAAGGCCCTCCGGTGAAAGCCCATCGCGAATTGTTCATCGCGGGTAGCGTTGATGATCTGGCCCGTGAAGCGGCGGCAAGGGTGGTGGAGTCGGCCAATCGGGCCATCCATATGCGTGGGCGATTCTCCTTTGTGCTCTCGGGTGGCAGTACCCCGCGTCGTCTCTATCAGTTACTGACCCAGTCACCCTATCGGCAGGCGATCGACTGGTCACGGGTGCATGTGTTTTTTGCGGACGAACGTTTCGTGCCCCACACGGATAGCGAGAGTACCGTGCATCTGGTCCGCGAAACCCTTTTGAAGGGTGTTCCTGTCCCTGACAAACACTTCCATGTCATGCCGACCGAATCCGGAACCCCCGAGCAATGTGCGGCACTTTATGAACGGGAACTCGAGCTTTTCTTTGATGCTCCGGCTCCCGAGTTTGATCTGATTCTCTTGGGCATGGGGCCTGATGGACATACGGCATCTCTGTTTCCGGGTCATCCGGACGCGGCTGGAAACGTTGCCGCCGTTTACGACTCTCCCAAGTCACCTCCAATCCGGTTGACCCTGACCCTCCCGGCCATCAGGACGGCGAGGGAAGTCATGTTTTTGGTAACGGGCGCCGACAAAGCCGAGACACTCGCGCAAGTGTTCCATTCAGATACCAATGATGAGGGGGCATTCCCGGCAGCTCGCGTATCAGCTTCCGACGGCCGATCCAGTTGGTTGGTTGACCCAGAGGCCGCGCGCGCTATCCAGGGAAATGATGCCTCCTGAGGCCGCGCCGATGCTGGTGCGAGGCTATCCCATCTTTTCGATGGGACCCCGAATCCTTTATCCTTCCCAACTTTTCCACCCACAACCCTCACTCTAAGAAGAAGCCATGAGCAAACCCAAGAAAGTCGCACTCCTGACCGCTGGCGGTCTGGCCCCCTGTCTCAGCTCCGCCGTCGGCGGCCTGATCGAGCGTTACACCGAAATCGATCCGAGCATCGAAATCATTGCGTATCACGGTGGCTACAAGGGATTGCTACTGGGCGACTCCTACAAAATCACCCCGGAAATTCGCGAAAAGGCCCATCTGCTGCACAAGTTCGGCGGATCGCCGATAGGCAACAGCCGCGTCAAGCTGACCAACGTCAAGGATTGCGTCAAGCGTGGCCTGGTCAAGGAGGGCGAAGATCCCCAGAAAGTCGCGGCCGACCAGTTGGTCAAGGATGGCGTGGACATTCTGCACACCATCGGCGGTGACGACACCAATACTGCTGCGGCGGATCTGGCCGCTTTCCTGGCCAGGAACAATTACGGCCTGACCGTGATCGGTCTGCCCAAGACCGTCGACAATGACGTCTTCCCCATCAAGCAGTCACTGGGTGCCTGGACTGCTGCCGAGCAGGGCGCGCGCTATTACCGCAATGTCGTCGCCGAAACCGGCGCCAACCCACGCATGCTGATCGTGCATGAAGTCATGGGCCGTAACTGCGGCTGGCTGACCGCTGCCACCGCGCTGGAATACCGCAAGCTGCTGGACCGCGAGGAGTGGGTTCCGGGTATCGGTCTGGGTCGCGATTGCTATGACGTGCATGCCGTCTTCGTACCGGAGATGGACATCAATCTGGCCGCCGAGGCCGAGCGTCTGCGTGGTGTGATGGACAAGCACGACTGCGTCAATCTGTTCATTTCCGAAGGGGCTGGCGTCGATGCCATCGTGGCGGAAATGCAGGCCAAGGGTCAGGAAGTGGAACGTGATGCCTTCGGTCACATCAAGCTGGACACCATCAACCCGGGCAAGTGGTTTGGCGAGCAGTTCGCCAAGATGCTGGGCGCCGAAAAGGTGCTGGTGCAGAAATCCGGTTACTTTGCCCGGGCGGCGGCAGCCAACGCCGACGACCTACGTCTGATCAAATCCTGCACCGATCTGGCCGTTGAGTGCGCTTTCAAGCATGAGTCCGGTGTTATCGGTCATGACGAGGACCAGAATAACGTCCTGCGTGCGATCGAGTTCCCGCGCATCAAGGGCGGCAAGCCATTCGACATCGACGCGCCTTGGTTCGGCGAGATGCTGAAGGCCATTGGTCAGACCAAGGGCAATAAGGTCGAGGTCAGCCACTAAGCGCCAACACGCACCCATGAAAAGGCCGGCTACATGCCGGCCTTTTTTGTCTTGGTCTCTCGCTCAGGACTTGGCTGGCGAGTAGGGATGCAATCAGTGGATGGACTGCTTGCGAACCGGACTGTCTTCGACCAGCAGGAATTCCAGCAGTGCTTTCTGGGCATGCAGGCGGTTTTCTGCCTCGTCCCAGACCACGCTTTGCGGCCCGTCCAAAACGCCGGCACTGACTTCCTCGCCGCGGTGGGCAGGCAGGCAGTGCATGAAGAGGGCATCACTCGCCGCTAACTTCATCAGCTTTTCATCGACTTCGTAGCCCCGGAACGCCTGCTCGCGCTTGGCCTGTTCCTCTTCCTGGCCCATGCTGGCCCAGACATCGGTCACCACCAGATCCGCGCCTATGACGGCCTCGGACGGTTCGCGCATGACTCGGACGCGATCCGCGCCCAGGGCGAGGAAGTCGGCTTCCGGCTCGTAGCCTTCCGGGCAGGCAATATTCAATCTGAAATCCAGTAGCGCGGCGGCTTCGATGTAAGAGTGGCACATGTTGTTACCATCACCGATCCATGCGACGGTACGGCCAGCAATTTCACCCCGGTGTTCGAAATAGGTTTGGAGATCGGCCAGCAACTGACAAGGGTGGCTGCGATCCGTCAGGCCATTGATGACGGGCACCCGGGAATGCTTGGTAAAAATCTCGACCGTCCGATGTTCATGCGTGCGCAACATGATGGCATCGACCATGCGCGAAATGACGCGGGCAGAGTCCTCGATAGGCTCACCGCGACCGAGTTGGGTGTCGCGGGGTGAAAGGAAAATGGCGGCGCCACCCAATTGGATCATGCCGGCCTCGAACGAGATGCGGGTCCGGGTAGATGACTTCTCGAACAACATGCCGAGCACTTTGTTCTTGAGTGGCTCATAAATGCCCGGGGAGTTTTTGAGGTCGATCGCTCGCAGGATGAGGCCGCGTAGTTCAGCGGGGCTTAAATCAGACAGGTTCACCAAATGGCGCAAACTCATTGCGGGTTCTCCCGGCTCAATGAGCCGTAAAGTCGTTGACGAGCCGGACAACGCCATTGATGAGGTGTTGTGCTTCGTCGTCGCTGAGAATAAGAGGGGGCAGCAGACGGATGATGCGATCCGCCGTGACGTTGATCAGCAGACCCTGGTCCAGCGCGCGGCTGGTCAGGTCGGTGCAGGTGGTATCCAGCTCGATCCCGATCATCAGGCCTCTGCCGCGCACCTCCACCACGTGCGGATTGCCGGAAAACGCGGTACGAAATCCATCGAGAATCGTGCGGCCGAGTTGGGCGGCACGGGCGACGAGATTTTGCTGGCGGAGGGTATCCAGTACGGCCAGTGCGGCACGACACGCCAAGGGGTTGCCACCAAAAGTGGAGCCGTGTTTGCCGGCCGTCAGCACCTGAGCGGCTGACCCTTTTGCCAGGCAGGCGCCAATGGGGACGCCGTTGCCCAATGCCTTGGCCAGCGTCATCACGTCGGGGCTGATGCCGGAGTGCTGGAAGCCGAACCAGGCACCGGTCCGCGCCATGCCGCATTGCACCTCATCCACCATCAGCAACCAGCCACGTTCATCGCAGAGTTCGCGCAGTGCCGGCAGATAATTATCCGGGGGGACGCGAACGCCGCCTTCGCCTTGAACGGGCTCAACCAAAATGGCGCAGACGCTGGTGTCGTGAATGGAAGCGACCGCTTCGGCATTGCCATGAGGGACTCGAATGAAGCTGTCGACCAGCGGTTCGAAACCTTCCTGTACCTTGGCGTTGCCAGTGGCGCTCAGCGTGAACAGCGTGCGGCCATGGAAACTGTTTTCCATGACGATGACCCTGGGATTTTCTATTTCCTTTGAATGGCCATATTTCCGCGCCAACTTCAGTGCCGCTTCGTTGGCTTCCGCCCCCGAATTGCTGAAGAAAACGTTATCCAGACCACTCAGTTCGCAAAGAGCGTGAGCTAGCTGCTCCTGCAGGCCGACGCCATAAAGATTGGAGGTATGTATCAGCCTGCCGGCTTGGTCACAAAGGGCTTTAGCCACCGCCGGATGAGCGTGCCCGAGGTTGCACACGGCAATGCCCGAAATGGCATCGAGATAGCGATTTCCATCGGTGCTCCACAGCCAAGCGCCCTCGCCACGCTCAAACGTCACGGGCAGCCGCGCATAGGTGGGCATGATTTGACTGGTCATCGGAACACCCCGTCAGAAAATAAAAAAGGCAGTCCAGGGACTGCCCTCCGAAAAAAACAAGGCGCGGATTATAGTGAAAAAGCGCTAAAGGGCAAGAAAAATGTCATTTTTTGAGGGTTTGATGTCGGGTCTCGACTCATGGCCCCAGCAGTTCCGAGAGACTGATCACTAGATCCGGAAATGCGCCGGGTGACAGTGTTCCAGAATTGGCGACTTGGATATCCGTGTAACGGCCCGAGCTTCGGTCTGGCAGCCGATGCACCTCAATCGTGCGCTCCATGATATTCACGATCTAGTATTCCGGAATGCCAGCGCGGGCGTACAACGGCCCCTTGACCTCCCTATCTTAGCGCGGCGAGGCATCAGCGATTTCGACGATAAGAAGGGTGTCCTCTGTCATCGGCAACCGGGTGCGGTAACGCTCATGATGAGGCTTGAGTAGTGCAAAGTCGGGTTGCGGTTCGCTCGATGGTCCGAAAGAGGTCGGGTTCTGTGACCAGACTAATGCGCGACCCTCCGTGGCATAGCCTATCTTCTGGAAAATCAGGCTGGTCAGGCTTGCATGCAAATACCCAATCGGCGCCATATCAATCAATTACCCCTCAGTCAGTTCGATGCGGTCGTCTTCTTTCAGTCCCGCTGACATCGAGGGGGGATCTCCACGCAACACTTCAGATTCAGTCTAGCATGGGGCCATGAGGCAACATCACTCAGACCTCGGCCAGATTGCCGCGTTCTTCCAGCCAGGCTTTGCGATCACCGGCACGCTTTTTTGCCAGCAACATGTCCAGTTTCTCATCGGTGCTGGCATTCTCCGCGAGGGTCAATTGCACCAGACGGCGGGTGTCCGGGTTCATGGTCGTCTCGCGTAGTTGGGGAGGATTCATTTCCCCCAAGCCCTTGAAGCGCTGAACGTTGATTTTGCCTTTGATCTTTTCTGCTTCGATGCGGTCCAGTACACCTTTTTTCTCGGCTTCGTCGAGCGCATAGACGACCAGCTTGCCCACATCAATCCGGTACAAGGGCGGCATGGCAACAAACACATGCCCAGCGGCGACCAAGGGCCGGAAGTGCCGGACAAACAACGCGCACAGCAATGTTGCAATGTGATTGCCATCGGAATCGGCATCGGCCAGGATGCAGACCTTGCCATAACGTAGGCCGCTCAGGTCGCTGGAGCCAGGATCGACTCCAATGGCGACGCTGATGTCGTGGACTTCTTGTGAAGCCAGGACCGAAGTCGACTCCACTTCCCAGGTGTTCAGAATCTTTCCTCGCAGGGGCATGATCGCCTGATAATCCTTGTCGCGGGCCTGCTTGGCAGAGCCGCCGGCCGAGTCGCCTTCGACGAGGAAGAGTTCGGTCAGGCTGAGGTCCTGTGACGCGCAGTCAGTCAGCTTGCCGGGCAGTGCGGGACCACTGGTGATTTTTTTGCGTACCACCTGCCGATCAGCCTTCAGCCGTTTCTGCGCGCTTTCAATGACCAGTTCGGCGATCCGTTCCCCGATGGCCGGATGCTGGTTGAGCCAAAGGCTGAAGGCATCCTTGGCCACGCCTGAGACAAATGGCGCACATTCCCGCGAGCTTAGTCGTTCCTTGGTCTGGCCGGAAAATTGCGGATCGAGCATCTTCAGTGACAGCACGTAGTGGCAGCGCTCCCAGACATCTTCGGGCGCGATCTTGATACCACGGGGCAAAAGATTGCGGAACTCGCAGAATTCCCTGACGGCCTCAGTCAGCCCGGTCCGCAGCCCATTGACATGAGTGCCCCCCTGCGCGGTGGGCACCAGATTAACGTAACTTTCCGTGACCGGCTCCCGACTCTCTGCCGTCCACACTACCGCCCAGTCCACGGCCTCCTGTTTGCCGGCGATGCTGCCAATGAAGGGTTCTTCCGGCACACAGTCCTGATCACCGATACGGTCCAGCAGATACTGGGGCAAACCGTTCTCGAAGTACCAGCTTTCGCTCTCCCCCGTGTGATCATCCGTGAGATTGATGCGCAGGCCTGAGCACAGCACGGCTTTGGCTCTAAGCAAAGCCTTCAGGCGCGGAATAGCAATGCGCGGGGAGTCGAAATAATGCGCCTCTGGCCAGAAGCGGACAGTGGTGCCGGTATCGCGTTTGGCGCAGTTGCCGGTTTCGGTGAGTTCACGAACCTTTTCGCCGTGGGCGAACCCGATATCCCAGGTCTTGCCGTCACGTCGCACCTCCACATCAAGCCGGTCGGAAAGGGCATTGACCACGGAAACGCCCACGCCATGCAAGCCACCGGAGAAGCCGTAACTCTTGTTGGAGAATTTGCCACCCGCATGCAGTTTGGTCAGGATCACCTCGACGCCGGAGACCCCTTCCTCGGGATGGATGTCCACCGGCATGCCGCGGCCATCATCGCGAACCTCTACCCCGCCATCGGTCATCAGTCGCACGTCGATGGTCTTGGCAAACCCGGCCAAGGCTTCATCCACGCTGTTGTCAATAACCTCCTGTGCCAGATGATTGGGCCGGCTGGTGTCGGTATACATGCCCGGGCGCTTGCGCACCGGGTCGAGGCCGGACAGGACTTCAATGGAGGCAGCGTCGTAAGTCTGGTTCATGGTCATGAGTAAAGCGGGTAGACCGACCAGATGAGTCGGATTTCAGGATCAACGGAGGCTAAGGTCGGCATGAGGGGGGCGAGGCAGAGTGAGCCACGCCCATGAATCAGTCCTTAAGCGGATTCCATCTGCCGGCGAATTTTTCGGCGGTGGAGGACGGTGTAGCCACCGGCCAGCAACAGGCTGAAAACGAGCACCGCCAGGACGGCTTCATGAGAATACTCAGCGATCAGTTCCTGCTTGGCCCCGATGAAATAGCCAATCCAGCTCAGAATACTGACCCACAGCGAGGCTCCTACCGTGGTGTAAAGGCTGAAGCGCCAGTGGTTCATGCGGGCAATGCCGGCGGGGATCGAAATCAGATGGCGGATCACCGGCAGCAGACGCCCGATGAAAGTGGAGATTTCGCCATGCTGCAGGAAGAACTTCTCTACTTTGTCGAAATGTTCCTCGGTAATCCAGACATAACGCCCATACTTGATCACCAGCGGACGGCCCAGCCAACGCGCCACAAAGTAATTGGCGTAGGCCCCGGCCAGGCTACCCAGCGTTCCGCTCAGGATAACCAGGCCCATGTGCATCTTGCCCTGCTGCACCAGATAGCCGGCGGGCGGCATGACCACCTCGCTGGGGATCGGAATGACCGAGCTTTCCATGGCCATGAGCAGAAAAATGCCGGGATAACCCATCGCGCCGATAGTGTTGACGAGCCAGTTGATGATGTCATGCATATTGAGGGTGAGAGTAAGGGAATCAAAAGTGTCCTGAATTATCGCCGAAATGAGTTTGAGTGGGGTCCCCCTTCTGGTCGACTCATCTGAACTGCTCCTCGATGTCACCCCACTGTTTGTCCTTCACCATCATAAACCGGCAACGGCCCCGCGAAAGCTCTGCCCACAGACCACCTATCAGCCGATCATCTGCGGCACCCGCCCAGCGATCAGCACCCTTGTATTCCACCGCCATAATCGCTTCATGTTCATCGTCTTTATTGGGCAATTGGGGTTGAAGGCGGTCATGCCTCGCTGTGTTGCCAGTTTTCGATAGTCAATCCCGGCACGCGTCCAAACTCGGGGACATTGCGAGTGACCAAGGTCATTCCTGCGGCGAGCGCAATGGCGGCAATTTGCAGATCATAAGGGCCTATGGGGCGGCCTTCGCGCGCCAGCACAGCGCGAATCTCACCAAATTTCAGTAGCCCGGTCATCGAAGGCCAGGCTGGGTTTCCCGAATCAGTTACCAAATCCATTGGTCATCGGATAGCGCCGGTCGCGGCCAAAGGCGCGGCGGCTGATCTTGACGCCCGGCGGAGCCTGACGGCGTTTGTATTCGTTGCGGTCGACCATGCGGGCGACGCGGATGACGTCGTGTTCCAGGTAGCCGGCGGCGATGATGTCGGCGACCGATTCGTCGCGCTCGACATAGCGTTCGAGGATGGCGTCCAGCACCGGGTAGGGCGGCAGCGAATCCTCGTCCTTCTGGTCGGGGCGAAGCTCCGCCGAGGGCGGCCGGTCGATAACGCGCTGGGGAATGACCGCGGACAGGCGGTTACGGTATTCGCACAAGCGGTAAACCAGCATTTTCGGCACGTCCTTCAGCGGCGCGAAACCGCCGGCCATGTCGCCGTACAGTGTGGCGTAGCCAACGCTCATCTCGCTTTTGTTGCCGGTGGTCAGCAGGATCTTGCCGGTCTTGTTGGAAAACGCCATCAGCAGGATGCCCCGGCAGCGGGCCTGGATGTTTTCCTCGGTGGTATCGGGCGGCAGCCCGGCAAAGCTCGGCGCGAGCATGTCGAGAAAGGTGTTGAAAGCCGGCTCGATAGGAATCGTGTGGTACCGGCAGCCGAGCGCCTCGGCCTCCAGGATGGCGTCCTCGTTGCTCATGTCGGCGGTGTACCGCGAGGGCATCAGCACGGCTTCGACCTGCTCCGGCCCCAACGCGTCGGCGGCTAGCGCCAGCGTCAGAGCGGAATCGATGCCGCCGGACAAGCCGAGCACCGCGCCCTTGAAACGGTTCTTGCGGACGTAGTCGCGAATGCCGGTGACCAGGGCTTGATAAACGCTGGCGTCGTCGGGCAGCGGGGGATTGATGGTGCCGGGGAGTGGCTCCAGGTGGACGCCACGGTTGAAATCGACAGCAATCAGGGATGTCTGAAATTCCGGGGCATGGGTGGTGATCTGACCATGACGGTTCATCACGAATGACGCGCCATCAAACACCAGCTCGTCTTGCCCACCGACCAGGTTGGCGTAGATCAATGGGATGCCCGCTGCCGTCACCCGTTCCCGCACCACGGCTTCACGCTCACGGATCTTGCCGGCCTGATAGGGTGAGGCATTCAGGTTCAGAATCAGCTGTGCTCCGGCATGGGCGGCCTGCTCCACCGGTCCCGATCTCCAGACATCCTCGCAAATGGTCAATCCGACCGGGACCCCCGCCAATTCGAAAACGCAGGGGGCATAGCCGGGCAGGAAGTAGCGTTTCTCGTCAAAGACGCCGTAATTGGGGAGATGCTGTTTACGGTAAATGTGCTGGACCGCACCGTCGGCGATCACGGCCGCGCTGTTGAAAATACCCGCATCGGTGATTTCCGGAAAACCCACGACGGCCGTGATGCCGGCCAGTTTTTCGGCCAAATCGTCCAGGGTGGATTCCACGGTCGTCAGGAAGTCCCGGCGCAGCAGGAGATCCTCGGGCGGATAACCCGATAGCGTCAGTTCCGGACAGACAATGGCGGCGGCACCGAGTCGGTCGCGGGCTCCGGTTGCCGCGTCCAGAACGCGTCGAGCGTTGCCGGCTATGTCACCGACGAGAAAATCCAGTTGGGCAATGGCGATGCGGAGGTTCATGCGAAATGTTGGCGACAAGGACTGAAGGGTTGCAATCACGAAAATCAGCCCATGGCACAGGCGGGGCAGGCTGCCACGACGCAGTGATCTCTGGTCGAGGGGCTTCGGCTGAGTGTGCCCGGTCGCGTGTCTTTTATCGGCGACCGGGAGGACAAAAGGGGCTGCGCCGGGACGTCAACTATCTACGATAGCAACGGCTTGGTAGCCCCTACGGCAACTGCGGTCAAGACCTACTCCTGACGCGGCAGCGTTAGCGTCCGTCGAAGCGATCCAGGTTCATGACCTTGTCCCATGCGGCAACAAAATCCTTTACGAATTTGTCCTTGCCGTCATCCGCTGCATACACTTCGGTGACCGCACGCAACTCGGCGTTGGAGCCGAAGACCAGATCAACCGGGGTGGCCGTCCATTTGACTTCGGCGGTGGTCCGGTTCCGCCCTTCATAAATACCCTCGGATGAAGGCGATGGGGTCCACTGAGTCGACATATCGAGCAAGTTCACGAAAAAGTCATTGCTCAATGTGCCTGGGCGATCGGTGAGTACACCCTGCCGAGCATGTCCCGTGTTGGCATCCATTGCCCGCATGCCGCCCACCAGGACGGTCATTTCGGGTACGCTCAAGCTCAGGTAATTGGCGCGTTCGATCAGCAATTCAGCAGGCGAATGCGCATTATCCTTGCCGTAATAATTGCGGAAGCCATCGGCTCGGGGTTCCAGCACCGCAAACGAGCGCACATCCGTCTGTTCCTGCGTAGCATCCATGCGTCCGGGCCTGAAGGGGACCTGCACCGTGTGGCCGGCTTGCCGGGCGGCTTCCTCCACGGCGGCCGAACCGCCCAGCACAATCACGTCGGCAAGCGATACCTTCTTACCCCCTTTCAGTGAGCGGTTGAAGTCGTTCTGAACCGTTTCCAGTCGATTCAATACGTTGGCAAGTTCGCTGGGGTCGTTGGCTGCCCAGTCCTTTTCTGGCGCCAGGCGAATGCGAGCGCCGTTGGCACCGCCACGCATATCGGTGCCGCGAAACGTCGCCGCAGAGGCCCAGGCGGTCTTGACCAGTTCCGGCACCGTCAATCCTGAAGCAAGGAGCATTGATTTCAGTTTGGCAATGTCCTGGTTGTCGATCAACGGATGATCGACCTTGGGAATGGGGTCCTGCCAGACCATCTCCTCGCTGGGTACCTCGTTACCCAGATAGCGCGCCCTGGGGCCCATGTCGCGGTGGGTCAGCTTGAACCAGGCCCTGGCGAAGGCCCCTTCGAATGCCTTGGGGTCATCCAGAAAACGTTTGGAAATTTTTTGATACTCGGGGTCCGTTTTCAGAGCAATGTCCGTGGTGAACATGATCGGCGCGTGACGCTGGCCAGGCACATGGGCATCCGGCACAAAATTATCCCCTTTGCCATCCTTGGGGATCCATTGGGTGGCACCGGCGGGACTTTGCGTCGTGATCCAATCAAAGCTGTAAAGCCAGGTCAGGTATTCATGGGTCCAGCGGGTCGGGTTGCTCGACCACGCACCCTCCAGGCCACTGGTCACAGTATCGGCGCCATGGCCGGTTCCGCATTTGTTGAGCCAGCCCATGCCTTGTTCCTCTACTCCGGCCGCAGCCGGTTCCTTGCCCAGACACTCCTCCGGCTTATGCGCACCGTGCGCCTTGCCGAAGGTATGGCCGCCCGCAATCAGGGCGACCGTTTCTTCGTCATTCATGGCCATGCGGCCAAACGCTTCGCGAATGTCCCTGGCTGCCAGCAAGGGATCTGGCTTGCCGCCAGGCCCTTCCGGGTTCACGTAAATCAACCCCATCTGTACAGCAGCAAGAGGGGCGTCCAATTCACCTTGAGCGTTGTAGCGCTCATTGTTGGCAAGAAATTTCTTCTCGGACCCCCAGTTGACTCGCTCGGCCTCCCAGTCGTCCGGGCGCCCCCCGGCAAAACCGAGCGTCTTGAAGCCCATCTCCTCCAGGGCAACATTGCCGGCGAGCACCATCAGATCGGCCCAGGACAGCTTGCTGCCGTATTTCTTCTTGACCGGCCATAACAGACGCCGCGCCTTGTCCAGATTGGTGTTATCCGGCCAACTATTGAGTGGCTCGAAACGTTGCTGTCCACCGGAAGCGCCGCCCCGTCCATCAAGGGTGCGGTAAACCCCCGCGCTGTGCCAGGCCATCCGGATGAAGAAGGGTCCGTAATGGCCGTAGTCCGCTGGCCACCAGGGTTGAGAGGTTTGGAGGGTAGCGGCAATGTCTGCTTTCACGGCCTTCAGGTCGAGTGTTTTGAAGGCTTCACCATAGTGGAAGGACTTGCCCAACGGATTGGATTCCGCCGCGTTTTGACGCAAGGGCGACAAGTCCAGCTGCTCAGGCCACCAGAAGCTGTTCGTGGTGGCTTGCCTCTCGGCCCTGCTGGGTTCGATGGTCAGCCCCGTGCAGATGGCCACCGCCAGGGCAGACACCAGAAAGGGATGTTTAATGTTCATAAAGCACCTTGGTTCACGGGGGATGAGAGGATGATCAAAAACCACGACGTCATATTTTCGTTCCGAAAGTCTAGCAAAACCCGTTAAAAAGCATGAGCAGCGAACTGCGGGCTGATTCATGGGGGAGCAGGTTAGCGTCGGTAAAGAGTGCCAGGCTGAAAAAAGAGCCGTACGGGACTCATCGTGACAAAAGTGTCGTATCAGGTTTTGACGATCATGTATCGTCCGGTAGTGCCTGGGCTCGACACATCCATTCCTATTGCTCATCGAGAGCCGGATCGATGGGGATGCCCGAGGGTGCCGAGGTGAAGCGGGCAGGCCATTGAGCACACTTGAAGGGCCGATGGCGATCCATCGTAGGGGTGGTCAAGTCATCCGGGAACTTCTGACATTTTCTGACCATGGGTAGAACGCCAGAATGGTCTTTGCTATTGTTCTCAAGGACTTTAAATAATTAACTCCGCCGGGCAGCCATTCAGACGGGGAATCGTCAGTGGCGCCGAGCGCCCATAACCAGGAAATGCACATGAACTCGTTGCTGAAATTCGAGCGACCCGCATCGTTAGTCGCACTTCGTCCGGGTGGGCGCCCTCAGGTCGCTCGACCAAGCATTTTCGCCGTCCTCGTTATCCTGCTGGCAGGAATCAACCCATCTGTCAGTTGGGCGAATACCAATCAGGGCCGGGTAAATCCATTTCGACCGGTCGACATGTCGAGCCCGTTCACTTTTCAGCAAACACTGCCGGAGATCCCCAACGATATTGATCGTCGATATTTGATGATAGATACCGGCGGTTCAAGCACTTGCGCGATCCGCGCCCGGGATCGTGGTATTGATTGTTGGGGGCTGAATGAGGTTGGTCAGGCCACACCGCCTCTGAATGGCCGGTTCAGATCACTCTCGGTAGGTGGCAGTGTGGGTTGTGCGTTGACTGTTAACTATCGACCTGTGTGCTGGGGTCAGGGAAACAGCCAGCCCGGCCCGCAACGGGAGACACGGCGATACCTTCAGCTTAGCGCGGGTGACGACCATGTTTGCGCCATCCGAGCCTCCAATCGAGCGATCGAATGTTGGGGCGACAACTCACAGGGCCAATTAAATAGTCCTAGGGGTGCTTTCAGGGCCATTTCGGCACGCAGCGGCAAGACCTGTGCTCTGCGCGTAGGGAGTGGTGCAATGGAGTGCTGGGGGGACCCGGCCTTCATGGCATATCCCCGGCCCGCTGACCGGTTCAGAGATGTTTCCGTGGGTACCCTGCATGGTTGTGCGGTGCGCGCCGATGACAGCCGAGTGATTTGCTGGGGCAATGGATTTTACGGCGAGGATTTGCCGCCGGTAGGGCGATTCAGATCAGTCACCAGTGGGACCGATCACACCTGCGGCCAGCGCACCGACAACACCGTTGTTTGCTGGGGCCGCAATCAATGGGGACAAACCAATATGCCCGCGAATTTCAGGGTGCGCAGCTTGATGGCGGGGGGTATGCAGACTTGTGCAGTCGACAGAGTCAGTCGCTTGCTCTGCCGAGGTTCCTTCGCCTACAACGGGCTACTGTATCCGCAGCTTTCGGGCTCCCGTTCTGAAACGATGGGGGACCCCTTAGCCCCCCAGTTTGCCATTGTGGATGACATCGCTTCAAATATGATAATCAACTTCGTGGGGGATATATTCACTAACTGGGGGGACGCAGCGGGGGGCGGATTTGGTGACTTCCTGCTTTTTGTTGGTGGAGTGCTGGGCGGCAGTTCAGATAAAGCACTTATGGCAAAGCTGCAGGCGATACAGGACAAGCTCGATGACCTTGCCAATTCCTTATCCCAACTCGATAAAAAGGCGGGTGTGATCCTGGCTGACATCAAGACCCTGCAATGTGATGACAAGTTGGGTGATCTCGATGCCGCCGTACAGAATATCCGTGCGGCTTCTCTTAAATATCAGGGGGGCGGTGAATTGACTGATACTGGTTCTTATATGGCACTGGTTCGAAGAGAATTGACCAAAGCCCAGCAAGCCGGTTACGTGGCCAGCGATCTTCGGCCCTCCATGCGCCAATTCGTGGGGGACTGGCAGGACAAGGTCGCCAACGATATGGTCAGTATTGACAGGGTTCTAATGAATGCTAACTACAAAAGTGGGCCCTTCACCGCCTGTCTGGATAGGGCCTACATGGCCTACCAAAATCAGCCCGGCGACAAACAATTGGATGATCGGCGCATATGGAAGGGCATTTACTGGGTCATTCAGAAGGCAATGATCGAGCAGGCTTTGGGCGCCCAAATGCTACTGGACATGAACAAGTTTACTGCGCTCACGGCACTGTCGGACCCGGCGGTGGAACCAGCGACCCCAGTGGTACAGGAAGGGGCCGACTGGAACACGGCAACACTGTGCGCTGATGTCAAAGCTCATCAATCGCTGGCCACCGGCAACCGTCGGTGGGATCAGGCGCTACAGGCCTGTCAACGAATTGAAGGCGTCACCCGGCAGTTGTATAGGAATCTGGTTCAGCAGGTTGAATCGGCCGGTGCCCCCTACACGGGTAAGGATGTGATTTTGTCGATGGGTAGCAATCTGCTGGGTACCGGCTCTTCCAGCGTGAATTATCTGTGGCTCCGCAGTTGGGACTTCAATCTATTTAGTCTTGGGCGATTCGACGAATGGTCAATGGATAGACTCGATATGTCGGGTCGCGGTGATGCCGGGATTTATATGAGGGAAGGAGATTACGAAAAGAAAGGAACATGGCGCAGCGATGGATTGGCCTGGACAGCTCTCTACGATAATATGCGGGGGGTGAACGGGGTAAATATGGATCGCATTGCCTATTTGGCAGATGCCATGAGCGAGTTTGACGGTAAACCGCTTTTTAATCCGGCGGTCAAGAATGCTTTATTCTGGATGACTGGGCAAACATATAGGCTTGACTGGTTTGAATTGTCGAATCCTTCCTACACAGGCGCCCTTAAGAAAGATGATGGTGGTCTGGATGGTATCAAATGCTTTGTTGCCGCAGAGTTAAAGAATGTTTGTTCGACTGAAAGAATGAGTGGGGGATGGGATGTTGGTTTGGTCAAGTATGACGCTCACGATAACGCCTGGAAAGCTGACCGTTTATACATCGGTTGGAAGAATGATGTCTGGCAGAAATATACGCATCGGTTGAATCAGTTCTTGGTTCAATTTTACAAGGGCCGGTCGGGCTGGTGGTTTGAAAAAATCATAGATACTCCCGCGTTCTTTCCTGGGGGCGATGATAAAGTCGCTCTTGAAAGAATGCCCGTGCTACAGGTAGATGCCAGGGATTGTACCAAGGCCATGGTGATTGCGAACCAGAATCAGCCCAGGCAAGGCTTCCGGGTCGTGGCCGGAACTGATGGCAAGTCGAGAGAGTTGCCGAGTCGTTGTGGCACCGACCTCGATTATTTCATCGAAAAGATGTTCCCCCGACCTGACGTCCCCGATCTCGATAGACTGGTTCGCAAACCAGTGTATCCGCAGGGCGTAAATTAGGAGCCTCAGTCACGCCGACAGGCCAATCCGCATGCGTCTCGTACGATAATATCAAGCGAAGAAACTGTAGTAGCGGATTGCCCTGTCTCAATGGCTTTTTTTTGGAATAGATGTTAAAGACAGGCCATTATTAAAGCAATCTGCCTGATCGGAATGGGAGTGAAAAAGGGGCTCTCTGCCGTTTTGTGTGGAAAGGTTCATCGGGTGACCGTGTGAGTGAAAGGATTGGCCGGGAGGTTTTGCAGCTTCCCTGTGGTCAGAAAGATGATGTTGGTGAGGCTTCTGATGGACTGAAACCCTCGAGCCCTGACGATGGCGGCCTGAATCTGGCTATTAATGTTCTCGGCCACGGCATTGCTGGCAGCGAGCCGGTAGGCGGCAAGAATGCCAGGCAGATGGGCCTTTAGGGTTTTGCCCAAGCGTTTGAAGGGTTCCAGCCGACTGCGCCGGGCCCAGGAGATCCAGGAACGAAACAAGGGCACGGGATCTTCGCCGGCCCGGCATTGCTGATGAATCTCCTTATAGCGCTCCTTCATCCGCCAGGCCCGGGCGGCTTTTAATCCAGAGCGTTGGAGCCAGTGCATGTTGGTGAGTTGTTGGAGAGACCAGTCCCTGGGTGACTTGAGCAGGGCCCAACGGGCGCCCTTGAGCGATGCGTCTTGCTTGACCTCGCTGCGGCGGACTTCATCCAGCGCGTCATGAACCAGTTTGGACACATGGAAGGCATCGAAACAGATCTGGGCGTTCGGGAACTGCTGCCGTGCTCCGGCTTGAAACGATCGGGACATGTCCATGGTGATGAATTCGATGAGGTCGGGCTGTCCTTCATGAGCGATGAAGTCCTCCTTGAAATCCTTGAAGGTGTCGGCCTTGCGTCCCTCCACCGTGCCAATGGTTTTGGGATCCAGTGGGTCATGAAAGATCGTCAGATACCCCAGGCGGCGACCGACGAACTTCTCATCGACACCGAGGGCTGCGACGTCCGCGTAGGTGGCCTGAGCGCGAGCCACCTCGACATGAACATTGATCGCTCGCCAGATGCGGCCCTCCGACACCCCGAACATCTGAGCAATGGCCGAGACCGGCAGTTTCTTGGCCAGCGTCAGAATCAGTGCGTCCATCAGCAGCGTGAAGCCGCTACCGGGGCGTGCCCAGGGCACCTCCACCTGAGTGACCTTACGACAATGACCGCACTTCACCCGCGGCAAAGAGGCATGCAGGAACGCCTGATACTGGAAGAAATGAAGATGCTGCCAGGTCCGTGGTGACCGGTCATGAATGGGTTGGTTCGTCTGGTCACACACCGGGCAAGCCAACCGTTTTGACTCACAGACCAGATCGAAGTGTATGGCCCCCT
>JBILGM010000004.1:0-97108 GCA_044351045.1 Methylococcaceae bacterium | reverse complement strand
GTAATGCTTTCCGATTACTGAGCATCATGCTGGAGGAGCATTGTCAGACGGTGATCTATGGCGTCAAGATTTCGACAGAGGTTTATGAGGCTGCCGTACAACGCTACCTCATAGAAAAGGAAGGGTATTGAGCAAGTTTCCCTCGAGATTCAGCGGTTCGCCCACCATAGTCGTAGCCGCAAACCCCACTCCGAAGTATAGCCTGTCGTGGCGGAGAGAATGTTGCCGTCTCGGCCCACCATGAAGGCGGCAGGCACCCCCCTTAATTTATAAGCACCGGCCACAGCTCCATCCTCATCCACGAGGGTCGGCACGTGGAACTGCTTTCGAATCATGTATTCACTGACCGTAGCCGGATCACCTGACTGCATTGCGATGGTGATGATGGGCGTATCGCTGGCAATAGCCATGATGGTTGACTGCATGGTCTGGCAAACACCGCACCAACTGGCCCAGAAATAGACTATGGCCGGTTTGGGCATCGATTCAAGCCCGGCAAACGACTCTCCACCCACTATCTGGCCCCGAAGATCCGGCGCCCTTCCCGCGTTAATGACACCGCGGTTCGCAACCAGCTGGATCGCAAGAACGACGGCGATGACCGGCAACCAACCCAGCACGGACGTGGCGATTCGCGCTGCCATGGCCATGCTAGGCAAACCGCCTCAACAGTTCACCGCCCTGGGCTTTGAGCCATCGCCGCTCTTGACTCCAATTGGGCAAATGCCGGGACACCAGATCCCAGTATTCGCGTGAATGATTGCGGTGTCGTATATGACAAAGCTCATGCACGACCACGTACTCCAGAACGGAGGGCGGGGTAAATGCGAGTAGCCAGTTAAGATTGATATCATCCTTAGGTCCGCAACTTCCCCAGCGCGTTTTCATACGTTTGATTCGAATTTCCCGCGGCAGCAGATCCAGAACCTGCCCATGTTGTTGCGCCAGCCGATGCGCCTCGGCCCGCATCCAGTGCTTGACCCAGACAAAAAGCGCGGACCGAATCTGAAGATCCGGCGACAGGGTACTGGTCTCCGGCAGAAGGATTTCAAACGGACCGTCCGCCAGCTTTTTGATTTTGAGCCGATTTCCCGCGTGCTGCCCCACGATCAGGGGCACATCGCGCCCCTGAAAAGGCAACAGACTCCCGGATTCCAGTGGCAGTGAACTACAGGAGCGGTAATCAGCAACCGCGCGTCCCTGAATCTCAGTCAGCTTGCGTTCAGCCCACTCCCGATGTTGATAGAGAAATCCGATCGCCTGCGCTTCATTGACATGTAGGGGCACCACCAGCTCTATGCCCGCAGGCTTTATGACGAGACGAACATGCCTCGCCCTCTGGCTTCGGCGAATGGAGACATTCTCCAGATGGCGCCCCATCACCCCGCTCAGGCCCTGCGAATAGATAATACTTCCAGCTCCTTGTCACCCACCGGCCGCTTCCAGGTAACCAGATCGCCCACGCGGGCGTTCATGAGGGCATTGGCGAGTGGTGAAACCCAACTGATCCGACCCTGCGTCGCATCGGCTTCGTCCTCCCCTACGATCACAAAACTCACCCGCTCGCCCTCCTTGTCCTCCGCCTCGACCAGGGCACCGAAGTGCACCCGATCCAGCGGCTGCGCTTCTGGTTCCACCAGCACGGCCCGTTGGATACGCTCATTGAAGTAGGCAAGGTCACGCTCCAATTCACGCAGAGTTTGTTGGCTGGACAGATCTTCACTCCCCACCAAAACGTGCCGTGCTTCCGCGAGGTCTCTGACCTTATCCTCCAGCAAAGCCAGGCCGCTGAGGGTGACGTAGTTGATATGCGGACTTTGCGGCCTCATTGGCAACGCACTGTCCTGATTGTCCAGTTCCCTTACAAAAGCGCGACTCATGAACTTTGTTATCTGCAAAGAGAAGCTTTAGGAGGGCGCTACCAGCATATCCGCTGCTAGTCGGGCCAATTCTGCCGACCCATTTCGCTCGCCCAGTTTTTTACGGATCGCCAGCAAAGCCTGCCGCTGAGTTTCAGCGTAGGGGCGGTCCTGAAGTATTCGGGCAATTTCTTCAGTCATGTTTGCCGGGGTCGCTTCGTGCTGGATGAACTCGCGCACGACGCCTTTTCCAGCCAGGATGTTCGGTAGGCCAATGAACGGAACCTTGACCAGTAAGCGTCCCAGCCAATAACTGAGGGGGGCAAGACGGTAGACGATCACCATAGGAATGCCCAGCAAGGCAATCTCGAGGGTAGCAGTCCCCGAAACCGTGATGACGGCATCGCAACATTGAAGCGCGTCGTAATCCTGCCCCTGAATGACCTGAAGATCGAGGTCGGCAACCCCGGCCAGTTGATCGGAAATGGCCGTATCTCCGACCGAGGCAGCCTGGAATAGCAAAAAGCGGGGCGCAAACTCGAGACTCAAGCGCCGGGCACACTCCAGAATTACGGGCATCAGGCGTTTTATTTCATTGGCGCGGCTTCCGGGCAACAAGCCGATGACGGGGCGGCTTTCACTCCTGTTCGCCGCATGGGCTGATGAATTGTTTAGGCCGTATTTTTTAAGCGCCTCTACCCGGCTCATACTGGGCTTCACCTTACCTGCTAGCGGATGGCCTACATAAGTGGCCGGCACGCCATAAGCCTCGTAATAGGGCAATTCAAAGGGAAATATGACGGCCATATGATCGATGATGCGGCCGTAACTCTCGACCCTGCCCGGTCGCCAGGCCCAGACCTGCGGGCTGACATAGAAGAGCACCTTGATTCCGCAAGCCTTGGCCGCTTTGGCAAGGCGAAAGTTGAACTCCTTGTAATCCACGCAGATGAGCAGATCGGGCCTACGCTCGCAGGCCGTCTTTTGCATGAGTTTCAGAGCGCCCCGGATTTCGCCGTAATGGCGGGCAATCTCAGCAAGACCGATGACCCCAATACCGGAAGAATCAAAGCAAAGCTCAATGCCCGCCTCCCGCATCGCCACGCCGCCCATGCCAATCCCCGCGACAGCTGGAATGAGCTTCTGCAGTTCCCGAAACAGGGCGGCGGCATGCTGATCGCCGGAGGCCTCTCCGGCGGAAAGCATCACCAGAGGTGGTGGCTTAGGCATTGAGCGCAGCGCGAATCACCTGGACGATGCGACGAATGTCGGCATCCTCCAACTCCGGGTAGATCGGCAAGGAAAAGCAACGCTTCGATACTGACTCGGTGACCGGTAAAGACAGACCGACACAGGCTTCAGCAAAAACCTTCTGCTGATGGAGAGGTACGGGGTAATAAACGGCGGATGAAACGCCCGCCTTCTGCAAGGCATCCATGACCGTCTCGCGCTGGTCACAAAGCAGAGTGTACTGATGGTAGACATGCACTCCCAGTCCATCTTCGTGGGGCGTCTGCACCGGCAGATCAGCCATCAGCCCGGAATAAGCATGCGCCACCCGGCGACGTTCCCGATTGAACTCGTCAATATGACGCAGCTTGACTCGCAGAATGGCCGCTTGCATCTCGTCCAAGCGACTGTTGTAGCCAATCACATCATGGTAGTAGCGGACCTCGGAACCATGGTTACGGAACATTCGCACCTTGGCGGCCACTTCATCCGAGGTCGTCGCCACCAATCCACCATCGCCGTAACAACCGAGATTCTTGCTCGGAAAAAAGCTGTAGCCGGCGCTGATACCGAGACTACCCGTCTGACGACCATTGATGCTGGCACCAAAAGACTGGGCACAATCCTCGATCAGAAGCAGCCCATGCCGGTGGCAGAATTCAGAGATGCGGCCCAAGTCGACCGGCTGTCCAAACAGATGCACCGGCATGACCGCTCGGGTTCTATCCGTAATGGCAGCCTCGATGGCCGCCGGATCGATATTGAATGTCCTCGGGTCAATATCGACAAAGACCGGGGTAGCGCCGACATAGCGAATGGCCTCGGCGGTGGCAATGAAGGTAAATGGCGAAGTGATGACTTCATCCCCGGGGCCAATACCTGAAGCTAGCAGGGCGAGATGCAGGGCGTCAGTACCCGAGGCGCAGCCGATTGCATGTTTGACTCCCAGATAAGCAGCCGCTTCCTCCTCGAAGGCCCGGACGTTTGGCCCGAGAATGAATGCTGTGGTCTCCAGAACCTCAGCCAGCCCCCGGTCAATTTCATCCTTAAGCCGGTGGTATTGGGTTTTCAAATCAACCATGGGGATCATGCGATGTCCTCCCTGTCCCTTTGATCAGGCAGTTTTCAGTAAACGAGTGATTTCAGTCGCCGTAGCCAAGGCTCTTCGGCCAGCCACTCCAGAAACAAGCGGCTCCCGGCCTTCCCGAATGCACTCGACAAAATGCTTGATTTCTTCCATCAGGGCATCGCCATTCTCGAACACCGATTCCTCGCTAAGGATTTCAGGCACCCCTGGGAACATTTCGCGTTCACCCTTCTGATACTGGGCCAACACCCGATTCTGGAAGTCGACAGAAATATAGCGATTGGGCATGAACATCCGCATCTTGCGCTCGACCTTCAGGCTGGCGCGACTGGCGGTAACATTGGCCACGGAACCATTGCGGAAGGTAATACGCGCATTGGCGATATCGGTGTCGGAGGTTAGCACGGTCACACCCTTGGCATCGATGCGGTCCACTTCTGAATCGACAATATCCAGAATGATGTCAATATCGTGGATCATGAGATCCAGCACCACACTGACATCATTGGCGCGCGGGTTGAATGGAGCTAGACGATGGGACTCGATGAACAGCGGCTTTTCGCGCACCAGGTCCAAGCCCAATAGCGCGGCATTGAATCGCTCCAGATGACCCACCATGAGCCGGCGGTCTCTCTTTCTTGCGAGATCAATCAGCTCGTCGGCCTCTTCGACCGTGACCGTGATCGGCTTCTCGACAAGAACATGGGAGCCTGCATCCAGAAAATCACGGGCTACCTGAAAATGGAGGCTGGTCGGCACGACGATACTGACGGCTTCGACCTTGCCCAGCAGCTCCCGATAATCCGTGATGGCTCGAGTGCGGTTTTTATCGGCCACGCCCTGTGCCGCCTTAAGATTGCTGTCCACCACAGCCACCAAATCACAGCCCTCGAGGGCCGCATATTTTTCAGCGTGAAACTTGCCAAGGTAGCCTGTTCCTATCACGGCACATGTCAGTGCGTTCAATGCGTGTCTCCTTCCGGCAATCGGCTCAAGAACTTTCCGTCAGTCATCAGCACGGCCTGTCCGGGCCTCGATAAAGCCCAGCAATCCGCCCCGGCGTGAATCGGCCTTCAGCCACTCACGCAGATAATTCACCTCGGGCGTGTCTGGCAGCGAGTCCAGGCTTTGCCTGGCCCGGACTAGACGAAAGGCGGCCGAGACAGCCTTGAGTCGGTCTCCATCCACGCCGGCACGGCGCATACCGACCAGGTTCAATCGGTAATGTTTACCAGGGCGCCCGCCAACCATGGTGAAGGGAAGCACATCCTTGTTGATGCCCGCCAACCCCTGAAGGATGGCAAAGCTGCCAATCCGACAGAATTGGTGAACCATAACCCCGCCGCCAAAAAACACCCGGTCACCGACCTCCGTATGACCACCCAGCGTCGCGCCACTCGCCAGAATATTGCCATCCCCCATAGAGGAATCATGGCCGAGATGGGTGTTGTTCATGAAATAGTTTCCGGAACCCACCTGGGTTGCCGCACCTGTCTTGGTGGCTCGACTGATCGTCACACCCTCACGAAATACGTTGTCATTACCGATCTCGAGCCGGGTCAACGTGGCGGGATCAAAGGCGATATCCTGTGGCAATCCGCCAAGAACCGTCGTAGGGTGGATAACATTATTGGAGCCGATATAGACATGAGACCGAATGATGGCGTATGCCTCGATGACACTGCCGTCGCCGATTCTGCCGGGACCCTCGATCACCGAGAAGGGCCCGACCGATACGTTCTTGCCCAACTCCACATCCGGAGAAATGACAGCGCTGGAATGAATCATGAAAACTGTAGATCAAATTTTGTGTGAAAACTATCCGCGAGGATGGCAGCGTGCATGCAGCTCCTTTAACCGCTCTTGGGCCACGTGAGTATAGATCTGCGTACTGGACAAGTCGCTATGCCCCAGCAACAACTGCACCACTCGAAGGTCTGCGCCATTATTCAGCAAATGGGTGGCAAACGCATGCCGGAGAGTATGTGGCGATAAAGGTTTGTGTATTCCCGCCAGATCAGCATAGCGTTTGATAATGCACCAAAAGGCCTGTCTCGTCATGGCAGACCCTCTCGAGGTTACGAACAGATCATCGCTTTGTCGGATGCCCAGCAATACGGCTCGTGATGTCCGGAAGTAACGTTCGATCCAGTCCTCGGCCAACTCGCCCAGCGGCACGAGGCGATCCTTGCTACCCTTGCCCACCACACGGACCACGCCCTGACGGAGATTGACCTGGGTCAATTTCAGGCCGACCAGTTCACTGACCCGCAGGCCCGTGGCATAGAGCACCTCGAGCATCGCCCGATCCCGGCAGCCGAGGATATCATCGACATTGATCGAGTTCAGCAGCGCTTCAACCTCCTGCTCGGTCAGGGTCGCAGGCAAGGGCCGACCCATCCGGGGCGGCTCAATCCTGAGTGTCGGATCATCGACCAGGTGCCCTTCACGAATCAGATAGCGGAAGAACTTCCGCAAACTCGAAACAAGGCGCGCTATGCTACGACCACTGACGTGCTGTCGGAACTTGTTGGCGAGATAGGCCTGGATATCGCCCGAGTCCACCTCGAGCAGTCCCCGCCCTCGATGCCTGAGCAACCATTCCATAAAATGTTGAAGGTCGCTGGCATAGGCTTTCTGTGTATTTTCGCTCAGCCCCTCCTCAACCCAGAGCGCATCGACGAAACGTTGAACAAGAAGTCTGTCAGGCTGAGCCGGCATGATCACCCCCCGGCGAACAGCCTTCGTGACTCAGTAGCCAACGCTTGATTTCGAGCATGGGGCCGTCGGTCTCACCGCAATAGCCCCCCAGTCCATTCGCAGAGACAGCCCGATGACAGGGAATGAGGATAGGAAAACGATTTGACTTGCAGGCCGATGCCACTGCTCGTGGCCCGGTTTCGAGACGTTTAGCCAGGCTACCGTAACTGAAGTTTCGACCCGCCGGAATGTCCTTCAATGCCTGCCAGATTCGTTGCTGAAATGGCGTTCCCTGAAGCCTGACAGGCAATATAAACTCATACCTTGGATCCTCAAGATACCGCAGCATCTGCTCTCCCGCCTCCCTGAGCGACCCACCGGACCATGACAACCCTTCTCGGTCATTCGCCACCGCATGAGCTGGCAGCACGTCGATCCCAACCAGCACCCCACCCGAGGCGAAGAGCCGGATTCCCCCAAACGGCGCAGCCACCACGGCGATTTCTTTCTTCATCGGCCCGGAGCAAGAAAAAACCTTCAGAAAGTTACATAAATGAAAGGGCAGCGATTGCTGCCCTTTCATCGATAACCATTCCTCAGTGGCGCCCCATAATTGCGCCAGAGAAATTAGATTTTTTCCTTGATACGCGCTGCCTTGCCAGTCAGATCACGCAGATAATAGAGTTTGGCACGACGCACATCACCTCGGCGTTTCAACTGGATTTCCTGAACCTGCGGGCTGTAGGTCTGGAATACACGCTCCACACCTTCACCATGAGAAATTTTCCTCACGGTAAATGCGGAGTGGTACCCGCGATTGCGCTTCGCGATAACGACCCCTTCGTAAGCCTGTAAACGTTCTCGATTGCCTTCCTTCACCTTGACTTGAACGATAACCGTATCACCCGGAGCAAAAGCGGGAATGGTCTTGCCGCTCATCCATTCGTTTTCGAGTTGCTGAATAATGTTTGACATCGTGTTTCTCTTTATCTCAGTTCTTTGCTTCGTCGACCAGAATATCATCTACCAACTCGTCGAGCAGGGTCTGCTGCTCGGAGTCCAACGCCATTCTTTCTATCAAGTCAGGCCGCCGCTGACGAGTACGCCAGAGCGATTGCTGTAATCGCCACCGCCTGATGGCTTCATGATTCCCCGACTGCAATATCTGCGGGACCTCACAACCATCCACCCGTTCCGGACGCGTGTAGTGGGGGCAGTCCAGCAGGCCTTCCATATGGGAATCCTGCTCGGCGGATTCGGCATGACCCAGAACACCAGGGATCAACCTGACCACCGCGTCAAACAGCACCAAGGCTGCCAATTCGCCGCCACTCAGAACGTAGTCGCCTATCGACCACTCCTCATCAATTTCTGCTTCAACGAGGCGCTCATCCACACCTTCGTAGCGCCCAGCCACGAGAATCAGGCGTGGCAAGCTGGCCAACTCGATCACAGCCTGCTGATTCAAGAGGTGCCCTTGCGGGCTCAGAAAAATAGTCTTCGCTGGCAATGGAGAGTCCCTCCGCGCCGCCTGTATGGCATCGCGTAAGGGCTCAACCTTCATCACCATCCCGGGACCACCTCCATAGGGCCTGTCATCCACCGTGCGATGTTTATCAGCGGCGTAAAATCTGGGATCCCAAGTTCTGAGATCCACCAGACCCCGATCTATCGCCCGACCCGTCACCCCAACAGACGTTCCGGACCGAATAAGCTCAGGGAATAGGGTCACGACATCAAATCGCATCCTGGCCTAAAATTCCGGGTCCCAATCTACGGTGATACGTTTCTGGACAAGATCAACCGCCTTTACGTATTCGCCAACCACAAACGGAATCAAGCGATCCCTGTCACCCTTGACTTCCAGAACGTCATTGGCACCGGTCTCTAGTAAACATCTCACTTGGCCAAGCGCCAAGCCCGTCACCGTTACCACATCAAGCCCGATCAGGTCGGCCCAGTAATAGGTTCCCGGGGGCACTTCTGGAAAGCATTGCCGCGAAACCAGGATACGTGTGCCCTTGAGCCCAATCGCCTGGTCTCTGTCTCCAACCCCGTCTACTCGCGCCACCACCGCAGCACCCTGTGGTCGACCCTCGATCAACTTCACGGTACGCTGCCCTTTCGAGGACCCCAAGGCCCAAGGGGTGTACTTCAGAATATTTTCAGGCGGATCCGTATAGGACCGAATCTTTACCCAGCCCAGTACACCAAAAGCTCCAACAACTTCACCAACCTCGACCAGACTGGACATAAAAACGCCCAGCCATCAAGACTCAGGCAGCGACTGCCGGACTACTCTTGCGAAACTCCTTAAGAAGGCTCGTCACGCGATCCGTGGTTTGCGCACCATGACCAACCCAGTATTGAATTCGCTCCTCGTTCAAGGAAAGCCTCTCGGCCTTGCCGGACGCGACCGGATTGAAGAAACCCAAGCGCTCAATGTAACGGCCATCACGCTTGTTACGGCTGTCGGTGACAACGACATGATAGAAGGGGCGCTTCTTTGCACCGCCGCGTGACAAACGAATAGTGACCATCAGAAATCCTCAAGCAAATTCGGCACAGCCGGAAAACCGCGCATTATAGTAAAAAAAAAAGGCTACCGAAAGCCTAGTGTGTCAAAACTGATCCTATCGGGCCCCACAACTGAGACCCAGGAAATCACCTTGCAACCGCCATAATACATACTTGAGCTTCACACCTTGGCGGAAGCAGTGGAGGCGAGTAGTGATCGCCCAATAATGGCGGAGAGAGAGGGATTCGAACCCTCGATAGAGTTATTAGCCCTATACTCCCTTAGCAGGGGAGCGCCTTCAGCCTCTCGGCCATCTCTCCTGAAACTTTTGCAGACCCCTCGTCAATACCCAGATATCAATGGCCTTCCGAACCCAATCCGACCACATCATCAGATTGATCTTCCCGCTTGATACGCTCGTAAATTTCTTCGCGATGTACCGAGACATCTTTTGGCGCATTAACACCGATCCGGACCTGATTACCCTTAACGCCAAGAACGGTGACCGTCACCTCATCGCCAATCATAAGAGTCTCGCCGACCCTACGAGTCAATATCAGCATATATCCGTCCCTAAGATTCGTACACCTACCAAGAAGCCCCATGGGAGCCGCTGAAATCAACCGATCTACATAACAGGCATCGAACGAGGGCAGCATTGTAGCACTTTTAAGCGACCCGAAAATGTTTTTTTCTCAGACTGATACAAGCGGCTGATCAAGATCGAACGCACCATGAAGTGAACGCACCGCCAGCTCCAGGTACTTTTCATTAAGAACTACCGAGATCTTGATTTCGGAAGTCGAGATCATCTGGATATTAATGCCCTCACGCGCCAGCACATCGAACATCTTGGAAGCAATCCCAGCATGAGAGCGCATACCGACCCCTACTATCGATACCTTGACGATAGAGTCGTCACTACGCACCTCCCTTGCACCCAATTCCGCACATGTGGCCTGCAAAATAGCCAATGCCTTGTTGAATTCGGAGCGATTGACCGTGAACGTGAAATTGGTAGTGCCATCCTCAGCCACATTCTGAACAATCATATCCACTTCGATGTTAGCGTCCGCTACCGGACCCAGGATGCGTGAGGCAATCCCGGGACGGTCCGGAACACCCAAGACAGTCAGCTTGGCCTCGTCACGATTAAAGGCGATACCGGATATCAGGGGCTTTTCCATGGTGTCCTCTTCATAACTGATCAATGTGCCGGCACCCTCCTTGAAACTTGAGAGCACTCGCAGAGGTACATTATATTTACCTGCAAATTCCACCGACCGAATCTGAAGGACCTTTGATCCGAGACTCGCCATCTCCAGCATTTCTTCAAAGGTAATCCGGTCCAACCGACGCGCCTTAGGCTCGACACGCGGGTCAGTCGTGTAGACACCATCGACATCGGTATATATGAGACATTCGTCTGCCCTCAGTGCAGCTGCCAGAGCGACGGCTGTTGTATCCGAGCCACCACGACCGAGGGTGGTTATGTCGCCCGCCTCGCTGACCCCCTGAAAACCAGCCACGACGACGACCTTGCCATGATCAAGATCCGCACGAACGCGCTGGGTATCGATATCCAGGATTCGCGCCTTGGTGTGCGCCGAGTCAGTGACGATGGAGACCTGGCCACCCGTATAAGAACAGGCCTGACAGCCCCGCTCCTTCAGCGCCATCGCCAGCAAGGCAATCGTAACCTGCTCGCCCGTCGACAGCAGAACGTCCATCTCTCGGACGTCCGGTATTGCCTGTGCCTCTTTTGCCAACGCTACCAGCCGGTTGGTTTCACCGCTCATGGCTGAGACGACCACGATCACCTCCTCACCACGCTGACGAGCTTTGATTACATTTTCAGCGACATGCTTGATACGCTCGACGCTGCCGACCGAGGTTCCGCCATACTTATGAACATATAAAGCCATATGCTTTGTTCAGTTTCTGCACCTTACCTTCATGAAAGATTATTCCTGACCCAATCCGTGACCCCACTCAGGGCCGCGTCCAGATGAGTCGGGTCGTTACCGCCAGCCTGCGCCATATCAGGTCGCCCACCGCCCTTGCCTCCCACCCGGGAAGCCACGGCGTTCACCAGGTCACCGGCTTTGACACGTGCCACTTGATCCTTTGAAACGCCGGCAATCAGATTTACCTTGCCATCCGCTACGCTTCCCAACACGACAGCAGAGCTGCCCAACTTACTGCGCAACTGATCAACCATTTCGCGCAGCGCCTTGTTATCGGCTTCGTCAACACGCGCCGCAAGAACCTTCAACCCGTCGACCTCAACCGCATGGGCAAGAAGCTCATCCCCCGAGGCACTCGCCAGCTTGCCCTTGAGCCGATCCAGCTCTTTCTCCAGAAACTTATTTCGCTCGATAATCTGGTCAAACTTTTCTTCGATCGCGTCCCGTCCCGCCTTGACCCGATCGGCCAGACCCAGCAGTAGCCGCTCATTGGACTTAATCCACTCGTAGGCACCCGCCCCAGTCAAGGCCTCAATGCGTCGCACTCCCGAAGCCACACCCGACTCGCTCACAATCTTGAAAAAACCGATATCGCCGGCTCGCTGGGCATGGGTGCCACCGCAAAGTTCGGTTGAAAAGTCACCAATCCGAAGAACACGGACCTCATTGCCATACTTCTCACCGAACAGCGCCATGGCCCCGACCTTCATGGCATCGTCCTTAGCCATGACGTCAGCTCGGACAGGACTATTGAGGCGAATCTGCTCATTCACCAGTCGCTCGATACGGTCCAGCTGTTCAGCAGCGATAGGCTCAAAATGCGAAAAGTCGAAACGCAAACGTTGCGCATTGACCTGGGAACCCTTTTGGGACACATGCTCACCCAACACCGAACGCAAGGCCGCATGAAGCAGATGGGTCGCTGAGTGATTCAGCGCCGTGGCCCATCGGGATTCCGGGCTGACCTCCGCACGCACGCTTCCGCCCAGCACCAGTTCACCCGATGTCACGGAGCCCAGATGGAGAATGATGTCAGCACCCTGTTTTTGGGTGTCGGCCACTTCGAAAACGGAATTTGTGATCTGAATGACACCACGGTCCCCGGCCTGACCGCCGGACTCACCATAGAAGGGTGTTTTTGTGAGGATGACTGTACCACGCTGACCCGCACTAAGCCGATCCACCGACTGGCCCTCATGGTACAAACCGACAATCAAGGCTTCACCCGACAAATGCTCATAGCCGGTAAATTCGGAGGCCAAATCGATATGAACATCATGCGAGTAATCGACGGCAAAATGGCTGGCCGAACGCGCGCGAGACCGCTGAGCCTCCATGGCCTTTTCAAAACCCGCAAGATCCGGCACCAGGCCATGCTCGCGCGCAACATCGGCGGTCAAGTCAACTGGAAAACCGTAGGTGTCATACAACTGAAACACCGTCTCGCCGGAAATGGTAGCGCCGCTGACTCCCTTGAGTTGCGATTCGAGTATCCGCATACCCTGCTCCAGGGTTTCGGCAAACCGCTCCTCCTCTTTTCGAAGAACCTGCTCAACCGTGGAACGCGCAACCGCTAACTCTGGATAGGCCTTGCCCATCACCTCGCATAGCGGGGTCACCATCCTGAAGAAAAACACGTCCCGGATACCCAACTTGTAGCCATGACGGATGGCCCGTCGAATGATGCGCCGCAACACATATCCACGCCCCTCATTGGAGGGCAATACACCATCGGCAATCAGGAATGAACAGGACCGGATATGATCGGCAAGCACCCGAAGTGAACTGTGATCCGTCAAATCGAGACCGGCCAGAGAGGCGGCTGCCTTTACCAATGGCTGGAAGAGGTCCGTCTCATAGTTGCTATGGACGCCTTGAACGACCGCCGCAATCCGCTCCAGCCCCATGCCGGTGTCGACCGAAGGCTTGGGCAAGGGAGCCAGCGTCCCATCCGGCGCCCTGTCATACTGCATGAAAACGAGATTCCAGATTTCGATATAACGATCCCCTTCCTCGTCAGGGGAGCCAGGAGGTCCTCCCGGAATCGCTTCACCATGGTCGTAAAAAATCTCGGTGCAGGGACCACAGGGTCCGGTATCGCCCATGCTCCAGAAATTATCCTTGGTGCCAATACGGGAAAATCGGTCAGGATCAATGCCAATTTCGTTCAGCCAGATCTGCTCGGCCTCGCTATCCTGATCATAAATCGTGACCCAGAGCCGTGCCGGCGGGATGCGCAATACTCCGGTCAGAAACTCCCAGGCAAAGTGAATGGCTTCACGCTTGAAATAGTCCCCGAAGCTGAAATTACCCAGCATCTCGAAGAATGTGTGATGACGTGCGGTGTAGCCGACATTCTCCAGGTCGTTATGTTTGCCACCGGCACGAACGCAACACTGCGAGGAGGCCGCCCTGACATAAGGGCGATTTTCACGTCCCAGAAAGACATCCTTGAATTGCACCATCCCCGCATTAGTAAACAACAGGGTAGGGTCATTGGCGGGAATCAAGGGACTCGAGGCGATGGGCTTGTGCCCCCGCTCCTCGAAGAAACTCAAAAATAAACTCCGCAGTTCCGCGCTGGTCATGCTTCAGCCGTTATTCCGTTCGTTAAAACCGACATCACTCTTCATTGCTAACTTCTCGCAATCGGCGAAGAAGGCGACGAATCTGATCACCAGAAAACCCCCGCCCCAAAAGGAAACGCTCTCTCGCCGCGCGTTCTCGCAATGACTCCGGCGGAGTGTCACCAAATTTTTTGGCATAAACCCTCTGGATCAGGCCATCCCAATCGAGCGGACTCATCGCGGGAATTTCCCCCTCCTCGATTCCCCGCTGGCACAGCTCTTGCTGGATCCTATAAGCACCATATCCCTTTGCCAGCCGACTTCGCGTGAACACCTCGACAAAACGGGCATCGCTCTGCAGACCACGATTGCCAAAATCAGCGATCACGGTATTGACGAGCCTCTCGGGGAATCCCTTGTGAACCAGTTTCTGGCGCAATTCTTCCTGACTGTGTTCGCGTCGGGCCAGGTAGCCCATACAGGCAGCCTCCAGCGACTGCCTTAATTCCTCCGTTTCGCTCAGAAGCCTTCCCCCGCCCCGACGGAATTCGATGATTGAGTCGACGGAGTGCCGCCACTGGCACCAAAAGCTTTGCCTCGGATGTTGGCCTCAAGGGCTTGGGCTATTTCGGGATGCTCCTTGAGATAGGCACGGACATTGTCCTTGCCCTGACCTATACGATCGCCACCATAGCTGTACCAGGAGCCCGACTTTTGCACCAACTCATGAGCAACACCCAAGTCCACCAGTTCCCCTTCACGTGAAACACCTTCCCCGTAGATAATCTCGAATTCGGCGTTACGAAAAGGCGGAGCGACCTTGTTCTTGACCACCTTGACGCGGGTTTCATTACCCACCACCTCGTCGCCATTCTTGATGGCACCAATCCGACGAATGTCCAGCCGGACCGAGGCATAGAATTTCAAGGCATTGCCACCGGTCGTCGTTTCCGGACTTCCGAACATCACACCGATCTTCATGCGAATCTGGTTGATGAAAATGACCAGTGTATTGGATCGCTTGATGTTAGCCGTCAGTTTGCGCAGGGCTTGGGACATGAGGCGCGCCTGCAACCCCACATGCGAGTCTCCCATTTCGCCTTCAATTTCGGCTTTTGGCGTCAGGGCGGCCACCGAATCCACCACAACAATGTCTACACCACCGGAACGCACCAGCATGTCGGCAATTTCCAGCGCCTGTTCCCCGGTATCGGGCTGAGAAACCAGCAACTCGTCCAGATTGACTCCGATCTTTTCGGCGTAACTAGGATCCAGGGCATGTTCGGCATCGATGAAGGCCGCTACCCCACCCAGCTTTTGAGCTTGGGCAATGACCTCAAGGGTTAGCGTGGTCTTGCCGGAGGATTCCGGCCCATAAATCTCGACGATCCGGCCCCGCGGCAGACCGCCACATCCGAGAGCAATATCCAGTGTCAGCGAACCGGTTGGGATGACGTCAAGATCCCGGTTGGCCGGGGTATCGCCCATCCGCATCACCGACCCCTTGCCGAATTGCTTTTCGATCTGGGAGAGCGCCGCGCTCAGGGCTTTCTGCTTGTTTTCGTCCATCAGGATGGCTCAGCTAAAGATTGATTCGAACATATAAGCAATTATGTCACAGCGCCCCCCCACGGGGATACCGCAAGGTAACGCCAGCAATCATTGCAATCTGATCACACGGGCGACCCGCTTCCAATCGTCTCATAGGCTGAATCTGACCCTCAGAGGGGTATCGGACAAGATGGAATGCGCCTGCTTCTAGGCGTTCGGCCAGATCGCAAAAAACAGGCGCCGAGAAATATCTTCACTCACGACAAACAGCCAGCACGCCCTCCAGCGCCACAACTACGGCTTGCCTCCTGACGGCGCGACGATCCCCCGGAAAAAGCACATAACGGACCATGGCATTACAACGTGCTCTCTGCCAGGCAAACCAAACGGTACCCACCGGCTTGTCCAGAGAGCCTCCGGAAGGTCCCGCTATCCCGGTCACCGCCACAGCCACCCCAGCCCGACTAAACCTTAGCGCCCCAGCCACCATGTCACGCACCACCCATTCACTAACAGCCCCATGTTCGGCAATCAATTCCGGTGCGACCCCCAGCATCTCTATCTTTGCGGCGTTGCTATAGGTGACAAACCCGCGATCAAACCAAGCTGAACTACCCGGCACATCGGTAATAGATTGTGCGATCCATCCCCCAGTGCATGACTCCGCCGTTGCCAGCATGTCCCCCCGATTACTCAACAACTCGCCAACTCTTTCGGGCAAACCACCAAAATCCGGACCCAAGTCAGTCTGGATGACCTGATCCATCCCCTGACGCAACGGCATCAGTCGAAGGGATGACGAAGAACGATGGTTTCCTTGCGATCGGGACCGGTGGACAGAATATCCACCGGCACACCTACAAGACTGGCGATACGGTCGATATAGTTCTTGGCCGCTTCGGGCAGCTTGTCCAACTCGGTGACACCCGCGGTGGATTCAGACCAGCCCGGCATTTCCTCAATCAAAGGCTCGCACTGGGCATAGGCTTCCGCGCCAATAGGAAGGGTATCAATCTCCGCACCCTGATAACGGTAGCGGGTACAGATCCCTATGGTCTCGAGCCCATCCAGCACATCCAGCTTGGTCAGACAGAGCCCTGTCAGGCTGTTCAGCTTGGCCGACCGTTTCATCAAGACGGCATCAAACCAGCCACAACGGCGCGCCCTGCCGGTCGTTGCCCCGAATTCGGCTCCTTTGCTGGAAAGATGCTGGCCGCGCTCATCGAAAAGCTCGGTGGGGAACGGACCGTTACCCACCCGTGTGGAATAGGCCTTGGTAATGCCCAGGACGTAATCGAACTCCAGCAACCCGACGCCGGTACCAGAGGCAGCGCCCCCTGCCGTCGTGTTCGAGGACGTCACATAAGGGTAAGTACCATGATCGATGTCGAGCATCGCGCCTTGCGCGCCTTCATACAAAACATGGCTGCCCTCCTCACGCAGCCGGTGAAGGTCACCGGCAACATCGCCAAGCATGGGCTTGATTTCCTCGCCTATCTTGACTAATCCGGCCAATTCCTGCGCGAAGTCGAGTGGCTTCTCGTGAAAATACTGGCTCAGAACAAAGTTATGGAAGTCCAGCAGTTCTCGAAGGCGATCTTCCAGCAACCCGGGATAGAAAAGATCTCCGGCCCGGAGACCGCGACGCGACACCTTGTCCTCGTAAGCGGGGCCGATGCCACGTCCTGTGGTCCCGATCGCCTTGGCGCCGCGTGCTTTCTCCCTCGCCACGTCAAGCGCCACGTGAATGGGAAGAATCAGGGCGCAGGCTTCACTGATGGTCAGACGCTCGCGAACCGGGATTGCGGCGCTTTCAAGCACACCGATTTCCTCCATCAGAGCCTCAGGCGAAAGCACGACCCCGTTCCCGATATAACAGCGGACAGTTTCACGAAGAATGCCAGAAGGAATCAAGTGAAGGACGGTTTTCTTGCCATCAATGACCAGCGTGTGACCGGCATTGTGCCCCCCTTGGAATCGCACAACCCCTTTGGCACGCTCGGTCAGAATATCGACCAGCTTGCCCTTGCCTTCGTCACCCCACTGCGTGCCGATAACTACGACATTTTTTCCCATTCTTTTTTCCGTTTTTTCTTGTTTTGTATGCAGGAGCATCTGTCAGACAACCCGCCAGTGACCATCTTGTTTGCCCAGCACTTTTCCGCACCCCAATTTCTCTGCGGATTCTGCCTCTCCGCCCAAGGACTGGATAACAATCCTTCCCTCACCTCGCAGCTCGGCGATCAAACGATCGAGTTCAGCATCAATGACTCCGGGGGCAAAGATGGCCTCATCATCACGCAATGGTTCATTCCGGGAAGACAATCCGGCCAGCATTTTCAGATCAGCACTGAAACCCACGGCCGGACGGGCAAACCCAAACACCCGACCAATGTCATCGTAACGGCCACCCCGAGCTACCTCCCTACCCTGTCCGGGGACGAAGGCGCCGAACACGATGCCGGTGTGGTACTCATAACCCCGCAACTCGGCCAAATCGACATTGAGCGGCACATAGGGGTATCGCTCGAGCAGATCCTTGACGATCACCGACAATTCATCCAGCGCCTTGCCGACCACACTTCCGGCCCCACTCAACAGGACGCGGGCCTCTGGAATGACCCGGGCGGAGCCATTCAGATCCAGCAAGGCGCTGATCATGCCCGCGATGGGTTTCGGCACCCCAACCCCATCCAGAAATGCACCGAGATCCGTCGCATCCTTGCGCTGAAGGATGTCAAAAAGGGTAGATTCGTGTGGTTCCGTGAGCCCCGCCTCACGTGCGAGCGACCTGTAGATGCCGACATGACCCAAATCCAGATGGACTCCTGTCACCCCGGCAATGCTCAGGGTTTCCAGCATCAATCGAATGACCTCCACGGATGCCGACACGCCGCCGTGACCATAGAGTTCCGCGCCAACCTGAATGGGGTTACGGGATTTTTCCAGATGACCCGACAGGGCATGCACCACCGAACCAAAATAGCAAAGCCTGGAAGGCAGGCCTTCGATTGCGGTTCTCGCATCAATTCGAGCGACCTGAGGGGTCATATCAGCTCTGAGGCCTATCAACCGTCCACTCACCGGGTCAGTCAGCTTGAGAGTCTGCAGGTCAAGTTCATGACCAGTGCCTACCAGCAAGGAATCGAGAAAATCGACCATCGGCGGCATTACTAACCTATAGCCCCAAGTAGCAAAACGGTCCAGCAGGCGACGCACCAACCGATCCAGCTTCTCGGCTTCACCAGGAAAAATCTCGTCGATACCTTCAGGCAAAAGCCAGCGGTCTTGCGTCAGCATGATGGGCTAAATAGGGTCACAAACAAGGGGATGTTACTGGATGAAAGGCTCTTTCATCCAGTCATCAGAATTTCAGGTTAACAGCTTTGGAAGCTCCGAAGAGCAATTGACTCCATACATCAAAAGCACAGACTCATTTGGGCTTCCTGAAATACTTAAAGAACTCAGAATCCGGCGAGACCACCATCAGGCTGCGATCATCCTTGAAGGCCTCGCGATAAGCGATCAGGCTGCGATTGAACTGGAAGAACTCCTGGTTCTTGCCATACGCCTGAGCGTAAATCTCCGAGGCGGCCGCATCGCCCTGACCACGTCGAACCTCGGCATCCCTCTGAGCTTCGGCCACCAAGACATCGCGCTGACGATCGGCCTCTGCCCGAATTTTTTCCGCTGCCTCTGCACCCCGCGAACGAAACTCGCGCGCGACCCGCGCTCTCTCAGCCTCCATTCGCCGATAAACAGATGAACTCACTTCTTCCGGGAGTTCGATCCGCATCACCCGGATGTCGAGGACTTGAACCCCCAAGCCGGCCACTGCCGGTGCCACCATCTTGGTAAGCGACTCTTGGACATGTCCACGGCCGGATGAAACCAGTTCACGAATCGTGCGTTTGCTGAACTCGTTTCGCATGGCATCCTTGGTGATCTGGTCCAGCCGAATATTGGCCTGTGCCTTGTCGCCAGCGACCGACGTATAGAACTTTGTGACATCGTTAATGCGCCATTTGACGAACCAGTCTACGATGACGTTCTTCTTTTCCGATGTCAGAAACCGTTCAGGCTTTGACTCCAGCGTCAGGATTCGATCATCGAACTTTTTCACCTGACGATAGGGCAGTTTGAAATGAAGCCCAGGAGCATAATCGTTGCCCACAATTCTCTTGAATTCGAGCAATATAGCCCTCTCGGTCTCCGAGACCGTAAACGTCATGGTAGAGACCAGAAAAAACAGGGCCAGCCCGATACCGCTGATCAAATTGTTTTTGCTCATGGCTGCGGCCCCTTCATTTCCCGCCCACGTGAAGAAGCAGCCCTCGCCGACTTCGCTCCAGTCTCCCGAACCTCCTGAACCACGGGTGAGGGTACCTCAAGGTCATTGACCGACGCTGAGGGAGCTGCGGAACGCTGCAACTTGTCAACTGGCAAATAAAGCATGTTATTGGAATTCTTGACGTCAACCACGAGCGTCCCGTTTTGGCCGAGCACTTCCTGCATCACATCGAGATACATGCGTTCACGCGTAACATCCGGTGACTTTTCGAATTCAGTCAACAGTTGCAGGAAACGCGAAGCTTCACCTTCTGCGCGAGCAACGGCCTTCTGTTTATAGGCTTCCGACTCTTCAAGCAGGCGGGCCGCCGCCCCGCGCGCCTTGGGCACAACCTCATTGGCGTAAGCCTCAGCCTCATTCTTCAAGCGCTGCTCGTCCTCACGGGCCTTGATAGCATCCTCAAAGGCATTCTGCACCTGGTCCGGGGGCTGAGCATCCACCAGGTTCACATTACTAACACTGATGCCGGTTTTGTATTCGTCGAGCGTCTGCTGAATTTCCACTTTAATCTCATCGGCGATGTTGCTTCGGCCCTCCGTCAGTACAAAGTCCATGGTGCTTTTGCCGATGACTGCTCTCTGCGCACTTTCAATCACCTGCTTCAGAGTGACGTCCGGATCGGCCACATTGAACAGGTAAGCTTGCGCGTCCTTGATCTGGTATTGAACAGCCAGCCGGATATCGATGATGTTTTCATCCTGCGTCAACATCAATGCCTCCTTGGGAACCGAGCCCTGAGACTGCTGGCGCCCACCCGAGCGATAACCGATTTCGAGGAAACGCTGCTGTTCCACATTCACCACCTCCACCTTCTCGATGGGGGCCGGAAAATGCCAGTGAAGACCGGGAAAGGTTGTGTCCTCATAAGCTCCAAAGCGGGTAACCACACCACGGCTTCCCTCATCTACCAGATAGATACCGGTCAACGCCCAAAGTCCGAGTGCAACAACGGCAACCAGCCCGGCCATCTGGGCCGGCGGCTGATGACTGCCCGAACCGCCTGATGAGCCACCCCCAAAAAGGCGGCTCAACTTATCCTGCAGAGTCTTTAGCACATCATCAAGATCAGGCGGCACAGGGGGTTGCTCGCGACCACTCCAGGGGTCCTTCTTGTCACCACCCGGTTCATTCCAGGACATTGCATATCTCTCCAAATTGTAGTCTCGGACTACGCGGTTTGTGATTCTTATCATTGATATGGCAGAGGCCAACGGGCGCCGAAATGCCCGGAGTCCAGCTCAGGCAGCCCATCAGGCAGCATGGACCTCAACATCTCCGACCACTTCACTGGCTTCAGACGTCAAGCCAAAGCGTGGCTCCAGAAAACGCAGGCTTTCGGGAGATCCTTCAATTCGCATGGACCAGCCACCAGCCTCATGCTTTTCATCGCGGAGAATGGTGGCAACCCGATAGAGCGAAGCGCGCACTTGACCATCCATGGGACCCAACTGCAAATCCCGCACAATGCTGCGGCCGGAAAAGCGGTTTCGCAGGCAATCCGTTAGCAAGTCAAGACCCAGACGAGCCTGTGCGGATACCCAAACTTGGACAACCTGACCACTTTCGCCCCTTTCAATATGCGGAACCACATTCTCCAACCGGTCAATCTTGTTCATCAGACGGATTTGCGGTACTTCATCTGCACCGATTTCCGCGATGACACGATCCACCTCCTGGATCGTCTCCGCCATCTGTTCATCGCTGGCATCAACCACATGCAGCAGCAGATCGGCCTCGACCGTCTCCTGCAGGGTGGAACGAAAGGCCGCCACCAGTTCGTGTGGCAAATCCCTGACGAAGCCGACGGTGTCCGCCAGCACGACCCACTGATGAGGCCCAACCGTGCAACGCTTAAGCGTGGGATCCAGAGTTGCGAACAACTGGTCCGCCGCATAGACACTGGCCCCAGTCAAGGCATTGATCAATGTGGATTTACCTGCATTGGTATAGCCGACCAGCCCCACAACAGGTACCTCGGATCGGCGTCGAGCCCTGCGGCCCTGGCCGCGCTGCTTGTCGACCTTCTCCAGACGTTTTTGGATTTGACTGATGCGCTTGCCAATCAGTCGTTTATCCGTTTCAAGCTGGGTTTCACCAGGACCCCGCAAACCGATACCACCTTTCTGGCGTTCAAGGTGTGTCCAGCCTCTCACGAGGCGAGTGGACAAATGCTTGAGCTGCGCTAGCTCAACCTGCAGCTTGCCCTCGTAGCTTTGGGCTCGCTGCGCAAAAATGTCCAGAATCAGTCCTGTCCGGTCCAGTACCCGGACATTGAGCGCCTCCTCCAGATTGCGCTCCTGACTGGGCGAAAGCGCATTATTGAAGATAACCAGTTCCGCCTCATGCGCCGCAACCAGGGAAGCCAACTCGCTCAGTTTGCCCTTGCCGATAAAAAATCGAGGGTCCGGATTATCCCGCTTGCTAATCAGGGCATCGACTGGAGTAGCTCCTGCCGAGATGGCGAGCTCTCGTAACTCCTGAAGAGCATGCTCAGTCTGATCGGCCCCGCCGTAGGCAAGGATCGCACGCTCGCCGGCTTTGGGCCGATCAAACAAGGGGAGCCCTCAAAGACTCAAGTATAGATTGCGATCCCGTTTCCCCGAAGTCGACCTGGATCAAACGTCTTCCTCGACTTCATCCTGCCCCTGACTGAGTCTGACCTGACGAGCCGGAACGATGGTTGATATCGCATGCTTATAGACCATCTGACTGACGGCATTCTTAAGGATGATCACATACTGATCGAACGAATCAACCTTGCCTTGCAACTTGATTCCATTGACCAGGTAGATTGAAACCGGAACATGTTCCTTCCGTAGCGCATTCAGGAATGGATCCTGCAAGTTTTGACCTTTAGACATTCCATTTCTCCATTATTGTTCTGGATTTAACATCCAATGAGACCCAAGTCCTAGGGATTATTTAATCAAATCCCACCGCAAGCCGCCATGCACTCGTCGGTGTTTAGTCTATTCCCGGGAAAGTATGGCGCGAGTCAGTGCCCCAGCGCATCGGCCACCGCCGATGCAAGTTTGTCGGCAAGGCTTCTCACCTTTTCAACATCGGCACCCTCGACCATGACCCGAACCAAGGGTTCAGTTCCTGAAGACCTCAACAAGACTCTTCCCTGCCCCGCCAGTTCCCGCTCCACCTCAAGTTTCAAACTTTGCACGGCATCAAGCTGATCCAGATTTACCCGCTCCCTGACCTTGACATTGACCAGACACTGCGGATATTTGTCCATCGCCCCGAGCAAGTCGGCGAGGCCTTTCCCGCTCGATCGCATGGCCTCCATGACCTGCAACGCCGCCACAATGCCATCGCCCGTCGGGATGCGATCACGGCAAATGATGTGGCCTGAACTCTCTCCACCCAAGGTGCTTTGATGGGCCAACATCATCTCCATGACATAACGGTCGCCCACAGCCGCCCGCTTGAGGCCAATGCCAGACTTCGATAGAGCATGCTCCAGACCCAGATTGGTCATCAGGGTTCCGATCACAGGCCCCGACAATTCGCCTCGCGCCTGCCTGGCCGACGCAATGATGAATAGAACTTCATCGCCATCGACAATGCGCCCCGCATGATCGACCATGATCAACCGATCCCCATCACCATCGAGGGCCAGACCGAAGTCTGCGCCCTCTTCGAGCACCTTCTTCGCCAGGGATTCCGGCTTGGTCGCGCCCACGCCTTCGTTGATATTGAAACCATTGGGGTGGTCGCCCATGGTGATGACAGTGGCACCTAATTCGGAGAAAACAAACGGCGCAACGTGGTAGGTCGATCCATGAGCACAATCGACGACCAGCTTAACCCCGTCAAAGTCCATACCGGTGGCGATCGTGCTTTTGCAGAATTCGATATAGCGACCTGCAGCATCCTTGAGGCGACTGGCTTTACCGATACGCGAGGAGTCCACGGTGGTCATCGGCTGATCGATCTCGCTCTCGATCAATCGCTCTATGTCATCCGACAACTTTAGGCCATCCGGTCCAAAAAACTTGATGCCGTTATCGTAATAGGGATTATGTGACGCACTGATGACAATGCCGGCTTCCGCGCGAAAAGTCCGTGTCAAATATGAGATGGCCGGTGTCGGCATCGGCCCCATCAACTGCGTATTGACCCCCGCTGCGGAAAGACCAGCTTCCAGTGCGGATTCAAACATGTACCCCGAGATGCGGGTGTCTTTGCCGATGAGAACCGTCGGATCCTTCTGGTCACGCGCAAAAACCCGTCCGGCCGCCCAACCCAGTTTCAATACAAAGTCCGCGGTAATGGGATAGGTCCCCACCTTGCCGCGAATACCATCCGTTCCAAAATACGCCCGACTCATGCTCCACTCCATTTACCCATCCAGCGTTAGACCGAGCACTGCGACCGTCCGATTAAAAAACCAAGCCCCTGTCGAAGCAGGGGCTCAAGCCACACAGATCGGTCTGGTCAGTTTCAGTGCTGCTCTGCGGCTTTCCCCAACTTATCAACACCCTCTCTCTCATCCTCGGCGGACTTGGCCGTGGGGCCACCATCGGTCGGGGGAGTTTCGTCCCAATTCTGCGGCGGACGTGGCACCTTGCCTTCCATGATGTCATCAATCTGAAAATGATCGATAGTCTCATATTTCATGAGCGCATCGGCCATCAAGTTGAGCTTGTCCAGATTCTCCTTGATGATTCGTTCGCTACGATCATAGTTTCTGTCAATAAAGGACCGGATTTCCTCATCGATGAGGTGAGCCGTCTCCTCGGATACCATCTTGTGCTTGGTGACCGACCGCCCCAGGAAGACTTCCCCCTCCTCTTCGCTGTAGGCCAGTGGCCCGAGACGTTCGGACAATCCCCAACGAGTCACCATGTTCCGAGCCAGATTGGTCGCCCGCTCGATATCGTTCTGGGCACCCGTCGTGACTTTTTTTCGCCCGAAGACGATTTCCTCGGCGATACGCCCGCCGAAGAGACTGGAAATCTGGCTCTCCAGCTTTTCCAGGCTGGCGCTATATTGATCGCGCTCCGGAAGAAACATGGTGATTCCGAGCGCTCGCCCGCGCGGCATGATGCTGACCTTGTAAACCGGATCGTGATCGGGCACGAGGCGGCCGACAATGGCATGCCCCGCCTCATGCACGGCCGTCAGGCGTTTCTCCTCCTCGCTCATGACCATGGACTTCCGTTCGGCGCCCATCATGATCTTGTCCTTGGCTTTTTCGAAGTCCTCCATTTCCACCTGACGTTTGTTCTTGCGAGCAGCGAACAGGGCCGCTTCATTCACCAGATTAGCCAGATCTGCGCCGGAAAACCCGGGGGTTCCCCTCGCCAGAAAGGACACCTGGACATTCGACGCCATCGGTACCCGCTTCATGTGCACCTTGAGAATCTGTTCACGGCCCCGGACATCCGGCAGACCAACCACCACCTGGCGATCGAAGCGACCCGGTCGCAGCAGGGCCGGATCGAGCACATCGGGGCGGTTGGTGGCCGCCACGACAATGATGCCCTCGGTTCCTTCGAATCCGTCCATCTCGACCAGCAACTGGTTGAGCGTCTGTTCTCTTTCGTCATGACCGCCACCCAGACCCGCGCCGCGATGACGCCCAACAGCATCGATTTCGTCGATAAAGATGATGCAAGGTGCATTTTTCTTAGCCTGTTCGAACATATCCCTAACGCGCGAGGCGCCCACGCCGACAAACATTTCCACAAAGTCAGAGCCGGATATAGAGAAGAAAGGCACCCTCGCTTCGCCCGCAATGGCCTTGGCGAGCAGGGTCTTGCCCGTACCGGGCGGTCCGACCATCAGCGCGCCCCGGGGAATCTTGCCGCCCAGCTTCTGAAATTTACTGGGGTCCTTGAGGAAATCGACCATTTCCTGAACGTCCTCCTTGGCCTCGTCGCAACCCGCGACATCGGCAAAAGTGACCTTGATCTGATCTTCCTCGATCAAGCGGGCCTTGCTCTTGCCGAACGACATGGCGCCGCGACCACCCCCACCGCCCTGCATCTGACGCATGAAGAAGACCCACACCCCGATCAACAACAACATCGGGAACCAGGAAATGAGAATTTGGGTGAGGAAGGATTCCGTCTCCGGTGGATCTACCTTGATGTCCACATGATTTTCCAGAAGGTCATCTACCATATGCGGATCATTGGGTGGCGAGAAAGTACTGAACCGCTCGCCTGTACCCATCAAACCGCGGATGACCGTCCCATCGATGGTCACCTGCTTGATCTGACCTTCCCTGACCGACTGGAGAAATTGGGAGTACGACATGCCGGACTCAACGGATTTACGACCGCCGAAGTTATTGAACATCGACATCAGCACGACGGCCACGACAACCCACAAAACCACATTTTTCAGCATGTCATTCACAATATCTTTTCCTCACTGGAACCTAGACGATTCCCAATAAATAGGGACGCAATACTATCAGATGGCAGCCAACCCCCTTGCCTTGGGTCCGTCACCGCAGCATGCCCGAAAATTTCCCGGGCAATAAATCTATGTTTCTCAGTGCGTTAGCATCTTGATGATCCGGACTGCATTCGCACCCTGTCAAACCGGCCCCGAATGGGCCCCGGCCGCCATCGCCAGCATCTCCTCGGCATGCGCCATCGTTTGCTCCGTTATGACAACGCCCCCCAGCATTCGGGCGATTTCCGCCGTTCGCTCTGCCCCATCGATTTCTCGAACTTGTGATTGAGTTGCTTCACCACGGGTCTTCTTCTCGACCAGCATGTGATGATGACCCTGCACCGACACCTGCGGCAGGTGGGTTACGCAGAAAATCTGTCTATCACCACCCAGTAGCCGCAATTTCTGTCCAACCACCTCCGCGATACCGCCCCCGATCCCGCTGTCGACCTCATCGAAAATCAGGGTAGGGACATTCTTGCCCTCCATGGCAGCTACCTGAATGGCCAGACTAATACGCGAAAGCTCACCCCCCGAAGCCACCCGAGCAAGCGGTCGCGGCGGAATACCGGGATTGGCACTGACCAGAAACTCCACCGCATCCTGACCAAAGGCGGACGGCTCCTTGTCGACATCCGTCTGGACGGAAACCCGAAACTGTCCCTGCGGCATGCCCAGTTCGCGAATGATTTCTGAAATCTTTGACTCCAGCCGCTTTGCAGCAGACTGTCGACGATTCGAGAGTTCCGCTGCCAACCAGCTGTAGTCTCCCCGAACCTGTTCCAACTCAAGACGAAGCGCCTCGGTACTCTCGGCACCCCCCTGCAGGGCGGTCAGTTCGCCTTGCAGGTTGCTGAAATGCACCGGCAATTCTTCCGGCCGGATCTGGTGCTTGCGAGCCAGGCGATGTACATCCGATAAGCGCTGTTCCAGCACAGCGAGGCTGTTGGGGTCCGACTCCTGGCGCTCCAGTTCACGGCGCAGCTGCAGCGACGCCTCCTTGACCTGGAGCTGAGCCTCCTCAAGCAGACTCACTGTTTCGCTGAATTCCGGTGCCAACCGGCTTAGATCGGACAGCGCATGAACGGCATGAGCGAGGCGTGCGCTGACCGAGTGGGCCTCGTCTTCGTAAAGACTATTCAGTTCAGCTTGCCCGACCTCGAGAATCCGATCTACATTGGCCTGTCGAACATGCGCTTCCACCAGGTCCGCATAGCTAAGGGCGGCGATATCCTGCTGCTCAAGTTCTTCCACCTGAAACCGCAGCAAGTCCAGTCGGGCCGCCCGATCAGAGGCGTGATTGGTAAGTCGATTCAACTCATCGCTCAAGTATCGCCAACGGCGGTAAATTGCATTCGTTTGCGAGAGCAGCTCACCATTGCCTGCGGCGGCATCCAGAATGCGACGCTGCTCTGTCGGCTTAGTCAACTGGACATGGGCATGCTGACCGTGGATTTCAACCAGACCCTGCCCAAATTCCTGCAGCGACTGAAGCGTCAACGGGCTACCATTCACAAAGGCGCGGGAGCGACCGTCCGCCGCGATGACCCGGCGCACCAGACATTCTTCCCCATCGGCGAGTTCCTGCTCCTCCAGCCAGGCCTTGGCTTGGGGGCTGTCGCTTAAATCGAAAGTCAGATTGATCTCGGCCTTCTGTGCCCCGGGGCGAATAAAAGCGGAGTCGGCCCGATCTCCCAGAGCCAAGCCCAGTGCCGTCAAGAGAATGGACTTGCCCGCACCGGTCTCGCCGGTCAGAACGGACAAGCCTGACCTAAAGGAAAGATTAAGCGACGCAACGACGGCCAGATCGCGAATATCCAGATGAATCAACATAGTTTAGGCGCGGTATCCCGAACTCCAGTTCAGCTTAGCCCGGAGAATCTCAAAAAAGTCATAACCCAGCGGGTGCAGGAGCCTGAAAGGCTTGGGTTCCTTCCTAATTTCAACAAGATCGTCGACCTCCAGATCAGGACTAGAAACATTGTCACACACTAACTGCGCGCCAAATTGCTTGCTGGGCCTGAAGGAAATCCCCACCACGCTTTCGCCCCCCACCACGATGGGCCGGTTCGTCAGCGCATGCGGATTGATGGGAGCAAGAACAATCGCGCTTAGCGTCGGCGAGAGAATCGGGCCACCGGCGGAGAGGGCGTAAGCCGTGGACCCCGTTGGCGTCGAGACAATGAGCCCGTCGGAACGCTGGGAATTCAGGAATACGCCATTGATATACGTCATGATCTCTATCATGCTCGTCGCATTGGACCGATGCACCACGACATCATTGATGGCGGATTGGCGGTAGATCACCTCGCCATGCCGGATGATCCGGGCTCCAAGAATGAAGCGTTCCTCTTCGCTGTAACGTCCCTCGAGAACATCGTCGAGATGGGTAGCGATGTCCGCAGGGGAAATGTCCACCAGAAAACCCAAGCGTCCGAGATTAACGCCGATCAGCGGAATATCGTAGGCAGCCAGTCCACGAGCAGCTGATAATAAAGTCCCGTCTCCACCCACCACTACCGCGAAATCGCAGCACTCACCGAGTTCGGCAAGAGACCCTGACTCGGGGGTCGCGCCGCCGACAAAGGCCACAGAGGCGGTTTCCACTACTACCCTGAGGCCTCGCTTGACCAGATGCTCATAAAGCTCAGTAAGCGTCTCCGCTATTCGATCCGCGTCCGATTTGCCGATCAGCGCGGCCACACCAAATTTCACGGATGCTTGCATGGGATTTCAAAAAGGATGAGGACCGATCAAGTAAGGTAACCGAACACAGGGCCAGAGTGGGCATTTTATCGGCAGGATGGGGGCCTTGGGTAAGCAGCATAAAGGACTGCAATGAGGCGGTGGCCCGTGAGTGGTTATAGTACGAAGTTCTTGACACCTAATCTGGGGATTGCTAGCTTCCGGCACTCTTCGCCCTAGAGTGCTAATCCGCTTCCCAACCCAAATTTCAGTGTCAACCCCCCCGCAATTGACCGAACGCGCACAGCACCTGCTCAAGGTTTTGGTGGAGCGCTACATCAACGAAGGTCAGCCGGTGGGGTCGCGGTCGCTGTCTCGCGACGCGGGACTTAACCTGAGTCCGGCCACCATACGTAACGTGATGGCCGACCTGGAAGAACTGGGGTTGATCACCTCACCGCATACCTCGGCAGGCCGGATGCCCACGGTCTCGGGTTACCGCCTCTTCATCGACACCCTACTGACGGTCAAGCCGCTGCAACAAGAGGTGATACGGCAGATCCGTGATGATCTGGATGACCCCGAGTCCCCGCGGGAGCTTCTGGAAACTGCATCGCGCCTCCTTTCAGAAGTGACCCACATGGCCGGTATCGTCACGCTGCCCAAACGGGAAACGAACGTTTTCTCTCACATCGAATTTTTGCCTCTGTCCGAGCGACGTCTGCTGGTCATCTTGATTTCCAGTCAACAGGAAATCCACAACAAGATCATCCATACCCCCCGCGATTTCTCGCATGCGGAACTCCAGGCCGCCGCGAACTTCCTCAACCAGCGGTATGCCGGCAAAGACATCGCCCGAGTCCGCGAAGTTCTGCTGCGCGAGGTCAGGGAGACACGTGAGCGTCTCAGCCAGGAAATCATCGATGCGGCCGCGCTTACCGAACTGGCACTGGAAGAACCCAAAAAGCGCCGCAAACCGCTCTTCCTGACCGGAGAAATCAACCTGATGGATTTCTCGGAACTCGCCAACATGGATCAATTCCGCCCCTTGTTCGAGACGCTGCATCAGAAGGAAGAGATGGCACAACTGCTGGATCGCTGCATCGAATCCCCGGGAGTCAAGATTTTTATCGGCGAAGAATCCGGTCACCAAGCCCTTGGGCAGTGCAGCCTGGTAACCTCGGCTTACTCAATCAATGACCGCGTGGCGGGGGTTCTGGGCGTCATTGGCCCCACCCGCATGGAGTACGCGCGAGTCATTTCGCTGGTCGATCTGACGGCAAAACTCGTCGGGGCGGCCTTGAATCACAAATCCCTGCCCCCAACTTGAAAAATCCCAGATCGCCCGCCAACCCATGAAGCCGGGCGGTTGCCACCCTGAAACTCAGACGTACGAACGGAGCCGCTCCTCATGAGCCATGAAGATACTTTGCCTGAAGAAGCCGAATTGAACAGCGCAGAACTGGAATTACAGACAACTGGAGAGACAAACACGTTGCCACCGGATCAATTGACCGAGGAACTCGCCAAGACCGCCCGACTGGCCGAGGAGAACTGGGAAAAATTTGTCCGGACCCAGGCAGAGCTGGAAAACCTCAAACGTCGTTCGGAAAAGGATCTTCAGAATGCCCATAAATTCGGGCTTGAAAAATTCGCTCGCGAGCTGTTGCCCGTGGCCGACAGCCTGGAACTGGGACTGAGCGTTGAAACCGGCGACAACCCCGACGTGCAGAAATTGCGCGAGGGTATGGAACTGACCCTCAAGCAACTTCTGGCCAGCCTGGAAAAATTCAATGTGACGCCGATCGATCCCGAGGGCGAGCGATTCAATCCCGAGCTGCATCAGGCTATGGCGACTCAACCCACCGACGAAGCCGAACCCAATACGGTCATCAAGGTGTATCAGAAAGGCTATCTGCTCAATGACCGTCTGCTCCGGCCCGCCATGGTGGTGGTTGCTCAGGGCATCAGCTAAGCCAGGACAAAGGGATCCTGCCCAGTCCGCTTGAAATGAGATTGAGGCTCCCCATATCCACCCCAGTTTGATTTGAACCCCAGATTTATAACGTTTTACCCGGAGAAATAAATGACAAGAATCATCGGTATCGACCTAGGTACGACCAATTCCTGCGTAGCCATCCTTGAAGGCGGCAAGCCTCGTGTAATCGAGAATTCCGAGGGCGCGCGCACCACACCGTCCATCGTGGCGTTCACGCCCGACAACGAAGTACTGGTAGGACAGTCCGCCAAGCGTCAGGCGATCACCAACCCCAAGAATACCCTTTATGCGGTCAAGCGTCTGATCGGCCGTCGCTTCAAGGACGACGTGGTCCAAAAAGATATTCATCTGGTGCCGTACAGCATTGTCGGGGCCGACAATGGCGACGCCTGGATCGAAGTCAATGGCAAGAAAATGGCCCCGCCTGAGGTCTCCGCGCGCGTTCTGATGAAGCTGAAAAAGGATGCCGAAGCCTTTCTCGGTGAGGAAATCAAAGAAGCCGTCATCACCGTTCCGGCGTACTTCAACGACTCCCAGCGTCAGGCCACCAAAGATGCCGGCCGTATTGCGGGGCTTGAAGTCAAGCGCATTATCAATGAGCCAACGGCGGCCGCTATGGCCTTTGGCCTGGATCGCAAACAGGGCGACATGAAAGTGGCCGTGTACGATCTCGGCGGCGGCACCTTCGACGTATCCATCATTGAGATTGCCGAAGTCGACGGCGAGCACCAGTTCGAAGTGCTGTCCACCAATGGTGACACCCATCTGGGCGGTGAAGACTTCGACCTGCGCATCATCGACTGGATCTGTGACGAGTTCAAAAAGGACACCTCCATTGACCTGCATAACGATCCCCTCGCCCTGCAGCGACTGAAGGAAGCGGCCGAAAAAGCCAAGATCGAACTGTCGTCCAGCCAGCAGACCGATATCAACCTGCCTTATGTCACGGCGGATGCCAGTGGTCCAAAGCACCTTAATCTGAAGCTGACCCGCGCCAAGCTGGAGTCGCTGGTTGAGGATCTGGTCCTGAGAACTCGCGGCCCGTGTGAAACCGCCATCAAGGATTCTGGCCTGAAGGCGAGCGAGATCGACGAGGTTATCCTGGTCGGTGGTCAGACCCGCATGCCCAAGGTCCAGGAGATGGTGACCCAGATTTTCGGCAAGGAACCCCGCAAGGACGTGAATCCGGACGAAGCCGTTGCCCTTGGTGCCGCCATTCAGGGTGGCGTACTGGGCGGACAGGTCAAGGACGTGTTGCTGCTCGACGTTACCCCGCTGTCCCTGGGCATCGAAACCCTCGGCGGCGTCATGACCAAGCTAATCGAGAAGAACACCACCATCCCAACCAAGCAGCAACAGGTGTTCTCGACCGCCGATGACAACCAGACGGCCGTGACCATCCACGTCCTGCAGGGCGAACGCGAAATGTCCAAGGATAACAAGTCATTGGGCCGCTTTGATTTGGCCGACATTCCGCCGGCTCCGCGGGGTCTGCCGCAGATCGAAGTCACCTTCGACATCGACGCCAACGGTATCCTGCATGTGTCGGCCAAGGACAAGGCGACCAACAAGGAGCAGTCCATCCGCATCACCGCCTCCAGCGGTCTGAGCGATGACGAGATCAAACGGATGGTCCAGGATGCCGAACTGCATGCGGAAGAGGACAAGAAGCTGCATGAACTGGTGCAGGCTCGTAATCATGCTGACTCGCTGATTCACGCATCCCAGAAAACCCTGAGCGAACTGGGCGACAAGGCCGAGGCGGACGAGAAAAGCCAGATCGAAACCGCTATCAATGAGCTCAAGGAAGCCATGAACGGCGAAGACAAGGACGCCATCGAGCAGAAAACCCAGCGTCTGACCGAAGTATCCGGCAAGCTGGCCGAGCGTCTGTACGCCCAAAAGGGCCCGGACGCGGGCGGTGAGCCAGGTGCGCATGAGCATGCTTCTGGCAGCACCGGCAACGCGGATGACATCGTCGATGCCGAGTTTGAAGAAGTGAAGGACGACCACAAATAATCGTTCCCTCGCACGATCGCCGGGGGCGGGCTTCAACCCGCCCCCACTCAATCAACTGACTTTCCAAGCCGCGACTCTGACGCGGCATTTTGCGTTATGGCGAAAGAAGACTATTACCAGCTGCTGGGCGTGTCCCGCAATGCGAGCGACGACGAGATCAAGAAGAGCTTCCGCCGTCTGGCGATGAAGTACCACCCAGATCGGAATCGCGACAATCCCGAGGCCGAGGAGCAGTTCAAGAAAGTCAAGGAGGCGCACGACGTGCTCTCCGACCCCAAGAAACGCTCCGCCTATGACCAGTTCGGCCATGCCGGCGTCGACCCCTCGATGGGCGGCGGCCAGGGCTTTGGCGGCGGGAATTTCAGTGACATCTTCGGCGATGTGTTTGGCGACATCTTCGGCGGTGGCGGTTCGCGCGGTCGCGGTGGGCCACAGCGTGGTTCAGACTTGCGTTACAACCTGGAAATCACGCTGGAAGAGGCCGTTGCCGGAACCGAAGTCAAGATTCAGATTCCGACCCTGGTTGATTGCAAGAGCTGCGACGGATCGGGCGCCAACAAGGGGTCGGCGGTCACGACCTGCCCCACCTGTCATGGCCACGGCGCGGTGCGCATGCAGCAGGGCTTTTTTTCCGTGCAGCAAACCTGCCCCACCTGTCGCGGGTCCGGCAAGCAAATCAAGGACCCCTGCCGCTCTTGTCATGGTCAGGGTCGCATCCAGGACACCAAGACGCTTTCCGTCAAGGTGCCGGCCGGCGTCGACACCGGCGACCGCATTCGCCTGTCTGGCGAAGGTGAAGCCGGAGAGTCGGGCGCGTCGGCGGGCGACCTGTACGTTCAGGTCAACGTCAAGGATCACGCGATCTTTACCCGCGATGGCGCCAACCTCTACTGCGAGGTCCCCATCAGCTTCCCGAAGGCCTGCCTGGGTGGGGAGGTCGAAGTCCCCACACTTGCCGGCAAGGTCGCCTTGAAAATTCCGGCCGAAACCCAAACTGGCCGCATGTTCAGACTGAGCGGCAAGGGGGTCAAGCCGGTACGCGGGGGCGCCGTGGGCGACCTGATGTGCCGCGTCCGCATCGAAACCCCCGTCCATCTCAATAAGGAGCAAATGGACCTGATCAAGCAGTTCGATGAATCCCTGACCGGGGGCGGCAGCAAGCACAGTCCCCAGGCGCATGGCTGGCTGGATGGCGTCAAACAGTTTTTCGATAAAATCGGACTCTGACGCCAAGGCCAATCAAGAGATTCGTGGGCGCCCCAGGCGCCCACTTTTTTGCCCACTCAAGCAGCAACCGGAAAATCAACATGATACGAGTCGCCATCCACGGCGCGGCAGGCCGCATGGGCCATGCGCTGATCAATGCCTGCATCAATGCGGAACACCTGCAACTGGCGGCCGCCCTGGAGCGACCCGGCAGCCCGGCCATCGGCACCGACGCCGGCACGCTGGCCGGCCTTTCGCCGCAGGGCATTGCCGTTACCGATAGCCTCGCCGCCGTGATATCTGATGTCGACGTACTGGTGGATTTCACCCGTCCCGAGCCAGCTATCGCCGCTCTGGAACTCTGCCGCCAGCATGGCAAGCGCATAGTGATCGGTACCACCGGCTTCAGTGCAGAAGAGCGCGACACCATCGACCGAGCGGCCCGTGACATCCCCATCATGCTCGCCCCCAACATGAGTGTCGGCGTCAATCTCTGCCTGAAGTTGCTGGAAATCGCCGCCAAGGTCATCGGCGACAACACCGACATCGAAATCATCGAAGCCCACCACCGTCATAAAGTTGACGCCCCCTCCGGAACGGCCCTGCGAATGGGTGAAGTCGTCGCCGAAGCACTGGGTCGCGACCTCAAGGAATGTGCCGTTTGGGGCCGGGAAGGTCACACCGGTGAGCGTGATCCGAAAAGCATCGGCTTTTCCGTTATTCGTGCTGGCGACATTGTCGGCGAGCACACCGTGATGTTCGCCGACGAAGGCGAGCGCGTGGAAATCACCCACAATGCCTCCAGCCGCATGACCTTTGCCAAGGGCGCCATGCGGGCAGCGGCTTGGCTCGAAGGCAAACCCGCGGGCTTTTACGATATGCAGGATGTGCTGGGACTTAAAACGGTCGCCTGACCGCATGCTTTGGATACAACTGCCATGAAACTGGATCACCAGGATCGCAACATAGTTCTGGCATTTTGCTTGTTCATGGGGTTCTGGACCCTTTTGTTTACGCTGATTGGCAGCCAGGTGCTCGAAACCGCAGAAATCGAACCGCGAGAACGCCTGCTGCCTCTGAACACCGATTCCCAATTGTGGGCCACACAGACACCGGTCCAGGTTGGCGCCTATATCGAGAATATCTACAAGTTCTCGCCCGACGACCAAACCTTCAATGCCGAGGGCCGCATCTGGCTAAACTGGCCGGAAGCCGCGCAAACCTTGTTGCTGAGCAATGGCCTTGCGCCCGAGAAATGGTTGAATTGGGTCAACCAGCTTGATGGTTGGGACTTCAAGCTGGAACCCACCTATCCGCAACCCCAGCGTCTTCAGAACGGTCTTTACCATCAAAGCTTCAAATTTTCCGGGGCGTTTTATGCCCACAACATGGACTTTCGCCGGTACCCGTTTCAGAAGGTGGACTTGCCGCTAACCCTTGAACTTACCGAGACCCTGACAAAAAAGGGCGATCATGGCCTGTTCCTGGTTCCCGATGAACCTGCTTCCGGTGTCGGCGGATTCATCAGCCTCATGGGTTACAAAACGACCGCTTTCACGATCACCCACCGACTCCATGAATATGGTTCGGACTTTGGAGCCAGAACCTCCCCGGCCAGCGCGGAGAGGGTGCGCTTACCCCAGGTAGATTTCCTGGTGTCTTATCAACAATCGCCCAATGCCGCCCTGCTGACGCTCATCCTGCCGCTGACGGTCGTCATGGCGTTGGTCCTGTTCTCGCCCTCATTGTCTTCTTCCCTCTGGGATGTCCGCCTTGGCATCCCCCCAACGGCCTTGCTGACGCTGATCTTTCTTCAGCAGAGTTACAAGGAGAAATTGCCCAACCTGCCCTATGCCACGTTTCTGGATCTGGTTTACAACGTCTGCTACTTCGTCAATCTGATTCTATTCGCCCTGTTTCTGTGGGCTTCCAACCGGTTGCACGAGACCACGGAGCAATCAAGACCCAGCGTCATCGCCCGCATCGATATCCTCGACCGTTATGTCCAGATGGGTCTGGTTCTGCTGCTGGTATCGATGATCGCCTGGCATTGGTTCCGCCTCACCGGATTGACCCGCTAACCCCCTCCATGCGCATCCAACTCAAAACCCTGGGCTGTCGGCTCAACGAGGCCGAACTGGAAACCTGGGCCCGCGACTTTCAGGCGGATGGACACCGGTTGGTGGGTGATAACGAAGAAGCCGATCTACTGGTTTTTAACTCCTGCGCTGTTACCCAGGATGCGGTTCGCAAATCCCGCAACCTGCTGCGCAAGGCGGCACGCGAGAATCCGGGCGCCAAATTGGTACTGAGCGGGTGTTATGCCACCCTCAATCAGGCCGAGGCCGAAACGCTGGGCGTCGACCTGGTCGTCGGCAATGCCGACAAACATCGTCTGGTGGAGATCGCCAAAGCCCGTCTGGCCCTGGACGCCATGCCGGCGCAATCCACCGCGCCGGGCGAATCCGCCCTCTTCCGCCTGGGCCGGCACCGCGCCTTCATCAAGGTGCAGGACGGTTGCCGCTACCGCTGCACCTATTGCATTGTTACCGTGGCCCGCGGGGAAGAACGCAGCCGGCACCCGGCCGACATCATCGATGAGATCAATCGGCTGCACGGGGAGGGCATTCAGGAAGCCGTGTTGACCGGCGTTCACCTTGGCGGGTATGGCAGCGACAACGGTTCCCACCTCGTCGCGCTCATCCGGGAAGTGCTGGACCAAACCACCATCCCCCGACTGAGGCTCGGCTCGCTGGAGCCCTGGGATATTCCCGAGACGTTCGTCGACTTGTTCGCCAACCCCCGACTCATGCCCCACCTGCATCTGCCCCTGCAAAGCGGATCGGACAGTGTCCTCAAGCGGATGGCGCGGCGTTGCAAGACCCACGAATTCGCGGCGCTAATCGAACGCCTTCGAAGCCAGATCCCCGACATCAACATCACCACCGACCTGATCGTCGGCTTTCCGGGTGAAACCGAAACCGAGTGGGATGAAACCCTCGACTTCGTCCGCCAGATCGGCTTCGGCCACACCCATGTTTTCAGCTTCTCGCCCCGCGCCGGCACGGCGGCCGCCACCATGCCCGCACCGATTCACGGCGATATCAAGAAGGCCCGCAGCCGTGCCCTGCATGAACTGGCCGAACAACAAAAGCGCGACTTCGCCACCCGCCACCTGGGCCGCACGCTGCCCATCCTCTGGGAGGGCACCCGTCGCCTGGAGGATGGAAGCGCCAAGGTGTTCGGCTACACCCCAAACTATCTCAAGGTCGGCCTGGCGATCACCCCCGAACAGGGCGCCGATCTGAGCTTTCGCATCGCACCGGCCCGACTCACCGGGCTCGCCGATGACGGCGACACCCTGGTGGGAGAAATGGCTTGAACCCAATGGGCAGTGCAGGGACGGGCCGCAGCAGATCGTGGATCCATCCCGGAAAACCGCCACGAAACCGCTGCAGGTGGCCCCGCCAATAAGTCCGAGCATGGCGGTGTCCATCACTCCATCGCCGGCGAATGCCGGCAATACCTAAAGCGATCAAATCGCCTAGAATGACGATATAAATGCATAGATGGCCAGTTTCTAGCCATCCATGACGATTGGGTTGAATTCGTCATGAGTGACGAATAAAATCGTCCTATCGAATCAATTCGCCTGATATGACGCATTATGAAAATCTCTGCGCAACTGACCGATGAGGCGGTCCTGCACGAACTGGGTGGGCGTCTGGCGGGGTTGCGCATCGAGCATAACCTGACTCAGGCGGCGCTTGCGGAACAGGCAGGCGTATCCAAGCGGACGATCGAGCGATTGGAGTCGGGGGAAGTGGCGACGCAACTCTCGGGTTTTTTGCGCGTCTGCCGGGCGCTCGAGTTGTTGGAGCGATTCGAGACCCTGCTGCCGGAGTCAGTGCCCGGCCCAATGGAACAATTGAAACAGGCGGGCCGCAAGCGCCAGCGGGCGACCGGCAAAAGAGGCGTGACGGAGAAACCCGGAAAATGGACATGGGGTGAGCCGACATGATCGCCAAAGTGCGGCTCTGGGGCCGGACCATTGGCGCGGTGTCGCTCGACGTCGAGCGCGATGTGGCGGCGTTCCAGTACGACGCGGACTTTGCGCGCAGCGGAATCGAACTGTCACCCCTGGCGATGCCGTTGAGCAAGCGGGTGTATGAATTTCCCGCACTGCCGAGGAATACCTTCCATGGCCTGCCGGGGCTGCTGGCGGATTCGCTGCCGGACAAATTCGGCAACGCGCTGATTGACGCATGGCTCGCAACTCAGGGGCGCACGGCGGAGAGTTTCAACGCGGTGGAGCGGCTTTGCTACACAGGCATGCGCGGCATGGGGGCGCTGGAATACGCACCCGTACTCGGACCCAGACCGCGCAGGACATCAAAGATCGAGGTGGACGCATGGGTGCGGCTGGCGGGCGAGGTGCTCACGCATCGTGGCGATTTGCACGCACATTTTCACGAAGCCGGAAAGGAAAAGGCGTTGCGTGACATCCTGAGCGTGGGCACGTCGGCCGGCGGCGCGCGGGCCAAGGCGGTGATCGCGTGGAATCGCGAGACGAACGAAGTGCGATCGGGACAGATCACCGCAGGCGAGGGCTTCGACTACTGGCTGCTGAAATTTGACGGCGTGGCGGGCAACAAGGACAAGGAACTGGAAGACCCCAGGGGCTTCGGCATGATCGAATATGCCTATCATCGGATGGCGAAGGCGGCGGGCATCACGATGAGCGAATGCCGGCTGCTGGAGGAGAACGGGCGGCGTCATTTCATGACGCGGCGCTTTGATCGCCTACCGAGCGGGGCGAAGTTGCACATGCAGTCGCTCTGCGCGCTGGCGCATTTCGATTTCAACCAGGCCGGAGCCTACGCCTACGAGCAGGCGCTGCTGACAATACGCCAGTTGAAGCTGCCGATGGCGGCGGTGGAGGAGCAGTTTCGGCGGATGGTTTTCAACATCATGGCGCGGAATCAGGACGACCATGTGAAGAACATTGCTTTCCTGATGAACCAACAGGGCGAATGGTCGCTCGCTCCGGCCTTTGACGTGACCCACAGCTACAATCCTTCCGGCACCTGGACGGCCTCGCATCAGATGACGCTGAACGGAAAACGCGATGGTTTCACCCTGCAGGACTTTGAGTCATGCGCCACAGCGGCCGTGATGAAGCGGGGGCGCGCCGCGACGATCATCGAGGAAGTACGGGGGGCGGTAAATCGTTGGCCGGAATTTGCCGCCGAAGCGAATCTCCCGGACGAATGGCGCGACAACATCCAAAACACGCACCGTCTGTCCTGCCGGGAAAAATGAGCCGCACTGGCAAACCTGCCGCATGCCGAACAATCGCCCGCCCTCCGAGCTTGCGCGTCCTCCAAAAGGAACCCCATCGAATTCCTATCGAGAAAAAGGCAATCACATGGCGAAAACGCCCCGCAAGAAAAGCGACTCCACCGCCAACCTCGGCTTCGAGGCCAAGCTCTGGCTCACCGCCGACAAGCTCCGCAACAATATGGACGCGGCGGAATACAAGCACGTCGTCCTCGGGCTGATTTTCCTCAAATACATCTCCGACACCTTCGAGGAACACCGCGCCAAGCTCCTCGCCGGTCAGGGCAACTATTCCGGGGCCAATGCCGAAGACCCGGACGAATACAAAGCCGAAAACGTCTTCTGGGTGCCCGCCGAGGCCCGCTGGTCGCACCTCCAGGCCAGCGCCAAGCAGCCCACCATCGGCAAGATCGTGGACGATGCCATGGTCGCCATCGAGCGTGACAACCCGCGCCTCAAAGGCGTCCTCCCCAAGGACTACGCCCGCCCCGGCCTGGACAAGCAGCGCCTCGGAGAACTCATTGATGTCATCGCCACCATCGAGCTCACCGCCGCCAGTGAGGGCGAGAAGACCCACCGCTCCGTCGATCTGCTCGGCCGCGTTTATGAGTATTTCCTCACCCGCTTCGCCAGCGCCGAGGGCAAGAACGGCGGCCAGTTCTACACCCCAAGTTGCGTCGTGCGCTGCCTCGTCGAGATGCTCGCCCCCTACAAAGGCCGCATCTACGACCCCGCCTGCGGCTCCGGTGGCATGTTCGTGCAATCGGAAAAGTTCGTCGAATCCCACGGCGGCAAGCTCGGCGACATCTCCATCTACGGCCAGGAGAGCAACGCCACCACCCGCCGCCTCGCGGTGATGAACCTCGCCCTGCGCGGCATCGAGGCCGACTTCGGCCCCGAGCACGCCGACACCTTCCGCCGCGACCTCCATCCCGACCTCCGCGCCGACTACGTCCTCGCCAACCCGCCCTTCAACGACTCCGACTGGTTCCGCAAGGACGACGACGTGCGCTGGCAGTTCGGCGTCCCGCCCAAGGGCAACGCCAACTTCGCCTGGGTGCAGCACTTCATCCACCATCTCGCGCCGCAAGGCATGGCCGGCTTCGTCCTCGCCAATGGCAGCATGTCCTCCAACCAGTCCGGCGAAGGCGACATCCGCCGCGCCCTCATCGAGGCCGACCTCGTGGACTGCATGGTCGCCCTCCCCGGCCAGCTTTTCTACAGCACGCAAATCCCCGTGTGTCTCTGGTTCCTCACGAAAAACAAAGCCGCCGATGCCAAACGCGGCTTCCGCGACCGCCGCCAGCAGACCCTCTTCATCGACGCGCGGAAAATGGGCACCCTCATCGACCGCGTCCACCGAGAGTTGACCGACGCCGACCTGGAGAAAATCACGTCCACCTACCACGCCTGGCGCTCTGCTCCGTCTCTCAACTCGTCCGCGTATGCGGACGTTGCCGGCTTCTGCAAATCCGCCACCACCGCCGAAATCGCCGCGCACGGTCACGTCCTCACGCCCGGCCGCTACGTCGGTGCCGAGGAAGTCGAAGACGACGGCGACCCCTTCGAGGAAAAGATGCCGCGCCTCGTCGCGGAGCTAAACGCCCAGTTCGCCGAGTCCGCGAGACTGGAGCAGGCCATCAAAGCAAACCTGAGGGGGCTGGGGTATGGCGGGTGAACTTGCGGCAACATTGCCCAAGAAGTGGGAAGCTCGTCGGCTAGATGAAGTCGCGACCATCATCGACTCTCTGCACAAGACGCCGAGTTACTCCGACATGGGTAGCCCAATGGTTCGTGTCACAGATGTCCAAGGCGGATTCCTCGACCTATCAAAGACTCTCCGCGTCTCCGAAGAAGTGTTTCACGAATTCACTCGCCGCTATGCGCCAAAAAAAGGCGACATGGTGTTCAGCCGTGTGGGTTCATATGGCAACGTTAGCTACGCGAGAACAGACACGCCGTTCTGCTTGGGGCAAAACACGGCTCTGATTTCACCGCACATCAACGGGCGTTTCCTCCACCTGTTTTTGCAATCGGCGGAAGCACGGTGGCAGATTGAGCAAGTTGTCGTTGGTTCGACGCAGAAAACCATCAGCCTGAAAAGCATCAGCGCGCTTCAGATACCGATTCCACCACCCGACGAACTCGAAGCCATCGCGGCGGTGCTTGGGGCGCTGGACGACAAGATCGAGTTGAACCGGCGGATGAACGCGACGCTGGAGGCGATGGCGAGGGCGCTGTTCCAGAGCTGGTTCGTGGATTTCGACCCCGTCCGCGCCAAACTCGACGGACGCCCCCCGCCGCTCTCGACCCTTCCACCGCCGCCCTCTTCCCCGAGCACTTGGAAGACTCCCCGCTTGGACACATCCCGAAAGGTTGGAAGGTTGGGAAAATCCAAGACTGCTGCGTGCAGATTCAGAACGGCGGCACACCGCGCCGCAATGAACCGCGCTTTTGGGAGAGTGGAAACATACCGTGGCTCGCTTCAGGCGAAGTTCGACAATCAATCATCACAGCAACGGAGAGCTTCATCACCGAGGAAGGCTTGGCAGAATCTTCGGCAAAGTGGGTGCCGGCATTCTCGACTGTGGTAGCTCTTTACGGTGCGACGGCGGGCCAAGTCTCGTTCACCTCTGCTCGCCTCACGACGAACCAAGCCGTGTGTGCGTTGATTCCGAAGAAGCACTTCGCGATCTTTAACTACCTTACAATGCGTGGAGCAACAGCCGACCTGGAAAACAAAGCCGTCGGATCAGCCCAGCAAAACATCAGCAAAGGCATCGTTGAAGAAACCAAAGTAGTTCTTCCACCGAGCGCGTTGGTCGAACGATTTGCCGAGGTGGCAAGCCCGCTGTTCGAGCGTTGGATTTCCAACCTCCACCAATCCCGCACCCTCGCCACCCTGCGCGACACGCTGCTGCCGAAGCTGCTGAGCGGGGAGTTGAGCGTGGCGCAACAGACCAAGGAGGAAGCATATGCCTGACGCAGTCTTCCCAAAACCGGTGGCGGAGGTTCTTTCAACCCTTGCTGAAATTTTCCGGCACCAGGGACAGCGGGAGATCAATGAGGTGCTCGAAAGCGCTCACGCGCGTTTCGACGAAATCGATTACGACAACTGGAATGGTGGGACTTACACCTGGGCGCTGCGTCTTGAGATCCCTGTCCCGATGTTCGCAGCGCTTGAGCAGCGCTTGACCGAGATCGAGAAGGAGATCGGCGCGAAATTGAATCACATCACGCGCCTTTTCCCGAGTGACCACATTGGCGAAGTGACGCTCACTCCCTTAGCTTCCGGGTCAGCAATACGTGGCGAGCGAATGGCACCATCGGAACTTGAGGTGCTCCGTCTCTGGCCTGACGGGCGATTTCGCCTATTTTTGAGCCACGTGTCCGAGCACAAGATCGCAGTGTCGAAGCTAAAGGACCAGTTGGCTCTGCGAGGAGTCGCTGGTTTTGTGGCACACGAGGATATCGAGCCAAGCTTAGAATGGCGTAACGAGATTGAGCTAGGCCTGCGGTCAATGCATGCGCTGGCTGCACTTGTAACGCCCGATTTTCACGCGAGTCTTTGGACTGACCAAGAGATTGGCTGGGCGTTTGGGCGTGGAGTCCTCGTTGTGCCGGTTCGGTTGGGCGTGAACCCATATGGTTTCGCAGGAAAGCACCAAGGCGTCCCAGGAACTCTTGAGCAACCGGCTGATCTCGCGACGTCCATCGTGAAGGCGTTGCTTGTGAACAGTCAAACCTGTGGCGAGATGCGGCGGGGACTGGTTGCAGCCTTTTCGGAGGCTAATTCTTTCGATCAGGCGAGAACGCTTTCAAAGCTACTCATCGGACTAGGCGACTTCACGGCGGATGATAAATCTGTTTTATGGAAGGCGTGTGCGGAGAACACCCAGATTGCAGGAGCCTTTGGTGTCGTGAAAAGCATCCACGGGGCAATTGGCACACCACCGCCGTCGATGCCATTACCAAACTCCGATGAAATCCCTTTTTGATTCAAAGCAAAATCCAGCGGTATTAATTCCGCACACCACCCTGCGCGACACGCTGCTGCCGAAGCTAATGAGCGAGGAGCTGGCGATCCAACAACCTGAAACCGAACTACCATGATCACCCCGACATCTCCATCCGAACAAATTCTTTTCACTACCTTCCGGATTGAAACCACGCTCGGAATGGGAGCGGTCGGTTCAGGCACTGGATTTTTCTATGATCACAAGTTGGACGGTGACAAGACGATCCCACTCATCGTAACAAATAAGCATGTCGTGAAAGGAGCGGTGAAAGGTAAGTTCCAGTTGCATGAGGCTGACGCTAGCGCTGAACCAAAGCCATCTGGGCGTTTCGTAAATGTCGAACTCGACAACTTTGAACAGCGTTGGTTTCCACATCCAGACGCGGGGGTTGATCTCTGCATCATGCCCTTCCAGCCGGTCAGAGAGCTTGCTGCAAACAATGGGAAACAGATCTTTCATGTGCAGTTCGATCAGTCCCTTGTTCCGACCCCGGCGCTTTGGGAACAACTGACTGCAATTGAGGATATTGTCATGGCTGGATACCCAAATGGATTGTGGGATTCGTCAAATAACCTCCCGATCATCAGGCGCGGAATCACGGCGAGTCACCCAGCTTTTGATTTCTGCGGCCGTCACGAATTCGTAATTGATGCGGCGTGTTTCCCTGGATCTTCGGGTTCTCCTGTTTTGCTCTATAACTCGGGATCATATGGAACCAAAGGTGGCGGCTTCGTGGTCGGCAATCGTGTCATGCTTCTCGGAGTCCTTTATGCAGGCCCGCAAATAAACGCCGAAGGAAAGATTGTGGCGAAGCCAATACCAGTGACTTTTGTTCCAGTGTCGGAAACCAAATTGATGATCCATCTCGGATACGTCGTTAAGGCCGAGGAAATTGTTGTGGCTGCCAAGGCATTTGAAGCCGAACTCAAGAGACAAAAGTTGATTTAGCATGAGCCTCAACGAATCCATCGTCGAAGACGCCGCCCTCGAATGGTTCGTGGAGCTGGGCTATGAGGTCGGGCACGGGCCGCACCTCGCGCCCGGTGAACCGGCGGCGGAGCGGGACTCGTTTTCTGAGGTGGTGCTGGTGGGGCGCATGCGCGAGGCCATCCGGCGGCTGAACCCGGCCATCCCCGAGGAGGCGCGGGAGGAGGCGTTGCGCAAGGTGCTGCGGGTGGGGACGCCTTCGCTCACGCAGACGAACCGGGCCCTTCACCGGATGCTGCGCGATGGCGTGCCGGTGGAGTATCCGCGGCCCGATGGCAGCATCGCGGGCGATCATGTGCAGCTGGTGGATTTCGGCGATGTGCGGGCGAATGACTGGCTGGCGGTGAATCAGTTCACTGTGGTCGAAGGGCAGCACAATCGGAGGCCGGATATCGTGGTCTTCGTCAACGGTTTGCCGCTGGGGCTGATCGAGCTGAAGAACGCGGCGGATGAGGACGCGACGATCTGGAGCGCCTATGCGCAGTTGCAAACCTACAAGGAGGAGATCACCTCGCTGCTGCATTACAACGCAGCACTGGTGGTGAGCGACGGATTGCAGGCTCGCATCGGCTCCCTGACGGCTAACCAGGAGTGGTTCAAGGTCTGGCGCACCATCGACGGCGAAGGCGATGCGCCGAAAACGTCGCCGGAACTCAAGGTGCTTGTACGCGGCGTGTTCGAGCGGCAGCGCTTCCTCGATTTGCTCCAGCACTTCATCGTCTTCGAGGAAGACCCGGACTCGGGTAGGCTGCACAAGATCATCGCGGGCTACCACCAGTTCCACGCGGTAAATGCTGCGTTGGAGGAAACAGTGCGCGCCAGCGGCATGCTGCAGCTGCAGCTGCAGCTGTGCAAGGATTCGCGTGAGGATGCCGGTACGTACTGGGCGGGCCGCATGCACGGTGGTAAGCCGGGCGACCGTCGCGCTGGCGTGGTGTGGCATACACAGGGCAGTGGCAAGAGTTTCTCCATGCTCTTCTACGCGGCGCGCGTGGTGCGTCATCCGGCAATGCAGAACCCCACGCTGGTGGTACTAACCGATCGAAATGATCTGGACGACCAGCTCTTCGGCCAGTTTCAGCGCTGTGCAGACATCCTCGGCCAGCTACCGGTGCAGGCCAATGGGCGCGAACATCTGCGCGAGCTGCTGAACCGGGCGAGCGGCGGCGTGGTGTTCACCACCATCCACAAGTTCATGCCGGAACGCGGCGAAGCAATGCCCGAGCTGAGCGCGCGCCAGAACATCGTGGTGATCGCCGATGAAGCCCACCGGAGTCAGTATGGCTTTGGCGGCAGGGTGAATGAGAAGACCGGCGAGATGTCTTACGGCTTCGCCAGCAATCTGCGTGATGCCTTGCCCAATGCCTCGTTCATCGGTTTCACCGGCACGCCCATCGAAAAGACTGACGCCAACACGCGGGCGGTCTTCGGCGATTACATCAGCATCTACGACATCCAGTGCGCCGTCGCCGACAAAGCCACGGTGCCGATCTATTACGAGAGCCGCATTTCCAAACTCAGCCTGAACGCCGCCCAGTTACCGAAGCTCGACGCGGAGTTTGAGGAGATCACCGAAGGCGAGGAGCTGACGAAGAAGGAACAGCTCAAGACGAAGTGGGCCGCGCTGGAGGCGCTGGTGGGCGATCCGAAACGCATCGCGCTCGTGGCCGCCGATCTGGTGGCGCACTTCGAGAAGCGCGTGGAGGCAATGGACGGCAAGGCGATGATCGTCTGCATGAGCCGCCGCATCTGTGTGGACCTCTACGACGCGTTGATCAAGCTGCGGCCCGAATGGGCGGAGGAGACGCTGAAAGTCGTCATGACCGGCAGCGCCGAGGATGGTCCCGAGTGGCAGAAGCACATCGGCAACAAGCAGAAGCGGCGGGATCTGGCGAACCAGTTCAAGGACGCGAAGAACCCCTTCAAGATCGTGATCGTGCGCGACATGTGGCTGACCGGTTTCGACGCGCCCTGCCTGCACACGATGTATGCCGACAAGCCGATGCAAGGCCACGGCCTCATGCAGGCCATCGCCCGTGTGAACCGCGTCTTCCGCGACAAGCCGGGCGGGTTGGTGGTGGATTACCTCGGCCTCGCCGATCAGCTCAAGAAGGCGCTCATCACCTACACCGAGAGCGGCGGCCAGGGGAATCCGACCTTCGACACCGCGCAAGCCATCGCCGTGATGCTGGAGAAACACGGCATCGCCTGCGACCTGATGCACGGGTTTTCATGGAACAAGTGGACGACGGGCAAACCCACGGAACGCCTCGCGCTCATCCCTGCCGGACAGGAACACATCCTCGAACAGGAAGACGGCAAGAAACGCTGGGTGCAGGTGGTGACGGAACTCTCCCGCGCCTTTGCCCTCTGCGCCGCCAGCGATGCGGCGACGGAGATCCGCGACGACGTGAGTTTCTTTCAAACCCTGCAAGCCGCGCTGAACAAGCAAAGCAGTACCAACCGGAAGACGCCCGAGCAGATCGACGCCGCCATCCGCCAACTCGTGAGCAAGGCCATCACCACCGAAGGCCACGTGATCGACGTCTTCACCGCCGCCGGTCTGCCCAAGCCGGACATTTCGATCCTGAGCGACCAGTTCCTCGCCGAAGTGCGCGGCCTCAAGCACAAGAACGTCGCCGCCGAGTTAATGGAGAAGCTGCTCAAGGACGAACTCAAGGTCCGCTCCAAACGCAACCTCGTGCAGAGCCAGGTCTTCAGCGAGAAGCTCAAGAAGACGCTCAACGCCTATCACAACCGGGCCATCTCGACGATGGAGGTGATTGAGGAACTCATCCGACTCGCTAAGGAACTCGATGCCGCCACCAAACGGGGCGAGGATCTCGGTCTGACCGAGGATGAAATCGCCTTTTACGACGCCCTCGCTACCAATGAATCCGCCGTGCGGGCGCTCGGGGTGCCGGAATTGAAGTTAATCGCCGCCGAGCTAATCACCCAGGTGCGGAAAAGCGTGACCATCGACTGGACGCTGCGCGAAAGTGCCCGGGCGAAGATACGGGTGATCGTGAAGCGCATTCTGAAAAGACACGGTTATCCGCCGGATCTGCAGGAGGAAGCCGTGAAGACCGTGCTCGCTCAGGCGGAATTGCTGTCAGCCTGTTGGGCGGATAGCAACAGATTGCCGCACGAAATGGACGATGACCTCTAACTATCGTTGAGCCCACTCAAGGAGTGAGCCAGAAGCTTGGCCAGGCTGACGACATTGGTTTCATGCGGGATGCTGTCGCTGCTCCCGATACTCGTAATCGGCGACTCAGGCAGGTGTTCGAGGTTGTCGTTGACGAACAGGGCATGCGTGACCAGCACGCAGATTTCCCTGGCACCGCGAGCCCTGGCCTGTTCTGCGGCCGTTAACAAAGTGCGACGGGGCTGGCCATGTCGTCCAGCAGAATCAGGGTCCGCTCCTGATATGAAACCGCCTCGGGTAGACGGATCACCACGGAGCGGTCGCCCTGGTGCTGGTTCTGGGCAATGGCTTAGGACAATCCGGCGGCCTCTGCAACCCAAGGCGCCATTGGGCTGGACTCCGAGAAGCCCAGTAGCAAAACGTCAAAAATCGACATAGTAGCGCGGGGCCAGATCGGCTTCGCCAATCGTATAGCCCGAGCCTTTTGCCACAAAGTCACGGGCAAATTCGTAATTGGAGGGAAACTCGGCATACAGGCGGTACAAAGGCTCGCCTTGCTCGACGCGATCTCCCAGCTTGCGGAACAAGTCGACCCCGGCCCCGGGTGAAATGGGCGCGCCAGCCAGCCGCGCCAGGCGGGCGAGAAAGAAGTTATCGATGGCGGTGACGGTTCCCGCCATGCTGGCGCAAACATCAAAACTCAGCCGGCCCAATCCCGGCCGGTCGGTTTTTTCTCCCTGGGCCTTGATGATACGGTCCATCTTCTGCAGGGCGCGGCCGGATTCGAGAATCTCCCGGGCGATGGCGTAACCCTGGCCTCCGCGCACATCCGGGTCGAACTCGATGATGCGGCCGGCCAGACGCAGCGATTTCTCCCGCAGATCCACCGGCGCGGCGGGGTCGTTCTGCAGCACCTGCAAGACGTCGCGCACTTCCAGCACCGGTCCGATGCCCTTGCCGACCGGCTGCCGGCCGTCGGTGATGATCGCTTCCAGATGCAAGCCCATGTGGTCGCCGACATATTCGAACAGCTTGCGCAACTGCATGGCCTCGCGCATGTGCCGTACCTTGGCGGTCGGGCCGACAGGGATATCCAGCAGCAAATGCGTGGAACCGGCCGCCAGTTTCTTGGAGAGGATGGAGGCCACCATCTGGCCCTGCGAATCAATACCCAGCGGCCGTTCGACCGAGATGAGCAAATCATCGACCGGCGCCAACCGCGTGGTCCCGCCCCAGGTCAGACACCCGCGCTCATGCCGCACCAGTCGGTCCAGCATCTCGGGGGCAATGTCTACGGTCGCCAGCACTTCCATGGTGTCGGCCGTGCCGGCCGGCGAGGTGATGGCGCGACTGGAGGTCTTGGGAATCAGCATGCCGTGTGCGGCGACGATGGGTACGACCAGCATGGAGGTGCGATTGCCGGGGACACCACCGATACAATGCTTGTCGACGACCAGCGGTTCATTCCAGTCGATGCGGGTGCCGGTTTCCAGCATGGCGCGGGTGAGCATGAACACCTCATCCCGGTCGAGACCGTTCTGGCCCGTGGCGACCAGGAACGCGGCCATTTCCATCTTGGAGTAGCGGCTATGGGCAATATCCAGGGTGATGGCCCGGTAATCCTCCAGATCGAGCCGGTGCCCGCCGATCTTGCGCCGCACCGCGTCCATCGAGGCCGGCGGTTCGGCCTGGGCAACCTGAACGGAACCGTCATCGCCGACACAGAGCTGTCCGAAGGCTTGTTCGGAAAGACCCAGTTCATGCGTGCCGACAATCCGATCATCATCGACCACGTTGAGCACAGCCACGATGCTTTGCTCGCCACAACTCACCCGCACCTTCGCCAGTGCCTGAAATCCTTCCACACGATAGACCGAGCAGTCGCGATGCATGTAGGCGACGTTCTCGTGGTAGGTGTCGATGGCCACCCGTCTTAACTTCAGACGGGTACTCGTTTCCACATTTTGCGGCAGGTGTTCGGCCGCGGGCTGGGCGCTCTGGTCGGCTTGCGTCATCTCTGTCTGCATCGTCATCGACTGATTCGCATGTTGGGTGATTGGCTTCGTGGCTTACAATACTGCGCTTCCGACAGGCCGTCGAACCGGGCGCGCTGTCACTCCACAGCCATTCCGTGTTGATGACCCGAAGCCTGCTTACCCCCCTGCTGTCGATTCTGGCCTTGCTGGCACTGTGGCAAGCGGCGGCGGCAACGGCGAATTCCGTTTTGCTACCTGGGCCATCTGCCGTCTTTAAGGTGCTGGGTAGTGAGATCCTGTCCGCTCGCTTGCCTCATCATCTGGGCATCACGCTGGCTCGACTGGCCATCAGCTTTATAGTTGCGCTCGTTCTGGGCACGGCCATCGGCATTGCGCTTGGCAGGCAACCTAATGTGGACCGGTTTTTTGACAGCTGGCTGGTGATTGCGCTGAATATTCCGGCTTTGGTCACCATCATCCTTTGTTATGTCTGGTTTGGGCTGGTGGAGGCCGCTGCGATTACCGCCGTGGTCATCAACAAATTACCCAACGTGATTGTGACCCTGCGCGAGGGCACCCGGCACCTGAACCGCGACCTGCTGGAAATGGCCGAAGTCTATGGGTTCGGCCGAATCAAGACGCTGCGTCATGTCATCTGGCCTCAGCTGTTTCCCTTCGTGCTCACCGCCGCCCGCACCGGCTTGGCGCTGATCTGGAAAATCATTCTGGTGGTGGAATTGCTTGGGCGCAGCGACGGCATGGGGTATCAACTCCACCTGTTTTTTCAGATGTTCGACGTGACCGGCATTCTCGCCTACTCCATTGCCTTTATTCTGGTGGTGCAACTGATTGAATGGGCGCTGTTGCGACCACTCGATCGCCAGGCACAACGGTGGCGCCGATGACCCATCTGGATATCGACATCCATCACAAGGAATATCAATCGGGGGACCGGTCCGATTCGCCGTCCAATGCCGTCATCGAAAACCTGAAACTCAGCGTAAGCTCGGGAGAGTTTGTCGGTCTGGTCGGCGCTTCTGGTTGCGGCAAAACCACGCTGTTGAATCTGGTAGCGGGACTGGACCCCAACTATACGGGGACCATCCGCTGCGGGGTAAAACCACGCCTCGGCTATGTCTTCCAGAATCCCCGCCTGCTGCCTTGGCGCACGGTGCGGGAAAACATCGAACTGGCCCTGCCGCCGGACCATGATTCCGGCTATGTGGACCACCTTTTCGAGGTCGTGGGTCTCAAAGACGCTCAGACTCTTTATCCGGAGCGGCTTTCAGTTGGAATGAGTCGTAGGGCGGCACTGGTTCGGGCATTCGCCGTCAGTCCCGACCTGCTCTTGATGGACGAACCCCTGGTTTCGCTGGACCCACCGACGGCGCGACGCATCCGCGAACTGATCATTCGACTGTGGAGGGAGCGGCCGCATACCGTTCTGTTCGTGACGCACGACCTGGCGGAAGCGGTGGAAATGGCCGATCGGCTGGTTTTTCTCTCAAGTTCGCCCGCGAGGGTACTGGCCGACATTCCGATCGCCACACCTCGTGAGCAGCGGAATGCCGAGCATCTGGAGGATTTCAGGCAACGGCTGTGCGAGTCCTATCCGGCCTTACTGACGCTGTTGTAAAAGGGGGCTTGTGTCTTATCCGGTTGGGGGCTGGGGGGTTTTTCTAACGCGACTGCCCCCAAATCACTGCCAAGACACACCCCCGACCACGCCAACGATAGGGCAAAGCCGGGGAGCACAGGAGATCACTTGTTGGCGACGGGTGCCGTCGGTGCAGCCATTGCAGCAGCCGGGGCATCGGCTAACCAGTAGTGGCTGACCGGTCCCTGATTTCTCTGTATCTGACTGGCCAATTCACAGAACTGGACATCGCTCTCGACGCCTTCGGCAATCAGAAGACCGACATAAACGCCAAAGAAGGTCATCAGCTTGTTTTCGAGATCGCGCTGGTCGGCTGGCTTGCGCTTGATATTGGACGTCGCCAGTCCATCGAAGTCCTTCTGGAACTTGTCCCTGTCCACCTTCACCATGGGGCAAAAATCTGAAAGCACCGTCGCCTCGGCCATCTGGCGCAAGGATTTTTGCTTGTCCTCGCCCACCAGTTTGATGACTCGCTGATCGACTCGGCCCAACTGGGTCTCAAACCGGTAGTTCTCTATCGGTTTGACTACGGGCGCTTCTTTGTTGGGTCTTGCCCAGGCCGCGACGGGCATCTGGGTCAATGCAAAACAGGAAAGCAGAATAACTCGCAACATAAATTCACCTGATTGGGGTTATTGGCCATTGGGAGAATGGCGGCACACTCTACGGAATGCTATCTATGACGGGCTTTTGGCGCCTTGACTGGTCTGGCTGCGCGGTTGACATTGGCAGCACTCCGATTCAGCCCACCCGTTCTCGCCTGTGTCCGATTCCGGTTAGTGCCCGCAGGGCGGTTTACGGCCCGTCGATTGGTTAACTGTTTATTGTTGTTGACATAGACGTTGTTGGTCTTGTTGTAGGTGTTGTGCCCCCGACTGACTCCATAGGCACCACCCCCGCCGTAGTAGCCAGGTCCACCGTAGTAGCCGGGTCCGCCATAATAACGATCGTCATCGTTATTGCTCAGCGCAACACCCAGCGCTGCCGCACCCATCGCTGCGCCTGCAATGCCCGCCGTGGCACCGTAATCAATCTCTGATTGGCCGGTCGCCGGGTTGACGTGAGTACAGCCAGACAGGATCCCCACCATCAACACAGCCAGCATGCAGGTTCTGAAATATCCAGATTTACTCTCGATCATGCGTCAATCTCCGAAAGACAAATATCAAAAAAACCAAGGCCCAAGGTCAGACCGAATGAACGCGTCGCCAAAGGCATCATCCTTGGCAGCGGTGCATCATACTTGAGACAGAAAATCTTGACCAAGCGGGGAGATTGGGCATTCAAGCCCCAACAAGTTCGCGATAAACCGTAAGATTGCCATCGACCATCAGATCCGCGGAAAAGGCCTCCTCGACCCACTGCCGACCCGCCTGCCCCAGACGCTGACGCAGAGCATCATCACCGAGCAACCGGGTCAGCGCCTGCGCCAGATCGACCGGATTACCAGGCTCGACCAGCAGACCCGTTTCGCCATCGCGAACTGCCTCCGGAATACCCCCGACCCTCGAGGCCACGATCGGCAAACGCGCACAAGAAGCCTGCAGGAGCGACACACCCAGCCCCTCCCTCAGCGCCGGATGCACCAGGATATCCAGGCATGGCAGGGCTCGGGCCAGATCATCGCGAAACCCGGCCAAATGGACCTGACCCGACAACCTCATCCGCTCGACAATATTGCGCAATTCGGTTTCGAGCGGTCCCTTGCCAAAGAACAGTACCTTCACTTGCGGGAAGCGGGCCAACACTTCAGGCAGCGCCTCCAGCAGGACATGATGCCCCTTCCGTTGGATCAACTGTGCAACCACGCCGAGCGTCAGCGTTCCGGTCTGCAATCCAAATTCCCGATGGAACCAGTCACGCTCGGGACACTGAACCACGGGAGTGATTTCAATCGCATCCCGCACGCAGCGTAACTTATCGGCCGGCAATCCTTCGCTGAGCAAAACGCGCTCAATCCCAGCGGAAATCGCGATGACGCGATCATGCAGCCGATATTTCAGGGCCACGGCCAATCGGCTTTCCGGATTGTCCACCCGCCGGGAATGCACCACGGGCACACCGGCCAGACGGGCCGCGATGCCACCCATCACATCGGCACCGATGCGGCTATGCAGATGGACAATGTCCGGCCGGGTTTCATGAATGATCCGGGACAGCCGGTGGATCAAACCCACATCGAGATCACCCTTCATCTTGATCGCGCGAACTTCGGCAAACGGTCGGGCGGCTTCCGCCAGTTCGCTTCCCGTGCGGCAGGCCAGCACATTCTCGACAGCTCTGCCCTTGAGCCCTTCGATCAGCAGCAAAAGCTGGTGGGCGCCCCCGTAAAGATTTCGGCCTCCCTCGACATGGAGCACTTTCATGAGCAAACGACAGACCCGGCCATAGAGGCGATACGCCAGAAACAGAAAGGGCGGGATCTCAAAAGATTCCCGCCCTTGTTGAATGTTGAATCCGCGTCGGTTGTGATCGCCACCCGACGGTTCACGGTTACTGCACCAGCGCCAGCAACACACCGGCCGCCACCGCCGAACCGATGACACCGGCAACGTTCGGCCCCATGGCATGCATCAGCAGGAAGTTATGCGGATTGGATTCCTGACCGACTTTGTTGGCGACCCGCGCTGACATGGGAACGGCGGAAACACCGGCTGCACCGATCAGCGGATTAATCTTGTTAAGTGGTGAAATGGCATTCATCAGCTTGGCCATCAGCACCCCCGACGCCGTGCCGAAGCTGAAAGCCACGGCACCCAGCCCGAGAATCCCGAGCGTCTCGGGTCGGAGAAACTGATCGGCGCTGAGTTTGGAGCCCACCGAGAGACCCAGGAAAATCGTCACGATATTGATAAGCTCGTTCTGTGCGGTCTTGCTCAATCGCTCAACCACGCCGCATTCCCGCACCAGATTTCCCAAACAGAACATACCGATCAAAGGGGCCGCCGATGGCAACAGCAGGGCAGTGAGGAGCAATAGAATTCCGGGAAAAATGATCTTCTCCAGCCGGCTGACATGCCGCAGCTGCGCCATCTCGATGAGACGTTCGTCCTCTGTGGTCAGCGCGCGCATGATCGGTGGCTGAATCAATGGGACCAGCGCCATATAGGAATAAGCCGCCACCGCTATCGCACCGAGTAGCTCGGGCGCCAGCTTGGAGGCCACATAAATCGAGGTCGGACCATCCGCACCCCCAATAATGGCGATGGCAGCGGCATCCTTGAAGGTAAAGTGAATGCCGGGCAACAAATTCAGCGCAAGCGCGCCAAACAGCGTGCCGAAGATACCGAATTGGGCAGCGGCCCCCAGCAGCAAGGTCTTGGGATTGGCCAGCATGGGGCCGAAATCGGTCATGGCGCCAACACCCATGAAAATCAGCAGCGGAAAGATGCCGGACTTGATACCCAGATACAGATAGGCCAGCAGGCCGCCCTCCTCCGCGATCCCCGCAACAGGGATGTTACTGAGAACTGCACCAAAGCCGATCGGCAATAGCAGCAGGGGCTCGAACTCTTTCTTGATCGCCAGGTAAAGCAGCGCAAAGCCGACGATCATCATGACTACCTGTCCGGACTGAAAGTTGGACAGGCCCGTGCTCGCCCACAGCTGAATCAAAGCGTCCATTGTTTACCTCATTCCAGCGTCAGCAGATCGTCTTGGGAGGCCACGGTTTCCCCGACCTTGACGGTAATATTGGAAACAATGCCTCCGGTTCGAGTGCGAATTTCCGTCTCCATTTTCATGGCTTCCATCACAATGACTACCGTATTGGGCTCGACATGCTGACCGGGCGTCACATTGATGCGCAGGATATGGCCCGCCATGGGTGCCTTGACCACTTCGCCCTCGCCCTTGCTGGCCTTACTGGATTCCATGGGTTTGGTCCCGGCCGCCGCAATATCTACCTTGTAGTTGCGCCCATTGATACTCATGATCCCGGCGCTGGGGGCCTCTACCCGATAGCTGCGCCCGTTGACGGTGACATCGAACTCGCCGGCGGCAGTTTGCGCGGGAGCGGCCTCGGCCAGGGCATCGGCTTGCGGCGCCTGTTCAAAGGCGGCCGAGTTGCCGCGATTCTGAAGAAACTTGAAGCCGATCTGCGGAAACAGGGCATACGTCAAAACATCGTCAATCTGGTTCTGAGCCAGCTTCACGCCATCCTTCTCGGCCTGGGACTTCAGTTCGGCAGTCAACTTGTCGAGTTCCGGATCCAGCAAATCGGCTGGACGGCAGGTAATCGGCTTGTCGGACCCCAGCACCTTCTTTTGCAGGGTCTTGTTGACCGGGGCCGGCGTAACCCCGTACTCGCCCCTCAGCACACCTTGTGTTTCCTTGGTGATGGATTTATAGCGTTCCCCCATCATTACATTGATGACGGCCTGGCTACCCACGATCTGCGAGGTGGGTGTCACCAGAGGGATATAGCCGAGGTCCTTGCGGACCTTGGGGATTTCCTTGAGCACCTCGTCGAAGCGATCCAGGGCGCCCTGCTCCTTGAGCTGGCTTTCCATATTGGTAAGCATGCCACCCGGCACCTGGGCAACCAGGATGCGGCTATCCACACCCCGCAGACTTCCCTCAAACTTGGCATACCTCTTACGAACGTGACGGAAGTAGGCGGCGATTTCCTCCAGCAATTTCAGGTCCAGTCCCGTATCGCGCTCCTGACCTTCAAGGGCCGCCACGACCGCCTCAGTCGCACTGTGGCCATAGGTCATACTCATCGAGGAGATGGCAGTATCGACATTGTCGATCCCGGCCTCGGCTGCCTTCATGATGGTAGCTGTGCTCAGCCCGGTGGTCGCATGGCACTGCATGTGGATCGGCACCTTGACCGCCTTCTTCAGGCGGGTAACCAGTTCAAAGGCCTCATAGGGCTTTAGGAGTCCTGCCATATCTTTGATGGCAATGGAATGCGAGCCCATGTCTTCGAGACGCTTGGCCAGATCAACCCACGTCTCGATGGTGTGCACCGGGCTCACTGTATAGGAAATGGTGCCCTGGGCATGCTTGCCATTGGCAATAGTTGCCCTGATGGCACGCTCGAAATTGCGCGGATCATTGACGGCATCAAAGATGCGGAACACATCCACCCCATTCACGGCGCAACGCTCGACAAATTTGTCGACCACATCATCAGCGTAATGACGGTATCCCAGAAGATTCTGCCCCCGTAACAACATCTGCAGCGGAGTCTTCGGCAAGGCTTTCTTCAGTTCGCGCAGTCGATCCCAGGGATCTTCGCCAAGATAGCGAATGCAGGCATCGAAGGTGGCCCCACCCCAGCTCTCTAGCGACCAGAAGCCCACCTTGTCCAGCTTGCCGCAAATCGGCAGCATGTCATCAATCCGCAGGCGAGTTGCCAGCAACGACTGGTGCGCATCACGCAGCACCACATCGGTAATACCCAGAGGTTTAGCCATAGTCGATCCTTGTGTTTGTCTACTTGACCGCAAGCGAGAAGGGAATCGTCATGCGCGCTAGGGAAGGCGGTGCCGTTGCAGGGCCGCTGCAATCACAGCCACGAGTTCGGCTTCATCAGGCTCCACCGCCAATCCGGCGCGACGGTTTTGCTCCGGCTGGGGATTCACCGACTGCACCAACCGGGCCGTGATGCCGATGATCCAGACCAGCAAGGCCAGGAACAGGAAGACGATCCCCATGCCGGTAATCATCAGCTTGAGACCGGGAAGCAACATGTCTGCGAGAGAAGGTTCCATATCGGGTCTGGTCGTTAACAGGGAGGGCCGAGGCTCGAAGAGTCGGCTGGCTATAATAATTCGGCACCCCCGGAAAGTCGAACCGGAGCCTTGGCCAGCGCAAGCTACCCTCAGGCAAGATGGCAGCCATTAGGACGAGGGAAGATCCAGGAAGATTGTCTCCTGTTATCTTTTTGATCGCGCATTTCTGCACCGCTTGCGACCGCGTCTTTTTGCAGCCGCGCAGGATTTCAATGCCTTACCCACTCCAACCAAGATAATAAGAAAGGCCAGATAAAAACAGGTCAGCGAGGCCACCTCAAAAAATGTACCCACCTCGGGCGGTACATGCCAGTTCAATGCCTTAGTGTGTGCCATGGCCCGTCAAGCTAAATCAGGTCAGTGAAAGCCACTTTGCAACACCCGAAGCCGCGCTCAAGTAATGAGGCTATTTTTCACTTTTACCCGGGGTCCACCCATGGGAATTTTTCCTTAATTCGCAAATAGCCTGGATGGAATCTTGACCATGAGGGAGCCGTCTCCTAGGCTGAAAGCCGTCGAGGGGTTTTTCTGACCCATCGTTCACCGACTCATTGAGATAAATACCCATGAAAAAGCTGATTCCTTTAGTCTGCGTAATACTCCAAGCCAATCCGGCGCTTGCTCAGCCAGTCCCGCCACCCAGCAACAAAGTCAGCATGGAGGCCTGCCTTCAGGCTGCCCGAGCCAAACTGGAGGGTGATGTGGTCAAGCTGGAATTAAAGACTGAGCGTGGCGTCCCCACCTATGAATTTGAGATAGAGGGCAAGGAGCGGACGATGGAATTCGAGTGCGACGCGAATACTGGCCTGATCACTGAGGAGGAACAGGAAGTCGAGAGTCCGGAACATCCCGCGTTCAAATCCAAAGCAAAAATCAGTCTGAAACAAGCTCAGGAGATCGCCCTTAAAGCCCATCCCGGCAAAATCGTCGAAGCCGAGTTTGAAATCGAATCAAATGGCAACCCATCCTATGAATTCGACATCGAAAAGGCCGACGGTAGCGAAGCCAAACTGGAAGTCGATGCCGTGACCGGGGGGATTGTGGAGGATGATGAGCAGGAGATTTATCAAATCGGCAAGGAATAACCGAACACCCGCCATCAACGCCCTGTTTGCCAACTCGCCATTTCATCATGAGATCGAAGCTCAGCCTTCGTATGCGGCTAAACCTGCTGATTGGCTTGACCATGGCGTTGATTTTGGTAATCGGCTTCCTGTTTGCGGTTCATGATGCCCGGCAATCGGTGCGCAATGAGGCCGAGTCTAGCGTTCGATTGACGCTGGGCCTGATCGAAACGGCACTGGTCGGCGAGAGCCTTCACGCACTCTCACTGTCCGACTGGATGGAACGACTGGCCAAGCTCGATAAGACGCGTCACCTTAAAATCACGGTGGGCGGCGATTTCCCTGCCGCACCCCTCCCTACCCGCCGCAGCGAAGCCGCCAGTCCGGTGCCTGGTTGGTTCAGATGGGCCGTCGCGCCGGAACCCGTGGTGGTGGAGCGTCGCCTCAATCAGCCGGGCAAATCGCCCATAAGCATCCGCATTGCTGCCAACGCGGATGACGAAATCATGGAGGCCTGGTCGGAAACGCGCGGCTTTCTCCTTCTCCTCATTGCCCTGGCCGCTTCGATTTATGCCCTGATTCATTTCACGGTAGGTCACGCCTTCGGGCCGGTAGAGATCATGCTCATGGGGCTGGAAAAGATCGAAAGAGGTGAGTTTGACGATCGTTTGCCCTCATTTTCGTTACCCGAAATGGACCGCCTGTCGGGCGGCATCAATCATTTGGCGGAAACCCTGAGTAAGGCTCGAAGTGAGAATGTGGCGCTCACCCGACATTCCCTGGCCATCCAGGAGGAAGAGCGGCGGATACTGGCTCAGGAAGTTCACGACGAATTCGGCCAATGCCTGACCGCCATCAAGCTGCTCGGTGCCAGCCTCCGAAAACCGGTTGAGAGCCCTACCCCGGCGGCGAATCAAATCATCGAGCTTTGCGACCGGCTATTTCATGTCGTCAAAAACATGATGCGACGTTTGCGGCCGATGTCGCTCGAAGATCTGGGGCTGGCCGCCGCGCTGCAGGATCTAATTGAACAGTGGCAGAGCAGCCACCCCGAAATGGAATTCAATCTTGAATGTGACCCGAACATCAAACAGATTCGCGCCGACGTCGCCCTGCAGATTTTTCGGCTGGCTCAGGAGGGACTCACCAATATGGTCAGGCATGCAAACGCCCGTCAGGGCTGGCTATCCTTGCAGCTTCCTGCTTCACGGATGATCGAGATGACCATGCGTGATGATGGCCAGGGTTTCGACCCCCGCAATCACGCCAAGGGCTTTGGCCTGAATGGCATGAGGGAACGGGTCTCGAGCCTGGGTGGTCGCTTCGCGCTGGAGACCCGTCCCGGCGAGGGTCTTATCCTTCGCATTCTGATTCCCTGCAGCGAGTCGGGCCCATGAGCTCACCCGTCCGCATCCTGCTGGTGGATGACCATGCCGTGGTCCGGGCCGGCTACAAACTCCTGCTGAGTCAGACCGAGAGTCTTGAGGTGATCGCCGAGGCAGCGACCGGTGAAGAGGGTTGTGAAAAGTACGCCAGACAACAACCGGACCTGGTCATCATGGATTTGAATCTTCCTGGTTTTGGCGGGCTTGAAGCGATCCGGCGCATTATCCACCGCGATCGGCAGGCAAGGATCCTAGTGTTCAGCATTCACGACGAGGGCGTTTACGTCAGCCGGGCGCTGGATGCTGGTGCGCTGGGTTATCTTTGCAAAAGCAGCCACCCCGAAGTGCTGGTGGAAGCCGTGCTTGCCTGCAGTCGCGGAGTGACATTCATCGACCCGAATCTGAATATCCAGTCCACTGCCACACGAGGAAAAACTCCCCCCACACAGGACCCCATCGCCGGATTGACGCCCCGGGAGTTCGACATCTTCTGCCTGATGGCCCAGGGTCACAGTGTCCGCGACACCGCGACAGCGCTGAGCATCAGCGTCAAGACGGTGGGCAACTACGTCACCATCATCAAGGAAAAACTGGGAGTCAGCACCAATACCGAACTGGTCAAGCTGGCTTATGAACATCGATTACTGACACCGGGACAACTCACCGAGGATCAAACCCACCCTGAGCAGTCGGACTCATGCCTGTGACTACCTCATTTCAGGAACTTTTCCTAGGGAAACGACCGGCTCATTAAACTCGGTCAAGGGGTTTCCATAGACATCAAGATACCGATGAACCGCCGCAATGAATAAGCCAATTACTTCAGTCATGCTGGTTGACGATCACGCCGTCGTCAGGGCCGGTTATCGCATGCTGCTCGCTCAATCCGACAAGATTAACGTGCTATGCGAAGCCGCCAGCGGAGAGGAAGCCTGTCAGCTCTACCACGAGCGAAAGCCCAGAGTCATCATCATGGATTTGAATCTGCCTGGTATCGGCGGACTTGCCGCAACGCGAAGGATACTGGCTCGAGATCCGTCGGCCAGGATTCTGATTTTCAGTATGTACGATGAAACCGTATATGTGAATAGAGCCCTAGAAACTGGAGCAAAAGGGTATATAACCAAAAGCAGCGCACCCGAATTGCTCGTGGAGGCCGTTCTAAGAACCAGCAATAATGAAACCTACATTGAACCGGAACTGGCACAAAGACTAGTTGTCCAGCGTTACTCCAAGGAGGATGATTCCATATCGGTGCTTAACACGCTCACCGCAAGGGAGTTTGATGTATTTTGTTTGCTTGCTCGCGGTTACAGTACTCGACAAGCGGCGGATGAGTTGAAGCTCGGATTCAAGACGGCCTCCAATTATGCTTCCCTGATCAAGGAAAAGCTGAATGTCGGTACTAATTCCGATCTGGTTCTGATTGCCTTACAGCATGGCATAGTCCGGTTTTAATCGGGATAAAGAAAAAGGGGCGACCGTTATTGGCCACCCCTTTATATCCAAATTAACTCAACGATTCAGGATATACATCGTGACCTCGAAGCCAAAGCGCATATCCTTGTAGACAGGTTTTTCCCAAATCATAGTTTCTCCTTTACTTTTTTAACGAAAGTCGCCCACTTGGGCACTCGAATCATAATAAGATCGCGGATCACTTGATACGGTTAAACGCACTGATGCTGTCGGGAATAGTTCCTGAGCCGCACCTCATCCCGCCGGGTTTCATGGCGAATTCTCGGCCTTGGTCTTGAGTTCGCCGAGCCCAGTCGAGAAAAATTTCTGCATTGCGGATGTGACGGCCTCATCGTTCAACGCTTCCGGCGGTTCATTTCCCGTATCACCTCGATAAGCACGGCTTTTCCATTCAACCTGGGAACCCTTTTCCGTTGTCGTAACTCGGAAAACAACGGAATAGGAGCTGGCTGGCATTGCCTTGACGTTGGGTTCGCCCATTCGGTATTGGTATTCATGTTTCGCGGCGTCATAGGAATCCAGGTCCTCCTTCAATGCTTCACCATTGGCGAATACCAGTGTGCGACTGGAACCAGGCTGATTGCCATTGGTGGCTTCGCTGGATTTCAGCAGGGAGTTCCATTGAGAGACACCGCCGAAATCTCCTGCGATAGCCCAAACCTTGTCAACAGGGGCGGCTATCTCGATGGTTTCCACGATTTTCTGCGGGGTCGGCCCATGTGCCATGGTGACCAAGGGCAGAATCAATGCTAGGACTGACCAGCCCCCGCGATACTTTGCAGACATGATGTACTCCTGTTTAACGTGGTGAAGAAGAAGGATGATCGGCCGGGCGGATCAACGACAGCAGTTTTCGGTGCCAGAATTGAAAGGGATCACGCCTCGTAAACCCTGGATTCACGAGCTTTTTCCGGCTAATCGCAGCCATCCATGCGGTACCGGCATAAGCCAACACCGACAACATCAGGGCGAGACTGGCGGGAACCCAGCGTAAATCCCGATAAACTCGGGCGGGTCTGGCTTTTCTGGCATCCAACAAGGCCGGAGCCAGCCTCCCCTCCTCAAGGCGCAGATAACCCATACCAGTTTCCCTAGACAATTCAGTCAGATAGCTTTCCTGAAGCGCGGAGAGATGTTCGATTCCGCCCGACGGAGCATTGCCGAACGGAGCGTTGCGAGCGTGATAACCTTCGATGTCCTCGGGCGCCATTTCCGACAGGCCAAAGGTTGAGCGCTGGGGCACATCATCCTTGCCGATGAAACCTATCGATTTGCCGGTGTCATCAAACTTGGGTATCGGCATGGGTGTCGAGCCACCCACACCCACTATCATTCCCTGCAGACGGCCACGCATCTCATCAAAACGCGTTCGGTAGCGCGGATTCAAAGGGGGCGCTTCCTGCCCGTCCGTGAAGAACAGTACATCGGCGTCAAACGCCGCCAAGGATTTGAAAGCATCCAGCAAGCCCGAGGCGATCCTGCTATCGGCGGCCCAGGCCATGCGCCAATCCAGCCGTTCCAGCGCCCCGTCAATATCCTGAAAGCCCTCGCAAACCTCAATGGGCTCAAATAGCAGCGTCGTATTCCGCTCGGTGAAAATACCCAGAGCCAGATGGGAACCACAAGGCAGTTGCGCCAAGACGCTTCGCAGTTCCTCTTTGACAAAATCCAGGCGGCTCACCATTCGGTTACCAAGTCGGTAGTCCGTTACATTCATGCTGCGAGTGATATCCACCACCGCCAGATAGCTGAATGCGCCCCCCTGCGTTTGAACGCCGAGCGGCAGACAGGCCATCAGCGACAATATGAGCGCCCCGGCCAGACACCACTCCGTGAACCCCGTTGGCAGCCAACGTCGCATCAGGGTAATCCCCTGGGAATACCGGGCACGCGTGTCCAGAGCTTACGGGGAGACGCTTCCTCTTCCGGGGAGTCTTCCCCCTGGACATCGATACGATCGAAATCGGGCATCAGCCGGGCCGCGACTTCATAGTTGTATTTTGCTGACCAATGTTCGGGCCGAATGCGCAAGGCACGCCTGTAGGCCTGTTTGGCCAACTCCGCCAAAGTCCCGGCCTGAGTTGGCTGATCCTGTTCGACTGCGGCGATGGCCCGGCGGAGATAGACGTTACCGAGGTTATATAAAGCTTGGTCCGCTACCTCGGCATCGGCGGACTGTCCCAATTCGGCCAGCAGCTGCTCGGCTCCGCGGTAATCCTCACGCCCAATCAGATAAACGGCATAGGCGAGACGGACCTTGGCGGGCGCTCCGAAACGACGCTCGGGTCCGATATCGTGACCGGACAACAAGGTTTCGATGGCCTCACCAATAAGGCTGGCCTGACGATATTGCCAAATCGCGGCCGAGAAGATCGCCAGAGCAATGCCACCTGCCAGAAAAGCAAGTATCGTGCGGATCGGAGGCGCCTTGTTCACAAGCGAATTTCCAGGCGCTTGAATACCAGCAGGATGAGCAACGCCATTGCCGCGAGTCCAAAACACCATCCCCTTAAATCCTGACGAGGGTGTTTATCCTGATAGGTAAAGGGTGCCTTTTCGGCACGATCGATATCGGCGATGGCCTTGCCAACATCCTCCGGGTTCTCGGTTTGATAGGCACGGTAGGGCAATCCGAGGCTTTCAAAAAAAAGATGCAGGTGACGCTCGGGTCGTGCCTGCGGCGTGTCCTCTCCGGGCGGCGGACTATCAAAGAGACCGGGATTGCCAGCGGTTCTGAGAAATATCCAGTACACATGGGGGCGCCACTGCTGAAAACTGGTTCTCAGCAAGGCTTCGCTGTCGGTGTCGATCACCGCCGCACCATCCGAAACCAGCACGATGCCACGCGAACCGCTGGGTTGATCTTCGGCGAAGTAAGACAATGCCATGGCCAGGCCCTTGGCGATGTGAGTTTGCGCCAATCCCGGCAGTGCGGATGCTCTGACGGCTGCCAGAGTCGCTTCCCGATTGTACGAAAGAGGGAGCACAAACAGTGGTGATGTGCTGAATGCGGCCACTCCAATGCGATCATGCGGCCGACGATTGATGAAGCCCTCCAGAAACCGAACCGCGGCGCGCGATTTGGATTCCTCGGCTCCGGACGGAGAACGACCGGCAAAGCTGTCGTCCATGCTGCGGCTTCGATCCAGTAACAGCACCAGATTCGCCCCATACCCGGAGCGTGGAATTGAATATTCACCACGAAACAGACCGGACAGGCCGCTGATCAGCAGCAGCATGGCCATCAAACCAAGGACAAGAATGACCACACGCACCAAGCTGGAAAGAGAATCATGGGGGAGCAAACCATTCCAGGTGTACATATTCCCGTGATGAAGGGAACGCAGCACGGGAAGGAGTGCCAGCGGAGCCAGCCAGAACCAGAGGGGTTGGGAAAAGGACATGGCTAACTTCGCTGTCGTTCCAGCCGCAAACAGGCAAGCGCAAGGGCACTCAGCCGTGCCAGATCAAAACTTTCCGAGGGCAAGGAACTGCCGAAGAACAGTAGATACGACGCCTTGAAGCAGGACTCGATTTCGCCGCGCAGAGATTGATAATCAGGATGCTGCTCAAAAAAGCGGGGCAAATCCTCAGCGAACAAAGGTTTGCCGAGAGTTTGCTCAAAAGCCCGATGCAGCAGCAGAAAGCCTGAACGCAAGTTATCCGAGGTGGGGGGACTTCTCATCAACTTACGGAGTCCTCGGTAGGCGGCTCGGTAGTGCCGCCCCTGCCGGCCAAGGGTCAGAAAGCCTCGCAGGTGCGCCCAGTATGCAAAGGCAGCCAAAGCCAGGATCAAAGCAAGGCCGGCATTGCGCAGATACTGCTGATGATCAGGTCGCGCGGGTGGTTCCTCCGGCTGCAGCAGACGCATACCACCCTCGGCCATGACAGCCAGCCCGTGAATGGGTGCGATAGTGACAGGCCACGCGGGCACCTCGATGGGCTGGTGATCGCCTTGCGAGGTTTTGCGCCGCAGGGTCATGGGCGGGATAGTCAGCGTCTTGACCGCCAGCGGAATGTAAAACAGCTGATACTCGAAATGAATCCGCCGGACCTCACCGACCGACTCGTGCCAGAGACGCCGCAATTCCAGCCATCGATTCAGTGGCCCGGGTTTGGGCAAGGACTCGGCGTCCAGTTGCTCATCCAAGGTCATGGGAACATCCAGAGTGGCGTGAATTACGTCCCCCAGGACATAGCCGAAGTCCCGGGTCGTGGTAACACGCGCTTCGATCAGTTCCGCACATCCATCATCCATAACCAGGAACGATCCGAGCAATAGCACGATCAGCCTGAATGTCTTCATGGCGGTCATGCTGGCAGGGCTTTAATGAAACTCATGAAAGTACCGGTTGATGGTTGCCGCGCTGAATCCCCGATCCAGGATCAACGGCCGGTACCCCTGCTGGCGAAACACTTCACCCAAGCGCTCCCTACGCTGGTTCAGATTTTGAGCCAGGCGTTCCCGGAGTCCGGAGCGAATCAGCAACAACCGTTCGCCCCCCTCTTCGGCATCGACCAGTCGGGCAATGCCCGGCGCGGAGGGTATTTTTTCCCCTTCATCCCAGATCACGACCGGAATCACGCAATGCCCGGATAAGCCCGCCAGGAGTTCCCTGATCTGAGACAAGGGCATATGAAAATCCGAAATCAGAAATACCAGACAGGTGCGCGCCGGCAAACGCCGCACGGCGGTCAGCATGCCCCGACATCCAACGCCACGCGGCAAGGCCGCGCGAAGTCGGCCGGCCATCAATCGGGCCGATTCAGGCCACCGGGTTGGACCCAGGCAAAACTCCGGCAGGAGACGCTCTGCGGCACTGAAGACGCCCAGGCGATCGCCATTCTTGTGCGCGGAAGTAGCCAGTGCTTCAATGAAGTCCGCCATCACGACGGGTTTCGGAAACTCACCCCGAAAGGCCATGGACCCCGACAAATCCAGCAAAGCATAAATTTTGAGGTTGGCCGGCTGTTCCTGTATCCGCACCTTCAGGCCGCCAAAGGGATCCGCCAGACTGGCTCGAAGATCCAGCCTCCTCGGATCGGGCCGAGCCAGAAACGGCGCCAGATGCCGAAAGACAAATCCTTCGCCGGTGCCCTTGGATGGGTGCGCCCCGGGCCGATGGCCGTCAATTCGGCCCGGAACCCGATAGTTGATTTCCACTGCGTTCAAGGCGCGGACACCGAGCCAAGAACTTGTTCAATCAACAAGGGGGCCAGTTCGGCGCGGCGATACTCATGGACCGGCCTGAAGAAAAGCCGATGGCGCATCACGGCTGGAAACACAGCCTGAACATCTTCCGGATGAACATGCTCGCGCTTCGCCAGCCAGGCGCGCACACGGGCGGCCCGTACCAACTGGCTCATGGCTCTGGGACTTGGACCGGCTTCAAGAAGTTGTCCGGCATCCGTGTCGGCAATCCGTATCCCGTATTCTTCGGGTTGGCCGGCCACCTCCCAAAGCTGGCGCACATAGCTTCTTAGCGCGGGGCTGGCAGTAACGCCCGCCTGTATTGCGGCAGCAACCCGATTGATCTGTTCCAGAGGAAACACCCCGTGCCTTACGCTTTCCAACAAACCATCGACGTCGTGGAATCTGGGATTGAAGGCCAGATCGTCAAGTATTTCGGGGTCAGTGGGAGTGCGTACCTCGATTTCCAGCATGAACCGATCCCGGGCGGCGGCCGGTAGTTCGAACGTTTCTTCCTTTTCGACGCGGTTTCGGTCCGCGTAAACCTGGAGATAGGGGAAGTGGTAATCGCGATTGAACGCTTTTACGCTGCGCTCACCCATCACCCGCAACAAGAGCGAGTGCACCTGCGGCCGGGCACGATTGATTTCGTTGAAGAAAAAAGTCGCCAATTGCCCCCCATTGCTGAGCAAGGGTCCCGGCGACACTGCAGGTTTGCCCGCATTATCGAGATAGGTGTAATAAATGAGATCGGCGGGCATGAGATCGATGGTGCCCTCGATACGCTCCGACTCTCCCCCCAATGCACGGGATAGCGCTCGAAGCAAGGTGGTCTTGCCCACGCCAACACTCCCCTCCAGCAGGGCATGTCCCCGCGCGAAAACCGCAATGCTGAGCAAATGGACCACTTGATCCTGGCCCACGATGGCTTTCTTGACCTCGCGTTCAAACGCCTCGGCCAGCGGCCAGGCATCCGCCAAAATCCTTTCCTGTTGCTGCTTTTCCATGTTTGAGCCGCATCAATACGAGAAGACACGGTTCAGCATGGAACCGCACGTCATGAACCGGGGAGCGCGATTATCGTGTCTGCCCCGGCTCCTCTGTTTGTGCTTGCGGTCTACTTGATATCCTCGACCTTGTAGACGAATTTACCGGTCTTGACGAAGTTATCGTGACGTTTCCGATTGCGCTCCTCCATGGCCTTGATTGACTGAGACTGTTTGTTCAATTCTGCCGGGTCATGCTTGGGGTCATACTTGCTGCCGGCAACCTTGTCGGGAAAACCGGGCTTGGGCTCCCAGCAAACACCCGGCTCCTTGCAATTGGTGCCATCGTAAGCGGATGCGCTCATCGCGGCGGCCGTCAGAATCGCGGTCATCAGAATTTTGGTTGACAGTTTCATGTGTGCTCTCCTCCGGGTTGGGTTGATAGTTACTTCAGCCATTCCGCCTTGCTGGGGTCGCCTGTGTAGAGACCGCGCAGCCAAGCCATGATCTGCAGCATCTCGTCTGAATTCAGGTTGGTGTTTTGCGGCCCCATCATTCCCTGTGCCCCGCCCCAGAGAATCTCGAACAGGCCTACATCGGTCAGAGCACGGGGATAGGTCCAGTAGTCATCGGCGAGTCCGGGACCCAGCTTGCCCTCGGCCTCATGTCCATGGCAGCCGGAACAGGCCGTCAGGTAAAGACTGTGGCCCTTCTCGATTACCGCCTTGTCACCGTTGTAGGGATTTTTTCCGGTTTCCTTGAACTTCTTGAAGGCGTCGGTATCCCCTCCTTCTTTCCCGTATTCAAAGCCAAGGGTTTCACCCGTCACCGCATGACGGAAGGTTATTTCAGCCTGTGCCGCGGATACCATTCCCAACGCAGCGAGCATGAACCCCAGCCAGCGTGTGTATGCTTTCATGATCTTTCCTCTTTTCAATTAGTAGATGAACGACTTATTGCGCCCATCCGGTTAATGCTTCTTGCCCTGCTTATTCGAGCTTTCAGGCTTTTCCATGACTTGAGGGACACCCTCCTCCTTGAGCAATGCCTGAATCTCCCTCTCGCGATTTTTCAGCGCCCGGTTGATTTCGGTCATCAATCCCTGATCATCCTTGCGGACGCCAATCGAGGTTGAGTAGTGGAAGGGCACTGGCTGACCATCTTCCCGTTTCTGGCTGTCGGGAATCACATGCATCTCCAGTTTGTTTCCTGCCGCCTTCACGTAGCGGCCGGCCTGGGGACCCCAAAGAATGGCTAAGTCAGCATTCCCACTCACCACCTCATTCACCAGTTTCTCGGGGTCGTAACGAACGTACTGGTTCCGTCGCGCCTTGAAACCCACCAGCGATTGCAGGTAATTGAATTGGTCGTTGTAGCGGCCAATCTTCTTGAGCATCGTTTCTGGCGGGCTATCCGGCATGAAAGCGATCTGCTTGGCTTGTTTCAGATATGGGCTATCCCAGTCCGTGACTTTTAGCCCCTTGGCGGGCCGATAGATGACGACATAGCCCGAGCGGTAATAGGGATCTGAAGTCAGCATTCGCGGATCACCCTGATCGACCCCCATGACGACATCACACAACCCACGATCCAACTGATCCCGTACAAAATATCGAGGATCCTGCCACCAGATGTTTTCAACGGTTCGGTGCATTTCCCTGGCAAGAATATCGGCCAACCGATTCTCGAAGCCGCGGCCATCCTTATCCGAGTAAGGCAGTTCCGACTCGGCCGCACAAATCCGCAGAGTACCCTCCGCCTGAGCGCTGCCAATGCCGGCCGCAATCAACCAGACCCCCATGAGAGATCGCTGTAAAAAGTACATCAGTCATATCCTCAGACTCGTATGGATGTCGAATACCAGAGGCAATCCTTAGGATCGCCTTGGTATTCGGCAAGCGCTGGTTTAGAGAGAGAAGACGAACAACGCGCCACCCATCTGGGTATGGTGAGCAAGCTCCTTGAAGGCTCCCACGGCACCCAGACCGGCAGTCGGGTCTTTCAGGTCGAAGACCAGTCCCACGCCTGGCCAGCCGCCCACTCCGGAGTAAATCGCGACATACTGTTTGCCATTGTGCTCATAGGTGATGGGGTGACCAATGACACCGGAAGGCAATTTGAATTGCCATTTCATAGCGCCGCTACGGGAATCACGTGCCTTGATATAGCCATCCAAGGTCCCGTAAAAGACCAGATTCCCCGCCGTGGCTAGAGTGCCACCCCAAATCGCGAATTTCTCCTTGACCTCCCAAGCCATCTGACCCGTCACGGAATTCATGGCCTTGACCTGTCCGAGAGTACCCTTCGGACCCGGGTACATGTTCAGAGTCGCGCCCACGAAAAACTGTCCGGCGCGATAGGGCAGCATGAAGGGTTCCCAATCCATGCAGATATGATTGACCCCCATGAAGAACTGCTTCTTGTCGGGATCATAGGATTCCAATCCTTGATTGTGATATCCCATGGCGGAAGGGCAGATACCCTTCGATTCATGATCCATGGAGGTGGCGTATTCCGGATCTCGGATAGGAATACCTGTCTTGAGATCGACCTTCTTGACCCAGTTGACCGTGTCATCAATCTTGAAGGCGTTCACCAGCGATCCGGTTTCGCGGTTGAGCGTGTACACCAGACCATTGCGGTCAGGATGGGTCAGCAGCGGGGTCATCTTGCCATCGACCTCCTGCTCGGACAGGCCCATGTAGTTGACACCCGCATAATCCCATTCGTCATGAGGGGTCTTCTGGTAACCGAATTTGGCCTTGCCGGTCTTGAGGTCGCGGCCCCAGATGGTCATGGTCCACTTGTTGTCACCTGGCCGCATGGTTTCATTCCACGGCGCCGGATTACCGGAACCGTAGTAAACCATGTCGAGCTTGGGATCATAGGCGTACCAGCCCCAGTTGGTGCCGCCGCCGATCTTCCAGGCATCGCTCTCCCAAGTCTTCAGGCCCAGGCCGAACTGGCCGTAGTGCGGATTGTGGCTATTGAATTTCTCGTCCAGCAGCAGATCCTCATCGGGACCGGTGGCGTAAGCGCGCCACTCCTGCTTTCCATCCTTGATGTTGTAGGCGGTGACATAACCGCGCACGCCCAGTTCGGCTCCGGCGGTACCGACCAGCACCTTGTCACCGGCGACAAAGGGCGCTCCAGTCAAGGTCGACCCCATGGTGATATCCGAATTTTCCATCTTCCAGATTTCTTCGCCGGTTTCGGCATTCAGCGCCACCACATTACCGTCCAACTGATTCAGGAAGATCTTGGCCGGACCATGGTCTCCGCCCGGCACATACGCGACACCCCGATTGACGACGTCGCAACAAGCCACGGCCCGGGCCGCCGGATTCTGTTTGGGCTTGTACTGCCACTTGATACGGCCCGGGTCATTCAGGTCGATGGCAAAAACATTGTTTGGAAATGGGGTATGAACATACATGATGCCGTTGGCCACCAGCGGACCACCCTCATGTCCGTGCAGGGTGCCGGTCGAGAACGTCCAGGCCACCTTGAGCTTGTCCACGTTGCTGGCATTGATATCATCCAGTTTGCTGAAATGGCTGGCGCTGTAGTCCTTGGTCTGCATCACCCAGTTACGGTCATCCTTGGACATGAAATCCAGATCCTTGTTGGCCAGGGCCGTGGCCGACAGGGTCGTCAAGGCCATCGAAATCAGCGCATGCCTGACGCTGACCGCCATTGTTGTCTTTCGCATGGTGTGCTTCTCCTCAGTGGTGGTGTTGCTTTGAGACCAGAGCATTGGCTGCCCCTTGAACGCTGCACATTCTCTGAGGCCAGCCATCCGCTCACTACTGAATACCACCCAAGACTGACCGGGAAAACTGCCCGCTCCATCGGGAACAGTTCCCGGGGCATGTATGCTTATGAACTGAAATGACTCGACGAACCCTCTTCCGCCAGGGCCAGACCATCAGCCCTGGACAGGCTTTATCACCAACAAAACATGAAAGACGCTTGCAAGGTAATCCTGGTTGACGACTATGCGGTGGTAAAAGCAGGATGCCGCATGCTGCTTGCCGGGATGACCGACATGAACGTCCTCGGAGAGGCAGATACCGGGGAAGAGGCTTGCACGAAATTTCAGACACATGCTCCGGATGTCAAGGTCATAGACCTCAATCTGCCGGGTATCGGCAGACTTGAGGCGATCCGGCGCATCATCCACCGCGATCGGCAGGCGAAGATTCTGGTGTTCAGCATTCACGACGAGGGAGTCTATGTCAGCCGGGCGCTGGAGGCCGGTGCCCTGGGTTATCTTTGAGGGTCACAGTGTCCGCGACACCGCGACAGCGCTGCGCATCAGCGTCAAGACGGTGGGCAACTACGTCACCATCATCAAGGAAAAACTGGGGGTCAGCACCATTACCGAACTGGTCAAGCTGGCTTATGAACATCGATTACTGACACCAGGAAAACTGACCGAAGACCAAACCTGACACCCAAATAGTCAGGTCCATTCCGCCAAGCAGCGCCATTTAAGGAAGTTTTCCTATGGGGGCTTAACGGCCGAGTCATTAAAATTTCGCGCTTTATCTTTGACTCGACGAGATCAGGTTATGAAGCGCCATCGAAAAACCCTTATGGCAGGCAGCACGGCCTTGCTAATTGGAATGACACCGAACACCGAGGCGGAAACCGTCCGGGATGCCGAAGCAGCGACCCCGCTAGAAAGCCAGATGGCCAAACCTGATCTTGAGGCAACCGATAAGAAGGTTTCCAGCGAAAAAATCACCGAGAAAAAAACCATCAGCAAACCGCTGGACGGCGATGTGATCGAACTGGATGAGGTGCATGTGGTGAGTGATTCCCCTCTCACGTCACCCGAAACTGGCGTGTCGATCTACAAGATACCCTCACCCATTCAGACGGTCACCTCCGATGAAATGGAAGAGACACAGGCGTGGAACTTGCCCGACTATATGCGTCGCTATATGGGCAGCGTGTCGGTCAACGATACCTCAAACAACCCCATGCAACAGGACGTTCAATTCCGGGGTTTCTCTGCCTCGCCACTGCTGGGGGTCTCACAAGGTCTGTCCGTGTATGTCAACGGGGTACGCTTCAATGAAATATTCGGCGATACCGTTAACTGGAACTTGATCTCCGAGGGGGCGATTGAGCGCATGGACCTTCACTCGGGCTCCAACGCAGTCTATGGCCTGAACAGTTTGGGTGGCGCCATTTCCATGAAAACCAAGACGGGCTTCTCCGCTCCAGGCCATTCGGCTGAGGCTTATGGTGGCTCATGGGGCCGTAATGTCGAAGAAGTCATGTCCGGCTGGAATGACGGCACCTTCGGCTATTACATCGACTTGAGAAATTTCGCTGAGGATGGTTGGCGTCAATACTCGCCGACCAGCGTCATGCAAGGGCTGGGTACCTTCAGTTGGCGCGGAGACAAGTCGGATCTCGACCTAACCCTGGCGGGAAATGGCAGCACCATGAATGGGAATGGCACGACCCCCGTTCAGCTATATGAGGAACAGCGCAACGCGGTTTTTACGCATCCGGATCGGACAAGAACGGAGATGTTTCTGGCCTCCTTGCAGGGGTCAACCTGGGTCACGGACAAGATCGAACTGTCAGGCACCACCTATTACCGGCAAAACCTCGTCCCCACTTTCAATGGTGACGATACTGACTATGAAGAATGTGAGGACGGGTCGGGCTTTCTCTGTGAAGAGGAAGAGGGTGAAGGCGAGCAAGAACTCGTGCTCGACACCAATGGCAAGCCCATCCGGGCTAATGCACGAAACAGCTCAGCCACCCAAAACATGACTCAAACCAATATGCGGACCGCCGGCGCTACCGCTCAGGCCGCGTTTGAGCACGACTGGTTCGGCTTCAAGAACCGGCTTGTTGGCGGCGGCAGCTATGACGAGGGTAATACCAACTTCAATTCCAATCAGGAACTGGGTGCCTTGACACCAAGCCGGGGCACCCTTGGCAGCGGGACATACACCAGAGAGGGTATTGTCCGGCTCAACACCAACACTACCTACTATGGCGTTTACTTCACCGACACCTTCTCCGTCACCGAGAACCTGGCGCTGACCGCCGCAGGCCGCTATAACCAGGCCCGCGTCAACCTGTACGACAAGTTCGGCGATGAGCTGAACGGTCAGCATAATTACCAGCGGTTCAACCCCTCTGGTGGTTTGACCTATGCCTTCATGCCGGAGCTGCAGACTTACGCCAGCTATAGCGAATCCAACCGTGCTCCCACCGCGGTCGAGTTGAGTTGCGCCAACCCTGAAAAACCCTGTCGGCTCCCCAATTCATTTCTATCCGACCCGCCACTCGAGCAGGTCGTGGCCAAGACAGCAGAAGCAGGCTTCCGCGGCCAATTAAAGCAAATCATGTATGGCGGCAACTATGACTGGAGCGCGGGTTATTTCAACACCACGAATACCGACGACATCATCTTCATCAGCAGTGGCCGCCTGTCGAATATGGGCTACTTCACCAATGTCGGCAATACGCTGAGGCAAGGCCTGGAACTCAGTCTGAACGCCAACTATGAGACGGTGCGATTCGGGTTTAATTACACCTATCTGGACGCCACCTTTCAGACCCCTTTTGTCGCCAACAGCCCCAACAATCCTTATGCCAATGATATGGGGCAAACCTTTGTGCGGCCAGGCGACTACATACCAGGACTGCCTCAAAACATGCTTAAGGCTTATGCCGATTGGATGATCTTTGAAGGGTTCACGTTTGGTGCCAACTTGAACTATCAAAGCTACCAATATCTTCGCGGAGATGAAGCGAACCAGAACGCGCCAGTTAATGGTTTTGCTCTCGTGAATCTTCTGGCGGAATATCGGTACAACGAGAATCTTGCCGTATTCGGTCGCTTCGATAACATCTTCAACAACAACTACCAGACGTTCGGTAACTTCGGCGAAGCCGACGAAGTTTTGGGCGACAAATACAACAACCCGCGCTTTGTCGGTCCCGGTGCACCCCAGGCCGGCTGGGCAGGCGTCAAGGTTTCCTTCTAGCGGACCCTTGTCCCGCCGATGTGAGGGGGTCTTGCCTCCCTCTGCCTTGATAGGGCGGCCCACGGGCCGCTTTTTTCCGGCCCCAGGAGGGATTTACATGGACCTCTTGTTTTGAAACGACAGAATCACCCCTTTTCTGATACCGGCATGAAAAAACGCCATGGCTCAGACTGAACGGATGGGCTGTTTACACGATGACCCCTTGGCATGTCGGCCAACGAGGGAGGAAGTTTAGGCCCTTTTGGGAGATTATGACCCTCAGTCGTTGGCCCAGACTCAGCACAGCAAGGGCCAAACAAGGCATGACTGTGCTAGGCAGAGGCCTCCAATCGGGCGGTGGCTCTTTTGTATAGGGCAAGAGTCCCCAAATTGGATATCACGACGGCATGTAGGCTCGTGAAACCCAACAGAAAACAGCCGGCCACACACAGCAGATTGGGGCCGAGCGCTCCATGCATATTTTGCTTGCTCAACTCAGTCTGCCTTTTAGCAATACTCCACAAGTCCGGAAGCGCAGAGAGATTGGAATCAAGCAAATGGATATCCGCAGAAGAGGATAGTGATTCACCGCAATTGATCATGAGGTCCGCCTGGATTTGGGCTGTTTCCTGCGCATTCAGATCGCCAATGAAAGCAACTGGCCCCATGCTTTCTTGATAACCCTTGATGATGCCCGATGGCGTGGCCGTGCCGCGGCCAATCTTTCGGGTTTCGGAATCAAGCGGCCGGTCAAGCCGGTTAGCCGCTTCGTTACTGCCGTGGCTGGAAAGACAAACAAAACGAAGTTTGGGATTAACCTTACGCAAAGCCTCTAGTGTTTCATTCAATTCTGGTGAACTCTGGCTTGTGAAGTTCAACTCCCCCGCCGGTGCGCCATCGACTTTTACCGAAAGGCGACTGGTATCGTTGGTCATGTCGGCGAAGTCATCTAGAAAAATTTCATGCCCTTTGAATTCAGCGGCATATCCCTTTGTGGTCCGGCGCAGAAAGTTTACCTGCAGCGGTTGATGCCCTCGTTGACGACATTCCCTGATGGCTGCCGCAGCACGTGGATCCCCGACGTGACGGAGAACACCCGCAACGAGTGATACAAGCAATCCCGGATCCAGCCCTCCCTCCACTACTAAATGAACCCGCTGATCGGTTTTTTCTGTAACCGATTGATCGAAGATGACCACCTTGATGGTCAGAAGCTTATCCAGGGCTTGTGGCGAACCTAGAATAGCCCCGGATGTCAGGCACCTGTCCACGCCTGCCCAATGATTGATTGTTTCTGAGAGCCCTATACCTGTCGCGTAATCTGGGCGTAGCACTGCACCAGCCGTCATCAGGTCACCGGTGGCCAGACCCCCAAGTCCGGCAAGTATCAAGGTGGGTTTTACGGCCCGACTGGCAAATAACTCTGCATTTTGGGTAGGCGACATGATGCCGGCAACGGGCGTTGTGGCATCAACGAGAACTTGACCCAAGCCCGCGGCGAGCGTGTTTGCCCCGGTTTTTTCCACGCTCGCAGTGACCTGCCCCGCAACCAGAACCGAACCGGCATGAATACGGTCACCGGGTCCCTTCTGCCTGGGATCCGATTGGCGGCCAGGGGAACTGAATTGAGTCAATGCGCAATGACCCTCAACAATGGTTGCATCGGCAGGAACAATGTCCCCCAACTTGACCAGAATCAGGTCGCCAACCAATAACGTGTCAGTCTGCACTGCCTCTATGGTTCCATTGTCAGACCGTCTGCTGGCAGCCACTGGCTTGGGCAGATAGCTTGACAACATATCGAACTGAACGTGCTCTAGCTTCTGTTCAAAACGACGTCGCCAGAAACGAAAGAACCATGTCATCAATGAGGCCGGTAAAAACTGACCTGTAGCCAGGGTTGTGATCAGGATTGTCGAGTAAAGCACAGGCAAGCCAAATCGGCGCGAACTAAGCTCGGTCAGCGCCTTCCCGACCGTAGGGATATTCATACCCATAAGCAATACCGCGCTAGCTATCGCAAATTCGGGTACGAAAAGTGCGCCGGCCGAAATGGCCACGGTGGCCGGCGCCATACCATAGGACGTACGCTGGATTTCTTGCAAGTTTACCCAGCTGTCTTTCTGGAAGACTTCGTCAACCAGCCGCAGGATTTGCGCCGCATTGAGGTAAGTGGGATCGTAGTTGATAACCAGCCGGCTACTCGATCGCCTTGACTGGAACGCTTTTACACCCCGCATGGATTCCAGCACAGAAAACAATCGTCGGCGTTTTGATGCGTTCTTACCCAGTTCCAACCTTCGAAGCTCAAGCAGACCTGGCCGATCGGTCATGACTTGCCATGGTGTTACCCTATCACCGTAGCGAAACAAGACCAGCCTCTCCCCGGCCATTGGAAAAGTGAGACTGTAGGGCTGGGTAGACTCATCCCCCACGATCGTTTTTGAGAGCAATCGAAGTAATTCAGGCAGTCCTTCGGCATTGACAGCGTGACTTATCGTTACATTCCCATTGACTCGATCAAGGTCAATTGAACGGACGGATCGCACTGTAAAAACCCGCCTGAGAAAGTTTTCGCACACTCTCTGACCGGTCACTCCACTGAAGGCAGCGGGGGCTCTAATGTGGATACGCTGAGGCTGCGCATCAAGATATACCTTCGAATCCGGCAAAGCCGACTCATAGCGGGCCATGACAAATACGCTCCGTATTATTTGGTGGCGGGAAATCTCTGGATTGCAGCATTCTACGAAATATCAGGTCAAGCGGCGCCGGGCCTAGCTGGACTGGATGACCGGGAGGGTATGACTATTATGACAACCGATCTTTATGCCATCCCTTTGGCCTGAGGCGGTCATGACTCTTGACCCGTCATGAACGGACAGGGCGAGGCTTCATTACAATCAACCTATCCTTATCATAAGAATTACTGATTCGATTGAATGGCAATTCTGTGTAAAACTTATGCTCAATCTCAACAGAACACCGACGTGGGACCGTGAACTCTACAGAGTAAGCACTCATCGGCCGTTCTCCTCCTTCGGCGACCTTCTGGGTCGCTTTTTTTTGCCCGTCACCTGGGCAAAAAAATGCCCGCTGAAACACGGGCGTTTTTATTTTTATTTTTTTATTTAGATGGCCAACAGTCGTGAGACCGCTGCGACCGTTTCAGAGCTTATTGTTGTTATTGGCTGCCCAGCTGGGCTTCTCCTCCTCCGATTCACCCGATCAACATTTGGGAATGGTTCCCAAGTGCGAGGGGAAGTTTAAAGTAATCCCATGAGGTGTCTAGCCTTTTTTGCCTCTTGCCAGGGAACTTTCCTGGATTGAGGACAATTGGCCTTTACTAACAGAACGTTAAGGGGGTGGGGGCAACCATGAAAACGGCCAATTACCCAGCGTGACACTAGGTTAATCGAATTAAAATCAGGCGCGGGCGCGCCCACTATTAGGCCCCTGTCCGCTGATGCGGCGCATGGTCGACTCAATCCAGTCTTCGGCCTGACGATTGAGTTCGGCCGCGCCGAGTGCGACTCCATCCAGTGCCGGGCCAATGTGCATTTCGATGACGCCTGGATACTTCAAAAACCCATTCTTGCCCCAATATTCACCCGCATTGTGGGCGACGGGGACCACCGGGCAATGCGCACGATGCGCCAGCATGCCGCCACTGGACCCATAATTTCCCTTCTCGCCGGGCGCGACACGAGTCCCTTCGGGAAACAGCACTACCCAGCGCCCTGACTGAATGCGGGCCACCCCATCGCGCAGTATTTGCTTCAAGGCTTGCGACTTGGCCTGCCGGTCGATCGCGATCGGTTCCAGCGTAGCCATGGCCCAGCCCCAGACCGGAATCCGCAGCAGTTCCTGCTTGAGAATGAAGACCACGGGCGGAAAGATGGCTTGCAAGGCGATGGTTTCAAACGCCGACTGGTGTTTGCAGAAAATCAGCCCCCCCTGAGCCTCGGGGATGTGCTCACGCCCGACGACGCGATAGGTGAGATGACACACATGCTCGAGCATCCATAGATTAAACCGCACCCAAAGTTTGGCGGCTCCATAGCGCGATTCGAACGAAAAGGGCGTCAGCAGCAGCATGATCGGCCCGAGCAGAAGCGTGGACAGGACCTGACCGGTCAGATAAACGCCAGAGCGCAGTGTGACACCGAAACTAGCCATGGAGGATATGTTGGGCAGCTTCATAAAGGTTGGAACAGATCGGCACATCCAGGTTGGGATGCAGCGCCAGCGTGCGCTCACCCTTACCGGTTTCGACCAGAATTGGTGTCGCCCCAACCAAGCGCGCGGCCTCGATGTCGCGATAGGCATCCCCTACGGCCGGAATGCCCTTTAGATCGACCGCAAAGCGTTCACCGAAGGCGCGAAACAACCCGGCCTTGGGCTTGCGGCATTCACAGAAATCCTCCGGCCCATGCGGACAATGAAAGATGGCCTCGATTCGTCCACCCCGCGATTCGACCGCCGCCAGCATGCGGTCATGAATCTTCTGCAGCACGGCGTCGTCAAAATAGCCACGAGCGATGCCTGACTGATTGGTCAGCACGACGATCCGATAACCCTTCAGCGTCAGTAGTTCGATCGCCTCCAGACTGCCGGGAATCGGAATCCACTCCTCCGGCGACTTGATGTACGCATCGGAGTCCTCATTGATGACACCATCGCGGTCGAGAATGACAAAGCGGTCCATGCGGCTAAATCTCTGCTCAGCTCTGCAGCTTGGAGATATCGGCGATGTCGAGGAACAACCCTTCGATAATCCCCAGTAGACCCAGACGGTTGCGGCGCAAGCCGACATCCTCCGCCATCACCATCACGCCGTCGAAGAAGCCATCGACGGGCACGCGCAGTTGTGCCAGGCGACTCAGGGCGGCGGTGTAATCGCGCTGCTGCAGGCTCGGAAGAATGCTTTCCCGGGCCCCGCGGGCAGCCTCCAACAAAGCCTTTTCGGCGGGCTCAACGAGGACCGCATCATCGACATTGGCCACAACCTCTTCCTCGGATTTCCTGAGGATATTGCGTATCCGCTTGTTGGCGGCGGCCAGACTTTCCGCCTCAGGCAAGCGCCGGAATTCCTGCACCGCTTTCAGTCGTCGCTCGAAATCCACCAGACTGGCTGGCCAGACCGCCAGAACGGCCTCGAACTCGTCGGGTCGATAGCCTCGGTCCAGCGCATATCCGCGCAACCGCTCCAGCATGAAGGTATGCACAAGCTCTCGCGTCTTGACCGCATCAAAGTCATGACTGAATTGACCCAGAGCCATATCCAGCAACTCCGGCACATCGAGATCCAGAGCGGCCTCGATAAACAGGCGAATCGCCCCCAGCGCGGCGCGGCGAAGTGCATAGGGGTCTTTGTCACCGGTCGGAATGAGGCCGGCGCTGAAGATGCCGGTCAGGGTATCCAGTTTTTCCGCCAGCGCCAGAATCAGGCCGGTGTTGGTGGCGGGCAAAGGTCCGCCCGATACCTTGGGGAGATACTGCTCCTCGATCGCGGCGGCAATTTCGGCGGGCTCGCCCTCGGCCAGCGCGTAATAGCGGCCCATAGTGCCCTGCAGCTCAGGGAATTCGCCGACCATGGTCGTCAACAAGTCCGCCTTGGCCAGCATGGCGGCTCGGTCGGCTGCCGCGCCGTCCTGACCCAGCTTGCCGGCAATGACCTTCGCCAGTGCCCGAACGCGCTGATTCTTGTCCAGCAACGAGCCCAACACCTTCTGGAAAGTGACCTGCCCAAGCTCGTCGACCCGACTTTCCAGCGTTCGCTTGCGGTCCAGATTCCAAAAGAACTCCGCGTCCGACAAGCGCGGACGCACCACACGCTCGTTACCCTCGCGGACCGTATCGAGGCGGGTGCTGTCGAGATTGCTGAAGGTGATGAAATGTGGCAGCAGTTGGCCCTCGCTATCCTTGACCGGAAAATATTTCTGGTTGTTCTGGATGGTAGTGATGAGCACCTCGGCCGGCAGCGCCAGATAGCGCGCCTCGATAGCCCCCAGAACCGGCACCGGCCACTCGACCAGCGCCGTGACCTCATCCAGCAGGTCGGCATCGATGACGGCATACCCATGGACACGGGCGGCAGCTTCCTCGGCCAAGGCCCGCAGTTTCAGACGGCGCGACTCGAAGTCGACTACTACACGCCCCTCATTGAACAATTTGTCCGCGTATTCATCCGGCGAATTGAGTGTAATGGCACCGGCACTATGGAAACGATGGCCTCGGGTAACCCGCCCGGCGTCAATCCCCAGAATCTCCGCCTCGATCACGTCATGGCCCAACAGCAACACGACCCAATGCACCGGCCGCACAAATTCAGCCGTGCCGTCACCCCAGCGCATCCGCTTGGCGATCGGCAAAGCCGCCAGCGCCTGACGAAAAATATCCGGCAGCAGGTCCGCCGCGTTCACACCCTTGACCGTCTGGCGGACGGCTACCCAGGCGCCCTTGTCGGTTTCCAGCGTCATCAGTTGATCTGCCATCGCATTGCAGCTGCGCAGAAAACCCTCCAGCGCCTTGCTGGGTGAACCATCCGGCTGGAAGGCCGCACTGGCAGCGGGGCCCCGGCGCTCGATTTCCTGATCCGGCTGTGAGATCTGCAAGGCCTTGATGACCAGCGCCAGACGGCGCGGTGTCGCATAGGGGCGGATTTCGGCAAACGTCAGGCCCAGCTTCATCAGCCCGGCTTCAACCTGGCTTTGCAACGCCCGGCTGAGCGTTAGCAAGGATTTGGGGGGTAATTCTTCGGTGCCCAGTTCAAACAGGACATCACGGGTTTCGGTCATGTCAGGCGCCCTTCTGGTTCAACATCGGGAAGCCGAGACTTTCCCGGCGTTGGTAGTAGGCCTCGGCCACGGCTTTCGCCAGCTCACGAACCCTCAGTATGAAGCGTTGCCGCTCGGTGACCGAAATCGCCTTGCGCGCATCGAGCAGATTGAATGAGTGCGACGCCTTCAACACCATTTCGTAAGCGGGCAGCGGCAAATCGGCCTCGATCAGCCGCTTGCACTCACGCTCGTAGGTGTCGAAAGCGCCGAACAGGAAAGCCGTATCGGCCTGTTCGAAATTGTAGGCCGACATCTCCACCTCGTTCTGGTGATAGACATCGCCATAGGTGACCTCACCTTGCGGGCCGCGCGCCCAGACCAGGTCATAAACACTTTCCTTCGCCTGCAGATACATGGCGATGCGTTCCAGGCCATAGGTGATCTCACCGCTCACCGGACGGCAATCGATGCCGCCGACCTGCTGAAAATAGGTGAACTGCGTGACTTCCATGCCATTCAGCCAGACTTCCCAACCCAAGCCCCAGGCCCCCAGCGTCGGCGACTCCCAGTTATCCTCGACAAAGCGGATGTCATGCTCTTTGAGATCGAAGCCCAGGTTTTGCAACGACCCCAGATACAGATCCTGAAAATCCGCCGGCGACGGTTTCATGATGACCTGGAACTGGTAGTAGTGCTGCAGCCGGTTGGGATTCTCGCCATAGCGGCCGTCGGTGGGACGGCGTGACGGTTGAACGTAGGCCGTGTTCCATGGCTCTGGACCGATGGAGCGAAGAAATGTGGCGGGATGAAAAGTGCCGGCGCCGACCTCGAGGTCCAGTGGCTGCAGAATCACGCAACCCTGAGCCGCCCAATAATCCTGCAGTGCCAGGATCAATCCCTGGAAGGTGGAAACATCGCGTTGTTGGGGAGTCACGCAAACCACTCCGATGGCGGGTAATGTTAAAGCCGGCGATTATAGCCGAATTCACCCGCAATCCCGGCACTGGCAAAGCGTTTGAACCACCGGCATCAGCCCCGCCAAGCGGGGGCCATCGCCAGCCTAGAGGTCGGTTTCCCCACGCAAAAACGGCACGAATGACACGGGCAGCGCGGCGCGGATGGCAAAACCGCCGTCCGCCTGCCGGGTAATCACCGTGAGCTCCTGTTTCGTACCCGGCCGACCTAAGGGGACGACCAAATGTCCCCCAGGCTTCAACTGTTCCAGCAAGGGAGTGGGCGGCTCCGGCACCGCGGCGGTGACCAGAATCGCATCATACGGCGCGTATTCCGGCCAGCCCTGATAACCATCACCCGCCCTCACATGCACGTGACTGTAGCCCAGTTCCTGGAGACATCGGGCAGCCGAATTCGCCAGCGCGGCTACCCGCTCGATGGAATACACCTCGTCCACGATCTCGGCCAGCACCGCCGCCTGGTAACCAGATCCCGTGCCGATTTCAAGCACCCTGGCGTCGGCGCCCACCTCGGCAAGGTCAGTCATCAGCGCCACGATGTAGGGTTGAGAGATAGTCTGGCCGTGACCGATGGACAACGGTGCGTCGAGGTAGGCTGATGTTTCCAGTTCCGGCGCAACGAACCGGTGTCTGGGCACTGTCCTGATGGCCTTGAGTACGGAGGGATGGAGATGGTCGCGGCCAGTGTAGGACGCCGTGGCCCGCACTTCGGTCAGAATGTCTGCCACCAGGGCGGTTCGTTCGTCCTCTGCAGGAGTCATGCAGCGATTTGTTCGAATGAAAACCTCGGAATCTCAGCCTTCTCCTTGGCATGCTCTATCGTGATCCCACAAACTTGTCCGTCGACATTGAGGTCAACGAGCATGTTTTCATCAAGATCTCGGGTTTCAGTTACCACCACTTGACGCAGTTCGATATACAGCGTGTCGGTATCCTGGAAGGATTTTATTTTCACAGACTGAATGACCTATCGAAAAATGCGTTGTGAACTGTCTCCCCGTCAGACAACAGAACGACGCGGAGATATCTACCGTCTGCCTGCTCAATCAAGCCCCAAAGGCGAATGCGACCATCTTCCTGGCGCGTCTATTTAATCGGGTGATCAACCGCCCACTTTACCCACTCAAGCTTAATTTCCCGACGATCTGGCCTTTGCCTCATAGAATGAAAATATTGCCTACATATCATCTCCTGTGGTGGTAACCCGCCGGTTACAACAAACACCGCGCCGCATAATCCGCCGCACCCAGCAAGGCGGTATTGGGATTAAGGGCGACGCGCACAGGGATGTGACGCAGAAATTCGGCGAAGCGACCCTTGGCACAGAAGCCTTCCATGAACTGACCATCCTCGACCAGGGCGTTGAGAATCTTGGGCGCAATGCCGCCGCCAATCAGGACGCCACCGCGCGACAGACACTTGAGCACCAGATTACCCGCTTCGGCACCGTAGATCCGGGCAAAACGGCGGAGCGTCTCGCGCGCCAGCGGATCTTGATGCTCTAGCGCATGGAAGCTAATTTCCCGCGCCGGGTCATCGGTGGCCTTCAGCACCCTGGCCAACTCGGGCGATTCGGGACGATGATCGATCTCCCGCAGGTACTCGTACAGGCAGGCAATGCCGGTGCCGGACAGGATGCGCTCATAGCTGACATGCCCCCCGAACCTGGCCCGAAGGTGCCGCAATAGCCCCTCTTCCAGTTCATCGTTGGGCGCAAAATCGGTGTGCCCGCCCTCGGTCGCCAGCGGGTGGTAATTCATGCCATCCCAATAAAGGATCGCCTCACCCAGGCCGGTACCGGCGGCAATCACGGCGCGGTTGCCGGTGGCGGGCTCGGCGTTGGGATTCAGTTCCAACCATTCTTCCGGCCCCAGCCGCAGCAGCCCTAGCGACATTGCCTGCAGATCATTGAGCAGCTTGACGCGCTGCACACCGGTTGTGACCACCAGCGAGCGTTCTTCGATTACCCAAGGCAGATTGGTGATGCGGGAGGCGCCATCAAACACCGGACCCGCTACCCCAAAACAGGCCGCCTCCAGCGGCACACTTTGATCGCTCAGAAATTCCGCGACGATCTCGTCCAGCGATGCATAGTCGGCGCTGGGAAACAGCCGCTCGCGCACCCGCTCCAACCCCTCGGTACTTTTCTCATACTGGGCAAGAATAGTCTTGGTACCGCCTACATCACCGGCTAGCAGCATGGTTCAGATCTCCGAGAGGCAAAAAGGAGGCATGACCCGCATGAATCACTGGCCCGAATAATCATGAAAAACCGTCGCCTGCCCGTTCTTGTCAAACTGGACCACGGCGTATGGATCTTTCCTGCCGCCCATCTCCATGCCTGGAGTACCGGCGGGCATCCCCGGCACGCCGACGCCGACAACGGCGGGCTTTTTCTCCAGCAACGAGCGGATGTCGCTCGCCGGCACATGGCCCTCGACCACATAGCCACCGACCAGCGCGGTATGGCACGACTTGAGATTGTCCGGCACCCCATGCTGGCGCTTGATGGCATCCATGTCTTCGGTCTGAATATCCTTCACCACAAAGCCATCCTGCTTCATGTGCTCCAGCCACTTGCCGCAACAACCGCAGGTCGGGCTGCGATAGACCGTCATCTCGACGGGCGGCTTTTCATTCTTTGGCGCAGCGGCGACAACAACCAGCGGCAAGAAACTGCCAAGTAACAAAATCAGGGACATCAGTGTTTTCATGTTGAGCTCCTATCACTGTGTTGAGGGGTTAAATTCATGAGGCTCCCGTGAAAATGATTCAGTCATCGAACGGCTCGCCGTGCAATGTCACGATGACCTGACGCGATCCACCATGATCACGGTGCTCGCCGAGATAGATGCCCTGCCAGACCCCCAGCCTCAACCGGCCATTCGACATGGGCACGCTGACACTGGAGCCCAGCAGGCTCGCCTTGACATGGGCAGGCATGTCGTCCGGCCCCTCCAGCACATGCACATAGTGCCCTGCCCCGTCCGGCACCAGATGGCGCAGATGAACTTCCAGATCGTGCCGCACATCGGGATCGGCATTCTCGTTGATCGTCAGTGAGGCCGAGGTGTGCTGAATGAAGAAATGCGCCAAACCCACCCGAAAGCGATCAAGCTCCGGCAACTGGGCCAGAAGCTCAGCCGTCACCAGATGAAACCCCCGTGGGCGCGACTTCAGGGTAATACTCTTTTCTAACCACATGTGTCCGTATCATACACGCCGGAATACCCACCCAGCGCTTGACCGAAGTCCCTTCTAGCGCCTACTCCTACCCCGGCTGACTGGCAAACCCGTTACAATGCGCGCCATTGTTACCCCATCCGTCATCCATCATGCGCACCAGCCAATTCCCACTCAATACCGTCAAGGAAACCCCCGCCGATGCCGAGATCATCAGCCACCAGCTGATGATCCGTGCCGGCCTGATCCGAAAATTGGCGGCGGGCCTCTACAACTGGCTGCCGCTGGGTCTGCGGGTCTTACGGAAAGTTGAAAATGTGGTGCGCGAGGAAATGGATCGCGCCGGCGGGCTGGAAGTCTCGATGCCTGTGGTGCAGCCGGCGGAACTGTGGCAAGACTCGGGCCGCTGGGAGGTCTTCGGGCCGGAGCTGTGCCGCTTCCAGGACCGGCATCACCGTGACTTCTGCCTCGGCCCGACGCATGAGGAAATCATCACCGACCTGGTCCGCAACGAGATCAAGAGCTACAAGCAGGTGCCGGTCAATTACTATCAGATCCAGACCAAATTCCGCGACGAGATCCGCCCGCGCTTCGGCGTGATGCGCGCCCGCGAATTCCTGATGAAGGACGCCTATTCCTTTCACATGACCCAGGACTCGCTGAACGAGACCTACGAGGCCATGTACGGCGCCTACAGCCGCATCTTCGAACGACTCGGACTGGAGTTCCGTGCCGTGCTGGCCGACACTGGCGCCATCGGTGGCAGTTTGTCACATGAATTCCACGTGCTGGCCGATTCCGGCGAGGACGCCATCGCCTTCTCCGATCAGAGCGACTATGCCGCCAATGTCGAGATGGCGGAAGCCGTTACCCTGAAAGGCCCTGGCGAAACCCCGGCCGCGCTGGCGACGGTGCCAACACCCGGCCAGCACAGCATCGACGAAGTCAGTCTCTTTTTGGAAGTCGACCCGCAGCGCATCCTCAAGACCCTGCTGGTCAAGGGCGCCGAAGGCGGTGTGGTGGCCTTGCTGCTGCGTGGCGACCATGAACTCAACCCGGTCAAGGCTACCAAGCGGCCTGAAGTGGCTTACCCACTGGAATTCGCCAGCGATGCCGAAGTCCGCGCAAGCGCCGGCTGTGCCCCGGGTTCGGTGGGACCGAAAGGGCTGACCGTCCCGGTTATCGCCGACCGCAGCGCGGCGGAGCTGGTCAACTTCGTCTGCGGGGCCAACGTCGATGGCCAGCATCTGACCGGCGTCAATTGGGAACGGGATTTGCCCCGGCCTGAAGTCGCGGACCTACGCTTGGCCGTCGAGGGTGACGCGAGCCCGGATGGACAGGGTGCGCTGCGCATTGCGCGCGGTATCGAGGTCGGGCACATCTTTCAGCTCGGCACCAAATACAGCGAGGCCATGCAGGCGACCGTGCTCAACGAGGAGGGCAAGAACCAGGTGCTCACCATGGGCTGCTACGGCATTGGCGTGTCGCGCGTGGTGGCCGCCGCCATCGAGCAGAACCACGACGAGCGGGGCATTATCTGGCCCGAAGCCCTGGCGCCTTTCCAGGTCGCCTTGACCCCGATCAACATGCAGACTTCGGACAAACTCACGGCGACGGCGGAGCATCTGTACCACTCGATGCAGGCCGCCGGCCTGGATGTTTTGTTCGACGACCGCAAGGCCCGTCCCGGCGTCATGTTTGCCGACATGGAGTTGATCGGTATTCCGCATCGAATCGTCATCAGTGAACGATTGCTGGAAACTGGCCGCGCCGAATACAAGAACCGCCGCGATGGGGAAGCTATCGAGATCGCACTCGAAGAGGTCATTCCTTTCCTGCTGACCCGACCCGGGATCGCCTGACAGCCGAATACAGCCGGGTGTTTTCGCCATGCCGAACCCTACAACCGGGCCGCATGATCAGCTCGCTCATTGGCCCGTGCGGGTGCTTTCCCCTATAATTCGGCGCTCGCCTGACTGCCCCAAAACCCGACTGGCCCCAGATGAATCCTCTGCTCGACACCCTCCAGCCGTATCCCTTCGAGAAGCTGGCCAGGCTCAAATCCGGGATTCATCCGCCAGACGATCTCAGGCCCATCGCCCTCTCCATCGGCGAACCCAAACACCCGACGCCAGCCTTGATCGGCGAAGCCCTGACCGCCCATCTCGGGGCGCTGACCCACTATCCGGCCACCAAAGGGTTGCCAGAATTGCGGCAAGGCATCGCCCAGTGGCTAGGCCGACGTTTTAACCTACCCAACGCAGCCATCGATCCCGGGCGTCACATCCTGCCCTGCAACGGCACCCGGGAAGCGCTGTTTGCCTTCGCACAGGCGGTGGTCGATCCCGGCCAGCGTGCGCTGGTGCTGATGCCCAATCCGTTTTATCAGATCTACGAAGGCGCCGCCTTGCTGGCGGGAGCCCAGCCATATTTCCTAAACACGACCCAGCAAACGGGCTTCCTGCCGGATTTCGATCATGTGCCCGACGAGATCTGGGCGCGATGTCAGCTGCTCTACATTTGCTCACCCGGCAACCCGAGCGGCGCCGTGATGCCCGCAGCAACCCAGCGCCAGCTCATCGAACTGGCGGAACGTTTCGACTTCATCATCGCCTCGGACGAGTGCTACTCGGAACTCTACAACGACGAATCCGCCCCACCGCCAGGACTGCTGCAAACGGCCTGGGAAATGGGCAATACCGAACTCAAGCGCTGCGTCGTGTTTCACAGCCTGTCTAAGCGCTCCAACGCACCGGGGCTGCGTTCCGGGTTCGTGGCGGGCGATGCGGCCATCCTCTCCCGCTTCCTGCTCTACCGAACCTACCACGGCGCGGCGCTCTCGGTGCCGGTGCAGTTCGCCAGCCTGGCGGCCTGGCAGGATGAAGATCATGTCGTCGCCAACCGCGAACTCTATAGACAGAAGTTTGCCGCCGTCACCGACATTCTGGGCGAGTTACTGCCGGTCACGATCCCGGCTGCCGGCTTCTACCTCTGGCCCCGAATCCACGGCGATGATCAGGAATTCGCCAAGGCGCTGTATGCCCATAAAAACGTGACCGTACTGCCTGGCAGCTATCTGTCACGCGATTATTTCGGCGTCAATCCCGGCCGGGGTTATGTCCGCATGGCGCTAGTGGCTCCGCTCGACGAGTGCGTCGACGCCGCGCACCGCATCCGCGATTTCATTCAATCTTACTCACACGCTGAATAACATCATGTCACTCGAACAAACCATCAACGACGCCTTCGAAAACCGCGCCAACATCAGCCCGACCAGCGTGTCGGCGGAAGTGCACGAGGCCATCCTCGAATCACTAAATCTCCTCGACAGCGGCAAGGCCCGCGTCGCCGAGAAGCAGGGCGGTCAGTGGGTGGTCAACCAGTGGCTGAAGAAAGCCGTGCTGCTGTCTTTCCGCGTCACCGACAACCGCGTCATGGAAGGCGGCGAGACCAAATACTTCGACAAGGTCGAGCCCAAGTTTGGTAGCTACTCGCCGGAGCAATTCGCCGCGCAGGGCGTTCGCGTTGTCCCACCAGCAGCCGTGCGTCGCGGTGCACATATCGCCTCCGGCGTGGTGCTGATGCCCTCGTTCGTCAATATCGGCGCCTTTGTCGACTCCGGCACCATGGTCGACACCTGGGCCACCGTCGGTTCCTGCGCGCAGATCGGAAAGAATGTCCACCTGTCTGGTGGCGTCGGCATCGGCGGCGTGCTGGAGCCGCTGCAGGCCGGCCCCACCATCATCGAGGATAACTGCTTCATCGGCGCCCGCTCGGAAGTTGTCGAAGGTGTCGTGGTCGAGGAAGGCTCGGTGATTTCCATGGGTGTCTACATCGGTCAAAGCACCAAGATCTACAACCGCATGACCGGCGAAATCAGCTATGGCCGCATCCCGGCCGGATCTGTCGTGGTCTCCGGCAATCTGCCCGCTAAAGATGGTAGCCACAGCCTATACTGTGCCGTCATCATCAAGCAGGTCGATGACAAAACGCGCAGCAAAGTCGGCATCAACGAACTGCTGCGCGACTAATCGTTCCCCCTTCCCTGATAACGAGGTTCACCATGAAAAATGTTCTATTGGCCGCACTGGGCTTGATGATATCCAGCGCCGTTCTCGCCGACACCCAGCACTATCTCCGCCGCGATGGCAACCATGTCCAGCACCTGAAGATCACTCGCATCGGTGATGACGTCGATGCCAGCATGGATGTAAATTTCGAAGCGACGGGCAGCGCCGAAGAGGGCAAGAAGCCCTGCGAGGCCGAGGTCAGCGGCGACGCCAAAGCCACCGGCGACAATGAAATCACCCTTCGCAAGCAAATCGAGGGAGAAGCCAAGCATTGCTTGCTCAAAATCAGCCTCAGCGGCGAAAGCGCCAAGGTCGAGCAATCACCTGAGTGCAGCTACTACCTCGGCGGCAGCATTTGCCACTTCGACAGCGACGGCAAGGAACTGACCCGGGTCAAGTAAGCCCTCCGATGCGGAATGGATGTGCCTTCTTGACCTTGGCCACGATCTCTCGGAATCCATCAATGTGCTCAATCAATTAGCGATTGCCCCTGCGCTCGGCCAGATTGAACGTGAAGAACCAGGTCGCCGCCGGCATTCTGTACCGACGATAGTCAGTGATTTGTTAGCGCGTAGCCCAATTTCGCCAATGATGCGGTTCGTTCCTCACCGGCATCCTACGGTATTGCATCGACGCAGGATGTGGTGAGCACCGCGCGAACCACATCATTCGCGGGTTTGTGCTGCTTGCGACCGAATAAAATCCCCATTCAAGCCCGCCCATAGAAACACCGCGAGGGCGCTGGGCAACACCAGGGCAAACGTCGTCTGCGCCAGCAGATTAAGCTGCGGGCTCCACGGCAATCCGAACAGCCAGCGAGTATCGGCGCCAATCATGTGCAGCATGTTCAGCGTGTTGTAACAAGCCGAAACAAACAAGGCAGCCACTTCGTAAATTAGCAGAACTCCCAATCCGCCCAGCAACGACTGCCAGCGGGCCTTGATACCCGGGGTAGCCAGCATCAAGGCGAGAAACAGCGGAATTCCACAGCTGTAAATCAGCACATCCAATGTGATGGTCGCCATGATGCTGCCGTCACCGCCCCGACGTGAAAGCGAAGCGGGGACGCTGAGTAGAAACTCCAGCACGGCCTCCTTGCGCACCATCGGCACCTTGACCGGAAAAATGGCATTGACCAACCCCTGCATCACCTGACCAATCACCTCGGCATGCGCCGGCGCCGAGACATACCAGAGCGCAAAAGTCACCGGCAGCCACAGCAGCGTGAAACCCGCAAATCGGGTAATCGTGGACTTCACGCCACTGCTCCCAACAGACGCCGCCCCCTGCCCAGCCAGTGGATCCACAGCAGGAAGATCACCAGCGCATCAAGAATGATCAGCCCCGGCCATATATATAGATGGGCAATATCCAGCGCCTTCTGACTCCAGGCGCCGAGGTAATAAAGACTGATGATGCGCACGATATTCAGAATCTGAATAGCCAAAACGCCGATCACCATGCCCGACAACTTCTTTAGCCAGGGGGCCGGATAGGCCAACATCGCCGCCGCCAGAATCATCGCGGCCTCAACCCCGTTGCAACCCGACTTGATCGAAACCGCATAGCCGGTCTGGCTATTGCGGATGTCCGAGCCTTGCACCATGACGGTGGGGTCAACGATCTGCATCAACCCGCCACTGAAATCGGCGAGAAACTGGGTCCAGGTGCCAACAGTGAAGGCCTGCGCCCATGGCGTCGTCTCCAGACCAAACAGAGCTCCCAGAATCAAAAAGTAAATCAATGCGTATTTTTTCATGGGCTATTCATAATTTAAGGATCTCTTCGCAGTCCACTACAGAGCTATTCAAGGTCCCTCTGTGCATGCCACCACGCTCCGGCAAAGCGAATCTGAAGCAAAGCTCTGGATGAGCGATGGGCAGTTTCTGCGGTCGGTTCACGGGTCGAGAAGACTGCAAGCTGAAATTGTACGCCTTGCCCCAGACTGCGATTCTTATGCCACCCGGCGTCGTCAGGATGCCACGATCCCGACCAATGGTTCTGGATAAAAACGCAGCTCCGTCTAATGAACAAACCTTTGTGTCGTCCTGAGTGGTGCGAAGGCCCTCAGCCATCGGCACGAGGCCAGCACCCGCAACCCAGGACGCTCCATGGCAATGAGCCCTGAAAAGACCCGACACAGCCCCCCTGGATAAGTCCTGGGGTATTCTCCCCGACTTCGTCCCTCCTGTAACATCCACAGCATGCGACTTTCCGATTTTGAACGCGAAATCCTCAAGCGTGCGGCCATCGAAAGCTTTGGCACCGATGTTCGCTTGCGCCTGTTCGGGTCACGCGCTGACGACAGCCGCCGAGGTGGAGACATCGACCTGCTGGTGGACACTACCCAAGCTGACCCAACAGCCATCGCTCAAGCGCACACCCGTTTCCTGGCCAGCGTCTACGCCCGTCTGGGCGAGCAGAAGCTGGACCTGTTGATCGACTATCCGGGACGTCAGCACCGCCCTCCCATTTTTGACGTCGCCCGACGAGAAGGGGTGGAACTGTGACAGACACGGCCAAACTGCGCCTGCACGATGCCTGGCAGCAATGCCAAAAGCATGCTCATCACATGTCCCATGCGCTCACTGCCATTGAGCCAACACTGCCGCTCACGGCTCAAGCCCTCGCCGAAATGACCGACGAGACAGTTCAAGACTGGGATCAATTCGTATTGCGCTTCACCAAACTGCAGGACACGATAGGCACACGTCTCTTTCCCGCATTGCTCGAGTATTTGCAGGAGCCCTACGAAGATCGACCCATGCTCGACAAACTTCATAGACTTGAAAAACTCGGTTTTCTGACGCAGGTTGACGATTGGCAAGCACTGCGCAGCATCCGCCATCGGTTTGCGCATGACTACCCCGAAGACAATGCGCTAAAGGCCGCTTACCTCAATGAAGCAGTCGCCGCCGTGCACATACTGAACAAAATCATGACCCGCATCGAGCCCGCCCTTCGCTGAGTGGCGATACCCACGCTTTGGTCCTGATCGCGCCAACCCTCCCGATAATCTTCTGACGTCCAGACTCAATCACATACCATCGCCGACGCCCATCTTGTCGTCGCCCTGAAGGCGTTTGACCGAAATGTCGCGTGACGTGAAGCCGGCCCAGGACAACGATTGCCGCGACTCCCAGACATGCCAACGGGCGCCTGGGCGCCCGTCGGTTGTCAGGACGGAAGCGCCTAGATCACCGCTTGAACATCACCCGGCGGCTTTGCCAAGCAATGCCCAGCAGCATCAGTGCGAGTATCACCCGACCCCACTCACCCATAGTTGGTATGGGTCTGGGCGGCGGAGGTGACGGATTGACTTGAGGATCCACAACAACACTGGAACTATTATTTTGCCCATCTGGGTCAGGCACAGCGCTGTAACTTACTGAAGCACCATTGGTGTACGCGCCTGTTCCAAGGACGACCGCACGTATGGTCAGTGTTTCAGTGCCTCCATTAGCCAAACTACCGAGTGTCCACTGCCCACTGGAGGCGTCATAACCACCGCTACTCGGCGTAGCGCTGACAAACCGATAACCACTGGGGAGATTATCCAGAAGATTCACTCCCGGGGTGTCGAAAGAGCCATTATTGGTAACCACAATGGTGAACTGGACCGTATCTCCAACGAAAGGCGTTGAATTATCCACGGTTTTGGTGACCGCAAGATTAGCGCTCTGAAGTCCGGTCGTCACACTGCTGGTGGTGCTACCGGAATCGGAACCGGGTTGATCGCTATGACTTACACTCACCGTATTCGTATGGTCGCCAGCGGCAATGACTGTTGCGGTTATCTGCAGGTTCGCCGTACCCCCTTGCGGAAGGAATCCCACCAACCACTCGCCGCTGACTGGATCATAGGTAGTGCCATTGTCGGGCGTGGCGCCGACAAAAGAATAACCACTGGGCAGATTTTCAATGAGACTCACATTGGTCGCTGAATTCGGGCCTTGATTGCTCACCCTCATACTAAAGACCACACTGTTTCCAATGTTTGGAGTCGGATTATTGACCAGCTTGGTCACTACTAGGTCAGCCGTCACCGGACCGACGGCGACTTCCGCCCGATTGTTACTGGCGTCGGGATCCGGTTGGTCACTATGGCTCACCTCGGCGAAGTTCTGGTAGGAGCCCCTGGACATGACAATCGCATTGATGCGCAGGGAGGCGCTGTTCCCCGTGGCCAGGTTACCGACACTCCACTGCCCAGAGGTTGACGTATATTGAGTACCTGTACTCGGCACCGCACTCACGAAGGTGAATCCACTGGGCAGATTGTCGAGCAAGTTGACTCCCGTTGCCTGATTGGGTCCCTTGTTGGTGACCACTACAAGAAACTGCACTTGTTCACCGACCTGCGGATTTGGATTGTCAACCTGCTTGCTCACCATCAGATCGGCACTGATAGGACCCACACTAACGCTGCTGGTGTTATTTGAAGTATTCGGATCGGGCTGGTTGCTCGCACTCACTGCAACGCTGTTCTCATAGGAACCGGTAGCCAATACCCGTGCATTGATACGCAAGGTAGCACTGTCACCGTTGTCAAGGTCGCCAACGGTCCATTGGCCACTGGTGGCGTCATATGCGCCTACCGCTGTTGCGCTGACAAACTCGAAACCACTGGGCAGGTTGTCCACCAGCTTCACACCCGTGGCGCGATTGGGGCCATTGTTGCTAACCGCTACGACAAACTGGACAACATCATTCACGACAGGCCTTGCGACATTAACCTGTTTGCTCACGGCCAAGTCCGCACTGATCGGGCCCACGGCCACCGCGGCAGAGTTATTGCCAGGATTGGGATCGGGCTGATTGCTGTTGCTGACCGCTGCCCGATTGAGGTAGTTGCCTGTGCTCCTGACCGTCGCGTTGATGCGCAACGTGGCGCTAGCGCCGTTGGCCAGGGTACCCACCGTCCATACCCCGCTGGACGAATTGTAAGCAGTGCCCATGCTTCCCACTGCACTGCTGAAGGTATAACCGGACGGCAGTGGGTCGAGCAGACTGACCCCAGTGGCTTGATTCGGTCCCTTGTTCGTAACAACAACCATAAACTGCACGACATCCCCAACCGAAGGATTGGCGATATCGACCTGCTTGGAAACCTCCAGATCGGCACTGGTGGGTGCCGTTGTCACCGTGCTGCTATCGTTTGCGGGATTTGGGTCATGCTGATCACTGCGGCTGATACTGGCGGTGTTGGCATAAGTCCCCGAACCATTCACCGTGGCATTGATGCGCAGCGTGGCTGCGGCACCGCTGGGCAGAGCCGCCACCGTCCACTCCCCATTGGAGCTGTCATAGCCAGTCCCGGTGCTGGCCACCGCGGTCACCAGGGCATAACCCGTGGGCAAAGCATCCGCCACCACGACGTTGGTTGCTGCTGCAGGCCCCAGATTATTGAGGGTAACCATAAACTGTAGGGCATTACCCACTTGTGGGCTTGGGTTATCCACGGATTTACTGACCGACAAATCGGCTGAAGTGGGATTAACGTCAACTCTGGCGGAATTGTTGACTGGGTTTGGGTCAGAGACGGACGACTCAGTGACAATGACGCTATTCTGGTAGCTCCCACTGGGGTTGACGCTCGCCGTCAAAACCAGCGTAGCACTGCCAGCGTTAGCCAAGACACCTACATTCCACAGACCCGTGCCAGCATCATAAGTGGTCCCGCCAGATGGAGATGAGGACACCAAGGTAAAGCCCGTAGGCAACAGGTCAGAAATCACCACGCCGGTGGCTGAAGAAGGGCCATCATTGATCACCTCCATGGTGAATTGGACGGTACCACCCACTGTCGGAGAGGGATTGTTGACTTGTTTGGTAACACGCAGGTCCGCGAGAGGAATCAAAACACTATCGATATCCGTGGCCGTGTTGTTCGATAGGTCGGGGTCTGAAACACCTGCAGGCGGATTGACCACCACGGTGTTACTCAGATCACCAAAAGCTTCCGGGCGAGTTTGCGCTGTGACGATGAAGGTCGCCGTTCCACCGCTGGCCAAATTAACGGATGCGTTGATATTACCAGTACCCGATGCAGGACCACTGGAACCGGCCGAGTAGACTGCCGACCAAATCGCGCTGCTCACTTCGTTAGGAATGACATCGAGAACCGAAGCCCCAATCACAGGGCTAGGGCCATTATTGGTTACCACAATCGTATAGGTTGTTGTATTACCTGGAATGTAACTGTTTTGACTGTTCGTCTTGGACACTGTAAGGTCCGCAGAAGCGGAACCCGCAATATTGACCGAATCGGTCGCCGTCAGAGAGAGTTTTGAGGTGGCCCCTGCATAGGTAGTCGTCGCCGTGTTTTCGATCAGCGTATCCCCGGTGATACCCGCACTGACCTCCACCTGAAAGGTCACCGTAGTTGACTGGCCTGGACTCAGCGATCCACCCTGTGCCGCGCCATAGGCATTCACTCCACCAGCACCCGTGCCCAGCTGATAACGGACGGCATTGCCGTTAATAAATTCCGCCTGATCGGAATCTATCGCATCTGTTTTGCTGGCTGTATCGATTTTCAAAGAACCCGCTTTGTAGGCAGTATCAGCGGGGATCAAATCGTCAAGTATGACGTTCACTGCATTATCTTGAGCATTCGCAACATTACGCACCGTGATGGTGTACTCAAGCACGTCACCGGTCACGACCGTACCACCATTCAAATCGGTCACCAACTTCTCAACAGTCACCTCGGGCGCGAACAATTCGATTACGCTGGTTACTACACCGGGATAATAGGTTTCCCCGCCCGTGGTCATGCGAATCTTGGCGCTACTGGCACCGTTGGCAATGATGCTGTCAGCTGTAACCAAATCGGCATCGAAACCCAACTGATTGACATAGTTTGGATTCTTGGTCGATACCAAGGCGGAACGATCAGATATTGTGCTGTTGAAAAAATTATTGGGGGGATTGGCCGGATTGGATAGCTGGACCGGACCGAGTCCCCCGTCAAAAAACACCTTATCGCCGGTGTAACCGAGATCACCCTCATAAGTCACAAACCCGAGCGTGGCATTAACTGGTCCATTGGGGGGCGCCACAAATCCGGCGATATTGATGTCAATGGAAGGATCGCTACTGCGGACAATGCCGTAACCGTCGAACACCGTCAGATTTCGGGCAGGGGCATTTGGCGCCCTATAGACCACAACAAGAGACCAGCCAGCATAATAATCGGACGCGTCTTTCACTGCTTGCACGTTGGCTAGGGCATAGGTGCCCGCACCGCTGCCGCGAACGATAGTGGTTACATCAACGAAACTCTGATAATCGCTGCCGCCCGTGCCGATGACCACGCCGGTGAGATCCCGATAGGCGATATCACCCGGTGCCTTGAATTTGACCAAGGCCCGATTTTTGGTCAGCCCGGTGGGAAAAGAAGTGTTGGTTCTGGCACCCCAGTAAAGACCGGCAAACAGTACTTGGGACCCAGAAGGCATATTCAGCCGCGAAAAGCTGGAGTTAAAAGTGGCAGGATCGTTATCGGCATCCACATAGGCCATGGGAAAGTCGTTGTTACTCAACTTTGTTCCTACCCCATTCTGGGCATTAACCGCATCAGGATCCGACGCGGGTGCCGTCATCAGGGTATTAGCCGCGAAAGCAATATCACCCGTGTCATTCGTGGTGTACCTCACCGAGAAAGGCGTCAGCACCGCCGCATGGCCAACCGAAACCGACGCGAGACTCAACCCGAGCCAAAAAGCAAACCATCGGACAGTGTTGACGGGCAACGACCACATGACATATCTCCAGAAGTTCAACAACCAAGGGGTCCAGGACAAGAATTTTAGCCGAGTATTGTCATAATGACTGAATTATTAACCTGGCCACATAATACAGTACGCCTATGTTAAAATTCTGCTCATGGAAATTGAGCGAATTGACACCCGAAAATTGGAGCCAGCCGCGCGCGAACAATTGCGTAAAACGGTGGTGCGTATGC
>JBILGM010000104.1:0-11055 GCA_044351045.1 Methylococcaceae bacterium | reverse complement strand
CCAGCCTGTGCGTTAGCCCGGCGCACAGGCGCTCCGCCTTGTCGGGACTGTCGACAAGGCAGAATCCGGTGGGCCCCCAGGAGCTTTGGCCGATCCCCACGCCACCTTCGGCCATAAGAATATCCAAGGCGTCGCGGACGCGTGGGCTGGTAAAGCGCCCCCCTTGAGCCGGCGCAAAATGGTCCCCGACGGTACGCTGGAGATCGGTTATAACCGAACCGAATGCTTCGATATCCTCTTCCATGACGGCGGGCAGGGCGCGCATCAACAGAAGATGACATAGCCGTGCCGCCTCCTCGGCAGGAAACACCGGGAGTGCCCTGAAGGCCTTGGATTCACAAGGCCCATGCAAGCCGGTTTCCGTTTGATCCAGCACGATCAGAAACCGCCAGTGGGAGGGTAGCTGCAGTCTTGAAATGACCGGCGGAACTCGCGTATGAGGGCCACGCCCGGCATCGACTACCAGGCCGCCCTGCTCGAAAACCGCGATGCCGATGCCCGAGCGGGCACCGCGGCCGACGATTTTCGCGATCTCGGCCGGGCTGAGCTGCAAGCCATGCAATTTGGTAAGACCTGCTCCAACGGCCAAGGCCATCTGAGTGCCGGAACCCAAACCGGCATGATGTGGGATGGCCCGGTCTACATGAATACGGGCCGGAAGCGTTCGGCCCAGAGCTCGGGCTATGTCCAGGGCGGCCCGTTCGGCCCGTTCGGCATCTTGCCCGGTTACCTCAAGCTGGTCTGAGCAACGGAGTGACAGCTGCGTGGCAATCTCATTGATCCCGACGCCGATGCTGCCAAACCTCCGACCCAGACTGCCGCCCATGTCGAGAAAGCCCATATGCAGACGTCCGGGCGCCTCAACAACGATGCCGGATTTCACGGGGGATGGGGGATGCTCTGCTCTCAAAGATCAATCTCGGTAATCGACCCATGGGCCTTATGGGTTGAGCGGCAAGCCAAATGGCCAGATTAAGCTGCAAACTATGGAATGATCCCGCAGGCTATTCGGCCCCCCCCCGGTTGGTCGCCATAGTTGTCCGGGGTAGCGTGAATGACCAGGGAGCGACCTTTCCAGTCGTTGGCCCGCAGCCTGGATGAGGTCACAGCCGTCGTGGCAAGACCGTCCGGCGACACCGTCAACATGGGCAGATCGCCCTTATGTCCCTGACCATTCGGGCCGAGATGCTGGCCGGTTTTATCCGGATCAAAGTGGCTCCCTGCCCCCAGACCGGCCTGCGCCTTGCCCTCTTTTTCGCCGGGTTCACAGGACGCGTTTTCATGCAGATGAAAGCCATGCTGACCAGGTGGAAGCCCATGTAGGTCGGGTGTTAGCTGAACGCCTTCCGGCGTCTCCTTGATGGTAATGCGGCCCAGCGAGGCGCCCACGCCTTTTTCGTCGATGGCATGGATATCGGCGGTGGCCTCAATGGCGCTAGATAGCATTGGCCAAAGCAGCAGGGTCAACAGGATAGCGAGAAAACGGCACATGGCAGCTCCAGAGTAAGGAAAGTAAGCATCCGGCGGGTGAATTGTAACCACAAGCGGGTGCGGGGCGGAGCTCTCATTTGTCTGGTACTCGACAGCGCACCCTAATGAAGGGTAGCGCGACACCGCTGGCAAGGATCAATGCACAGCCCGCCATCGCGTCCGGACCCGGGGATTTGTCAAACAGAACAACGCCGAGCAGAAGGCTCATCACAGGCGCTGAATAGCCTACCGCACTGACCAGAGTGGCCGGGGCTAACTGGTAGGCCCGGGTCAGGTAAATCTGGGCAGCGCTCCCTGCCGCGCCGGCCGCCAGGGTCCAAAGCCAGGCCTCCCGGCCCACTGGCCACTGGAAACCCAGGCTAGCAAACCAGACGCCATGAACCATCAGGCCGACCAGACAAAAATAGAACACAATGGTGCGGGGCGGATTGCTGCGGCCGGCCCGGGCGATCATCAGATAGGCCAGTGCCGCCAGAAATCCCGCGCCAAGCCCCATGAGTCGACCCGCGTAATTCGTGACATCCGCTTGCGGTTGAACCAGCAGAAACAAACCGACCACGGCGCCGAGTATGGCCAGCCAGTCACCGAATGTATTTCTCTGAGCCAACAACCAGGGGCTCAGTGCAGCGACAAAAATACCGCTGGAAGCGGAAAGGAAGGTGCTTTCACCCGGTCCGATGGATTGAATGGAGCTGAACGACAGGATCAGTGAAACACCGCCAAACAATCCGCGCAGCCATAAGGATGCCCGCCAGTCGCCGAACAACCCACCAAGATTCCGTTCCCAGAGCGCCGGAATGACCAGAAATGAGAGGTTAACGCTTAGGCGGATAAAACTGACCATGGCGGCGGTAACGGGCGACTGGGTCAGGGAGGCCGCATAAACGCAAGTGGCCATGACCGCAAACAGGACACAGGCCAGCAGCATGTAGGCGAGTCCCCGCAGGGGTTGGTTGGGACTTTTCTGATAATGCATGCCCGGGATTAAAAATGAGTTTTGCCTGGTTCGGGTTTTGGCCAATGCCTGGCATTGTGGCGAGGTCCCAAACCCGCCGCACGGTTTGATTTTCCCAACTCAGCATGCCCGGCAAGGGAGCCGTTTCAGTCGATGAAAAAAAAATGGGCAAATCGAAAATGCCGTGTTAACGTACTTAAGCCTGTAAAGTTCTTCCATGGCGCCGCGTAATCCCTTCGCGAATCCAGCGTCCTAGCCGCTCCGTTCTTGAAGTCCGCTCCCCTCGAAGTAACTCCCTAAGGTTTAGCCGGCCCTTGTGGCCAATTTCGTTTGTTATAGAGAGTTCCGGCGATGCGTCGGGGCTGGAGTTGTTGGTATGAAAAACATTTATGTAGGCAATCTTTCCTTCAAGACCACTCAGGATGAACTGCGCGATACCTTCGCACAGTTTGGCGAAGTGTCTTCGGTCAATATCATCACCGATCGCATGACCGGACAGTCCAAGGGTTTTGCCTTTGTTGAAATGGAAGACGCGGGCGCACAGGCCGCGATTGAAAAGCTCAACCAGACCGATATGGGCGGCCGCAGCATCACCGTGAATGAAGCGCGTCCGCGTGAGGAAAACCGTCCCTCCGGTCCGCGTCGTGGCGGCTTTGGCGGTGACCGCGGCGATCGTGGTGGCTACGGCGGCGGTCGTTACTAATCCTTCGGGTAACCGGATTGTGATCACGGGGCCGCGATATGCGGCCCCGTTTACGTTAGGGCGCCGAAAAACCCCCGCGGCCAGATATCCCCTGGCTTCAGTGGCGCGGTCTCGATTCAGCTCCCATTTTTTCACGCGGGTCTCCAGGGCGCCCATTTCTTCCTGCAAGCGTGGAAACACTTCCTTCTCAAGTTGAGGGATAACGTCATCCCGCATGGCGTTTTCCATGATGCCCTGCCCATTCTTCGTGTCGTCCTGAAGTCGCGCATCTGACCCCCCATTCGGCAACTTCTCCTTGTTCTCCCTATACTGGTGCAACTGGTCGAGATGCCCACTCGATTGATTCAGTCCCTATCGAGAATTGTGTAGTGGCTTGGCTGGCCTCACCTCATGAGGGCAGATCCTGTAAACCACAGCGAAAACGCTCAACCACCCCACTCATTGCCCCCATCCCTTGTGACGGGTTCTTCAAAAGATCACCGATGGTCGGTAGCGGGGCTCTTGCATCGCACCCTTGACCCTCGAGCCATTTTGCAATGGCTTGTCATTGGACCTTTCAGGGCAGATGACTAGCCGTCGCTTGCTATCGTCCGCCGGATCGCGCACCACAGAGAACGCTGAACCCTCCGTTGCTTGATCGCGGTAATCCGGCTAGGGCCCGTTAACACATGCGGAGCGCCTCGACGATCAGCGCGAAATGGATGAAGCCGGTGAACATGACATCAAGTTTGTCAAAGCGTGAGAAGACACGGCGAAAACCCTTGAGTTGGCGAAACAGCCGTTCAACCTCATTGCGCTTGAAATACATGACCCGGTCATAGTCCCAAGGATGCAGCCGATTGCTCTTGGGAGGCACGACGGGGACATAGCCGAGATCCAGCGCCCATAGGCGTGTGTCGTCGCCTTCGTAGGCGCGGTCCATGATCAGCGGGGTCGGCTCTGCCACCGGCCCAAAATCGATCAGCAGCTGGCGTCCTGCCGGCGCATCGTGATCTTGGCCGGGGGAGAGTCTGAAGGTGATGGCGCCGCGATCACTCGCGGCAACCAGATGAATTTTGGTGGTCCAGCCACCGCGGAATTTGCCGATGGCTTGGGGACCGTTTTTTTTGAGCGCCGGTACCATCGGGGTGCACCTTGATGATCGTGCTGTCGAGGGAAACGGCTTCGATTTTGATCTGAATAATTTGCTGAGTTTGCATGGCCTCGAAGACCTGATCCAGAACGCCGCTCTTGGCCCAGCGCATCATGCGGGTGCAGACCGTGTGCCAGGGTCCAAAATGCTCGGGGAGCCCCCGCCATTTGCAGCCCTGTTCGGCGACATACAGAATGGCATTGAGGACCTGAAGGTTGGAGAGTCGCACATTGCCGCGCTGAACCGGGAGGCAATGGGCGATTTGTTGGTATTGGGTTTCGCTGATTTCCATCCGCGAAATTTACCCGAATATGTGTTAACAGGCCCTAGAAAGACCAATCGGTTCCCATCTTGGTGCAACAACCCATCCTTGCCGCGTGCTTTACAAGAGTCATCGGGTGAAAGGCAAGCAATCCAGGGCACTCTTGGTATGAAAGCTTCTGAAAGGAATATTTAATGGTGCATGTTAAAAACAGGGGGTATTGGCAATTACGGGAAACGGGGTGTCTATGTATGTCCCCTGATCGCCTTCCCCATCCGATGGGGGGTGTGTCCGTTAAAAGCCAAGTAATGGTCGGACCCGGAAATGCCCGGTTCAAGATCACCGCTTTTGGTCCATGCCGAACTGCTCGCCCAGAGCCGGCAAACCCCCATCTCTCAACACTGACTCAGGGTGTTGCACGGCCGCTTTGAATCCGTCTACATAAATCTCTAACCGACGAGGTACCGCATGACTCATGTAAGACATATTTCCATCGCGGCCTGGCTGTTGGTGATTTTCACCGCAGCCAACGCCACCGACCTTACCCCCGCCTGCCCCAACGGAGTCTGTCCCGGCTTGGGTCAGGCCTTTTATCTGCCGGACACCAACCTGCTCGACAACAAGGCCAACAACGGCGGGCGGGCCGTGTTCAAGGATGCACGCTTGGGCGGCTGCGCCAGCCTGATTGATCAGCAATCAAGCTTTCGGAGCTTCCAGACCTATGACACGGCCAGCAAACTGACCGAAGCCCTTAATACCGGCATCGACGTCAAGGCCGCCGTTCCGGTGCAGCAGGTCAATGTCGGCGCCACCGTCAACGCCACCACCGGGCACACCAACCTGCAGACCGAGACCTTCAATTCGGTGGTGTTAAACATTGAGTTCGTCAATCAGGTGGTCAACTTCAACCGCAGCAGCGCTTGTCAGTCGCCGGAGAACCTCGACCCAAGCTTCCAGGCCGCGTTTGAAGCGTTGGCCCTGCCCAAAGCCGAGCAGGCCGGCGAGTCCTTCACTTGGGCGGCCTATACTCAATTTCTCAGAAACTGGGGATCGCACTTTCAGGCGCAGCAATGGCTGGGCAGCCGGGTGCAACAATGGGTCAGCAGCAAAACCGGCGCGATTGAAACTACCGATACGCTCCAGGCCAAAGCCTGTTTCGAACTGGAGGGCTTTACCGTCGGCTGGAGCGCCAGCCCCTGCTTGAACATCGACACCAGCAAGCGCTTTGAAGCCTCCAGCAAGGAAACCAACGACCGCCGCTACATCGCCGGCGGCACCACCGCCACCCGCACGGCGCTGATCCAGAAATTCGACGAGAAAAATCTCAACGATTTCATCGCTATCGCCAACCAGGGCGACGAGCCGATCGGCTTTAGTCATATCCCGCTGTGGTCGGTGTTGCAGGAGGTCTACCGGACCCCCTGCGGACAGGCCGGCAAGGATTCGACCGCCTGCAAGAACCTGCAACGCGCCGTGGCTCTGCAAGCCGCCTATGAGGGCTTCGGCGCTTATGGCTGCAGCAAGCAACTGGATGGGCGCAGTGCCGTTATTCAAACCATGCGAGCCTTGGGGCCAGATAGTCTCGGCATCTATTACTTTGCCTGCCACCAGTCGAAGACCGGCTGCCGCGAGAACAGCGACTGCGTCGCCAAGCTGAATGCCGGTATTGCCAAATGTTATTGCGAAGGCCCAAGCTGTATTGATGTGAATCGGATACCCGGCACGACGCTGCAGCGCAACTACGTGCGCGGCACCACCGACTATGACTTCTGGAACTCCGACAAGGGCGTGAATGCCTCCTGCCAAGATAAGATCTTGAGTTGCAACTGTGACGAGGGATGGGCCGGCGGCCAGCTGGCGCGGGATATCTGGGATCAGGCCCTAAGTGGTAGTTCATACCCTGCGGGCATCGCCAGCGTCGCATCCACCGCGGTGGCCGGCACCCAAGCTATGGCATCCAGCGATCAGCTAGACGCGACTAGCTACACGCTGTCGGTTGATGTCGGCACCCAGGAAATCCTCAACAAAACCGAAGCCCGCCGTGCGGAGCGCGCCGTGCGCAAGGCTGAAGAATCCGGTGATCTTCGGCATAACCGTGTCATCAGCGAACCGGCCGGCATTCGCTGTCCGGGCGAATGCGTGGCCGATTTTCCCAAGGGAACCACCGTGATCCTGCGCTATGAGGATAATCTGGATCACCAATTTGCCGAGTGGACCGGCATGGCCTGCTACAAACGCAGCAACAGCCAGCAGACTCGCGGCAAGACCTGCCTCATTGAAAACATGAATGAGGACAAGCGTGTGGGCGCGGTCTTCAGGATCGCACCGAATTGAAGGGACGAGAATGCCATCCAAAGCACTGTAGGCCAGTTCCTTCGCGCCCGCCATGCCCAGCTCCAGTTGCGGCTCTTCCATTCCTGGCTGATCAAGCCTCTTCTAAGCGTCGTGGACGGCAGCGGGACAGCCAAGGCCATCGACTTTACCCTCAGGCGTTGGCCGGCCCCTGTGCTGCTGAGGGGCCAGCGGCCCATCGATAACAACAGGACACACTCGAAAAGTTTCCGACCTGGCTCAGTACCCGCCTAGCTGAACGGCTCCCACTGCGCCTCATCAGGACCTAACCAGGTAATAAAGCTGGCTTGGCTATACGCTTACCAGATGCGCGATCAAAAAACCAAGAAAACCCTGTCGTGCCTGCTCTTTTTTCTTTCCCCTGCAGGGCATCCCTATTTGGGAACGAGGCTTGAAAGTCCACTCGCAGCACATCTTGGAACATCAACCCATCATGTATCCCATCCTTGCCGCCCACAGTACAAAAGTCATCGTCTGAAAGGCAATCAATCCGGGGCACTGTGGGGATGAAAGGTTCTGAAAGGAACTCCCTTACAATAGATGATAAAAGGTAACTGCCGACACAACTCTCGAGTAGAAGCCATGAAGAAACACCCCATCCTCGCCCTATTGCCCCTGCTTTGGGGGCTGAGTATCTCCCATCTGGCGTATGCAACGATAAACACAAGTATCGATGATGCCCTTTCCGCTAGCGGGGGGGGGCAAGCATCGCCGTTTTCAATCTCGGACACCTCTCTCCCTGCTCCGCCAAACAGCGACAATTCAAACATAACAGCCCCATACTATAAGGTTGATGCGGGCAGTTCATTGGTCTGCGCTATACGCAATAAGGATCGCGGGATTGACTGCTGGGGTTTGAACGATTTTGGGCAGTTGAATACGCCCACGAAAGGCAGGTTCAAGTTCTTGTCGGCCGGACAGCATCACGCGTGTGCCATCAATCTCAAGAATCAATTATTGTGTTGGGGAAGTTTGAGCGCTCGACCCACTGTGAAACAGGCGCGCGATTCATATATTGACGTCTCGTCAGGCGACAACCATACATGCGCCATCCAGAAAGGCAACAACCGCATTACGTGTTGGGGTGATAACACCTATGGACAAACTGAGGCTCCCCAAGGCGCTTTTAAGGTATTGAGTGCGAGAAATAATCAGTCCTGTGGTATCAGAATGAACGGAAAGCTCAGTTGCTGGGGAAAAGCATCATTCACGGGCTACCCGCAACCGGTCGGTTTTTTCAGTGATATCAGCGTCGGCAAGCTCCATGCCTGTGCAACAAGGAAGCCTGATGGCGCGATAGTTTGCTGGGGTAACGGGATATATGGGACCACAACGGCACCGATAGGCAATGGCTATATCAGTGTTTTTAGCGGAGACTACCACACGTGCGCCACCAGAACAGACCGGAGCGTAGTGTGTTGGGGCCGCGACCAGTGGGGGCAGGTCAGCGGCGCGCCCCAAGGACCGGTCACGTCAGTGGGCGCCGGCGGCGCGCTGACTTGTAGCCTAAATCCAAACCGGCGACTTTCCTGTAGGGGCAGTTTTGCCTACAACGACGTGACGTATGGCCCTCAACAATCCCAGGCAGTGAAACCTACACTCTGGGGGCCCGTTGAAAAAGCCATTACTGGCTCGATTGGCTATGGACTCATTAAATGGGGAGAAAGCATGGAAAAGGGCTCCACTGGACAGGCGTTTGCTTTTTTCGTTGCTGGCCTACTGGGTTCCAAAAATGACGCAAACAAGGACCGGTTTCAGGAGATTCAGAAATCCCTCACGGAGATTAACCAGCAGTTGGTAGATATTACTCAAAAGCTCGGCGACATTAAGCAGGATATCAATCAAGGAGCCTGTCAGACTGCGTTATCAACCATCCAAACAAGTTCGTACTATGTGGATCTCGACGGCGCATATATATCATATATGGCGCTGATCAAGCGGACTGATAATGATCTGACAAATCGCATCAAGTATGGTAGTTCTCCAGACCTTACCATACCTGCTGATATGGATGCCTTTGCAGATGGGCTTTGGGATACCCCACTTAACTCCAAACTCAAACTTGGACTGGCCGGTCTGCACAAGTTATTGGTCCAGATTCCGGCCACATCGCCGCTGGTTAAATGCGTCGATGCGGATCTGGCAAATTTTCAAAATACTGCAACACATCCCTTCGATGATCGTGCGCTCTACACGCAATCCTACAATTTCCTTCAGCTTCTGGAGCTGATGCAGGTCAGAAGCGCCGTGATTTTGCAGGATATTAATGCCCGAAGGGCATTGAAGACCCTGACCGATCCCTCGATCGCGCGCGATCCCAAAGCGCCACCAATCCCTGTAGCACAGATCCCCGAGCAAGGATTGTGTGGCGAGATCAGACGTCAGGTCGGCTCATTGGGATACCCCGCGCCACTTGAGCAAATGCGTTGGATCTATGCCATTGATTATTGCAACGCCAGTACAAACGTCGTTAATGCCACCTATAAGCGACTGGTTCAGCAAATCGAGTTCACAGGCGCACCCTATACGGATGAGAATGTGGTCTTATCCATGGGTAATACTATTTTTCCCCATGGGAGCAGCGCTACCAACTGGCTCTGGCTGAGACCTGGGAAGTTCAGTCTTGACGAAGTCAGCTATAAGCATAACGAAAGCATTGGTGGTTTTGGTTATCTGGATGGGGTATCGAGTGGTTTTCCAGTCAGCCGAGATCTAAGCGGGAAGTACTCTTCAATTACCTTTAAAAATGGGGGAGATGCCAACTGGTATTCTTCCGGTGATGTGGGTGAGCGGTTTGACGGGATATGGCATGGAGCAGGCCAGGCTTGGGCCGAGCTATATTCTTCTTATGATGGGTATCTTGATAAGAAGAAGGTGAAAGGGGATCTGATAACGATGATGGCTGACGCCAAGGGCGTACCGGTACCCGTTGTGAAGAAGGATATGGACAAAAATGGAAACAAAATAGAAAAGATAGTGAATGAACCTGACTCCTTGTTCCCCAATATCAGCGCCACGCCATTCTGGATGACAAGTCAGTTTTTCAACATGGAATGGAACCGATTGGTAGGTGATGATCTTACTAGCGCCAAGACCCTTCAGGTCAGGTGCTTCGTGGCAGCAAAGATCAACCCAACCTGGTATTACAGTGATGGCGGCAGCAAGAACCCCAAAGTCACGTTAAGAACAACTGGGCAGGTCTGTTCAAGCGAGGGGTTTGCCGGAATGTCAACATCAAAGCCGTCAACTGGGGGGAATTGGTACCTCATGAACGGCATAGAAAATAGCGATATGAATGATGAGTATTACAAGCCCTATAAGAGCCTGCTTGGGAGTTATGCAGCGTGGATCTACTCGAGTGGCAAGCTGTCGCCCATAGAATACGGGCGGCTGCTCCCGGCAGTCTACTTTAACAATGGCGTGCTTCCGCACTATCCGGTCCTGGATGTCTCGCAGCGGCGTTGTATGACACCCATCGTATTAAAGAATGCGGAAACAACCGATCCATCGCTTGATCTGACGCGCAGCAACACGCTCACCCGTGGCAATGGTTCTATCCAGCTTCCCACCCGCTGCGGGTCCGATATGGATAAGTTCATTAACAATAGAATCCCCAGGCCAGATAGCCTTTCACCGGATGATGCGCGAGTTCCTCAGTTCTGAGCACTGTTAGCGGCTGCAAGGAGTGTGTGATTTGGTGTTCAACCATCCCAGGATCTGAGTGACTAAGCCGATGGCATGAGCGGTCATAGCGCCCGCTCATGCCATTGTCGGATATTCACGATGCTGGGCAAGCGCTAACACGGCAGGATTACCGGGTTTTCTCAACTGATAACTACCCGCGTGCCAACGGTCCCAAAGGTTAGGTCCCCGTTCTTGTGTTGTCGCAGTTTTCGCAAGAGCGGGTCAACCTAAGGCTTCGATTAACAACCGCGGCTGCTCGGATAAGGGCCGGGCATGGAGGCTTATCCTCCCAGTTTTGACACAAGCTCAGCAAGCGACAATTTATGACCCTTGTGAATATATCCATACTTGGTCGGTCCTGCAAATCAAACAATCCATTACAGATCAATGGCATGGGAGTATAATGTCGGCCGGCGATCCTGAGATTTTTTTTAAATCCCCTGCAAAACCCACGGATTGAGGCTGGCATGACCCCT
>JBILGM010000070.1:0-11148 GCA_044351045.1 Methylococcaceae bacterium | reverse complement strand
TCGGTTTGTGTGCCGCTGCTTTCCAGATAATCGATGATGTCATTCAGGCCGATAATGCTGTTCACTGGTGTCTTGAACAGGACAGCGACTTCCTCGACAGCTGAGCGATGGCCCTGGCCTTTTTCCTGACGGTCCAGTGCGATCAGCACTCCAGTCGGACGCGCGCCAGCGGCACGGATGATCTCGACGGATTCCCGTACCGAGGTGCCCGCCGTGATCACATCGTCGAGGATGAGTACATTACCCTTCAGTGGTGAACCGACGATAGTCCCTCCCTCGCCGTGATCCTTGGCTTCCTTGCGGTTAAAGGCGAAGGGGGTTTCCTGCCCGGTTTTGCGGGACAGAGCGATGGCCGTGGTGCAGGCCAGCGGGATGCCCTTGTAGGCGGGGCCATAAAGGACATCGGCCTGGATGTTCTTTGCCAGCATCGCTTCGGCGTAGAAATGTCCCAACCGGTCCAGTTTGGCGCCTGTGTCGAACAGGCCGGTGTTGAAGAAGTAGGGGCTACGACGGCCCGATTTGAGTGTGAAATCGCCAAAGCGCAACACATTGCATTCGATGGCGTAGCGGATGAACTCTTGTTGATAGTTCTGCACTTTGATCTGCTTTGGCAGTGATTTGGGTGGTCAAGGCACTGCGACTCGGCGCAGCAGTTCGTGAATGACGCGATCGGTATCGACGCCATCGGCCTCGGCTTCATAGCTGAGAATCAGTCGATGGCGCAGGACATCGGCTGCCAACAACTGGATGTCTTCCGGGATCACGAAGTCGCGGCCATTGAGCCAGGCCCGGGCGCGGGCGCAGCGATCCAGTGCGATGGTGGCACGCGGGCTGGCGCCATATTGCAGCCATCGACCCAAGTCTGGATCGTAGGCTCCCGGGTTGCGCGTGGCGAGCACCAGTTGCAGCAGATATTCCTCGAGCGGTTCCGCCAGGTAAAGATCCAGTATTTCCTTGCGAGCGGCAAACAGAATGTCTTGCGGGATCGGGGTGAAGGTCTGTTCAGAGATGACCTTGCCGTTCCTGGCCTCCTCACGGACCAGCCTTAGGATGGCGCGCTCATGGCTGGCATCCGGGTAGCCGATGCGGATGAACAGCATGAATCGGTCGAGCTGAGCTTCAGGCAGGGGGTAGGTGCCTTCCTGCTCGATCGGATTCTGCGTCGCCATGACCATAAACAGCTCGGGCAGCTTGTAGGTGACCCGGCCAACGGTGATCTGTCGTTCGGCCATGGCTTCCAGCAGGGCCGATTGGACCTTCGCTGGCGATCGGTTGATTTCGTCCGCCAACACCAGATTGTGAAACAAGGGCCCGCTCTGAAAATGAAAGGAACCGTCCTGGGGGCGATAGATTTCCGTACCGGTCAGATCGGCTGGCAACAAATCAGGCGTGAACTGGATGCGGTGAAAGTCGCCCTCGATGCCGCGACTCAAGACATTGATGGCGCGAGTCTTGGCAAGACCTGGTGCGCCCTCGACCAGAATATGTCCGTCAGCCAGTAGGGCAACCAGCATTCGCTCAACCAGACGTTCCTGGCCTAGGACCTGACTGGAGACATGCTCGCGCAGGCGCGCCAGTTGTTTTTGAGCGTCGGTTAGTGTGGTGTCTATGGTTAGGTTTTCAGAGTTCATGTCAACGCGTTCAGAAATCGGCAAGATGTCGCCGGGGCCAATTTATTTCAGTGACGAGCGGCTAGGGAAAATCGATCAGGCTTTAGCCCCGAGTCGTGGCCCGATGCCCGATGTCTATCCGGTAAAATGCCCCGGGCCATTTGATACGTTTAACCTGTTCATAGGCTTTTTTCTGCGCCTCAGATACCGTTGTTCCCAGGGCGCTAACACAAAGAACCCGGCCGCCTGCCGTGACCGCGCGACCTTGGTTTATGGCTGTACCGGCGTGGAAAACCTTGAGGTCCGCTGATTCCTGTTCCGGCAAACCTTCAATCACATCGCCTTTGGCATAATCTCCGGGGTAACCGCCGGCCGCCATCACGACACCCAGTGCGGGCCTGGGATCCCATTCCGTATCGCACTCATCGAGCTTGCCGTCCACTGCCTTCAGACACAAGGCCGGAAAGTCGCTTTTGAGCCGCATCATGATCGGCTGTGTCTCCGGATCGCCGAAGCGGCAATTGAATTCCAGCACTTTGATGGATCCATCTGGCGCAACCATCAGGCCGGCGTAGAGGAAGCCGATATAAGGAATGCCATCAGCCGCCATCCCGCGCAAGGTGGGCAGGATGACTTCTTCCATGGCGCGGGTATGTACGGTTGGCGTGACCACAGGCGCCGGAGAGTAGGCGCCCATGCCGCCAGTATTTGGCCCGGTGTCGCCGTCGTCACGAGCTTTGTGATCCTGTGAGCTGGCCATGGCCAAAGCCTGTTGGCCATCGGTCATGACAATAAAGCTGGCTTCCTCGCCTTGTAGGAATTCCTCAATGACCACCCGATGGCCGGCAGCGCCAAAGGCATTACCACCCAGCATGTCACGCACGGCGCTAAAGGCCTCCTCTTCTGTTTGTGCGACCACCACCCCCTTTCCGGCAGCAAGACCGTCTGCCTTGATGACGATGGGCGCGCCCTTTTGGTCGATATAGGCGATAGCGGACTCAATATCGGTGAAGGTTTGGTAGGCCGCCGTCGGTATGTGATGGCGTGCGAGGAAATCCTTGCAGAAGGCCTTTGAGCCCTCCAGTTGTGCGGCGGCTTTAGTCGGGCCATAACATTTGAGTCCCGCTGCCTTGAATGCATCGACAATCCCTAGTACCAATGGCGCTTCCGGGCCGACGATGGTCAGGTCGATCTCTTCCCGCAGCGCGAAGGCCAGCAATCCTTGCACATCTGCAGCAGCGATTTTCACGTTCTCGAGATTTGGTTCCAGTGCCGTGCCGGCGTTCCCCGGTGCGACGAAGACTTGATCTGCCAGCGGGGATTGAGCGGTCTTCCAGGCGAGAGCATGTTCGCGGCCACCGCCGCCGACGATGAGGATTTTCATGGGAGTAATGAGTGAAGGTTCAGCGTGGGGTGATGATAACCGCTGGCTCGATTCAGAGCTAACTTCGCGCAATCCAGGTCCGATGATCAAGAGACAAATTCAAGGCCGGGGTTAAGGATGCACCCAGGGTGATTTGAGTCGGCAAGAGATGTCGGTTAGGGATGGCCGTCAGGCTGTTTCCAGAGAAAAACAGGAAATGCTCCCATCTGCGGTGCCTGCAGCCAAAATAGGAGCAACCGGATGCCACTGCAGAACACTCACGGGTTCATCCAGTATCGACAGGTGGGTGATTTCGCCGGTGGGCAGGGACCAGCAGATAATCAGACCATCCTCGCCCCCAGTGGCCAGTACTGCCTTCCTTGCCATGAATGACAGGTCATTGATGCGATCAACATGACGATTTAATTTGTGCGGTTCGGTTCCAGTAGGACCTTTTCCGGCAAAGTCCCAAACGATCGCTTCGGTGCCTGCGCTACTGGCCAGATAGCGGGAGCGTGAATCCCAGGCCAGCCCAGTGATCTTGCCTTGATAACCCCTCATGCCCACGCTCTCTCCGGATTTGACATTCCACACCAGCATGCTGGCTTCCTGACTGCCTGCGGCGCATTGACGGTTATCTGGGGAGAGGGCCATGTTCAGGAAGGATCCCTTCCATGGATAGTGTTGTTCCGGACCCTCCAGGCCTGTGCGCCATAGAAGCAGTCCACCGAAGGACGCTGCCATGAGTCGGCGGCCGTCCCTGAACCAATCCAAACCCATGATAGTGCTGGAATGCCCCGAAAACTGGTGTTGGAGTTCTCCCTTCAGGTTCCAAATTCGAAGGTTGCGTCCGGCGGCGGTGGCCAAGCGGCGACTGCGAGGGCACCAGGCAATATGCTCTACCCAATAGGATCCGCTATCCAGCTTTTCAGGGGGTTCGTTTCGGTTCATGTGCCAGAGACAGGCGAACCCATCCTCTCCGCCCGTAGCCAGGTAATGGCCATCTGGTGACCAGGCCATGCTCAGAACACCCCCTTTATGCGCTTGAATGACCCTTGACTCCGATCCGGTCATGGATTCCAGCAGGCGAAGGGTTCCGTCTGCCAAGCCCAGAGCCAGGCGTTGGCCATTCGGCGACCAGCATAGCTTGCGCACGTAATCGTTAGCCTGGATGTTCCAGCTTGGCGACATCATGCTCATCCTTCGGTCAGGCTTTACAGGAGACATGACTGGAAGCCCGCGGTCAGGGCCTGACGATCCAGATTTCGGCCAATGAAGATCAGTTGATTGGTTCGGTCCTTACTATTCCAGGCGCTGTCACTGTCCATGCTCATCAGCATATGAACGGCATGAAACACCAGACGCTCTTCTTGATCGGCAACATGAATGATGCCCTTTGATCGATAGAGGTCAGTGCCGCGCTCCCGCAACAGGGCAGCGATCCACTCACGAAAACGGCTTTCATCGACGACACCCTGCGCCTGGATGCCTACCGAGCTGATTTCATCTTCATGGGTATGGTTGGCGACAAAGTCCCTTGCTTCCAGGGGGGGCAGGGATTGTTGATCTCGGTTGATCGTTAACCTAAATTCCTGCGGGTGGTGCTGGGTAAACAGGGCGTAAAGTCCTTTCTCGGGCACTTGCAGGCCAAACTCAACGGGGTTTGAGGCCGGTATTTTGAGCAAAGTGTCGGGATGGTAAGCGTTATCCGTATGCCCCAAGTGCGTGGGAGACTGGCTGAACAGCTGGGCGGCCGCCTCAATGGCTGACTCCACCATGTCGTGATGCAGGGGTTGCCAGCCGATGTTAATGTCGGGATCAGGGCCCGGCATTAGGCTCAATCGATAGTCGTAGCCGCTCTCCAGGGCAAACACGCCCATCCATTCAAAGGGATATTCGGGACTCAGGAAGTCAGGTCTGATATCCATCGCTCGATCCAGATCAAAGCCACCGATGTCCAAGACCTCACGGAGATCGATCTGCGCGTGCGCCGTGCGATGAACTCTGGCCATCCTGTTCATTGCAGTCAAACGGTTCTCCAGTGCATCCAAGATAGATGGCTCCACCAGATCAACCTTGTTCAGTATGAGCACATCGGCAAAGGCGATTTGCTCTTGTACTTCTCGACTCTGATCCAGGTGTTGGCCGACATGATGGGCATCCACGATAGTGATGACAGCATCCAATCGAACCCGCTCGGCAAGAAAATCATCTACGAAAAAGGTTTGAGCTACCGGCCCTGGATCCGCGAGCCCAGTCGTCTCGATGAGAATGGCATCGAAGCGGTCCCTTCTTTTCATCAGGTTGCCAAGAATCCGAATCAGATCGCCCCGGACCGTGCAACATATGCAGCCATTGTTCATCTCGAAGATTTCTTCATCGGCATTGATGACCAAGGCGTGGTCAATGCCAATCTCGCCGAACTCATTCTCGATAACGGCTATTCGCTTGCCATGCTCTTCACTGAGAATGCGATTTAGAAGGGTGGTTTTGCCGGCACCCAAAAAGCCGGTCAGCACGGTTACCGGAATTCTGTCGTCGTGTTGATCCTTCATGAGTGTCTCCGCTGGTCCGCTAACTTGTTGCATTCAAGGCGGGCATAAGCTGAATGATTATGGATGGACTCAAAATTTTCCGACTCCACCACATAAGCCGTGATTCGAGGGTCGGCGTTGAGCCGAGCCGCCACATCCCGCACCATATCCTCAACAAATTTTGGATTGTCGTAGGCCTGCTCGGTCACAAATTTCTCGTCGGGGCGTTTGAGGAGGCCATAAATAGGAGCAGACGCTTCGGCCTCGACCCACTCGATCAATTCCTCGATCCAAACAAATGCTTGGGTGGCTATGGTGACCGTGACATGGGAGCGCTGGTTATGGGCGCCCCGCTCTGAAATCGCTTTGGAGCAAGGGCAGAGGCGGGTCACGGGTATGAGAACTCTTACTCGAGTGCTCGTCTGACCTTCGCTGATTTCACCCAGCAAGCTGACCTGATAATCCACCAGGCTCCTGACGCCGCTCACAGGTGCGGCTTTTTCGACAAAATAGGGGAAACGCATTGTGATATGCCCGGTCTTTGCCTCGAGCCGAGTGACCATGACAGTCAGCATATTCTTGAAGGATTTGACGCTGATTTCATGCTCATGTTGATTGAGGATTTCCACGAAACGCGACATGTGCGTCCCTTTGAAGTTCTGTGGCAAATCCACTGTCATCTCGAATTGAGCAACAGTATGCTGCTCGCCCTGCGCCCGATCGCGGATGCGAACCGGATGCAGGATGTCTTTGATGCCGACCCGATCGATGGGCTGTTGTCGTGTATCAATGCGACCCTGAACATCTTCCACCGGAAGCATGAGGGACGGGCCGCGATGAGGAATCAAATTGGCGTCCATGGATGTTTTGGCAAAAAGTTAGTGGGGATGGACTCTGGCATTCCCGTAAATGGCAGGCCAGCGGTTAATGAGCGCGTCGGCTAACGATTGGGCCGAGCCCTCGGTAATAAACACAAGCCGGCTCAGGCGATCCTCTATGACCCGCTCCGACAGCATGATGGGGTCAAAAAGATGACCAGAAACGGCATGAATAGCCATGGGGGCGAACTGGTTGCTCATATGAACCATGCCCTTGATGCGCACGATTTCAGTGTGAACCTCCAAAACTTCCCTCAGTATTTGATGAAAGGTTGACCAGTTAACCGGTTCGGATAACTGGATGGCGAGGCTGTGAAAAGGGTGATCGGCCAACTCACGACTTTCAGTCAAGGGTCTTGGGCCATGGGGGAGTGGACGGGTTAATGCGGCTAGCAGGGTTTCACTGTTCTCTGACTGGAAGATGGGCGTTGCAGGCGCCAGTTTTTCCAGGTGATCCCGCAGGCGGTCGAGCTGTGTGGATGTCGCCAGGTCGGTTTGTGAAATCAATAGTCGGTCCGCCCAAGTAATTTGGGCTTGGGCCTCCGCGTAACGATCGAGGATGGTCTCCCCTGTGGGAGCAGCAATCAGGGCGATGATCGCATCCAGCTGATAGTGACGTGAGAGCCAGCGGTTGCTGAGCAGGGTATCCAGAATCGGTTCCGGGCTTGCAACACCACTGGTTTCAAGAATGACCCGGTCAAACTGAGGTGCGCCGGGGCGACGCCACGCCAGGCGAATATTTCTGAGTGCCGGGGCCAAGGCGCCACGCACTTGGCAACACAGGCAGCCGCCCGAGAGCGTCATGAGCGGGATGTCCTGTTCCACGATCAGCTTATGATCGATGGGAACGGAACCAAATTCATTGATCAAAACTGCGGGGCGCGGCCCGGTTCGCAGCAACTTGTTGAGCAGAGTCGTCTTTCCGCTGCCCAGGAAACCGGTCAGTACGATTATGGGGAGTGGATCAGGTTCACTACCGCTGTGCGAGGGTGAAGTGACGTTATACGTCATGGTTGGGCCTCTGAATGGATTGAGAAGTCACCTCCAGCTGATTGCCGCGAGCGGCGTCATATTGCGGAAGCAGTCCATCACTTCCTGGCGGCAGCTTGTCGAAAAGCTTGTGCCATGGGAGGGTGGCACCTAGGGTGAGGGTTTCAGCTGGTTCTGTCATCCAGAGTCAGTTTTCGGCAGGGTTCACATCATTTTTCGCCCGCTGAAACCAACCAAGGACGCTCTGCCAATGATGGTCGCCGTAGATTCTGCGAAAGCGGTTGGTTTCTTCCGTGTCACTCTGGCTCAGAGCCGTAAGACGTTCGATAATGTATTGCTGCGTCAGTGGTATGCCGCAGTGCACCGTGATGCACTCGCGCCACTCTGCGTAATCCGTGGGAATTGATTTTTCAGTGTCCATGGTTTGGATCTGTATAGGCGTTTTTGCGGAGTTCCCTCTGCTGTTGGGCCTCAAGCGTCAAACTCGCCATAGGACGCGCCAATAAGCGTGGCAGACCTATGGGTTCACCCGTATCCTCGCAGAAGCCATAAGTGCCGGCTTTAATGCGAAGAAGTGCGGCTTCGATGCGCTTCAATAAAAGGCTCTCACGCTGGCGCAACCTGAATAATCGGGCTTGTTCCTCCTCGCGGCTGGCCCGATCGGTGGGGTCGGCCACGGGACTGGTGGTTGCCAGCCCTGGCCAGAGTGAGTCCAGATCGCTCAAGCAGGTTTCACGCATTTGAAGCAGGCGCTCTTTGAAGTAGGTCAATTGCCACGGGCGCATATATTCTTCATCAGCGCTCGCCAGTAATTTCGCCTCGGTGGTCGATAAAGCGGCCCTGTCTGCCTTGAGTGTATCCACAGTTCCCATGGTCAGGCGCTCAGCAGATCGTGATTGACAAAACGCGCACCATGGTTTGAGTCAAGGCCTGCTTCATTGATCATAAAATGGTCGAGGGACAGGCTGTAGAATCGGTCGAAATAAGCCTGAATATCCCGCTCGATATGATGATCAAAACCTGGTTTTATGATCTGGGTAGTTCCCGTTCGGCGCAGAATGACTTGGCCGTTCTTCACTACCAGTTCGCCGTGTTTGAATAACAACTCCGCGGCGGCGAACATCTCCGCCTTATTCGGCAACTCGTGGTAAACAGCAATATCGGCTACAGCCCCCGCGCGCAGATGACCGCGGTCCGTCAGGCCCAGCAACTGTGCGGCCGCACTGCGAGTCATGATGGCAATCTCGTGCAGCGAAAATTCCTTTTTCAAATCCTTGAGGAGTGTGAGAGGAATCACCTCCGGATGAAGCCTTTCCAGATATTCCAGCCGGTACTCGTAATCCATGAGTAATCGAAATAGCTCTGGATAGCGGGTAAAGGGGGCGCCGTTGGGGTGATCAGTCGTAAAAAATACGCGTGCCGGATCATCCGCAAGCAGGAATATTTCCAAGCCGATAGCCCATTGCAGACTATTGACGAAGCTGCGCTCCCGGTAGCGGTAGGGCACGACACCGCCGCCACCTTCGCACTCCGCGTCCCAAGCCACCCATTTGTTGGGACTGGCGTCTCCCCGGCGGCTGAACTGGGCAATGACATCGCCGGAAATGGTGACGGTCTGCCCAAAGAGTACCTGGCCTACGTCCATCGTGATGTTGGGATGGCGGTGAAATGCTTCCAGTAATCGGGCGGCGGCAGAGGAAAATCCTCGTGGTCCCTCGGCACCATAGCCGTAGAACTGAATGTGGGCGAGGTGCATGGGCAGACCTTGAGCCGCTTCCATGGTGGCGAGAGCGGTCTCGACATTGCCAGGTGTGCCAAGATTGTTGCAGTGAACATGCACGGGGTGGGGGACCCCCAATTCGACGACGGCTCTTTGAAGAGCTTCCAGGATGCGCCGGGAACTTACCCCATAAAAGGGCACTTCATCATCAAGACCGAAGCTCCGGACATTCCATTTAAAGGCATTGGCGCCGCCCGCATTGATGACCTTGAGGCCCAGGCAGCGGGTAGCATGGAGCGTCCAGGCCACATAGTCATTGATTTGTGCCTGGCTGGCGCCGTTCCGCAGCAGTCGCAACAGAAAATCATCGTTGCCCAGAATGGCCAGTCCTGCCGTATCGATGATGGGAATGTCCGCCATCTGCAGGTGAGCATCGAGGGCGTTGGCGGGTAAAACAGCCGGTTCCACCACGGTGGTATAGCCCATGCGAGCATAACGGTACCCGGTTTCTATTGTCGACCAGCGGGCTGTCTCATGGCCATGTCCCCATCGTGCCGCCATAAAATTTCGGTGTTGTTCGGGCAGGAGTACTCGCGCGGTATTGGCGTTGCCCCCGGCGATATGACTGTGGATATCAATGGCACCGGCCATGACGACCTTGCCCGAGACATCATATTCGGCATCGAAGCGGATGCCGGGACCAGGATTGTCGATGAGTCTGTCATCCTTGATGAACAGGTCGCGTACCTCACCCCGCCAATTTTGAGTCGGATCGTAGACCCGGCCCCCCTTCAGTTTGATGAACATGGTGCTAGAGCAGGTCCAGGGTTAACAGCAACCGTCTTGGGGCTTGGAGGGTCGGCTGGGGTGATCGATGCACGGCGCCGCGGCCCTCGTTGCCCTCCCAAAGCTCACCCTTGAGCAGGGTTATGGCGAAAGAAGGTATGGACTGAATGGTGGCCGAATCGGAATCGAGGATCAGTCCGGAGGTCTCGTCGGGTTGGCCGCAGGCTCCGCTACCCAGCTTTTCCCGGTTGACGGCCATTTCCGGCAGCCACTGCGTGCCAGGGCCTCCATAGGTGCAGATCATTCGAACCGGGATCCGGTCGACATGAAATCGCGGACACATCGCCTTGTCCAGGCTGCGCAGCCGTAGACCCAAATGATCTGAGTCGAACAGATCGCGAAAGACGCCGATGAGGAATTCCACATCGACCAGCCAAGCCTCGGCGCCAGGCAAAGCCTGAAGATCATCGGGTAACAGGTTTTCGACGGCCGGGTTTTCGCTTCCGAAAATTAGCTCCCTCTCTATGGGTTGACTGGCCAATAAAAGTCGGGAAACAAAACTGCTGATACCGGGGGTAATGCGCCGACGTGCTACGCAAAGGTTGACGTCCGGCTCATAGATGAGTGTGAGGTCGGCCAGATTATCGGTCTCTATGGCGCGAGGATGGGGCTCGGCTTCAGGCAGGTAGGCAAGATTGGACATGCTGGTTCCTCGCGGGTAATCAATATCAGAGAATGGCGATCAGTTGCTCAAACACCACGACCGATTTCATCAGCCCGATGCCAATGCCGAAGGTGAAGACCTGTCCCCATTGGGGGGCGGCGACTCGCGAGTGCAGGGCCGGGATGAAGTCGGAGGCAGCAATGTAGATGAACCCTCCCGCCGCCAAGGGCAGCAGCAGGGTCAATGAAGACTCAGCAAAGCGGCCCAGTAAAAGAGTGGCGGCGATGCCAGCTAGCACACTGAGCGAACAGTAAAAGTTGTAACGGATTGCCTCGCGGGGCCGATAGCCGCCCTGGATCAGGGCGCCGACATCTCCGATCTCCTGCGGGATTTCATGGGCGATGATCGCCAAGGTGGTGGTCGTACCGAGCCAGGGATCGACCCAGAAACTGCCGGCAATCAGAATGCCGTCGATGAAGTTGTGCACGGCATCACCGATCAGGTTCATTCGCGCCATCGGCTGAACGGTGGAGGGACCCCGGCCATGGCTGATAGTCTGGTCATGTCGCCAGCGCACCAGCTTTTCCAGTACGAAGAATAAAA
>JBILGM010000035.1:0-33363 GCA_044351045.1 Methylococcaceae bacterium | reverse complement strand
CATAAGCAAACAGCCAGATGAGGTGGGTCATGTTGCGACGCAGCTCTTCACGCGGGGTGATGGCGGCCAGGTTGCGGTCACGTGACTTCCAGATGTAGCCCCACAGGATGGAGGCGGTGACGACTTCGAGGACGATTTCGGTGTAAAGGAAGTTCATCCAGTAGGTTTCGAACTCCGGTGCGAATGAGTCGAGACCGGCGGACCAGCCATAGACGCCTTCGTACCAGCGTACCCATGTGTAGAACACAGCGTAGATGGCAAACGCGAAAGTCAGCCATTTTTTGTCGAGCAACGGAAGATCCGCTGCGCCAACGCCACTTGCAGTTGTAGCTGCCATAGTAACCTCCAAACATCTTAAGTTAATGAAAAAGTTGCCGAGCGGTTTGCCCGGCAACGAACATTAAGACTGGGTGCAATGAAGGATGGTTCCCGGCGTGGGAAAAATTTCTGATGGCTAAGGTCAGTTGTGGCTAGGTAGGACGACGGAAATGCAGGCCAGAGCCAGCTGGAGTAGCGGCATAAAATCCCACATTTGATGGCGTCGAGGCAGCCCGTCTGGGTTTCGTGGCACCTTCTTTGAGGGTTTCGGGAGATGGCGGTATGAACTTTGTGTCGAGACTCGTCCTGAGCAGTTTCATCGGCTTGCTAATGACCGTCCATGTCTGGGGCAGCCCGCAATGGGGGCATAGTGAGCTTTTGAAACCCACTAAAGGGCGAGTCATCAACGCTGTCGTGGGCGATCGGGCTTGTTATCTCACCATCAAGAATGTTGACGGCCGCTTGATGGAAGTGTTTGCCAATTTTGAGGTCTGCGAGCAGGGACCATCCTTAATTGGCCAACAGGTCGCGTTCACTTACAAGGCGGGGGAAGTGAACTCGGCATCTTGCGGGGGGGAACCTGTCTGTTCGAGTAAAGACCGGGTGCCGCTGGTCATCCGCGCTACGATCTTGGCTGGTTCGAAACCGAAACCCCCTCCGGCTAGCACATCAGGCCATCTCTGTAGTCGCGATGAGGTGGTGGTGTTTTCCTGCAGAACGGGAGCAAAAGCGGTTTCCGTCTGCGCCTCCGGGGATGCAAGCCCCACCTCCGGGTACCTGCAGTATCGATTTGGCAAGCCGGGTTCGCCCGAGATGATCCTCCCCGTAAGCTGGGCAATTCCTCCCCATGCGGCCACTGGCGCTGCCGAGAGTTATTCGGGCGGCGGCGCAGCATGGCTCCGATTCAAGCACGATGGCTATGGTTATGTGGTCTACACCGGTATCGGGCGGTGGGGTGACAGGGGGGAAGCCCGTGATGTTGCGGGCCTGGTGGTCGAGCAGCCCCAAGCGCCAAACAGGCATATTGACTGTGCCGGCAAGCTTACCAGCCTGTTGGGGCCGGCCTGGTTCGAAGCGGTGGGGATTGGTCGCGGCCAGTACGGAGGGTCCTTTGGTATCCCCGCACCGTAGATCATGCTGAGACTTGTCTCAGTGGTCGGAAATCCCCCTGAGCCAGAATATCTTTTTGTAAGCTCAGCTCCCCGCATAAATCCCTTCCACCAGATTCTTGAACCACGGTGGCCGGTTAATGACAACGATCAAGCCAATGAAGCCTGTGACTGGAACGGGTGCAATATCCAGAATCAGCAGTGTCATCAGGCTGACGAATGCCTTGATTCTGGGGTATGAGCTATTCGATGAACCTGATGAATCAGTTGATGCATCGATAAGGCTGTTCGAGCGGAGGTAAAGATTCCGGGTGACTTGAAGAAACCATGTGGGTCGCGCGATCACCACGTAAAGCCCCATCAGGCAAGTCAGGGAAATGGGCCCAAACCCGATGAGACTCAGCAGGATCATCACGATCAGGCATTTGTGCTGCGTGTGCATGTTTTTTCGATCGTTCACCTAATGCTTTTTTCTGATTTCCCGAAAGAGTCCAAACCTGTGCAGCGAAGTCCACGCCGGGTTAGGCTTGTCAGGCTCGAGTCGCTGCAGTATGGGCGAGTCTGATTGGGATTTTTTTTCATCATCCCAACCCGCTTTTCCTCCGGCATTGAGGGTATTGGGCACGATGGATGGTTCTATTATGGAACAACTACAACGGTCATCTAACAACATTGCACAGACAATCACCAGGTCGTTTTGATGGCCACAGGACACCTTGGACCTTGCTCTTCGTTGCGCTGCAATTTTTTCCTGCGGCCCAAGGTAAGGAGCCAAGTCGATACCGGGACAGTTCCCCGGTGACAGCCTCCCCCGTAGCGAAAACTGGGGCGGTCATGGGGCCTTTCCGGCGCCGATCAGCCCACTTACCCGAGGATCTGCAAGGAGAGGACTTGTCGGGAAGCCTTACTCCCGGCCAGGATCCAAAAGGCAGTATCGTCCCGGAATATTTTGACTGGCGGCCACGCATGTCCCTGGGGGCCGTAGCCAGTTTGCGCAAGGACGAATTAACCGGGAAAGCGGCCTGGGAGGAGGCGCAGGAGTGGAGTTTGCAACGCAGTTTCGACCTTCCTGACTGGATATCGCTGACCCTCGAAGAGCGTGTCCGTTATGAGTCCTATGCCACTCCGTGGATGGCCAACGATACCCGGGGGCAGGACGCCATCCCCATCCAGTCGGTTGTCTGGTTTCAGGCCCGGCCTTGGGAAGATGTCCGGTTTGAGCTGGAGTTCTGGGATGCGCGCCAGTATGGCCCGATGGAACCCAACAAGATCGATACCACGATGGTGAACACCCTGAATTTCGAGCAGATATTTGCCGCGAAAGTGGATCGAAATATTGCCGGGTCGGGCATCGACTCGGAAACCAAGGCGGGACAGATGCACATGGATGTTGGCAGTCGCCGCCTGATCGGCATCGTACCGTTCAAGAATACCCAGTTCCAGTTCGTCGGATTGCAGAACCGGCTACGTGATCCAGCACAGGGGTGGGAGCTGTTGACGTTTGCCAATGCGCCGGTCGATATGCTGCCCAACACCACGGAGGCATTGGTTAACAACCGCACCGTGTGGAATCGTCCGCTGACCGACGCCCTCTTCGCGGGTAGCCATTTCGACCTGAAACTCGCCGCCCAGGACCGCTTCGAGTTTTACTTCTACTATTTGCACGAGGGCGAAGCGGCGAACCTCAGTCGTGACCTCTACACGCCCGGTTTCCGGCTCTATAGGGAGCCGCACAAGGGCGAGTTCGACTACGAACTGGAAACGATCGGCCAGACTGGTAGCAAGCGGGTCGCGGAATCTTCCCCGCCGGAAAGCGTCGGTTCGGTTATGCAACATATTCAGGCGGGTTACAACTTTGACTGGCCAATGGACCCGCGGCTCCTCCTGCAGTGGGACTATGCCTCCTCGCATTTTGATTCGTTGTTTCCCTCGACAGTGTTCGAATATGGTCCCGATGGCATCCTGACACTGTTTGCACGCACCAACCTCAATTCACCCGGTTACCGCTTTTTTCTGGTGCCACACCGGGATTTGACCTTGTTTGCGGCGAACCGCTTTTGGTGGTTGGCAGATCCCCGTTCGACCACTGGCTGGGCTAACGCCCAGCTGGTGGATGCGAGCGGTCAGTCCGGCAGCTACATCGGGCAAACCTGGGAGCTGGATGGCCGTTGGGATGCGCACGACAATATTGCCTTTCAGGTCGGTTGGCAGGTGCTGATGAAGGGCAACTTTGCGCTCTATGCGCCCGGTGCGCCCACGGATAGAAGTAACGTCAACTACTGGTTTGTGCAGACTGAAATCCGGTTTTAGTTCAGTTTGTGGTATTCATTTCGCACGATCGCTGGCCGCCTGTTCTGCTGGCGACGGTCGGCGCATGGAGTCTCTGGATCAAAAGCAACCTTCGAGCCTATTGTCATGAATCTTATGCAGATAATCTTTTAAAGATTGGGGCGAGATCAAAAGTAATACTGTGAAGTTTATCCAAGATGCCTGTTCATTCCATGTCTGATTTTTCCCAGCCTCCTGACAATCAGGGTCACTTGCATCAAAGTTGGGTTCTCTACCATGCCGATTGCCTGGATGGTTTCGGCGCCGCCTGGGCGGCCTGGCGAGCGCTGGGTGAGAAAGCACACTATCAGCCCGTTCGGCATGGGGAGGCACCTCCCGATATCCCCTCCGGATGCACCATTTACATGCTCGATTTCTGCTATCCACCGGAGCGCCTGATTCAACTAGCGGCCCGCGCCGAACGAGTCATTGTCCTGGATCACCACGAGACCGCTCAACAAGCCTTTGAGAATCATTTTGCCGGTCAGCCAGACATTTCTGCCAATCTGTTGATCCACTTTGATCTGACACGCAGTGGATGTGCATTGGCATGGCAGCACTTTCATCCACATCAGCCGCTCCCAGCGTTGCTGGCCCACATTGAGGATCGAGATCTGTGGCGTCATCAAATGCCTGGCACTCGTGAAATAAATCAGGCCCTTTACCTTCGTTTACCGCTGCCATTCCATGCAGTTGAAACATTAAGTCTTGCGATGCTGGAGCAGGAGGGCGGGGTACTGTGTCTTCAACAACGGCAGAGCGTGCAGCGTCTCATGCACAGCCGCCATGCCATGCGTCTCTGTGGGTTTGAAGGACTGGCCGTCAATGCGCCGCCTCAGTTTGCCAGCGACTTGGGCGAAGCCCTGGCCAGGGAGTCAGGGACCTTTGGCCTCATCTATCGCTTCAACGGCCAACGCCAGCGCTGGGAATGCTCGCTGCGATCCCGTGGAGAATTCAATGTGGCTAGTCTGGCAAAACACTTCGGGGGCGGGGGGCATCCCAATGCGGCAGGCTTCACGCTGGATGCGGCTCAGTCGCCCTGCCGCGGGGTGGTAGATTTATCTCATAGTCAAAAAGCGGCTGAATGTTTTCCTGGAGATGTGTTGGGGGTGACTCAGCCCGAGCTGGTTAACCAGGAGCCTCTTCTCAATCAACTGGTTGCCCTGACCGTAGAGCATCAGCATCGGTTTGATCCTTACCGGGGCGCCCAAAAGCGTGCTTATCTGATGGCTGCCGAACGCTTCGGCGTCACTAACGAGAGGGCCAAGTGCATTCATGCTGACCATCGAGTCTGGCTCAGCGGCCTCTCGGATGATGCCCTCAGGAAGCGACTGGAAACCCTTCAAACTGAGTCGGGTTGGGTGAAGTCATGATCCCCATAAGGGCCAGTCAAATTGCTTTCTGTTGTAGCAATTTATTCGACTAAGGCTAAGTAAGTAGCAGGTTCTTGATCTGCGTGGCGTTGACTAACATGGCTTTCCAGTGATGAATGTTTTTCAATCTTGCGATCCATTTTCATGTCCTCACAACCAGATGCTAGCAGTAATATTGAAAAGGTAAAAATTATCTTCGTCATGTAGTCCTCCAGGATGATATGGTTGTTTTTAGCTTCTATGGAAAAGTGCCGTCACTCCTGAGTATCAATTTAACGTTCCCCAATCAATTTGAGTGTCCTGCAAATCGATTCTCGCCTCAGCTCGGACCAAAAACTCTCCATTCTTTGTTTCTTCGCATTCGTTGGTTATGGCCCCTGGATCCAGTGCAAAAATAGGCTGCTTGCGGTGAATGAGGGATTCGATCAGACCAACAGGAACTGTTTTTGGCGCCGTCTACACGTTTAGTCGTACTCTCCCATTGATCCACTGTGCAGGTATTCCAAACGAAGGCTGCCAATTTCAGCACCCCCTCCAATTCGTGCTGGGAGTATTTCTCCGGTAGATCCTGTATGAGCGGTTCAGCCTACTCAAGCAATGTTTGCGAAATCTTCTTGGATGGGAGCATAAGTTGTTTCCGAAGTGGGCAACGCTTGAACGACGCAACCAAAGTCATTTCGTCTGCATGGCGATGATGGGTTCTATTCTGTGATGTGAAGTCATGCAAAATCAAATGAAGTGCCCATCAAACAAGCATGTACAACGAACAAAGCAGTCCCAAGGGCTAGCACAAAAAGGCCTAGTTAGACTCTGCTCCACCACAGTAACCGCCATGTTCTGTTTGCATCATGCCTTCTGGTTGCAGCCCCTGGCGGCATTCAGCTGTGAAATGAGCAACTGACTGACTGGGGCTACCATGCAAGGCCCGCCGCGCACGGTGTATGTGCCTGATCTAAAGATGGATGCGGCACCGATCACATCCGACCGGGCATGAGCGATTCACCCGAACAAAAGGCTACTCGAATTATTGGTTTGACGGCCTGGACTTGCTGAATAGTCTGCAGGAAAAGTGGTTTGGGGCTGAGCGCATCGGAGCCGTCATCGGAAGCTTGCCGAAGGATGGCTGGCTGGTTCAGGGCAACTTCAGAGCTGTGGGCAAGACCAACCGACAAAAGCGGACCGCCATCGCGTTGTGCCAGAATCAACGCCAATGCAGGTCTAGGTGGGTATGAACGAGCTCGCCAGCTCGCAACCGATCCAGCGGTTCATCACCTTCGGCACCGTCAACCACCCAAACAAAATGTCCAGTGCCGCTTATAATCCCCATTGCCGCCATGTGCAATTCCGCATGCAGAAGAAGGCGACTAGGGAAGCACACCGGGAAACCGGTTCACCTTATCGTCGGCAAACTCTTAAATCAGCAAGGACGATCTCAAGGTGGAAGTCAGGAAAAATGCCAAATGTGTTATCTGAAGATAGGGTAAACCCACAGGATCAGGAATACTCCCGGTCTGCACCATACCAGCAGGGCCTTGTTGAAGCGGTTAGCCCTCAGCACACGGACCAGCCCCCCCCCTTTTGACGCTTACCATTAAGGACAACCATGTTCACTGACCGCCTATTGTCCGGTGTTCTCTCCGGCTTAATCCTTTGCCTCGCCTTCCATCAGCTGGCGCAGGCAGAGTCCATCAAGCTGGGCGGGTTGCCGTCGCTGACCGGTAACTGGTCATCATTGGGCGTGAACAGTGTATGCATGATGGAGTTGGCACGAGATGACCTGAACGTCTATTTGAAACAGCACGGCTCGGCCAAACGAATCCAATTGACCATCAGGGACACGCAGTTACAACCCGATCTTGCCGTTCAGCAATATCGGTTGCTCGTGGCCCAGGGTGTGGTATCCGTTATTGGTCCCCAATCGAGCGCTGAGGTAGCGGCTTTGGTTGACCCGGTAAAAAAGAGCGGTGTCCCGATCATCAGTCAGGGCAGTACTGCCTCGTCACTGTCTCTGGCTGGCGATCGTATTTATCGCATGGTGCCTAATGACAGGAATGAAGCTGAGGCCCTGCGTGCATTATTGCGCCAGCACGGCGTCAACGCTCTCGTGCCCGCGTGGCGGGACGATGCCGGTAACCGGGGTTTGCACGATTCCCTGCAATCGCAATTCACCGCCGAGGGTGGGCTCATGTTTTCCGGTGTGAAGTACAGCACGGATGACCAGCAGGATTTCATGCCCGTCGTGGCTGAACTGAATCGACAACTTGGTGAGGCGCTGGCGAAAGCGGGGGGTGATCCCGGTAGCGTGGGTATCTATATCGCCGCTTTCGATGAGGTGGTGCGACTGATGAATGCCGCGACTCAATTTCCGTTACTGAAAACGGTGCGCTGGTACGGCAGCGACGGGGTGGCCAATAGCGAAGCCCTGCGAAATGATGCGGTGGCGGCCCAATATGCCATGGATGTGGGTTACCCCAATCCGAATGTTGGACCTCCCACGATAGCGCGTGACAAATGGCAGCCACTGGTCAATCGTTGCTTTGCCAAGACCGGTATCTCACCCGATGCCTACTCTTTGGCCGCCTATGACGCCACGTTCGTGGCAGGACTGAATGCCAGTTATAACAAGTCTGCACCCCGCCTTTCTCGCCGTGAGATTTTGGCTGAGACGGCCAATCATTATTTCGGCGCGACTGGCTGGACGCGGCTGGATCAAGCGGGTGACCGTGTTGACGGAGATTTTGATTTTTGGGCGCTGCGACCGGGGTCAAACGGCCAAGCGGAGTGGAGTGTGGTTTGCCACTACAATAGCTTGTCCAAGATTATCGAGGGTCAGCATTGCAAGCGGTAGTAAGGCGGCCCTGATTCAAAGCCGATAGCGATAGCCGCTGATCGATCAACTCAATCCAGTGCATGACCGGCACGTGGGCATCGGCTTGCAGGTGTGCGATACAGCCGACATTGGCACTGGCGATGGCTGAAGGGGCGGGGGCCATGAGTGCCTTGAGTTTGTCCCGTTTCAACTGTCCTGCGATGTCAGGCTGGAGAATCGAATAAGTTCCCGCCGAGCCGCAACAAAGATGTGCATCGTTCACGGGCGTCAATTCATAGCCGGCTGCAATGAGTAAAGTCTCCACCACGCCGCGGACCCTTAAACCATGCTGGAGCGTGCAGGGGCTGTGAAAGGCGAGTTTACGGCCTGACTCTGGCAAAGGCGGGCACTGCTTCAAGAGCGCTGACAGCCTCTCAGCCTCGGCTGCGATCAGCGTGCTGATGTCCTGGGTGACTTGGCTCACCTGTCCGGCCTTGTCGGCGTAATCAGCGTCATTCTCAAACTGGTGGGCATAGTCGAGTACATGGGCTCCGCAGCCGGAGGCCGTCATGACCAGCCCTTCGGCACCGGCACTCAGCAGTGGCCACCAGGCCGAAATGTTTCGTCGGGCATCCTCTTTGCCACCCCCAGAATCATTCAGGTGATGGCGTATTGCCCCGCAACATCCCGCGCCGGGAGCCTCGATCAGATCGATTTCCAGTTGATCCAAAACCCGCCTGGCGGCTGCGTTGATATTCGGATACATCGCGGGTTGAACGCAGCCAGCCAAGAGTATCCATCGGCGTGAATGACGCGGACCGGGAATGATGGCTGTCGCGACGGAGGGGGGGATCCGCGCCTGAAAAGATTGTGGCAGGATAGGTCTGACGATCTGCGCCAAGCGCAGAGTCGCACCAAACCAGGCGGGTCTCGTCAGCCCGTTTCTCAGCAACCCGCGAATGAGAGCCTCCCCGGTTCGACGAGGCAACCGTTTTTCCACCACGTCCCGGCCTATGTCGAGCAGGTGCGTGTAGTCAACGCCGGACGGGCAGGTCGTTTCGCAGGCACGGCAATTGAGGCAACGATCCAGATGTAAACGGGTTTTGGCCGTCGGCTCTGAGCCTTCAAGCACCTGCTTGATCTGGTAAATACGCCCCCGAGGCCCATCCAGCTCATCTCCAAATAACTGATAGGTTGGGCAGGTGGCATTACAGAAGCCGCAGTGCACACAGCGTCGCAGGATAGCCTGAGCCTCTCGTCCCGCCGCAGTGTCGCGAATGAAGTCAGCGAGCTGGGTTTCCATCAAAACTCCGGATAGAGCCGTCCCCGGTTGAAAACCTGATGGGGATCGAAGCGTTGCTTCAGCCGACGATGAATCTCGATCAGTGGAGCCGAAAGTGGTGTAAATACATCCTGCCGAGTTGCGCTCCCTCGGAACAGTGTCGCGTGTCCGCCATATTCTGTGGCAACCGCATGAATCCATTTGGGATTAGCGTCAGTTTTTAGCCAGCGTTGAGAGCCTCCCCACTCGATCAGAATCTCCCCCATAAATGCGCTGGCGGGCGCAATGGAGGGTAATGACAGCCGCCAGATCGGCTGATGATCGGCAAAAAAAGCCGAGGTCTGTTCACGCAGACCTTGCCAGAATTGCTGGGCGGATAAAGGCGCAAGGCGGTCGCCGCCGAGTTCAAGGCAAGCCATATCAACCGCCGCACGGGCGCCCGCCATCTGCACCGTCATCGAGCCGTTTTCCCAAGCGCTGGCGACCAGAGGCCAGGGCTGCCCAGCCCAGCGGTTCATGGTGGATAGTGCCTCTTGTTTCGACATCTCGAAACGGAGGCTGGCTTGCGTCAATGGCATTGGCATTACCTTGAGCGAGACCTCCAATATCAAACCCAACGTGCCCAAGGCGCCGACCATCAGACGAGAGATATCGAATCCCGCGACGTTTTTCATCACCTCACCACCAAACCGCAATACTCGACCCTCGCTATCCATGATGCGGACACCCAGCACATGGTCACGCAGGCTACCCAGGGCGGCGCGGGTTGGGCCGGATAAGCCGGCAGCCACCATGCCGCCGAGCGTGGCGTGGCCGAAATGCGGGGGGTCAAAAGCCAGGTACTGCCGATGTTCCGCAAGAGCGGATTCCACTTCCGATAAGGGGGTGCCGCAGCGCGCGGTCAACACCAGCTCGGTGGGTGCGTAATGCACAATGCCAGAATGGACGCGAGTATCCAGGACCTGACCGATGAGCGGCCCACCATAAAAATCCTTGCTGCCGCCGCCCCTGATGCGGAGGGGGTGGCGTTCAAGGATATGGGCGCGAAATTGATTCAGTGCCTCCATGCCCTTCAGAAGCGCTCCAGTTCGGGAAACGTCTGTTGCCCGTGATGCACATGCCTGCGACCCAACTCGGCACAGCGGTGCAGGGTGGGTATGGCTTTGCCGGGATTGAGCAGTCCAGAAGGGTCGAAAGCCTGTTTCACGGCATGAAAGACAGTTAACTCATCAGGACCGAACTGGCCACACATCGCATCGATCTTCTCGAAGCCCACGCCGTGTTCGCCGGTAATGGTCCCACCCAGCTCAATGGAGCGTTTCAGAATGGCCGCGCCGAACGCTTCGGTGCGGTCAAATTCGCCTGGTGCATTGGCGTCGTACAAGATCAATGGATGCAGGTTCCCGTCGCCGGCATGGAAAACGTTGATACAGCGAAGGCCATATTCTTGCTCCATCTGGGCGATATCGCTCAACATCGTGGCAAGCTGCTGTCGCGGAATGGTCCCATCCATACAGTAATAGTCCGGAGAAATACGGCCCGCCGCCGGAAACGCGGCCTTACGGCCTGCCCAGAACAGCTGGCGCTCGGCCTCATTGCAGGAAATGCGGACCGCCGTAGCACCATGGTTTTCCAGTACGAACGTCATTCGGGCGATTTCCTCTGCGATGGTCTCGGGTGTTCCATCAGACTCGCACAGCAGAATGGCAGCGGCACTCAGGTCATATCCGGCGTTTACAAAAGGCTCAACAGCCCGCGTGGTGGCCTGGTCCATCAACTCCATGCCCGCCGGAATAATGCCAGAGCCGATGATGGCCGCCACAGCCTCTCCCGCCGCATGGATATCGGCAAAGCTCGCTAGAATCACCCGAGCCGTTTGCGGATTCGGGAGCAATCTGAGTGTGACTTCGGTCACGACAGCCAACAGTCCTTCCGAGCCGATCATCAGCGCAAGCAGATCATAGCCCGGGGCATCGAGCGCATGATTGCCAAACTCAACGATATCGCCAGATAGGGTGATGGCGCGCACACGCAGAACATTGTGCAGCGTGAGGCCATATTTCAGGCAATGGACGCCCCCTGAATTTTCAGCCACGTTGCCGCCAATGCTGCAGGCGATCTGCGAACTTGGGTCAGGTGCATAGTAGAGATGATGCTGCGCCACCGCCTCGGAGACGGCGAGGTTGCGAACACCCGGCTGGACAACCGCTGTGCGGGCCAGGGGATCTATCGCCAAAATTCTGTTCAGTCGGGCCAGGGATAATACGATGCCATTAGGATGGGGCAGGGCACCGGCAGACAGGCCGGTCCCGGCTCCCCGGGGGACAACCGGTGTATCCGCCGCATGGCAGGCCTTGAGCACCGCCACAACCTGAGCCTCGGTCTCCGGGAGGACGACAGCCATCGGCAACCGGCGATAGGCCGACAATCCGTCGCACTCGTAAGGGCGGAGCTCTTCCTCGGACGTCAGCAGACTGGCGGCGGGAAGAATCTCTCTCAATGCCTGAATCAGCGGACTCATGGCAGGGTTGGCGGTGTCAGCCGATGGCTCATCTGAAAGGACGGTATGAATCATGATGTTGAAGGCGTGATGCGGCAGATCAGGATAGACGATCAATCACCGGCGCGCATTTCGTCTGTTTCTATCTGGGCGGTATCGCTGCAGATTGGCCAAGGCTGGAAATACGTCCAACTACTATCGGTGAGACAATAAAACATTGACATGTCATGAACACCAGCCTGCAAATGAGCGTTGTGAAAAGCCCGTAAGAAAGGGTGGGATGGCCCGTTGCGCGCTGGGCAGCTTTCGACTATCGTCGTTCGGGTTCTGGGGCCATGCTGAGACGTCTTCTCTCGCCAATGCTCAAGGCAACTACCACCGTGCTTCAAGCTTAAGCCTAAGATTGGCCGGTCTCCAGCGGAAACCAATCGCGCATGTGGGCAGAATTAGTAGTCGTTAGGCAATAGGTATATGAGCCATCATATCACTGCTGTGATTATCGCCGTTGATTTGATAGGTTCAAGAGTGGCCTTAGGTCTGAGAGAGAACTGGGTGATGCGCCCAGCACACAAGCATACGGGTGGTCTGATGCTTTTATATCCTGTCACCACCGAAATGCTGCAGGGTCTTGGTGCGGGTGCTTTCGCCTACTCCTACGGATCTTCACCAAAAGATATCTTTAGTCAGGGTGATCAGGGAAATAGTCCATTTGATGCCGGCTTTACCAAAGCTTTATTACAAAAGTAATACCTATTATAAATTCATCCTTTTGGCTGATGCTTATCGGCGGTTCAATTGAATCACTCACCCGTTACTGCAGGTTGAACGGTGGGTGCTAAATAAGCTTTTATAAAACCAGTTATTAGCATGAAAAAAATTCGGAAGGTTAGAACGTCAACGTTAATTTTCTCTCTTTGCTTTTCTGGCTTGGGGACGATCCAGGCAGCGCCTACGATTGAAAATGTATTGATCAATCCGCCGGCCCAAGATGGCTGGATTATAGTTCCTGCTACGGGTGTGCCTGGCGTTGATGTTGTGAGAGTAAGCTTTGACGCTAAGGTAGTGGGCGAGAGCTGCGAGAACTTCAAGAAAAGCGTCGGGCTAATGGATCTGCGCCGTTGCCAAAACGTAAATATCCCGCGCAACCTTTGGTACAATCCTAGGAGTTCTTTCAAATCCATTGCCTATGGTTGTTCGGCTCCCACGCTGGAAAATCCTGCAACTACCGGCAGAGTTGCTCTGTTTTTTGAGGTCTCCAAGACGGTTAATGGTGCTCCATTAAATCTTTGTGCTGAAGATATAGCAGGGGAAAGGGTAATTGATAAATACCGGGTTTCTTATGGCCAACCGGTGGTGGCGGTGAGGATTCCCAATGTAACCTTCTCAGACAAGAATAAAATTCTGAAAGTGCAAGGTAATGTAGTCCCTAAAGCCCAAACAAATCTGGCAGGTGCTACTGTTCGTATTTCTGACCAGTCAGGAAACGAAATTGCTGTCGGCTCGGTGAATCAAAATAGATTTAATATCACTGTGCCCATGGAGTTCGCCCCAACAAGCATAAGCGCTAAAGTCGTTAATAGAGAATCACCTGCTAAGCCAGTCAAAATCATCAAGTAGCCTGGCGTCAATTTAAGGATTTTATAGGTTCTATACATCACTAGTTAGACTTTTAGTTCCATATTATATATTGCGGCAGGCCAGGGCGGCCCATCCATTGCTGAAATGAATGTGGAGACGCTTTTCATATATCATGACTTTTATGCCAGATTTACCCTTCCAGGTCGCATCGCCCCATCGCTATGCGACTGTGAATGGGGTGCGGCTCCATTATGTAGAATATGGCAAGGGTCCTCTGATATTACTGCTGCACGGTTTTCCAGAGTGCTGGTATGCCTGGCGCTACCAGTTACCAGCGCTGGCCCAGGCGGGTTTTCGAGTCGTTGCACCGGATCTCCGGGGTTATAACCTTTCCGACAAACCCAGGGGGGTCCACGCATACCGGATGGAGTGTTTTATCGGGGATGTAAAGGGATTGATCCAGACCCTTGGTGAGGACCGTGCCGTTGTTGTGGGTCATGATTGGGGTGGGGTAATCGCCTGGCAACTCGCCATATCCGAGCCGCAGATGGTCAAAAAACTGATCATCCTCAACGCGCCGCATCCGCAGCGCTATCTGGAAGCCCTGAAGACACCCGGTCAGCTTCTTCGCTCATGGTATGTGTTGTTTTTTCAGCTGCCCTGGCTTCCGGAGCTAATGATTCGTAGCTTCGGTTTCGCCGGTCTGCGGCAGCGACTTCTGAATGAACCCGTTCATGCCGATGCCTTTGATGAGGTCACCGTGAAGGTCTATCAGCGAGCCCTGGCACAACCGGGAGCCCTCACGGCAGCCCTCAACTATTACCGCGCCGGTTTTCGGTCGCTGGTGCGTGGGCTTCGACCGAATATACAGCCGATCGAGATGCCCACCCTCGTCATCTGGGGGGAGCAAGATCGTTATCTCGGCGCTGATCTGCTGGAAGGCTTGGAACCATGGGTGAAGGATTTGACCGTGGAGCGGTTTGCCGATGCCAGTCATTGGGTTCAGGCCGAAGTGCCCGAGAGAGTCAATGAGCGGATGCTCCAGTTTTTACGGCCGCCACGAAGACCGTCCGGGCTGGCCTTATCCGTCAATGGCTGACTGGGATGCCGAAATGCCTCAAGACCAGATGCTGTGAGTCCGAATCGTGAATGTGACCCTCTACTGGTTCCGCAACGATCTCAGATTACATGACAACCCCGCGCTAAGGCAGGCGATCGCGAGCGGCGATGCCATTCAATTCATCTATTGTCACCCGCCTCTCGATCAAGGCGTTTCATGGGGATTTGAACGGCAAGGCCATCATCGCCGGGTCTTTTTGGCCCAGGCTCTGCTTGACCTTCGCCATCGGCTCGAAACACGGGGCCATACCCTGCTGGAATGCAGCGGTGATCCACTGGTTCTCCTGCCGAGGGTAGCGGAAGCCGTCGGCACTGACCGGATGGTCTGCGAAACCATTGAGGCACCCTATGAACAGGACGAAGTGATCCAACTGCGGCGATATGGTCTCAGCGTCACGACCGTCTGGCAATCGACCTTGCTGGACATCGATGCGTTGCCATTCCAGAAAGACGCCGTGCCGGATGTCTTCACGAGCTTTCGCCAATTGGTCGAGCAGGCAGGGGTCAAGCCTCCTCAACCCCTGCCCGAACCGACCCGCTGGCCATCGCCTCCGCCACGCATATCCAACGAATTTGCTTACCCATTGATCGACGAGCAGGCCAGACAGGATCGCCGATCTTCCTTTCCCTACTTTCTGCCCAGTCATCAGGGAGGCGAAACGGCGGCCCTCAGGCATCTGCATCAATACCTCGATCGCCTGCTACCCCATCGCTACAAAACCACGCGTAATGAACTGGTGGGGCTGGACTTTTCCAGCAAGTTTTCGCCCTGGCTTGCCCAGGGAGCAGTCTCCGCCCGCACCATTCATGCTGCACTCAAATTGTTTGAGGACGCGCATGGCGCCAACGAGGGCACCTACTGGTTATGGTTCGAGTTGCTCTGGCGGGATTATTTCCGGCTGCTGCATTGCAAGTATGGGTGTCGTCTCTACTGGCCATCCGGCCTGAAAGATGGCAACCGGCCAAGCCATGACCCTGATGCATTTGAGCGCTGGTGTCAGGGACTCACCGGAAACAGACTCATCGATGGCGGGATGCGTGAGCTATCTGCCACGGGCTACCTGTCCAATCGCATACGCCAGATCGTCGCCAGCTACCTTATTCATGACCTGCGGTGCGATTGGCGAGCGGGTGCTGCCTGGTTTGAGTCGCAACTGATCGACTATGACGTCTACTCCAATCATGGAAATTGGCTCTATATCGCTGGTCTGGGGACAGACCCACGCGGCGGGCGCCGTTTCAATCCAGAGAAACAGGCCAAGACCCACGACCCTGAGGGTCACTATCAGACGGTCTGGTCGCAGGGGAAGGCCCTAAGCTATGGTGCAGTGGAGCATTGAGGACATCAGGGCGGCTCCATGACGGCACCCTTCTGCCAGAAAAAAGCCCGGAGGCTCCGGGCTTTTTGTGTTTTTGGTACCCCTTGCGGGCGGCCTTTTTTCGATCAACCTGAATGGTCGACTTGTTGGAGGAGCGGGCGTGTTTCGCCACAGGGTTATGGATCGTTTTCATGGTCTCTATTCAAATAACATGTTGTCGAACTTAAGGTTGAGATCGGAAAAGCGAGAGCATCAGCACGATGCATAGACCTCCGTTTCAGTGTTGGTTTCATTTTGCATGTGACCGTCTTTGCCACGATGTCGGTATTACAAGGCTGGGTGATAGTGTCGATCATGCTGCGGAGAATCGCATGCCTGGCGGCTTGTATCAAAGCGTGACAGTTACCTGTCATGACCATTACTCGACCTTGATGAGGATTAATGGCTATAGCGGAAGTACGTGATCGGGGGAGATGGGGGTGCCAAGACCCTTGTCAATGAGCCGTCGCGATTCAAGGTCAGCGCGGTGGGACCTTTCTTGGTTGTCCCGCTGGGGAAGCAGGTCAAACGGTAGTCAGCGACAGTGAGTGTCCTGGATGGCGAGAGAACGCCTGTCCCCTGACCTAGCCCTCTGTCCCCATCACATAATGAAAAGTAGCTGTCATGGACTAATACTCTCACTGTTGTGCCGTCGACATTGCGACTGATTGTCATGGTTTGCAGGGATCCATCGTCCGGATCGACGGCCTGCCAGTCGCCGATGAATCGACTCAGTGTGGATGGGGAGGGGTTGCTGTTGTGCTGGCCAGCAAGAGCAGGGTGAGGATGATCTTCAGCGCAGTGTTCATTAGGCCGGAGCAAGTTTTTTGGGTTGTCATTTACAAATGAGTCTGGAGCCAATGGAGGCACCCCAGCCAAACAGGGCTTCGGCTGAAGTGTCCACGTGATATTACTCCCGGAGGCGCAGCGCCTGCATCAGGTGTGTGGTCTCTTCCAGAGTATCGAGCGAAATGGTCGGCGGCTCCACTGTTCTTTGCAGACTCAATTGAGGGTCGCCAGAGCAATGACAAAGAGGTCTCATTCTGAGCAGCGCATGCATTGATGGTCCTCTTTTTTCTCAAACGGGCGTGGGAATCTCGAAGGCTATTTTTTGCATCAGCTCGCGCGCGATGCCTCTCTTGCTGCCTCTGAGGTTGCCTATCTTCTGGAGAACCGTGTCACTTAATACAGGCGCCAAACCAGCCCGGCTCAGACAGGGGTTTCACGCAGCATCTTGAACAACTCGTCCTTAAGGGCTAGCCGCTTCTTCTTGAGTTCTTCCACGAAGTCATGGGCATGCACTTCGACCTCTGTCTCGCAACGACGGACTTGATGGTCAATTTCATCATACTCATCGAAGAGTTTTGCAAAATGGCGATTCGATAGCTTGAGTTCATGAATACGCTCCCTGTACTCGGGTAGTTCATGAACCAAGTCGTGTTTTTCTCCTAGCATCGGACGGGTCTCCTTAATTGGGTTGATGTCAGGCTGGCTTTGTTGCGATCTTGAGACGACAGCCCGAACTGGAATATGACTTACACAGGACAATTGCGCAAATCAGGAGCGGCAGTGCGAAGAGGTGATCAATGTCCTGGTAGATCCTTCACCTGGCTCGGGGTGTCCAACGTGGATTCCAGACGGGCAACATCTGGCACTAAAATGCGATGGCTCAATCCCCTCCGGTTACCCATAGGCAAGGGCTGAGGATCCACACTCCAGATGCCAGCGGTGCGCCCCGTCAGTGGGGCAGCCGGGGAGCTAAACTCGGCAAATCGTGCGTGAACACAACCAGCGAGTCTGATTTTCCCGGGGGGTGACCGGCTGTCAACGTTTGTGAACCTGGATTAAACCCTTGGCCACTGACAGTACTGCAGATACCCGTTTCACATCGTTAATCCAGGCATTGAAGAACCGGAATCGCGAGGGTGTCTTCATGCCTCATGCGCTTAAGCCTTGTGAGGCAATCCAATGATGCAGATCTCAAGTGCCTGATCGCCCTAGAAGGGCAGGTCGCAAGTGGGTGCGGTCACCGAGTCGAGCAAGGCGAGGGCCATGTTCATGGAATTCAACCACACTGAGTGAGGCCACTGGTGTGTCGATGCGATCCCGGTATGCGCCCAAGTCAATACCCAACAGGCTGCAAATCAGGATGCGGATAGTGGCCTTGTGTGAAACCACCAGCACATCCCCCTCGGGATGAGTTTGCTGGATTTCATCCAGCACGATCAAAACACGTCGGGCCACATCGATGCCGCGTTCGCCGCCCGTCGGGGCATTCCAGCCGGCATCGGACAGCCAGCGTTGATAGTCTCGGGGATGGTCGGCTGCCACCTGCAGCGCGGATTTGCCCTCCCATGCACCATATTCGATCTCTCTTAGATCCGGGCGCAAATGCATGCTTTGCCCCGTAAGATTGCAGAGCGGCTCTGCTGTCATGCGGGTGCGTTGTAACGGGCTGACGTATATTCCGCGCCAAGGATGATCGCGATAGGCTGCCGCAAAGTCATCTGCCATCTCCCGACCCTCTGGGGTCAAGGGAATGTCGGTCAGGCCGCAATAGCCGCCGGTAAAGCTGGATTGGGTTTCGCCGTGGCGGAGCAGAAAGAGATTCAGAGTCATACAGGTATGTGAAGCTGAGGTTGAGAGTGGGTCACTCAGGAAGGGCGGAGTCACCTCTTTGCGATTCAGCCGAATGATCCGCTTTTTGAAGTTAGGGTGCGCGTTTTGTCCAGGGGTTGATCATTTTCGTCGCCTGTTTTCGAGAATGATTCAGGACAAATCGTCTAGACCCGATTTCTAACGGGCGATTTTGCCGCAAGAGCAGTTGTCAAAGAATGAACCAATGCCAGAAATAGTGGGCGAAGGGTTGGGCGACACGTGAGCTCTTGGTCTCAACCCGGGAGAAAATCCAGCTGACATTCGCGCCTGGCCGCATGAATTTGCCCGGATGCCAGGTGATTTTGCAAGCGTTGAATCCGAGCCATGTAGTTATCGGCGTGCTCGCCAAAAGCCAGGGGTAACTGCTGCTTTTGCAGTTTGGAAACCTTGCCATCGAAGGCGGCGGCCACGCTTAGCAAGTCGAGCAGGAAGAATCGTTCCTTGGCCCTGACCTGCTGCAGCAGATGCATGAAACTGTCCCAATCGTCATAGTTACTCTGATCCCCCGCTTCGAGGTCACGACTGAACTGGTACAACAAAATCAGCATATTTGGGTGATAGCTCCGTGTCATCACCATCATGGTGCTAATTGCGCGGATGGCGCCCTCCCGGGCCAATGGCGAGAGCTGGCTCGCAAATTCATCCGTTACCACATCCTTGATCAGGTAATAGGCCAAGCGATGCCCGTAGAGTCGCAATCGGGCTTCCTTCAGCACCTGATACATGACGATGACGTTCCAGAGAGCGGAAACGGGGACAGACACCCAGGCAAGACCCACCCGGCTGACCAGTTTGCCGCCGAACCGTTGCAGGATGAACTTGGCAGCTACCGTGGTCAGGATGACCTTGGCTTTGTAGAGAAATCCCACGATGAGTAACTTGGGGCGGGAGATATGCTTCATCGGATCAACCCCGAGATAGCGCACCACCGGGTCAGGCAATTCCAGAGCGGCCCGTGCCAGGAGATTAGAAATGGCATCGTCACCAGGCAAGTAGGGGTCATCCTCCTCGGCATGATGGCCGATGATGGCTGAAATCTGATGGACAGCCATCAGGCTGAGCCAGAACAACGCGACGAACTCAATGAGGCTGCAGGTCACGATGATGCCCAGCCAAGCAGAATAAAACGCGCCGGCATCGAGCTGATCGTGAAAGCGAATTTCGAACCAGACCGGCGGGGCTGAACTGGCTACTCCCAGTAAGGCTGCCAGGAGACTAGCCCAGATCGCCACTTTGCGTGTTTGTGACTGCAATATCAGGTCTGGTGGTAATTCGTCTATGCCGGAAAAGCCCCGAACCGAAGTTTGTCGGGTGGCTGCCAGTCTTCGGTAATACTGAACCCCGACCCGTTCCAGAAAGCCCGCGGGTTCCTCGCGGGGATATTTTGGCGATTTCACCGGGGCCACTGACTCGAAATTTATTGCATCGGACGCTTTGCGCCTGAGATCAGGGACATGATCTGATGCTTGGCTTCTAGCCAATCCTGCTTTTCGAACCCAGGCGCAAAGTGGCGTTTCTCGGCGAGGTAATAGGCAGCCTCCTCAATCATCAGCTTGATCATGTCCTCACTGGGCGCTAGGTGCGAGGGTGCCGGTTGTTTTTTGGGGGCGGCGGATTTGACCGCAGTACGCTTTGTTTTTGAGCTCGCCACCTTGGTGCCGGTCGTTGCCTCTGGTGGTGTTACCTTCTTATCGGGAGTTGCCGGTGTCTTGATCGATTCGATGGCGGCAGCGAGGGCGGCATCACTGAGTGTGATAGCCGATTTGCGGGTGGTTTTGGAGTTGCTAACGCTCGCGGTTTTAGCGGGGGTCCCTTCGGCGGACGATTTGCTCATGGTCGGGCCTTTTAATGCAAGAAAGAAAGTTTCATCAGTACAGAGGATATTGCCAAAAGTGCAGGGAGTATCGGTTGGATGCCGGCTTCATCTGGGTGTCTCGAAACCGATCCTGTGAGGGATTAACCTTAACACGGCCTGGTTCGTTTCTTCTATTGAAACCGGACCACTTGTCCCTCACTATCATTGCCCGGATGGTGATCAAGGATGCCAGCATCTCAATACCTGTGAATGCGGGTTCTCCATCCATGCGGTTCGTTCAGATTTCAATCAATGAGGGCACATTCCATGAAAACAACCATCATCGCTTTAGCCGCCGCTTTCACCATGAGCAGCGGGCTGGTCCTGGCTGAGTCAGTCCATCTGCCACAGGCCGTGGAGCACACCAAGGCCGCTATTACCCATGGGGAAGCAGGTCATGCGCCTATTTTGGTGGAGCATGCCACTGTCGCTCTGGATCATGCCAAGGCGTCCGAGAAAGCCGAAGCCAACCCTCATACAGGGGAAGGTATTGTGCATTTGGAAGCCGCCATTGATGTTGCCAAGAAAGGCGACGCTGCCGGCGGCACCACCCACGCCAAAGAAGCGCTCAAGCATCTGGAAATGGCAGGCACCCCGGCTACAAAGTAACCCTATATCGAGTTGGCGAAATCTAAGGGCGGGGCCCTCAACCCCGCCCTTTTCATGAAGACGGACGGTGACAGAGCACAGCCGCTGCTTACGATTGCGTTGACGACACCGGTATCTTCAGGGCATGGGGCAGGGCTGCCGCCATCATTCCCAACCCTTTTTCAGAGTCCCTGGTCGATTCTGCGCTAGGATCGCGTCCGGACCTTATGGGTCTACATACTTCAGTGTTACATAGCTTACCATTGCCCCAGCCACTCTTTACCGAATGACTGTTGAAGTCGATGGAGCCCTTGTCGTACAGGGTATTCGAATCGTTGGCCGTTTGCTTTGTTGTGGCCGGAGTCATAGCAAGCCTGGTCGCAACCAGTGCCCTGTGTCAGGCTATGTATATCATGAGGTAAAACAGGGCCCGTCTATTTATTTAAAAAGTCCAAGGGACTGGTATTGCTGGAGCACATCGCATGAGAATAATGAAAGCAGAATCCCGTCTCTCTGAAAAGACAGGCGGCCGATCGAATACAGCGCCTGCAAGGTGGATATGCGGGCAGTCCGTGGATATGGCGATGGCCTTTAGTTGGGTGCCATTTTCTATTTTAGCTATGGCAAACCTCGAGAGTCCGGAAAACCTAAAGACACTGATGTTCTATGTGTTTCTATTTTCATTCATGCACCAACCGCTCAGCTTGCTTCTTGTTTATGGCGACGGGGAGCGGTTCGCGATGCGCCGAAGCTTGTTCATCTGGAGCCCCCTGGTTTTTGGTGTGGCCATTTACGCCGCCTTGCACCTAAGCCCTTTGGTATTGGCACTGCTCGCCGGAGTCTGGAATGTAGAACATACATTGATGCAGCGATACGGCATCACCCGGATCTATGGGCGTATGGCCGGTCAAAAGGACGGGGGTGTTGAGCTGCTTATGCTGTTCTCGTGGCTAATCATGGCGGCGGCATGGGCGGCAGCGGACCCGCATACCATTGAGCGTGTGGCATCGCTAGGCATCCGGGGAGCTAACCGTTCGGCCTTTGAGGTGTTCGCCGAGTGGCGTACAGCCGCAGAAGCGCTTTTGATACCTATAGCCGCTATCGTGCTTGTCTTGACTGCCAAATGGCTGCAGGAAGAAAGGCAGCGAACCAGAAATCCCGCTAAATATGTCTATATGATGTCGACCTTGACGCTGTTCGTGGTCATGATCGCGAATCCTGTCATGGGATTTATTGGCTATGTCGGAGCGCATTCGTATGAATACTTTGTTATTGTCTACAGGGCCATAGATAAAGGTTACATTGAGCCCAAAAGAATGGATAGCGTCTTGGGCCAGATAGCAAATGGTTCGCTAGGTCGCTATGGCTTGTTTTTAGGCTATATCATCTTGATTATTTCGATGATATATTTCCTGGAAAATTATGCCTCTTATCTGATTTACTCGATGATCTTCTTCACGCTCGGGGCGCTTCACTTTTTTTATGATGGTTTCATCTGGAAATTAAGAAACCCAGAGGTGGCTCGCAGTGTCGGGGCGGTGGACTGAGCAAGTGATTTACTGGGTCAGGGGCTTCTGGATAAGGCTTTTTTATCGCCAATGCCCCAGTTATCGGATCGGTGTCATCAAGATGCAGAAAAGAATCGAGATTCTTCTAGCGTAACCAAGACAATCCAAAGCGCCTTTTAGTAGCCCTTGGCTTATTATTAATATTGTTATCCGAAATGAAAAAAGTCACTGCAGAAACTGACCGCCGAACCGGTTATACAGCACGAAAAGCAAGACGGACCCACCGAGAAATCTTCTGAATGGATTTACGCCAGAAATGATCTCCAGATAGGCCCAGTAAGCAATCGCAGCAAAGCTGCTCAGGCGAGCGACCAGAAGCCAGCTTCCGCCAGCTAGAGTGTGTTCGAAGAGGGTGGCCGCGAACCAGGCCCAGAGAGGCCAGTTGGGGAACTGCGCGATCACGATCCGTCCCTGAGGGTCACGAAAGAAACGGGTCCAATCTGGTTCGGACTGCGGTAACTGATTATTTTCTCGGGTCATGTCGGCTCCTGGGTAGGTGAATGGGGAGTATTCAAATCGCGGGCGAGCCGGATACCGGTGAATTGCCAGCGCGCCATGGTGGGGAAAAAGTTGCGGTATGTGACTCGACTATGGCCCGTGGGAGTGGCCAATGAACTTCCCTTTAGCACATATTGGTTAACCATGAACTTTCCATTGTATTCCCCGATTGCCCCGGCAGCTTCCCGAAAACCGGGGTAGGCGGCATAGGCAGAGGCGGTCCACTGCCAGACCCAACCGAAGGCATCCTCTATCTTGTCGCTCGTTCCAGGGCTGAGGGCATGTTCCCACTCGGCCTCGGTCGGCAGGCGTGCATCTCTGAAACGTGCATAAGCCTCAGCCTCGAAATATGAGACGTGGCGGATCGGCCGACTTGGCTCCAGGGGTTTCCAGCCGCCCAAAGTGAAACACTCTTCCCCAGTACCCCTATTGCGCCAGTAGAGGGGTCGGTTGATGGCTTGCTCTTGGCGCCAGGCCCACCCCTCCGACAACCAGTAAATCGGGTTTTCATAACCGCCGGATTCAATGAATTCGAGGTAGTCACCCTCGGTAACCAAATGCGATGCCAGCTCATAAGAACTAAGAAAAACCCGATGGCGAGGTAATTCGTTATCGAAGGCAAACGACGCATAGCCATCAGCCCCTATCTCAACCAGTCCACTCTCAAACGCAACCCAACGGGTACGCTTGTCGGTTCGACCGTAGGTTTCTAAATCCGTGTGATAGACAGGGCCTTGCAGGTTAAAGGAGAGCAGATGTTTTAGATCGGTCAGCATCAGTTCCTGATGCTGTTGCTCATGCTGAAGGCCCAGTATCAGCATGGCCTTAATCTCAGGGTCGGCGCCTTCTGTGTCAAGCAAATGGTCTATGCGACGGTCAACTGCATGTCGGTAATTAATGACTTCATCCAGGCAAGGTCGAGTGATCAGCCCTCGCAGCGCTCTTGGATACTGTTCGCCAATCGTGTTGTAGTAGGAATTAAAAAGTACCCTGAATTCATGGCGAAATGGAGTAAACGCCGACTCGTACTTTTCCAGGATGAATGTTTCGAGGAACCAGGTGGTATGTGCCAGATGCCATTTGAGCGGACTGGCATCAGGCATGGACTGTACCTGGGCATCTTCAGCGGAAAGGCCCTCGATGAGTTGGAGGCTGTAATCACGAACCCGGAGGTAATCTTGGCGGAGTTGATCGTTCATGTCAGCTCATGCGGGCTGAACCAGCACCAGGGCAAACCATTGTTGGTCATCTGTTAAAACCGCTACTGTATTCAGGCCTGCTGCCTGAAGAAGCGACTCAAATCCAGTGAGGGTGAATTTGTAGCTGTTTTCCGTATGGATTCGCTCAGTGCGTTGAAATAGCCGACGACCACCTTGCCATTCAACCCACTGATCATGCAGGGACTCCAGATACATCTCGATTCTGCTTTTTTCCAGATTGAAAAACGCTTTGTGCTTCCATCGGCCCGGCTCGAAGTCCGCTTTGGCCACTTTGTTAACCACGTTGAGAATGTTCAGGTTGAATTCGCCAGTAATTCCCTGAGAGTCGTTGTAGGCCGCCTCCATAACAGCAGCGGATTTGACCAGATCAATGCCGATCAGACACCCCCCAGAGGGGCCGGCCATATTGGCCATCACACGCATTAGTTTTACCGCCTCGCCAGGGTCGAGATTTCCAATCGTTGATCCAGGAAAGAAGATCAGGCGCCGGTCGAAAGGAATGTGCCCGGGAAGTGTCATGCCATGAGTGAAGTCACCATCGACCTGGTCTACGGGCAGTGCCGGATAGTCGGCCCGGATTCGGTCCAAGATACCCGCAAGAAAGTCGCTGGCTACGTCAATGGCTACATAGTGACTGGGGCGAAGATCCGGGAACAGCCGTTCGGCCTTTTCACAGTTACCCGCTCCAAGATCGATCATCACGGAACCGGTCCCAATCAAATCAACCAGTGACGATCGCGTCTGCTCAAAGATGGTTTTCTCAGTTCTCGTCAGGTAGTACTCCGGGAGTTTTGTAATGGCTTCGAACAGCTTGCAGCCGGTTTCATCGTAAAAGAATTTTGGCGACAGCCAGGCATGGGGTGCCATGAGTCCTGCATGAATGGTAAGCAAATCAGCGTTCATTGAACTAAGGGTCCGGATGAGGGTGAAGAGAGCCGGGGGAGTGTTTCTACAAGTGCCCGGCATCTCCGCGGCGAGAGTCCCCAGTCACACGGATAAGGAGCAGTCTGATTATGGGTGGTATGGAATTGCCACCCGGAATCCCGCAGGTCAATGAGTCCGTGTTGGCTCGAAGCGCGCCACCCAATCATCATGGGCATCGAAACCCACAATATTGCGCAAGGTCGCAAAGTCGACCTGCTGTGCGGGCGTTCTGCCCGCAGCGAGGTCGGCCAGTGACTCCCGCATGGCATGAACCGCCGAACTCAGCAAGGTTAAGGGATAGGCAGCTAGCTTGTATCCCAGGCTATTCAGCTGGCCCGGTGACAAAATCGGCGTGACACCACCCTCCAGCATGTTGGCCATTTTCGGGCCTGGAAGTACGTTGCAGAACCGCCGCATTTCCGATTCATCTTCTGGGGCTTCGAGGAACAGAACATCGGCACCCAGATCGGCGAAGGCCCGCATGCGCCAGAGGGCTTCATCAAGTCCCAGGGTGGCACGAGCGTCGGTGCGGGCTATAACCAGGATATCGGCCCCGCCCTCTCTGGCTGCTATGGCGGCCTTGATGCGGGCGCAAGCTTGTTTGCGGTCCACCACTTCCTTGCCCCGGGTATGTCCGCAGCGCTTGGGGGCGACTTGATCCTCCAGCATGATGCCGGCCAATCCGGCCCTCGCATAACCTTCGACGGTTCGCTGGATATTGGCGACGTTGCCATAGCCGGTGTCCCCATCACCGATGACGGGAATATTGACGGCTTCAACAATGGAGCGCCCCTGATCCAGCATCTCGCCAAAGGAGATCAGCCCGGTGTCCGGTCGCGCCAGCCGTGCCGCCGAGACCGCAAAGCCGCTCATGAAAGTCAATGGAAAACCGGCCTGTTCGACCAGTCGGGCCGACAGGGCATCGAAACAGCAGGGCATCAGCAGCAGATCAGGGCCTTCGAGCAGGCGTCTCAGACTTTGGGCGGTACCATTCATGGTGATGCGGCGATGCTGGTTTGCGTTAGCTTGCACAGACTTGGGAAGACGTTAGCATAGCGGGCATGGCCAGTCAGTCATAGTGTTTGGTCAGTCACTCAACGAAAGGAAGGCCATGGTGACTTTTCAATCCGTCCGTTTTTACTCTGGCAAACATCGCATTGCCGGGAATTTATTTTCACTGAACCGCCCCGGGAAACGAGGAGGCTCCTAACTCTGAGAAGATGGAGCCATGAAAAGCAATAAATCCAACCGTTTTCCCCCGAAGTGCGAGAGCGTGCCGTTCGGATGGTGCAGGAGCATCGAGGCGAGTATCCCTCCCTGTGGGCCTGTATCGAATCGATTGCCCCCAAGATCGGCCGCGTGGCGCAGATCCTGCGAGAATGGGTCAAGCAGCATGAGATCGATACGGGTGTACGTGACGGCCTGAACACCGATGAGCGCGTGCGGATCAAGGCGCTGGAATCCTCGGTTGGCAGCGTGGGGGATGCCTATGACAACGCGCTGGCAGAGACCATCAACGGTCTTTACAAGGCTGAAGCGATTCATAAGCAGCGCTCATGGTGAACCCACGCCGAAGTTGAATTGGCTACCTTGGACTGGGTCGATTGGTTTAACCATCGTCGCCTTCTGGGACCGATCGGAAATATTCCACCCGCCGATGCGGAAAGGATATTCTGGGAAAACACGAAAGCGGCCCTCATGGCCACTTAACTTAAACCAAAAAGCCTCCAGCAAACCCGGGGCGGTTCAGTTTCAGGAGTATGGGTAAGCAATCAGTATCACTGCTCTTGGCATACTGCTTTATTATTGCCATTTCAGGTTGCCAGCATCCGAGCACATCTGAGAGCAATGGCATACGCGGCGGGATGCGAGTCGACCATGAGCAAGTGAGTGGAGCGCCATCACAGGGTGCTCCGGGCAAGGTGTATGTGGCCGATTTCAAACTGGATGCGGCCACCATCAAAACTGACCCAGGCATCGGGGGGGTTCCCGATCAAGTGGGGCAGACGGGGGGATTGCTGGGGCGATTAAGCCAAAGGAGATTGTTTCAGTCGGATGTGAGCGGTTCCCCTGAGGACAAGGCCCAGCAAATTGTCAATCGGATGGCCGAGAATTTGGTTAAAAGCCTGCAGGACACAGGGCTTGCCGCTGAGCGGATCGGTTCTATGTCAGGCGCACTACCCAAGGAGGGTTGGCTGATTCAGGGGAATTTCACCGATGTCGACGAGGGTAATCGCATGGAGCGATCCGCTATCGGCTTTGGGCTGGGATCGACGCAAATGCAGGTCCAGGTGGGCGTGAGTGACTTGGCCAGCCCGCAACCCACCCAGCCTTTCATGAGCTTTGGCACCGTCAAGGACCCGAGCAAGATGCCCGGCGCCGCCTACAATCCCTATGCGCTCGCCGTGAAGTTCCATATGCAGAAACAGGCGACCGGGGAAGATATCCAGAAAACGGCAGACCTCATCGTCGACGAACTTGCCAAACACAAGGACGACTTCAAGGCACAGGCCAAGAGGTCGGCAAGATAGTTGCATAGGAGATATCCAGAGATACCCATTGTTCATAAGGCATAGGCGAGGATTGGGTCACAATATATTGTGCCGATATGTCATTACAGTGCTCGGGCAGGGTCCTGACCTCGTTGAAGGCTGGCTGGTAACGAGTCCTGTGAGATAGACGTTGCTGTTCATGAGCGATAGTCATGGACTCGTGAACAGGGGGAGCAATGGCCGAATCAGTCAATCGGCTTAATTCGCCAGGTCCTTTGACAACAGCGCCTGCAGGGTTTTGTCATGGCCATAAATATCATCGTAGAAACTGATGGTCCCATCCGGGTCCGCCATTACCGTTGAGTACAGGATGTAGACCGGTATGTTGTTCTTCAGACTGACGGTCTGATTGTCGGGGCCCTTGATGGATTTCTGGATACGCTCCATCGGCCAGTTACCATTGTCCTGCAGCACCCATTCCGCCAATCTGGGTGGGTCTTCCACCCGAATGCAGCCGTGACTGAAATCCCGGCGGTCAAGCTTGAATAGCCCCTGGTTGGGGGTGCCGTGCAGGTAGACGTTGTTGGTGTTCGGGAAAGAGAACTTGATCTTGCCCAGCGCGTTCTTGGGGCCCGGTTTCTGCCGAATGCGCAGTCCCCCATGGCCGTTCCCCACCATTTCCATATTGTGTTTGGCGAGATAAGCCGGGTTCCGCTTGATGATGGGCCCCAATTCTTTTTCAGCAATGCTGGGGGGCACGTTCCAGTAGGGACGGAATGTCACCATGCTCATATCGGAATGAAAGATCGGTGTGCCATGCCCATCGATCGACTCACCGACGATGACATTCATTTCGATATCGTAGGATCCCGGACCATCTCCTGTCTTTGCACCATAAAGCTTGAAGGACGGAATATTGACGATGAGGTAGCTACCCCGAACATCCGGTAACCAGCGTAGACGCTCCAGTCCAATCTCGATTTGCTGAATCCGCTTGGTAATCGGAGTCGATAGCCGTGCCAAGGTTTTTTTGCCAATGACCCCGTCATTCCCCAGCCCATGTCGGATCTGATAGGTCTTGACCGCCTCCGCGAGGGCGGGATCGTAGACCTCCAACGCCTCGGTGGCTGGATCGTCAGTTTTGAGATCTCCCAATGCCACCAGGAGCTTGCGTAGGTGAGGGACGTCTTTGTGGCTCATCCCCGGCTCGAATTTGGCCGGGAATGCAAACGACACATTCGGCCACTCAGTGGCTAAGTGCCGATAACGTTGTAAACCCTCCTTGAGAGGCCGATACATCGGGAACTGGGGTTCCAGTCCGGCCAGTATGTCCCCTGGATTCGCACTCTGACTGATCTCCCGCACACTCTGCGCCACGTCGATTTTTCGGGGCCCCACTTCCAAGGCAAAACCAACTGATTTGGGGTTGACGCGACCCTGGTGTAAGTGGGTCACATAGCGCGCGGCCGCGATAGACAAGGTGACATCGAACCTGGCTTCTTTATCTGTCTTGCCGGCTTGGAGTTCTGGACTATCCAGCCACTTTGCTAGCAGTTCCGCATCATAATCGCTGGCATGCAGACCTTGATCATCTGCCTGGCCGAGGCTCGTGATCACCTCGCGTGCCTGAGCGGTGGGATGTCCTTGACTAAGCCAGAGGGGATCGGCGTTTTCACCATACAATTGACTCAGGGTTTTCCCGACATCGGAGAAATTACCCCCATGCAGTTCTGAAAGGCGAGGCATCTTGAGCAGCGCCTGAATTTCAGTATTGACGGTACCCTCCGCCCAGGCGATGCCGTTATGCAGGGGGAAGGAGAGGGCTAAAAGCCATGCCCAAAGACGCGTCAGTCCCCCGCTGCTCTTGAGATCAAAAAACATATTCGTTCGAACGTTCACATTGATTTATTCGAATGGCACGGCGTGCTCTGACACGACCATTTTCCTGCTAAGTTACCGTCATACTGGTGTAGCCAGGCGATTAGTCGCCTGGCTTCAAGCGCTGCTGAGTGGCATGGCTTTCTCAGGTCATGACCAAATCCCATCGCTTAAAGGGTAGGGACTGGCCAGATTGATGGGTCTATCAAACCGGCAGAGCCACCCGCTCAGTAGATCATAGTTTAGAACACCTGGACCGGATCTGTAGTCACGGCAAGGGCATCTCCGCGGGGTTTCTTTGCCGGAAATAATGGCTAAGATGGATATGCCAGCATGAACATCAGAAAATCGCCGATGAAGATGGTGGGCGTTGGCTTGTGTGGGGGGACCAGCGGGATTCGATGGGTGATGAGGGCGGGCGAACCCAATTTATCTAAATTCTAAGTACCCACGAAGCACATGTCTGAATATGCCATAACCAAACTGACTGAACTACATGCCGACATAGATGCCCGTGTGCAGGCGATACGCGAGTCGCAGCCCGAATGGCTCTGTCGTCGGGGTTGTGCGGCATGTTGTCACCGGCTGGCCGAAATTCCCCAGCTGACGCGAGCCGAGTGGAACCTGCTCCAGAAGGGTCTCGAAACACTGCCTGCTGATGAGAGGAGAGCCATTAGCGCCCAAGTCCTCGCCTTGGCCGGCAATCCCGCGCGGCCCATTGTTTGCCCCATGCTGGATGTGACTGCCGGTGCGTGCCGGGTGTATCCCTTTCGACCGGTCGCCTGTCGCACCTATGGATTCTTCGTCGAACGCGATCTCGGGCTTTATTGCAAAGATATCGAGGCTCAAGTCGATCGGGGAGAATTGTCGATGGTCATCTGGGGTAACCAGGACCGGGTCACGCGCGTCCTTAATGAATTTGAGGACACCCGCGATTTGACCGAATGGTTTCAGTCCTGGAAAGATGCCCCGGATCAACGCATTTCCTGACCGGGATCATATCGGGAGGGGCTGAGCAGAGCAGTTCATCGTCGCCGGCGTGATGCTGTGGCCGATGCTGCAAGGGGGTGAACCGTGCTCAGTCCGCTGAAATCAGCCAGAACATTGCGATCTCAGGCGATGTTCTCCCGCACCATTGCAAACAGACAACGCACTGTCGTTTATCGGCCGCTAGCGACTGGCCTTGCGCCAGGATCCCGTTGAAGTCGGTGGCTGAGTATCCGGCTCGTTTTTTGATGGTACTGACTATCTGATCCTTCTCATGTGCTTAAGGTCATTCACTTTATCCACGTCGGCAGCACCATGCCATGCTGTGAGACAGCCAGCCATTTTCAACTTGGACAGTGGGTTACCTTAATTCATGAACTGCCTTGAGGGCAGCCTCTGCGTCAACCACACCCGCACCACATTCTCCAGTGCGATCTGTAGTGCATGAAGTTGGAATCTGCCCACTCCAATCGAATGATGAAGAAAGCAGCAAGATGGGTTTAATTGCAAGGAAATCGCCTGCAGTATCCTGAAGAATCTTGATCACCCATCCCGGAGTTAACTTGTGCCTCCTGTCTGCGGCATACATCAAGGAAACCACCCCGCTAACAACGGGGGCAGCCATGCTGGTTCCTTGAAGTGATCCGTAGGTCATCTCTCCTTTGTCCAATGTGGTTGGGCTACTGTTAACAGTCGACCAAATTCCCCAGTCGAGTTCGAACTGACTAGGGGTCACCTTTCCGCTCGTGGGATCCTTAGTGAGGCCGAGAAAATTTTTCTGTCCGCCTGGCGCGGCAATAGTGACGGATTTTCCGTAATTACTGTAAAAAGCCAGATCTCCGAGCTGATTCAGAGCAGCGACGCTGATCACGCCATGGCAGTTGGCAGGCTGCATGCCAGTGACGTCTTTTGCATCGTTACCCGCTGCTGCCACCACACTGATCCCTTTCGATAGAGCGTAGTCTATGGCTTCCTGCGAGGCACTAGAGCACGTCCCGGGTCCTCCTATACTCAGGTTGATAACCTTCACTGGCGTCCGGTTTGGCTGTGTATCTGGCACCTCCTGATTGCCAGCCGCCCAAAAAATGCCATCGTTCATATCGGCTGTACTAAACCCGCATGCACCTAGTACCCTCACCGGGACAATCCTTGCCCTCCAATTAACGCCGGATACTCCAACCCCATTATTCGTGGTTGCGGCAATGATCCCAGCCACATGACTTCCGTGCCAACTACTGGGCTTAAGCACGCCATTGCAACCGACGGCCGCATCGAGCCAATCACCCTCATCCTGGGCATCCGAATCGCGGGCATTGCCATCTCTTGCTGGGGCTGTAACGCTGATCATGTCCCAGCCCCGCTTGTTCTTTTGCCGTCCAAGAGATCGCCTGAGATCAGGGTGGTCAAAGAGGATGCCAGAATCGACAACAGCGACCCCCGTCGCGGCACGGCCCCTCGTTAATCGCCAAGCGGCTTGAATGTTAGCGGCTCCGCCATAACCGTTGTAGCCGTAGGGTGGGCCAGGATTTAAGGCTGGATTCGGACCCTGCTGAAGGTGCCAGTTTCTCCAAAAGAGGGGATCGTTTGGCGTAATCGCGCCTGCCGTCTGAATATTTCCACGCTGATCGGGGTCTGCATATATCAGGTTCGGCAGCTGCTCGAGCGTGTTTTGAGCGGCCTTCGCCCGCTCAAGGGAGATCGGTTCTTCAAGACTCAGTATGCGGGCCTTCGTGGTTCTGTAGGCCACCTTCAAGTTCAATCCAGTTGCAGAGACCAATGTCGTTAGCAGGCCCGAATCCAATGCCGAGGACAAGTTGTCCCCGCGTATTTTGACGATAAAACGACTAATTTTATCGGTGCCGTCATGGAGGTCGCTTTTGGGTGTTGCAGCTCTTGATTGGACCAGGGTTCCCCCTGCTTCTACATCAGCCCAAAGGACCCCGGATTCAAGACTAAGTGCTTTTGCTGCTTGACGCGCCTGCTCCACTGTTGCTGCAAATGGCAGCGAAAGAATTTGCCCGTTCGAACGCGTATTGGCCTCCCAGCCTAGATCCATACCGGCCCTTAAGGATAGTCGTTCAAGTAGCTCAGGATCGATGGGATTCGGGGCTTCCCGCCCAACATCTTTGTGAAGCATCAGCACTATGCGTGGCTTCCCATTGGTTTCGGGCAGGACATTGAGTACCGGAGGGACGACGCTATTTTCCTGCGAAAAAGCGTACCCCTCAGAAAACATCAAGCTGGTGAGCAGGAGGAATGATCTAGTTAACACTGGGTAAATGCAGCCTCGTGATGGGTTCCTGATGAAGAATAATCAGAACGGGCACTGGGGTGTCGTTTTGTTATGTGTGCCCGATGGGGCGCCATTGCTTGGAGGTGAAAGTCCTCTTATGAGCCTACAGGCTGCCAAAAGTCACAGTATAAACTGGGAAGTTAGGATTGGTTATTGGTTGTGTGTATGCACAGACAGGATTGGGATTGTACTGAGTCCCCCCATGTGCTTCATTCGGATAACTCCATTCTGGACATCCGGCTCCCATAGGTGGATTCTGAGATTTAACACAAATATCCATACCCGCGGGGAACACCCCTGCTGTCGTGCTGTTCCCAGTTAGCGAGGTAATGTTCACCTGAGGTGGTGACAGGGTTGGAGTGGCTGGATCAGAGGGCGAAATATTGACTGCATAATTGAATCCATTGACAAGTGACACATCATATACATCTTGCGGGGTGTTCAGATTAAGCTCAGCCATGGTGAGACCCGTGTTACCACCACAGGTGCTCCATACAAGCGTACCTGCCGAAATGGCTATTAACCCGGCCACTATATATAGTACAGTTAGGCGGCATAGGCGATGGATTTCGCCCGAAAATAAGATCGCACCCGATGGGGTTGCTTCTGAATTGACCTGAGATGAGAG
>JBILGM010000099.1:0-3394 GCA_044351045.1 Methylococcaceae bacterium | reverse complement strand
GATGGATTACAACGAAAAGCGACCGCATGAGTCCCTGGGAAATGTACCACCTACCCTGTACATGCCCAGGTGTTTTAACGGACGAGGTCTATAGTTTTGAACTGTAGCCTTGACGGGGAAGCCTACGGGGCCATTTCGTCCGCTCAAGGGCGCCAACGAACCGGATCAAGCCCGTGAGGGCATGAAAAGAATGGCTCCTACCTACGTAACCGCAGGCTCTTTTAGCCGCTCGACTTTCCAGCGTTTTACACATCGCCGGACCTGATCGTAAGAACCCCGATAGCCCTCGATCTGTAATCCCTCAAATAAACGCTGAGCGGTCCGGCGTTGCCGCTTGGGTAAACGCTCCTCGATCTTGAGCCACTGCTCCAGCAACCCCTGGCACTCACCCAACTTGGGAGAAGTTTGATGTTGCCGCTCATAAACCGGCTTCTCTACCGTGCGTAAATGCTTGCGGACGGTCGGACGTGAAAGCTGAAGACTCCGGGCAATCGCGCTGATGCTCTCTCCACCCACAAAATGACGTCGCCTGATTTCGGCTATGAATTCCATTCCTAACACTCCAGGGCTCTCCAGCTAAAAAGCTGGATCGTTGCACAACGCCGGAGTGGACACTTTTCAATGCGGTTTCCCCCGACTCCCTGGAAAGCTTTCCATGCGATTTATAACCACTATACTACTGATTTATATTAACTATTATGTTTTTCATGGGCGACTACGTCACCGACCATCAGCAGCCCGGCGTTATCCGGGATGGCCTTGAGCAGCTGATTCATGAGGACGACATCATGGAGGATTCGTCGATCACCAAGAGATCGAGATCAAGGGGTTCTTCCTCGTTGCGTTTGAAGGCGAGCACCGTGGGGTCAAACGCCAACAACCGGTGGACGGTTTTGGCTTCAAGGCCGTGGATTCGGACAGGCGTTTCGCGGCACGGCCCGTCGGTGCGCAAAGTTGCACCTGAACACGCTTAGCGGTGAGGATCTGCAGCAGGCTATTGACCAAGGTGGTTTTGCCGGCGCCGGGGCCGCCGGTGATGATGGCCATCTTGCTCTGAACCACCAAACGGATGGCTTGCCGCTGGGAGTCTGATAGGGAAAGACCTGTTTTGCCCTCGACCCAGGGAATAGCCTTGTCGACTTGGATGGCGCCCCACGGGCGCTCGCCTTCTGTACGCCGCTTTAGGTGACGGGCAAAACCCACTTCAGCTTGATACCCGGTTAGCGGACTTTTAGCCCCTTTAGCTTAAAGCTCTGTGAAGGGTTCGGGTCACCATTAGGATCTTGCACAAGATTTGCGGGAAGCCGAACAGACCAGAGCTTGGCGTTTACCGGAAGTTCAGGAAGACAGAGATCGTGCATGTTATCCCCGTCATTAAGATCCCCTAAGGACAGAGGTGCGATTGCGATGGGCTTGGCGCCCTTGACCGAGTAGACAACGCGGTAAGCCGCAGCGACATCATCCCCGACTTCGTTTGCTGTGGGATAGTCAGTGATCCCTCCTGACCACACCACGCGAAGAAAGGTAGACCCTTGGGCGCACTTGTTAGCATCATTTACCAACATTTGAGGCGTTATAAACCAAGCATCTACGATGTATGGGCCATAGCCTAAGGCCTTAACATAAGTGGATTTTAGAGGACCGAAACCCCTGCCATGTGCAGCATCGGGCGCTTGCCCAACAAGTTTCCCGTTGAGGCGAACATATTTTGGAACAATACCTGCTGCCGAGTCGCCTATGTCCCCAATCAACAAAATTGTTTGCGTCTCATTCGACTCATTTGCAGGCACGAGTGTTGCGCAAGTTGGCATGGTTTCTGTGCCATCACTTCGAATAACCCTAAAGTCGGACGGCTCAATGGAATTCGGTGCAATTAACCAAGAAAATGTTACCGGCATCCCATCCAGCTGGGTTGCTGCAGGACAAATCTGCTGAGGCATTCCATTATCAAGTCCCCAGAAAGCACTAAGAAATCTGGGTGCTTTCGCATGAGATGCACCGAAAGCTGCGGCGAACATAGAACCGCAAAGCAAAGTGGTTGCAATTCTTATTGTTTTTCTTTTCATTGCTTGGATTGGTGACCCTACTTTTAGGTGGGATCGACGCTTGTCCCATACTTGAGAGCAGTTCATCGCACCTTTGGCCGTCTTCGCCCTTGCCGCCCTTATCTTCTGAGGGGCTCAGGGCAATTGAAAACAAGTCGACGTCTGGAGTTTAATGCCACGCCGAATCTAACCGCAAGAACGGCAAAAAGCATTGCCAGAAAAAAAAAGTTGCATCCTCAAAGAGGATCTTGGATTCTGCGATAAATTCACAAGAGCTGTCAATCAGCATCCAAAATATTCCAGTGTTCAGTATTGAAAACTTTCCAGTAGGTTGGCACTGATCAATGCGTCAGCTGATTTCCTTTCCGTTGCTTGAAGCGGTAGGAGTCATCTTGGGCTTCCCCTCATTTTGCGCGCAACAAGGGCGGTTCTTCAGGCGGCCTGATTTCCCCTATCCGCTTTCTCTGCCCAGCGGCGTAGATACTGGATCGGGGACTGGTAGCCCAGCGTAGAGTGTCTTCTTTTCCGGTTATAAAAAACCTCAATGTACTCGAAAACTCTCCCTCGCATCGTTTGCTGATTCTCAGTCGACTCGCCATGGATCCGCTCATTCTTGAAGCGGCCGAACCAACTCTCCGTCGGGGCATTATCCCAGCAGTTTCCCTTGCGGCTCATGGAGCACTTCATGCCGTATTCCCGCAAAAGATCCTGGAACACCCCGGCGGCATTCTGGCTGCCACGGTCCGAATGATGAATAAGGCCGGGAGCCGGTTGTCGACGGAACCAGGCCATGCGGAGGGCATCGGTCACCAGATCAACCGTCATACTGGGCTGAATCGACCAGCCCACCACTTCCCGATTGAACAGATCCAGTACGATGGCCAGGTAGAGCCCGCCTTCAGTGGTCGACAGATAGGTGATGTCGGAGGTCCACACTTGGTTTGGCGCGAACGGCTGAAATTGCCAATCCAGAAGATTCGGCGCCACGGGCAGCCCGTGACGAGAGTCCGTCGTCGCCTTATTACGACGCTTATGCCGGGCACGGGTACCGTTCTCCTGGATCACGCGTTCTACTCGGCCCTTGCTGACGGGAAAGCCACGGTCCCGCAGCTCCCTGATCACCCTCGGGCTGCCGTAAGCGCCCTTGTATTCGGCATGGATCGATCGAATCAGCGTGATCAATTGGGCCTCCGTCCATCGCTGCCGGCTCGGGGTGCCCCCCCGCTGCCAGGCACGATAGCCGCTGGGGCTGACCATCAGGGCACGACACAATTCACCCACCCCATAAATCCCTTCATGCGCTTCAATCCAGGCGTACTTCTAGCGCATCTCTCGCGAAGCCTGGCCTG
>JBILGM010000069.1:0-11501 GCA_044351045.1 Methylococcaceae bacterium | reverse complement strand
GATGCGGATACCAAAGGGTTATTCCAGGTGGCTTGCTCAGGGATGATGATCGAAGCACTGGGTGTTGTTGGGGTGTTGTCGGCCCTTGGTTGTTTGTAGATCAGGTTTAACGCCATCATCGATAAAAGGATCACCATAGAGTAAGGATGCCGTAACCCCGGGAAGCCGATCATTTTTGTATCCCTATTTCTGGAGTTGGCAAAGGGTGAGAAAGCAACGTAACTAGCCTCCCCAGAGGATCAATCTGCTCATGACTGGACCAGCCTGGCAATTTTGCCGGCCCCATCACCCAGTAACCGACTGTGGAGGCAGCGTCAGGTGCTTCCGGCGGTAAGGGCAGCAGTTTCCTTATGGGCGGTTCAAGCGTGAGGGCTGTTAACTCCCCCAGCGAGTTACGCTCCGGTTTAACTCGCAAGCGCTCGCGATTGGCCCGCCAGGTGGCCACTACGTCCCCCCTGATAAAGGTAACGCTATTCTCTCTGTGGAAATCACGCAGCGTGTTCTCTACTTCGGCAAAGCTCTGGCTATCCATCACCCCTTCTGGATGCCAAAGCCACACTTCCGTGAGACCTCCCATGGAGCTTAGTCGTCCTATCACGTTGTGCCACTTTTTGACGTAAGCAGTGTATTCCGGGTAGCTGATAAGACTGGCTACAGGTTCGGGTTGGGCTGATGCCAGATTTGCGATGTCCAGGGCTTGGTCGGCATCCAGTAGGAAATCATCCTTGGCGGTGCTGATGCTATGTTCGAAAAGCGGAATGTAAAGCCGAGATGTTATTTCCGCTGAAAACCAACTCGGCATGACCCGCCACGGCGTATCACTGACGAGACTGTCGGCGACTTGGTCAAAGACCAGGCCAATCCCCATCTGACGCATGGCCCACCAGGCATTCCTGTCAGAAATCCATCCGTGACTGCGTGTGGATGAAAGCCATTTGCGGTCATCCGGAAAATGGCCCATGCCAAGAAGCGACTCGGCTTTCCAAAGGTCATGAAGGATGCCCAATGACCTAAATAAGTATTTCTGGCTTAAATAAACTCTGCCGTTCAGACCGTGGGAAGAAATTTCCAGAGGCTTGAACGATTTCAATTTGGCTAGAAAATCGGGTGCCCTTTGAGCTATTTGACCTTCGAGGTAAAGGGATATCGGTGTTCCCGTTCGTTCGGCGATCTCGGCCATGCGAACGGAGGCCCAGTCAGAGGTTTCTGTTCGATTGTTGTGTACATCACCGGTGATGATGACCGCGTGCGGACGATTACCCGGGGCGTCCCAAAGCAACGGGATGGATAGCTTGCGCTCCTCCCAGAGCAGGTTGACGGTCAGCCAGCGCATGAGCGCGTGGGCGCCACTGGCACCGCTGCAGTCCAGTTTGCCCTGATTCTGAATCTGCTCGGGATAACAGGAACCGACGCGCCCCAAGGAAAAGCCGGCAAACACTACTCTGCCAGCGCCCAGTCGATGAGTAATCAATGTGGGCGCTTCCTTGCGGACCACAAAGCCGCCCGGTCCGGGGCTTAATCGTGCGGTCAGTGCCAGTCTTTCATTCCTATCCAGAGCATCGAACCTTGCATTGTGACCAAGCCCTTGAGTTCCGAGGCGCAGCGCATCACCTTCCAGCAAAGGGCTGGTCAGTGGTGAGGTCCTGATAAGGCGGGGGTAGGATTCCATCTGGCCAGGATCACGGCCGGCAAATCGAATGCCAAACAAAGCTTGAGCTTCGGCGTTCGCTGCGATTTCTGGACCACCAGAGTAAATCACCAATCCGCCCTTCTTCACCCACCCCTCGAGACTATGGGTGGCTGCCGAGCTGAGGGGGATGGAGTCCAATATCAGCAAGACAGTATCGGGAGAGATGGATGTCAGGCTGTCAGGGGAGCGAAGGTCTAACATTGCCCCACCTCCGCGCAGAGCCCAAAGCCATTCGTCGGTGAATTTCACCTCAGCAGAAGGGTGTTTGATTATGCCTATTTGCGTCGGAGCAGCTTGCAGTGCGTGCGTCAGTAACAGAGCTAGGCTTGTCAGCAGTGTTCTGTGGAGTGGTTTCATTCGTTGATTGCTTTGGTGCCCCCGGTGCGTGTTAGCCCGCCGTCTCGGTAGTCTAAAGCAGCTGGCCTGATCCGAGGCAGTTTCAAGAGTCGTGTCCTGTCGAGAAAATACGTCATGGCTATCGAGAAGGGGCATACGCACAAGCTTGGTATCGGCGTAAGCAAACAACCGGTGACGGGTGCAGTTTAGTCGCCAGGGGTGGTGCCGAGATGGCGAAGATGCCTTCTATTTAGCCATCTAGAGGGTGTCATTGAGCCAATTTGCTCTCGCTGCAGGGATAACTCTTTGCATGGTGTCTCTTGGGATTCAACTACGAGATCATCGCATTGCATTTAGGCCTTGAAACCTCAAAAGCACCTTGGCTAATCCAAAAAATACTGATGAACCTTGGGGCGATGTGCTAGATTACTCGGCTATTTTTAGGGGGGACCCCATTGAAGGCACGTATCAAGTGGGTGGAAAATGCCCTGTTTCTGGGAGAATCAGGCAGTGGGCATGCCGTTGTGATGGATGGCCCTCCCGAGTCGGGTGGCAAAAATCTTGGGGTAAGACCCATGGAAATGTTGCTGATTGGCATGGGTGGTTGCGCGTCGTTCGATGTAGTCCACATCCTGCGCAAGGGCCGTCATGATGTTCGCCATTGCGAGGCCATGGTTGAAGCCGACCGGGCCGATACCGATCCAAAGGTCTTTACCCGTATTCACCTGCATTTTGTCGTCAGCGGCAAGGGCCTGGCAGAGCCCGTGGTCGAGCGCGCAGTCAGGCTCTCGGCCGAAAAATATTGTTCCGCGTCAATCATGCTGGGTAAAACGGCCAAGGTGACCCACGATTTTGAACTGATTGAGGTGGACTGAGTATGCCATATCGCTACAAATAACAAACTTTCATTGCTTCTCCGAGCAGTGATTTTCTTGCCATCTTTCTGCCTCTTGGCAGTCTCACAAACATGACGGGATCTCGTTAACTCGATGGATATCGAAAAACTCCAATTGCATGGGTTCAACAACCTGACCAAGTCGTTGAGCTTCAATATCTACGATATCTGCTACGCCAAGACCGAGCAGCAGCAGCGGCGCTACATTGAGTACATCGACGAGATGTATAACGCTGAACGCCTCACGCAGATATTGACCGATGTCAATGCGATCATCGGTGCGCAGATTCTCAATATCGCCCGGCAGGACTACGAGCCGCAGGGCGCTAGTGTGACGATGCTGATCTCCGAGGGTCACGAAGCACCTTCGATGGTCGGAAACATGGAAGAGCCCGGCCCCATGCCGGATTCGGTCGTCGCCCACCTGAACAAGAGTCACATCACCGTTCACACCTATCCGGAAAGTCACCCCTATGGTGGCATCAGCACCTTTCGGGCGGATATCGATGTGTCAACCTGTGGACGCATTTCACCGCTGAAGGCGCTGAATTATCTGATCCATAGCTTCGAATCCGATATCGTCATCATGGATTATCGTGTCCGCGGCTTTACCCGCGACATAAGCGGTCAGAAGCATTACATCGATCACGAAATCACGTCCATCCAGAACTATATTTCGGATCTTACGGCGGAGCGGTATCAGATGATCGATGTCAATGTTTATCAGGAAAATATCTTCCATACCAAGATGATCCTGAAGGACTTTGTGCTCGACAATTACCTGTTCGATACCGACAAGGACGCCCTTAGCCCTGACGAGCGCACGGCCATTCAGCGCCAGCTCAAGCATGAAATGGCGGAAATATTCTACGGGCGAAACTATAAGCTGCGTCGCTGAGGCGGCGTGGTTGTCTCTCCACCATAAAAAAACCGGCATGACGCCGGTTTTTTTATGGGAGTTGTCGGGCGAGCAGAGTCACCGGGTGGAGCACTTCAATGTCCCCAAGCCCGCGTAGTTTTAGGCCGGCGCGCAGGTGCATGGCGCAACCCGGGTTGGAAGTCAGCAACAGGGAGAGTTGGCTGCCCGCGATCTGATCCAGTACATCGTCTCTCAAGGTAGTGGCCATGTCCGGGTGATCCACCATGTAGCTGCCGGCAGCGCCGCAGCAGCGGGTCTGGGCAGGAAGAGCGATCACCTTGAGTTCGGGAATTCGTTTCAATAGTGAAGCGGCATAACGATCCACGCGCAGGACATTCTTGAGGCTGCAGGGGGAATGCAGGCAGACGCTTGTCGGCAAGGGCTTGAGCGCCAGTTCGTCCGGCCATTCCTGTTCCGCCAAAAACTGGCTGATGTCACGAACGCGCTGGCTGAATGCCCCGGCGCTTGCGGAAGTATCGGTCAGGCCGTATTCGCTGAGCATCACACCGCAGCCACTGGCAAAGCTGACGATGGCTGGAGCCTCGGGATTCTCAAAAGCCGTTAGGTTCTGCTGGATCCGCTTGCTGGCAGACGAGGTGTCGCCGGCATGCTGGTGGAGTGCGCCACAGCAGGTCTGGTGAACGGGAATATCGACGCAGATGCCCAGGCGATTCATCACGGCCATAGCCGACGCCACGGTTTCACGGTCCAGCAGTTCGGCGGTGCATCCGAGAAAGAGAGATGCGCTGGCCTTTTGCGGCGACAAGGAGGGTGGGTAAGTGCCGGGTGACGGAAGCGGGGCTGCCCGGTTGGCAGGAAGTCCAGCTGTCATGTCACCGGCACCGGTCAGATTGGCCAGTGTTTTCACCGCGCCAGCGGTGGCCCCGCCCATCAATCGACCTGCCAGCGGGGCCAGTGTTTCGCCCGTCAGAGCGCTGCGCATCATTGATTTTTTAAGGCGCTGCCCCATTGATTCCGCCCGATGCTGTGAGCGAGTGGCTGAACGAAACCGGTCAACGATTTGCCCGTAGGGTACGTAGGCCGGACAGGCCGATTCGCAGGCGCGGCAGAGCAGGCAGTTGTCGATGTGCGTGTTGAGCTTTGGTGTGGCTTGGAGTTCATCTCTGGCCCAGCCCTGGATCAGTGACAGGCGGCCGCGCGGGGATTCGTTTTCGTCCTGGGTTTTGAGATACGTCGGGCAGTGCGGCAAACATAATCCGCACTTGACGCAGATATCGGTCTGGGCGGCGAGGAGGGAATCGCTCATACGTGCGTCCGGCTTGGGTGGCTGACCCGGACCTGGCCGTCAGTGCCGGAAATGCCGCATGCCGGTGAAGACCATGGCCATGCCATGCTCGTCGGCGGCGGCGATGACCTCGGCATCCCGCATCGAACCGCCCGGCTGGATCAGTGCCGTGACGCCGGCTTCCGCCGCCGAGTCGACGCCATCCCGGAACGGGAAAAAGGCATCGGAAGCGACCACCGATCCAGCCACGGCGAGCCCCGCATCCTGTGCCTTGATGGCGGCGATACGGGCCGAGTAGACGCGGCTCATCTGGCCGGCGCCGACGCCGATGCTTTGTTGATCCTTGGCGTAGACGATGGCATTCGACTTGACGAACTTGGCCACCCGCCAAGCGAACAGCAGGTCGGTCAACTCGCGCTCGGTGGGCGCTCGCCGGGTCACGACCTTCAAGTCAGTGTCGAGAATATGGCCATTGTCCCGATCCTGCAGTAGCAGCCCGCCGGTGACGCGCTTGAAATCCCACTCCCCGGGCGGTACGGCATCCCAGTCGCCGGTTTCCAGCACCCGAATGTTCGGTTTAGTAGCCAGCATTGGCAGGGCGGCCGGATCGATCCGGGGTGCAAGGATGACTTCCACGAACTGGCGGTCGACAATAGCCTTGGCTGTTTTGGTATCCAGCGGGCCGTTGAGGGCAATGATGCCGCCAAATGCGGAGGTCGGGTCGGTCATGTAGGCCCGTTCATAGGCCTCGGTCAGGCTGGCGCCCAGCGCCACGCCGCAGGGGTTGGCATGCTTGACGATGACGCAAGCCGGCTCGGTGCCGAAGCTCTTGACGCATTCCAGCGCCGCGTCGGCGTCAGCGATGTTGTTGTAGGACAGTTCCTTGCCCTGTAGCTGTTGGGCCGTCGAGATGGAACCACGGGGCGCGTTGGGCTCGACGTAAAAGGCGCCTTGCTGATGAGGATTTTCGCCATAACGCATGCCCTGAGCGTGGCGAAACTTCAGCACCAGCGGGTCGGGAAAGGGTTCGCTGCCCTCTATGTTGCCAAGGTACATGGCGATGGCGGCGTCGTAAGCGCCAGTGTGGCGGAAGCTCTTGACGGCCAGGCGGAAGCGACTCGCGTCGGAAAGGCTGCCGCCGGAGGCGCGCAGTTCCTCCAGCACGGCGGGGTAGTCGGCTGGATCGACTACGACAGCGACCGCGTCGTGGTTCTTGGCGGCGGCGCGGATCATGGCGGGTCCACCGATATCGATATTCTCGATGGCGTCCTCCAGCGAGCAATCGGGCTTCGCCACGGTGGCTTCGAATGGATATAAATTGACGATGACCAGATCAATAGGTGCTATACCATGTTCCTGCATGATGGCTTCATCCGTGCCTCGCCGGCCAAGAATCCCGCCGTGAATCTTTGGATGCAGCGTCTTGATGCGGCCGCCCATCATTTCCGGAAAACCGGTGTATTGGGAAACTTCTGTCGCGAGAATGCCCTGGTCCGTCAGCGTTTTGTAAGTACCGCCCGAGGACAGGATTTCGATCCCCAGTTGCTGGAGATCCCGGGCAAGTTCGAGCAGGCCGGATTTGTCGGACACGCTGATAAGGGCACGTTTCACTCGGGTAATCATGGGATCTTGAAAAATGGGGCTCGCGTTTACTCGATGCCGTAGAGGTTCATTTTCTTTCTCAACGTGCTGCGGCTGAGACCCAGTACCAGGGCAGCTTTGGTCTGATTGAATTCACAGTGTTCGAGAACGGTCTCGATCAGGGGTAGCTCGACCTCACAAAGGACCAGTTCGTAAAGGTGGGTGGCGCCATGGCCGTCTAGTCGGGCAAAGTAATCCTTCAGCGCTGCCCGCACATGTTGGCTGAGGATGGAGTTATCCGCTGCAACGGGTGTTGAATCGATCTCGGCGGACGGGCAAGTCATGTCGGACTGGCCTGGGTTATCTGGTCAAACACGTGTCCCACGAAATAGAGTTGGCCGCAGGCTGTGGTTTGAGTATTGAAGCCGGGTTTGTAATTCATAGTGCAAGAGAGATGATCCATATACCAGCCGAAATGCTTGCGAGCGATTCGTATTCCCTGGTGCTCGCCATAAAAGGCGTGAAGTTCCTGTATATGCTCCAGAATCAGGGCTTGAATTTCCTGATGTCCGGGTGAGCGGTTGTCGGGGCAATCGTCTTGCGTCTGGTTCATCGCCCGGAAAAGCCAGGGTTGTCCCAGCGCTGCTCGCCCGACCATCACGGCGTCGGCTCCGGTTTCCTGCAAAACAAACAGCGCCTTGTGCGGGCTGTCGATGTCGCCGTTGGCGATCACGGGAATCGCCACAGCCTCTTTAACTACGCGGATTGTACGGTATTCGGCCTCCCCCGAAAACCCGCAGGCGCGCGAGCGGCCATGGACGGTGAGAGCCTGAATGCCCGTGTCGGCGGCGATTTTGGCAATGCTGACGGCATTGCGGTTCTCCAGATCCCAGCCGGTGCGAATCTTCAGCGTGACCGGAGTATCCACGGCGCGGACGACTGACGCCAGAATGTCCGACACGAGAGCCTCATCACGCATTAGGGCGGAGCCAGCGGCCTTGCTGCAGACTTTTTTCGCAGGGCAACCCATATTGATGTCAATGATTTGTGCCCCACGGTCGGCGTTGAAGCGCGCTGCTTCGGCCATGTCATGGGGATCATTGCCGAGAATCTGAACCGAGCGCAAGCCGGTTTCACCCAGGTGATCGGTGCGTAACAACGTCTTGCGGTCGTGACGCAAGGCCGGGTTTGCAGACACCATTTCGCTGACGGCCAGCGCCGCGCCGTAACGCCGGCAAAGCCTGCGAAATGGACGGTCGGTGATGCCTGCCATGGGCGCAAGAATGAATCGGTTTTCCAGTGTATAGGGACCGATTTGCATGGGTTTAGGTGCGGGGGGCTGGTCACTCATGACGCGGGGATGATGCGAAAAACTGACTCCAGTACGCTCTCGACCGTGTGTGCCTGCATGCAGGTAAATTCCCCACCACAGGTCGGGCGGCGGTGGCAGGGTGAACACTCATGGTGAATGTAAAGTACACGGCTGTTCTCGCGCGTGGTGTCGAGATAGGGCGCCGTGGAACCAAACAGCGCCAGCGTCGGCGTGTTCATCGCCAGACCAAGGTGGGTCAGGCCAGTATCCACGCCCACCAGCAGTCGAGCCTGATCGATGATTGCGGCACATTCGGTCAATGATGTCTCGCCGACCAGATTGATGAAGGCGCCGTCAGCCATTTCACTGATTCGAGTCGCACGCTCCCTGTCTCCCGGTCCACCCAGCATGACTGGACGGAAGCGAGGGCTGATTCTTCGCGCCAATTCGGCCCAGCGATCATCAAACCAGTGTTTTTGCGGTCGGGTGGTAAAAGGTGCCAGCACCAGATGATTTCCCCGCAGTCCGGCTTGCTCAAGCAATCGACTCGCCCGGTGTCTGGCTTCATCCGGCACAACAATGTCCATCACGAAGCTGACTTCCGGGGCACCCAGACGAACCGCAAGATCGCGGTACTCTTTGCCGATGCGTGGGTCGTCTATTTCGCGGGGAATCACCTCGGTCATCAGCCACTGGCTGCCTTCGCGCGAGCCTAGCCCGATTCGTCGCCGGGCACCACTCAACCGACTCCAGATACCGCTCTTGAGTAGCCCCTGCAGATCAATGACGAGATCGAATTGCTCAGCGCGCAGGGACGCGATGAACCGACGTATGTCCCGGGTCAGCGCCAAATGATCACCGGATTTCCGCAGCGATCGCCAGTGCTGGCGTGGGAGCAGATGCACCCGGTCCAGTCGGGGGTTATGCCGAAGTAATTCTGCCTGTGCGTCTTCCGCCAGCCAGGCGATGTAGGCTTCCGGATAGAGCCCGCGCAGGGCAGGAATCAGGCCGGAGGCCATGATGATGTCGCCAATGGCACTCAGCCGAATGATCAGTATGCGTTGCGGCAGAGGAGACATCGGAAATGGTTTGTTGGGTTTGCGGCCTGTGGCGAACGGTGAACGATCTGCGATGAGAATATCAGTCAGTGGCCATCGGCGGGAACCGCCGGTTGGGGTATGACTGTAATTCGGCAGCGATGAGCCTTGATAGTGGTTGAAATGATCCCAACATCATTTTCATATTTGGACTCACTCAGGATTCAATCATCATGCGAATGGACAAACTGACCGGCAAATTCCAATCCGCACTGGCTGATGCGCAAAGCCTGGCGCTCGGCGGCGACCAGCAGTTCATCGAGCCCGTGCATGTCATGATCGCCCTGCTGGATCAGGACGGCGGCACCGTCCGTCCGCTGCTGACCCAGTGCGGCGTCAACGTGGCCAGCTTCCGGACCGCCCTTGGGCAGCTGCTGGATCGTCTGCCCAAGGTCGAAGGTACCGGGGGCGATGTGCAGATTTCCAGCGACCTTCTGAAATTGCTCAATCTCACCGACAAGCTGGCACAGAAGCGCAGCGACCAGTTCATCACCAGCGAAATGTTCGTGCTGGCGGCGCTGGAGGACAAGGGCGCACTCGGCAATGCCCTGAAACAGGCTGGCCTCAAGACCGAACAATTGCTACAAGCCATCGAGAAAGTGCGCGGTGGCCAGAAAGTGGACGACCCCAACGCCGAGGAGCAGCGTGGCGCCTTACAGAAATACACGATCGATCTGACTGCTCGCGCCGAGCAGGGCAAGCTTGATCCGGTCATCGGTCGCGACGATGAAATCCGCCGCACCATCCAGGTGTTGCAACGCCGTACCAAGAACAACCCCGTCCTCATCGGCGAGCCCGGTGTCGGCAAGACCGCCATCGTCGAAGGGCTGGCCTTGCGCATCATCAACGGCGAAGTCCCGGAAGGCGTCAAGGGCAAACGCTTGCTGGCGCTGGATATGGCCGCGTTGATCGCCGGCACCAAGTTTCGCGGTGAGTTCGAGGAGCGCATGAAGGCGCTGCTCAACGATATCGCCAAACAAGAGGGCCAGGTCATCCTCTTCATCGACGAACTCCACACCATGGTCGGCGCCGGCAAGGCCGATGGCGCCATGGACGCCGGCAACATGCTCAAGCCAGCACTGGCGCGCGGCGAATTGCATTGCATCGGCGCCACCACGCTGGACGAATACCGCCAGTACATCGAGAAGGACGCCGCCCTGGAGCGCCGCTTCCAGAAGGTGCTGGTCAACGAACCCAGCGTCGAGGACACCATCGCCATCCTGCGCGGCCTCAAGGAAAAGTACGAGGTGCATCACGGCATCACCATCACCGATCCGGCCATTGTTGCGGCGGCGATGCTGTCGCACCGCTACATCACCGACCGCAACCTGCCGGACAAGGCCATCGACCTGGTGGACGAGGCCGGCAGCCGCATCCGCATGGAGATCGACTCCAAGCCTGAGGCGATGGACCGGCTTGATCGCCGTCTGATCCAGTACAAGATCGAGCGTGAGGCCCTCAAGAAGGAAACCGACGAAGCCTCGCGCCGCCGCCTGGTCGAGTTGCAGGAGCGCATCGACGAGATGGAACGCGAATACGCTGAACTGGAGGAAATCTGGAAGGCTGAGAAGGCCGCCCTGCAAGGCAACACCGCCATCAAGGAAAAGCTTGAGAAGGCCAAGCTCGACATGGAGGCGGCTCGCCGCACCGGCGATCTGGCGCGCATGTCGCAGTTGCAGTATGGCGAAATTCCGGAGTTGCAGAAGCAGCTGGAAGCCGCCGATGAAGCCGAGACCCAGGTGGCCACGCTCGTGCGCAACAAGGTGACCGACGAGGAAATCGCCGAGGTGGTTTCCAAGTGGACTGGCATACCCGTGTCTAAGATGCTGGAAGGCGAGCGCGAAAAGCTGCTGCAGATGGAGGCCGAACTCGGCAAGCGAGTGGTCGGCCAGCAAGAAGCCATCTCCGCCGTGTCCGATGCGATCCGCCGCTCGCGTGCCGGACTGTCCGACCCACGCCGGCCCAATGGCTCGTTCCTGTTCCTCGGCCCGACCGGCGTCGGCAAGACCGAGCTCTGCAAGGCGCTGGCCTCGTTCCTGTTCGATACCGAGGAGGCCATGATCCGCATCGACATGTCCGAGTTCATGGAAAAGCACTCCGTGGCCCGGCTGATCGGCGCGCCGCCCGGCTATGTCGGCTACGAGGAAGGCGGCTATCTGACCGAGGCCGTGCGCCGTCGGCCCTACGCCGTCATCCTGCTGGACGAGGTTGAGAAGGCGCATCCGGACGTGTTCAACATTCTGTTGCAGGTACTGGACGACGGTCGCCTGACCGACGGCCACGGGCGCACGGTGGATTTCCGCAACGCGGTGATCATCATGACCTCTAACCTCGGCTCCGACCGCATCCAGGAACTGGCCGGCGAGGAAAACTATGCGCTGATGAAGGAATCGGTCATGGCCGTGGTGCGCCTGCACTTCCGGCC
>JBILGM010000034.1:0-34274 GCA_044351045.1 Methylococcaceae bacterium | reverse complement strand
ACCTGACTCGCCTTCGTTCAGGATCGCCACGATCTGACTATCCGTGAATCTCGACTTCCTCATTCCAAACCTCCAAATGCTCAGAGGTCTCTATTTTCAACTTGTAGCCGTTTTAGGGAAGTCTACGGCTGGACCACCAAAATTCATCTGGTTGCCGCGAGTGATCGCTGCACTATCTCCTTCAGACTTTCCCCCGGCCAAGATCACGATGCGCCGGCAGGACGCCAGCTGCTGATCGATTTTGGGCCGGTGGCAGAAGCAGACCCCGCTGATCATGGATCGTGCCTACGAAGGCTACGACACAGCCTATGGGCGCTGGATCTCGGCTATGTCCCCGTCGTGCCTCCCAAGAGCAATCGGCTGCATCCTTGGGACTATGACCGGGTCATGTATTGCAAGCGCAATAAGGTTGAACGGCTGTTTCGCCGACTCAAGGACTTTCGCCGTGTCTTCTCACACTTTGACAAACTTGATGTCATGTTCACCGGCTTAATCCATTTCGCGCTGATCGTCGTGGCGCTTCGTATGTGTTAACAGGCTCTAATACATAAGGTGGGCGGAGTGACCTCCAAATTTCTATAAATCGGAAATTTTTCAAGTCGGCGTAAGTCAATTGTCATGCGAATGATGTATATGCTCATTCGCCGATTGTAGGTTCTTCACCCCCACACCATGTTGGTAAACCATCATGCCTCCCATATCCGCACCCAAGAAGAGAATTACCCCGATCACCAAGGTCCACACTGTGCTTAGCGTCGTCGCCATAGCGGATTGAGGTATTCCCCCAAGTCTCCGCCAGATACCCAAGGCCACCGTCAACACCGCTACGGTGATTCCTGCTCGTTGATGCCATTGCATGATTTCATGCACCTGTGCACCATGAGGAACTGTTTCTGCGGCGATCAAGCCGGAAACAACTGCTACCAGAGCGCCAATCCCGCCCAGGTATAACAATCCACTAGCCCATTGCCGGGCCCCATTTTTTTTGAAAATCACACCGTACACTTCTGTAAAAATAAAACCGAATACGAAAGCGATCGGAAAGTGCAGAAGAAGAGGATGAAGATTCTTGCCTAGCGTTTCAATACCTCCCAGAAGACTCCAAGAGCTTGGTGTGTCGTGAGTCAGTGCGGCTAGAAAATGATCAACTAAAGCGACCAGTCCACCCCCTTCCCCGTGGCCCCCGTGCACGAAGGGTATGACTTCTTTGAGGTAAAGATCGGATAGTTCAGCAAGGAAGTTAGCCATGTTCATGATTGTTTGATTTTTATGAACTATTTTTTGAGCGGTTGGTGCCGTAATTGGTTTAGTCAGCGTTGAACCTTGCAAGTTTCCTGAATGGTCCAGTTTCTCGAGGTCTACCGCTGGGTGAGCCATAAAGCCAAGGATGGTTAGCTACAGGAGTGAGTCCCACCTTGGGGGCGGTAACGCGAGAAGGTTGACATGCTCGAATGATCGCTACTAGGCCAGTCACCAGCGGATACTCGTTCAAGGCATCGGGACAAACCCAGCAGGCATCCGCCGCATCACTGGAGGGATATGGTTCACGCAGCGAAGTGGCGGTCATCTGTGCCAGAAAATCGATAATGATGTAATGGAAGCCCTCGATATTCCGATCGGCTACCGCCACTATCTTTGATGGCGTTACTTCGATGCCGGTTTCCTCAAAAACCTCGCGGCGGCAGCATTCAGTGAGGGTTTCGCCTGGCTCCAGGCGACCCCCGGGGATGTGCCAGAGACCTGCTTGTGGTGGATGCTTTCGACAAACGAGAAGTACCCGGCCAGCATCGTCGAAGATCAGTCCTCCGACCCCGATGACTTGGATTGATGAGTTGTTATCAGGGGGGCTTGCGGGTGTTTCCATCGGTCGGGTCCGAGCACGCAGTGTAAAATGGCTGCCATTATCGATGATTTGGATCGTCGTGGCGGGTTGAAATGCCCCGCCCCGACTTTAAATCGGTGCCTTCTCAGATTTTCTTCGGAGACTTCCATGCCCATTTATGAGTATCAGTGCAAATCCTGTGGTCACGAATTGGAGGCTTTTCAGAAGCTCTCCGACGACCCGCTCAAGGAATGCCCGGCCTGCGGCGATCTTGAGTTGACCAAGCTGATATCCGCTGCAGGATTTCGCCTCAAGGGCGGTGGGTGGTACGAGACAGATTTCAAGGGCAGCCAAGACAAGAAAAAGAATCTGGCCGGCGGTAGCGATTCTGGGAGTGTCTCTGGGGGTGCTGCTGCAACCGATTCAGGCTCAGGTACTAAAACGCCTGCAAGCCAAAGCTGATTGTCCCGGATGAGTGTCGCGACGCCGGTTTTAGGCGGTGGAGAACTTGGCGTTAAAAGACGCCTGGCAGAAACGGTACGAAATTGACGGGTTCAATTTCCTCGACCTCAAAACCAACCTCTGTTCGAGTGATCCTTTTCAGTATTTGAGTGCGTCCTTGGCCCACGGGGATCACCATCACGCCGCGACGCGACATTTGGGTCAGAAGGCTTTCCGGAATGTCGCTGGGAGCTGCCGTAGCTAAAATGGCGTCATAGGGTGCGTACTCATCCCAGCCCCAACCGCCGTCACTGTGCTTCAATCGAACATTACGCAGATTCAGGTCCTGCAGGCATCGTCGTGCGCGTTGTTGAAGGGAATAGATCCTTTCAACGGAGTGAACGCGGTTGACCAGTTGAGCAAGAATGGCCGTCTGGTAACCCGACCCGGTCCCGACTTCCAGCACCTTGTCCAGCGGACCCGATTCCAGCAAAAGCTCGGTCATACGGGCGACGATGTAAGGTTGCGAGATGGTCTGATTGAAACCAATCGGTAGCGCGGTGTCTTCATAGGCTCGACTCGCGAAGGCGTCTTCGATAAACAAATGACGCGGGGTTTCCAGCATCACTTTGAGTACTTCAGGATGGCTGATGCCCTGTTCCCTCAGTCGGCCAATCAGACGCTCACGGGTACGCCGGGAGGTCATCCCGATGCCCTCGATCCGTTGTTGCATTAGTCAGGGTCACCCTCAAGCCAGTGGGCCAGAGTGTCGATCCGGTCGTAACGGGTCAGGTCAATCTGCAATGGGGTGACCGAGACATAGTTTTCACGGATGGCATGGAAATCGGTTCCCGGTCCCGCATCCTGCTCCGGTCCAGCCGCGCCAACCCAATAGAGCTCGCGACCCCGTGGATCACTGCCCCTGATGACGGGTTCTGATCTGTGGCGCTGTCCCAGTCGACAGGCCTTGAATCCTCTCAGTTCCCCCCATGCACGGTCAGGCACGTTTACGTTGAGGATGGTATCCGCGGGGAGGGGGTGACGACGTATGCGGTGCAACAACGCTTCAGCCACTCGCCCTGCCGTCTCGAAATGGCTGGGAACATGGGATTGTGACGCAAGCGAGATCGCGACGGCCGGCAGCCCCAGGAATCGACCCTCGGTAGCGGCGGCAACCGTCCCGGAATAAATCACGTCATCTCCCAGATTCGATCCATGGTTGATACCGGCAAAAACCATGTCAGGTTCGCGGTCGAGTAATCCGGTGATGGCAAGATGGACGCAGTCCGTGGGTGTGCCGTTGACCTTGATAAAACCGTTTTCCGCCTTGCTGACCCGAAGGGGGACTTCCAGCGTCAGCGAGTTACTGGCACCGCTTCGGTTGCCTTCCGGCGCCACCACGGTGATGTCCACATGGGCGGCTAATGCACTCGCCAGTACCCTGAGACCCTCGGCGGAGTATCCATCATCATTGCTAAGCAGAATATGCATTGAATCCCTCGGTTTAGCAGCGATTTTACACGAGCGTCATCCTACCCGTAGGATGAAATGCATTTAAGATAGGTGATTTAGATTTGAAGTTTCTTGGAGCTAAGTCAGTGTGGAGTTGGGAATAGTGATGTCTGATAATCGATTGGAAATAGTGCTGGGTTGGATTGATGCGGCGAATGGATCTGATCCTAATGTAGAAATTCTGCAAGGCGTGGGCCAGCCAAGGGCGCTTCTATATGGAAAGCGCATGTCTGCCTGGCTTGAGAGGGTTTACCCCGAATCGTCGGAGCCTCTGAAAATCGCTGCTCGAGGGCAACACATCCGGCGCTGGGAGGTCCCTCGTCAGAGCTATCCGGCAACACGCGCGGGATATCTTAAGTGGCGGACCTATCTCTACGGCTTTCATGCCGACTGTGTGGCAGCCCTGATGAATGAGGCGGGATTCGAATCAACAGCCGTTGAGAGAGTCAAGTCGCTATTGCAAAAGCGCGGGATTAAGACTGATCCCGAGACTCAGGCATTGGAGGATGTCATCTGTCTGGTATTTCTGGAGAACTACTTTGCCGATTTTGCAGCGACGCAGGATAGCGAGAAACTGCTCAACATCGTCAGGAAGACCTGGGGAAAAATGTCGGATAAGGGCCATGGTCTGGCCTTGCAGTTGCCGTTCACTCAGTCTCTTCAGGAATTGTTGACCCGGGCCTTGGCTTAGTGAGGGCCATTTTGGATTAAGAACCAAAATTAATTGGGATGTCATACTTTATGCGGATCCGACTAGCTCGGATTACCTTGGATGTTTTGTTGCCAGTGGCATAAACGATACTAAAAAAGAGAGTTCTACGAGCGCTTCCAATCGAGCAGATAAGCCCCCAAACGTCTTCTGTTGTCATCGGGGAAATGCGCACTCACTGGGTTCATTGCTGGCGCTGGCCGTCAGTATCGGTTTTGGCTGGCTGGTTCAGAAGAGAGGATTACAGATCGCCACGATCCTTGCGATGGGGATGACGATATCGAACAGTGCTTTCATGGGCTTCCCCATTGCCGAACAACTCATCGGCTCAGCAGCCATGGGCACCTTAGCTGTGTATGTCACGGTTGAAAATCTGATCATGCTCCCTCTGGTTATGGGGATTGCAGAGCTGGGCAGGAAAAAAGGCAGTCATTGGGCGCGGGTGCTTGGGGGCATCTTCATGCGGCTGATGAAAAATCCGCTGATACTCTCGATACTTTTGGGGGTTGCCTTTTCCACATTCGATCTGCGCCTTCCACAGCTTGCTAATCATGCAATCGACATGCTTGCCGTTGCTTCGGCGCCGGTCGCCCTGTTCTATATCGGATGCACCCTGGCGGGGCTCAGTTGGAAAGGGATGGCGGGCGATATTGCCGGTGTCGTCTTCGGTAAGCTGATTCTTCACCCACTGTCCGTATTCGCGATATTCTTGCTCTTCCCGGTTGCAGACCCCGCCCTGCGGCAGGCGGCCATCATTAATGCCAGTATGCCCATGGCCACGATCTATGCTTTGTTGGGCCAAAAATATGGCCAGGAAGGTTTCTGCTCGGCGGCCTTGGTCGCGACGACCATCACCTCGTTTTTCACTATTACGGGCTTGCTTTGGCTGATCGAATCGGGATACTGCTAACCATTTTTGACAGGAAGGGAAGCAGGTCGCTAGGAGCACTGCTCATCGCCGGACTACTGGCCGTGGCCATGACCTTAAAGGCTGAATGGCAGCCCTATGGTTCCTCCGCAGTGGGCGGTGAGCGCTTTTACCTCGATCCCGCCACCATTCAGCCGACCTCGGTCGGGTTTGCCGTGGTTGTCCTGAGCAATTACCCCGTGCCGATCAAGGAGTCTTTTGGTGACTTTCAATCTGTTAGGTCGGAAGTTGAACTGGACTGTATAAACCATCACTTGCGTGATATCGGCATCCAGTTTTACCGGCAATCCCTAGGTAAAGGGAAGCGGGTAGTCTAGGAGATGGGCACCGGTGGAATCCAATCCTGGCCGGAAGGTAGTCTGAATGAAATCCTGCATGAACTGCTATGCAAGTAGCGTAATGAAAGACATGGCATTACCTAAGCCTTGTCCGTCACTTTAACGAACAACCCTAAAATCCAACGACCTCCCCAGAGTTCTAACAACATGACCGAATACTTCGATATCTTGCTGCCCGCACTGGCTCTCACTGCTTTCGTGGGGAATGCCATCCATGTCATGTACTTCATGGACCATAGCCCAGCCGCCTCCGAAAGGACCACCGACGACGGGCAAGGTGACAGTATTGAAACCCAGCCCCATGAGCAATTAACAGCCGCTGCAACCTTGGAACTGTTAGCTGAAGTTACGCCAGTGCCGGGCGTTCATCTCCCCGAGGATTCGGTTCTTCGTCGGCACTATCTGACCCATCTTTGCTGCCAGCTCAACGAGCTGTATCAACGTCCGCGCGAAAGCGTTCTGCGCCGCCATCATGGGCAACTCATCGCCAGCCAGATTGAGGAATGTGTGCTTGAACACAGCGCTGTGGTGAAGCTGCAGGCAGCTCATGAAATCCTGAAAAAGCAGAATTTGAAAGAGGTTTCAAATCCCGTTGCAGTGGGCATTGCGCCGTCCCCACATCGAGAGATGCTTGATGTCTCGTCAGAGACGGTCGCTCAGATTCCTTCATTCTCAAAATTGAAAGTCCAGGAAGCTGAGCCTGAATCTGAAATGCCTCCGATGGGGAGTCATGTTCCCGAAGATCATGTACTGCGTCGGCATTACCTGACCCATATCCTCGGGATGCTCAACGACCTGTACCCCGCACCCACGGATAGCGTGCTTCGCCGTCATCATCTGCAACATTTCAAAAATCTGCTCGCCCGCTGTCTAGGGCATGAGGCCGCGGTGGAACAGCTGACGCTTGACTGGGTGGCGGCAAGAAAAAAATCAGGGGAGACGCCAAACTGGCCCGAACCGGCAAAAGCCTGGCCGATTGTCGAAAGGCTGGAAAAGGGTGCGGTACCTGAAGCGACCGACGCCACTACCGTCTTTGGACCTCATGTTCCGCAAGACCATGTGCTGCGCCGGCATTACGTCTCCTTGCTTGAGGGCCGGCTCAATGAGGTCACTCCACCTCCCACGGATAGCGTTCTGCGTCGCCACCATCAGCAACGGATCGCGGCCCAACTGGCCCATTGCACCGAGGATGCTAGGGTCGCTGCGGCGTTTCATGCCGACTATGAGCAGTGGATCAGTGAGCGTGGAAAAACTTCCATAACGATTGCCCCTAAACCCATGATGCAAGAATTGGCCAGGTCCAATAGGCCATTCAATTTACCCGAGGATTCCGTGCTAAGGCGGCATAGCATTCAGCGCTTGAGTGCTGAAATCGAGAAATTAAAGCCGCGTCCGACCGATAGTGTTTTGTCCCGCCACTATGATCAATGGCTGGCTTCAGAGATGGAAGTTCTTCTGTAAGAGCTGTTTCTTGTTGGCCTGCGAACATAACACAGCTGCCCAGAGAGTTATCCATGGATTACCGCTGACACCCCCCGGTTCGCCCGGGTTTGTTGCATGTCGCTGGTCAAGTGCGTGATGTCCAAGCGCCACGACAAGTGCAAAAGGATCAGCGGGCGGGTTAAATCATAGCCATCCAGATCCTTTCAGCCGCACATAAAGCTCCCGACATGCGAAGGCTGTGAGAAGCAGCGTGGCCGGGTAACCGAGTGACCAGTCATACTCCGGCATATGCTTGAAGTTCATGCCATACATGCTGAACACCATGGTGGGAATTCCGAGGATCGCACCCCAGCCGGCCAGTCGTTTGACCACCTCATTTTGACGGACGGTCACCAGGGCCAAGTTGACTTGCATGGCATCGGAGAGCGCCTCGCGCAGTATGATGGTGCTGCGAACAATTCGCTCCACATGATCCTCGACATCGCGGAAATAGGGATGGAGTTCCGGTGTGGCAATCTCCGGGTGCAGCCGGAAAAGCTCCGCGCAAATGCCGGCAATGGGCGAGGCAGCGTTGTGTAGTCGGGAGACCTCGCGTTTTAGCTCATACAGACTCTCGATGGAGATTGCGTCCATCTGACTTTGAAAGATGACGGTCTCCAGTTCATCGAGTTTCTTCTGCAAATGACCGGCAATGACGATGAATTGATCGACGAGATGGTCGAGCACGGCATATAGCGCGAAGCCCGGACCGTTCATGAACAGGTCGGGGGCATGTTCGCAACGTGCCTGAACCCGATCATAGCGAATGGTGCCACCGTGCTGGATCAGGATGACAAACTGCCTGCCGATAAAGGCGTGCAGTTCGCCATGCGTGGTTTCCTCTCCCTTGAGTCGTGCGGTGTTTGCAGCGATGAACAGCGTATCGCCATAGGCTTCAAGTTTGGGCCGCTGGCGAGCGGAACTGGCATCTTCAACGGCGAGTTCATGCAGTTGGAACTGTGCCTGAATTCGCTTCAGCTGCGCAGGGGTAGGGTCCTTGATGGTTAACCAGATGAAGGTGTCGGGATTGCCCAGAACTTCATTGATCTTGTTGAAGTTGATCTCGGGCAGGCGCTGGGCCTTCTCGTATATGGCAAAGTTCATGCTCATGGGGGTTTTCCTGGGAGATGCCTTCCTTGGACGGGGGTGTTATGGATCAATTGTCGACTCAGGCTTCGACATACTGGGCGACCTGACCCAGCCAGCGCTCAATGAGTGGTTGTAGATGCTCGGGATGTATTCGGGTCAATTCATCAGCCGCCTGATGGACCGATTCCACCAGCGCGGCATCGCGGACCAGATCGGCGATGCGGAATTGCACCTGACCTGTTTGGCGAGTGCCGAGGAGTTCGCCGGGTCCACGGATTTCCATGTCCTTCTCGGCGATAACAAAGCCATCGTCACTTTCGCGCAGAATACCGAGTCGTTCACGGGCGGTTTCACCCAGTGGAGGCTGGTAGAGCAGGACACAATGGGCTTCTCCCGGACCGCGCCCCACGCGGCCGCGGAGCTGATGGAGTTGAGCCAGGCCGAGCCGTTCGGCATTCTCGATCACCATCAGGCTGGCGTTGGGGACATCAACTCCGACTTCGATCACAGTGGTGGCGACAAGGACATCGATCGTCGCGGCCTTGAACTGCTGCATGACGGCGTCTTTTTCGACAGGCTTCAGCCGGCCATGAATCAGTGCGATCCGCAGGTCGGGTAGGGCGGCAGTGAGTCGCTCGGCTGCCCTTTCGGCGGCTTCTGCCTGCAATACCTCGGATTCTTCAATCAGGGTGCATACCCAATAAACCTGCCGGCCGTGACCGATCCAGTTCTGAATGCGATCGATGATGTCTTCGCGTCGGGTTGTCGGCAGGACTGTAGTCCTCACCGGCGTGCGGCCCGGGGGGCGTTCGTCGATGATCGAAAGGTCGAGATCGGCATAACCGATCATGGCCAAGGTGCGGGGGATCGGCGTGGCCGTCATGATGAGCTGATGGGGGTAACCGCCCTGGGTGCCGCCTTTTTCCCGAAGCGCTAGCCGTTGGTGCACACCGAACCGGTGCTGTTCGTCGATGATGACCAGCCCCAGGTTGTGGAAAACGACCTGCTCTTGAAACAGGGCATGAGTACCGATCACTACGCCCGCAGTTCCATTGGCGAGGCTTTCCATCGTTTGCCGTCGTGCTTCACCCTTGGCTTTGCCAGACAGGAAGGCCAAAGTGACCCCCAGAGGTTCGAGCCATTGCCGAAAGCTTTGGCTATGTTGTTCGGCGAGCAGTTCGGTCGGCGCCATGATGGCGACTTGATGCTGGGATGCCAAGGCCGTGAGTGCTGCAAAGGCGGCAACGATGGTTTTTCCCGAGCCGACGTCGCCCTGCACCAGGCGCATCATGGGATGCGGTCGGCCGAGGTCAGCCGTGATTTCCTTGATGACTCGTTGCTGGGCGCTGGTCAATGCAAAGGGCAGGCTATCCCGAAACTCTGTGGCCGTTTTCTGATTGATTCCCAGGGCCGGTGCACGATGGGTCTGCATGCGGGCTCGAAACTGACTGAGGCTGAGATGGTGGGCCAGTAACTCCTCGAAAATCAGTCGCTGTCGCGCGGCTTGAATCGATGGAGCTAATTCGGTACTGCCGGCTGGTGGGGCATGCAGCAGGCGAAGCGCTTCGGCCAACGAATAATCATGCCTGGCCGGGGTGATGCCGGGGGGTAACCAGTCTCTGACTCGGTCCGCCATGACCAGTGCCTGTGCAATCAGCCGTCTGAGCGCTTTCTGATGCAGGCCTTCGGTGAGCGGGTAGACGGGGGTCAGCGTTGATTCGGGTTGTCCGGCTTCGCTGTCCGTGATCAGTCGGTAGTCGGGATGGTTGATTTCCCGTCCATAAAAGCCTTCACGCACTTCACCATAACAGCGCAGGAGACGTCCTGGCTCGAATTGCCGTCGCTGATCTTGGGTGAAGTGGAAGAATCGCAGGGTGATATGACCCGACTCATCAGAAAGCCGTATCACCAGTGATCGGCGCCCGGTTGGCAGGGTTTCTGTCAGTTCGACCCGGCCCTCGATCAGGGCATGGTCACCGCTGCGGAGTGAGGCGAGGGGAACTATGCGTGTGCGGTCCTCATACCTCAGGGGCAAGTGGAACAGCAGGTCCTGTAACGTGTGCAAGCCCAAACGCTCCAGTTTTTTGAGGGTTTGCGCCCCGACTCCCTTGAGTGAGGCGATGGACTGGTTTTCGGGCGGGTTTGGGGGCGAGGTCAAGCCGGCAACACACTCAATCCTGGAGGATCAGGATGGCATCCATCTCCACATTGGCGCCTCGGGGCAGGGCCGCCACGCCAATGGCGGCGCGGGCAGGGTAGGGCTCCGAAAAATACTCGGCCATAATTTCGTTGACGCGGGAGAAATGTCCCAGATCGGTCAGGAAGACATTCAGCTTGACGACGTCGTTGAAATTTCCGTTGGCCGCTTCGGCCACGGCTTTGAGGTTTTCGAACACGCGGCGAATTTGCTGGTCAATCTCGCCATCTACCAAGGTCATGGTGACCGGATTCAGCGGTATCTGGCCCGAGAGGTAGACGGTGTTACCCACCTTGACGGCTTGGGAGTAGGTGCCGATGACTTGGGGCGCCTTGTCGGTGGCGATGATCTCTTTAGTCATGTTGCGTTTTTTTTCTCAGCTCGGATTTGACGCGGGAAATCTTGAGTACGATGGAGAGCTTTCGCAACTCGCGCATCACGTTGGCAAGATGATTGCGGTCGCGGACCATGAGAGTGATGTAATCGACCGAAAGCTGGCTGTCCTGATTGACGATCTGCACATTCTCGATGTTGCCGCCCATCCGCGAAATGGTTGATGCCACCTTGGCCAGCGTTCCGACCTGGTTCATCAGTTCCAGCCGGATCAGAGCCGGGAATTCACCTTTTGCGTGTTTATCCCATTGGACATCGATCCAGTTGACCTGTCGCTTGCGTAATTCCTCGACGTTATTGCATTCCGTCAGGTGAATCACGATGCCTTTGCCTGGATTGAAGAAGCCTATGATGGGATCACCCGGAATCGGGCGGCAACATTTGGCCAGATTCACCACCATGCCCTCGGTCCCTTTGATGATGAGGGGGTCCAGTCTGGGGAAAGACGTCTTTGCGGTTGCCGGTCCCGCAGCGCCGGAGGCATCCACCAATTGCCGGGCAATCAGCATTGGCAGTCGATTGCCAAAGCCGATATCCTCCAGCAAGGCATCCCGAGTGGCGATATCCAGCCGCTTCAGCAGGGTATCGAATTGTTGTTCTGGGATGTCTTCATAACGATGGCCGATGCTGTCTAGCTCCTTTTCCAGAAGGCGCTGACCCAAGGCGATGCCCTCCTGAGTCTTGAAATTACGCAGGTGATTGCGAATCGCTGCCCGTGCCTTGGCCGTCACAACGAAGCTGAGCCACAACGGGTTGGGCCGTGCCCACGGTGCAGTGATGATCTCCACGGTCTGGCCGTTCTGCAACACGGTTTGGAGCGGTGCTAGTTGTCGGTCGATGCGGGCTGATACGCAGTTATTGCCTACTTGGGTATGGACGGCATAGGCGAAATCCACCACGGTGGCATGCCGCGGGAGTTTGATGATCTGTCCGCGCGGCGTGAAGACGTAGACTTCGCGCTGAAAGAGATCGATCTTGAGATTGTCGAGAAACTCCATGGAGTCCCCCGCGCTCTTCTGGATCTCCAGCAGATCTTGCAACCATTCATGGGCGCGCGCCTGGCTGTAGATCGAATGCTCCTGGTCGGTCTTGTAAAGCCAATGCGCGGCAATGCCGGCTTCGGCCAGATGGTGCATGGCTCGGGTGCGGATCTGGATTTCCAGAGGCTGTCCGTAGGGACCGGCAAGAACCGTGTGCAGGGATTGATAGCCGTTGGCCTTGGGCACGGCGATGTAGTCCTTGAATCGACCGGGAATCGGCTTGTAGAGATTGTGTGCGATGCCGAGAGCCCGGTAGCAGTCGTCAACGTCTTCTCCAATGATGCGGAAGGCATAGACATCGAAGACTTCTGCAAACGGACGGCGTTTTCGCAGCATCTTTTGATAGAGGCTGTAAAGATGCTTCTCTCGGCCGATCACCTCGCAATGGGCCAGACCGGAATCCGCCAATCGCTTCTTGATGGTCGTCTCGATGCCGGAGACGATTTCCTTGCGGTTGCCCCGGGCCTTGCGCACCGATCTATCGAGAACGCGGGCGCGAAGGGGATACATGGCGGAAAAGCCCAGATCCTCGAGTTCCAGACGCAGTTCGTGCATGCCCAGCCGATTGGCGATGGGCGCGTAGATGTCGAGCGTTTCGGCGGCAATTCGTCGGCGCTTGTGACTGGCCATGGTGTCCAGCGTCTGCATGTTATGCAGTCGATCCGCGAGTTTTACCATGATGACCCGAAGGTCCTTGACCATCGCCAGAAACATTTTACGAACGTTCTGGGCCTGGGCCTCGGCGCGGGACTTGCTGTCAATCCGACCGAGCTTGGTCACACCATCCACCAGTTCGGCCACCTCCTCGCCAAACTTTTGCGCGAGTTCCTCCTTGCTGATGAGGGTGTCCTCAATCACGTCATGCATGATCGCTGCCATGATGCCGTGCGCATCCATGCGCATATCCGCCAGAATCAGGGCGACGGAGAGTGGGTGACAGATGTAGGGCTCGCCCGTCAGTCGAAGTTGACCTTCGTGGGCCTTGTTGGCCAGTTCATAGGCGCGGTGAACGCCAGCGATTTGGTCCGCATCCAGATAGTCTGATAGCACGGTACTTAGCCGGCGGATCAGCTTCTCCTGGGGAAGTTCGATTTCCTCGCGGACCGCAAGTGGCTGCATGGAGGTTCAGTCAGTGTTAGTGCCTGCCTCTGGGAAAGGGACCCGGCTGAATCGCTCAGTCAAAATCCTCATCGTCCAGGTCCGGTCCGGGCGTGGGGATGGGCGGTCGTGCAAAAGCGAATCGATCTTGTTTGACCGGGACATTCAGGTAATCGCGGGTGATATCACCTGCTGCGATTTCACGAAGGGCGACAACGGTGGGCTTATCGTTTTCCCAGGCTACGGTGGCATCGTCGGGGTTGATGGAGAGCTGGCGCGCGCGTTTAGCGGCAACCAGAACCAGTTGGAAACGGTTGTCGACGTTATCAAGACAATCTTCTACGGTGACTCTTGCCATGGATTGTTGGCCTTATTCCTTGGTTGTAATGATGTTGAAAACACGGATGCGGTTTTACCTTACTGACTGACCTTTGTACAGGTAAGGCCAGTGTCTCGCGATCTTTCGTCTGGTGTTGACGGTGAATCGCTTGAAATAAATACGCCGGGCAGCGAGGGCTGCCCGGCGTATTGAGTGATGCGGTTACTTGGCTCTCGATTCGAGCATGGCCACTGCCGGCAGCTTCTTACCTTCCAGGAATTCAAGGAAGGCGCCCCCGCCCGTGGAGGTATAGGAGACTTTCTCTTCGATGCCGTATTTTTCAATGGCGGCCAGAGTGTCACCACCGCCGGCAATAGAGAAACCTTTGCTCTCGGCTACGGCCTTGGCAACAGTTTGGGTGCCCTGGCTGAACTGTTCAATTTCAAAGACGCCAACAGGGCCATTCCAGACGATCGTGCCGGCCGCTTTGATGATTTCGGAATAACGAGCGGCGGTTTCCGGACCGATGTCCAGTATCAGGTCGTCCTCCGTTACCTCGCTGACCGGCTTGATGGTGGCGGTGGCGGATTCCGAGAATTCCTTGGCGGTTACAACATCCGTGGGGACAGGAATTTCACCGCCCCGGGCCTTGGCCTGTTCCATCAGGCGCCTCGCCTCTGGAATCAGGTCGGCTTCATACAATGATTTGCCGACTGGAAAACCGGCAGCCGCAATGAAGGTGTTGGCGATGCCGCCACCGACAATCAGCTGATCGCAGAGGTTTGATAGGGATTCGAGCACTTCAAGTTTGCCGGAGACTTTGGAGCCACCAACAATGGCGAGTAGCGGACGATTAGGGCTTTTCAGCGCCTTGCCGAGCGCGTCCAGTTCGGCGGCCAGTAGCAGCCCTGCGCAGGCCTGAGGGGCTTGCTGGCCCACGCCATGGGTCGAGGCTTCGGCACGGTGCGCGGTGCCGAAGGCATCCATGACATAGATGTCGCAGAGAGCAGCCATTTTCTTTGCCAGATCCTCGTTATCCTTCTTTTCGCCCTTGTTGAAGCGGACGTTTTCGCATAACACCACTTCGCCTGCAGCGACTTCCAAACCGTCCAGCCATTCCTTAACGAGTTTGACCGGGTGTCCCAGTAATTTGCTCAAGCGATCGGCGACCGGCTTCATGGAGAACTCTTCCGCATACTCGCCTTCGGTGGGTCTTCCAAGGTGGGACATGACGATCACCTTCGCACCGGCATCGAGGCTGTGGCGAATGGTGGCCAGACTGGCGCGAATGCGGGTGTCGCTGGTCACTTCGCCATTCTTCACTGGGACATTTAGGTCTTCGCGGATCAACACGCGTTTGCCGGCCAGATCCAGTTCGGTCAGTCTTTTGAAACTCATACTTTGGTTCCTGGGTAGGTTGGAGTGATGTGATTGAAATTCAAGGGCTTCGCCATTTGATGGAGCAGCCCATGCTGGCATGTTGTTGGGTCGGGCCCTGGCCGATCTCGGCGATTTGCTTCATGGCCTCAAACAGGTCACGGTAGGTGCCGTCGGGCTCCGGATTGCGCCCGCTGGCATCCAGTCGACCCCGATACTGAAGTTCCAGTTGACTGTTGTAGCCAAAGAAATCAGGGGTGCAGACCGCGCCAAATGCTTTCGCGGTGCTTTGCGTTTGATCAAGAAGATAGGGAAACCCGTAGCCATGAGCTTCGGCATTCCGCTTCATGATGTCTAAGGAGTCTTCGGGGTAATCCTCAGTGTCGTTGGCCATGATGGCTACGGAGTGGATGCCATGCCTTAGAAGCTCCGCTGTGTCACGAACCAGTCTTGACTGAATTGCCTTTACATAAGGGCAATGGTTGCAGATGAACATCACAAGCAAGCCTTTCGGTCCGCGGCATTGTTCTAGCGTCCAGAGGCGGTTATCGGTGTCGGGAAGGGCGAAGTCTATCGCCTGCGCGCCAAAGTTGCAGAGTGGGGTTTCAAGTAGAACCATCTCAGACAGTAAACCAGTTCAACAATGGGAAATGATAACAAAATCGGCTCGAAGCTGCTTGTTGGCAAAGGCTGCCTGACTTCGTTTCCTTGCTATGCCCACTTGAAAAATGTAAGAATCGTGATAGTTTGATCCTAGCCCCCACGGAATCTAGGGTGCGTTTTCGCCCCTATTGCTTGCAGGGGCATTACAACAACCTCGGCAAGAGGGAGAGCAATGAAGAAGTCATTAAGTAACACGGTATTGGGAGTGCTGTGCGTAGCTGGTTCGATATCTATCGCCTCGGCTGAGTTGGTCCTTAAGGACAAGAGCGAGATCACTGGTACCTGGAAGCTAGAGTCGGTAGCGGCTGGATTGGATAAGCCGAAAATCGAAGAAAACCGCATCTGGGAGTTTAGACAGGACGGCGTGATTATAACGAGCGGTTTTAATCGCCACTTCAAAACCAATGACCGGCATGAGTGGACGTTCAACGTGGTCAACGGCAAGATCGTTGCTGACGATCCTGGTCGGCCTGGCAGGACCATTGATTACGCGGTATACAAGATGGAAGGGAATGAACTCATCTTGAAGGGCGGACTCGAAGGGTTTTACTTTTTCAAAAAACAATAGGGAGACGGTTGATCATGATTAAAGATTTGTTCCATTTCGGAAAAGCCGATAAGCTGATGTGGGCTGGAATCGGTATCTTCAGCATTATTCTGATTGTTGCCTTCAGTCTTTATTCCAGCGGGGGAGGGCTAGTCGTCAAGGACTTGTTCGGAATGGCTGTGGTAATCATTCTGCCCGGTTATGTGATCGTCAAGTTGTACATGGATAACGTTGAAATTAGCGAGAATCTGACCAAGAACCCGGATATCAATCGGGCGATCGATCTGCTCATTATGTCAATTGGTATTAGTATAGCCACCATCATCCCGATGAACTTCATTTGGAATTATGTGTTAACCATGGGCTCGGATGGCTCGGGGGACGCCGGTGCGGTCAACCTAAGAGGCAATGTTGACGAAGAAGACATATACTCGGGCAGTGCTTCCTGGCGATCCTTATTTACCGTTATCGTGGTGATTGGACTCGCCATTGGTTACAAGGTTTTTGAAACCAAGCGTAAATCGAAGCATTAGGTGTAACTGTGAAAGATGGTCCCCAACCTTCCATCTTCCAAGTCATAGGTAGTGTAATATCAGCTGCCTTTGGTGTGCAGAGTGCTGCAAATCGTGAGCGGGATTTTACTTGTGGATCAGCCAAGCCTTACATCCTGGTAGGAATTCTCTTTACAGTGATCTTCATTCTGATTCTTTTGGGTGTTATCCGGTTAGTGTTGGGTTAAACTCGTCAATAAAGCCCGGAAAGTCGGGCTTTATTGACGATTGTTTTTGTCTATGCAGTCGCAGGCTTACCGATATATTAGGGGTTTCGGCTGGAAGCACCATCAATCAAAAAATCTTCGACGAGTCTGTATAAAATCCGGTGAAGAAACATGAGCCGATTATCAAAAACATGTTTTCTCACTTGGGCAGCGGTCAGGTTGGAGACCCCCTGAGCGATTTTCGGAACTTGATGGTGAGCGCCAATATTCACCTTGCAGCCATCATTGATGACGGCAAGTCCGTTGGCTTGATTAATTCGCCGACATGGTGAAGCCCAACTTTGTCATCAACGGGGTGGATGAATGCTCGATCTGTGCGATTATCGACCACCGCTTTTCTATACACGAGATCATGTCTCACAAACTGGTTAAGATTAAAGATACGGACACCATCCGGGATGGTTCAAAATTGCTGGCCAAGGATATCTTCCATTCCTTGCCGGTGATTGATGATGAGGAGGCGCTGGTCGGTATTGCCACAACTACCGACCTGATCCGGTACCTAAACGAGCAGTATTAGGCTGCGCCAATCGCCATGTTTCGCTTGTTCATCCTGTTCGTCTGCTCGCTGGGTTTTATCTCCGGTTGCTCCCTAAAAGGTTGGGGGTTGACTGAATACCAGGTTCCTCCTGCCGTGCTGTCAGCATTCAGGCTGGAGTACCCTGCCGCAACGGACACGGCATACCGAAAGTTTACTAAGCGTGGTGTCAAGGTTTATGCCGTGGAATTCGACTTGGGTGGTCTTCGTCATGAGGTAAATTACACGCTTGAAGGCAGGGCAGTTAACTTCGAGAAGAAGGACGAGGAACCCATCGAGCCAAAAGAGGAGAAAACCGGGGATTCGGGTGCTCCCGTCGCTAAGGAAAACAAATAAGCAACCTCACACAGCTCCTTTTAGGAGCTTTTGGGCGTTAACGATCGATCTAGCCCTCTACTCAATACTTTATTACCCACGTAACTGAGTTGAGTGGTTATCAGGCCGTAACAATCACTCTAACCGCATCGAGCCTCAACCGGGCCGCCTGGATGCTCTCATGCATCTCAAGCGCATTTGCCTTGAGTTGATCGAGCTCTTCCTTGCGGACATTCGGATTGACCTTGCGCAGCGCGGCCAGACGTTTTAATTCGAGTGTCATCGCACTCAGCATTAGGCTCCCACTGCTCTCGATAATGGCCGGCACTTTTGTATTTGCCGCCTTCTCCGAGCGTTTGAGTAGGGCTTCGATATTCTTTCTTTGCCCACGCAAAAATTCCATCGCGTGCTCGCGATCGAATTGGCGGTGAATCGATTCAAAGCTGTCATAAGGAAGATGACTAAGATCGTTACCTTCGTGATCCATAAGTGAGCGGATCAGGACCGGCGGAAAGAAACGGGCGATATGCAGACGCTTTGGCGCAGTGCAGTCCACCACGTGAAAACTTTCAATCAATAGCTGCCCGGGGTCGATATCGGGATGCCGCAGGATGCTGACTGCGGCGTTGCCATGCTCGCTATTGAGGATGATATCCATGGCGCCGCGAACCATCGGATGTTCCCAGGTCAGGAACAGCATATCCTCCCGAGCCAAGCCTGTGGCTCGGTCCAGGGTCACGGTGACGCCCTCATCGGGAATCTCGGGAAACTGCATTCGCATGTGTTCTCCCGGACGCAGGATATGACACAGCTCCGAGTGTTCTTCGATGCTGATGCCGTAGGCGTCGAATACCCGCTCCATGTAGGGCCACAGCGCTGTATCCTTATCTTGCTGCCGAGCTTGTTCAACCAGTCGGTAAGCTTCTGCTTCCCGGCAGGAGTTAAGCTCCAAGAGGCGATCGCGGCCCTGGTGTAGAGTCTCCCGGGTTGTGGTCGATAGCTTGTTGGCTTCAAGGATCAAGGCCTGTTCCGCATGCCCATCCGGCTGAACGATCAGCGACAGCAGGTTATCTTGCAATGCGGTATGTACCGTCTGGGCCGCCGGATTGAGTTGCTCGAACGCATTCAGGCCCTCATGGTACCAACGGTATAGCGTTCTTTGAGGGCTGTTTTGAAAATAGCCTATATGGATGCGGATCGTATCGGTCTGACCAATGCGGTCGAGACGCCCGATGCGCTGTTCCAAAAGGTCAGGGTTCAACGGGAGATCGAAAAGCATCAGGTGGTGAGCGAACTGAAAGTTGCGGCCCTCGCTGCCAATTTCCGAACAAACCAGAGCCTGAGCGCCAGCCTCTTCATCGGCAAACCAAGCGGCCGCCCGGTCACGCGCGATGATGCTGAGTCCCTCATGGAATACGGCGGCCCGAATGCCGGCTATGCGCAAGGCCTCCTCAAGGTCCATCGCCGTCTCGCCCAACGCGCAGATGACCAAAACCTTCGCTGGACGAATTTCCTTAAGCGTCCTGATTAGCCAGTCTACGCGCGGGTCGTTTCGCCACCACTCCTGGCCGGGGCTGTTGGCAGGGGCCGCCAATATTTCCGGATGCAGGCGCTGCTCGAGTGTGAGTCCTGACCGCTGCAACTGCAGCGCATAGTGGTCGGGCAAGGGCAGGCTGGTAGCCAGCAACTGACGGCCTGGGAAACCCTTGATCGTGGCCCGCGTATTGCGGAACAGAATCCGGCCTGTGCCGTGACGGTCCAATAGCAACTGAATCAGCTCCGCGCGGGCCGTTGATTCCGAATCCGGCAGTTCGAGGCGCTTGAGTAGGTCATCGGCTAGATCCTGGGCGAGAAGCGACTTGAGTTGGCTCAAGGTGTCGATCTCGAGCTCGGCGTCGTCCAGTAGGTGCTGGATTACATTGGCCAATTGAGCATATTCCTGCTCTTCCTGCAGGAAATGGTCGTAGTCATGGAACCGATCCGGATCAAGTAGACGCAGCCGGGCAAAGTGGCTTTGCTTGCCGAGTTGCTCGGGGGTTGCCGTCAGCAGCAGGAGCCCCGGTGCCTTGGCGCTCAGGTGCTCCACGAAAGTATATTCCGGGCTCGCCGCTTCGCAGCTCCAGCCGAGGTGATGTGCCTCATCGATGATGCAAAGATCCCAGCCGGCATCGATGGCATCCTGCTGGCGTTTTGAGTCTGCCATCAGGAATCCCAGACTACAAAGAATCAGTTGCTCGCTTTGGAACGGATTTGGCTCATCAGACTCGATGTAACGCGGCGCATCAAACAGGCTAAAGTGCAAATTAAAGCGCCTTCGCATTTCGACCAGCCATTGGTGCAGCAACGGGTCGGGAACGACGATCAAGACCCGGTCGGCCCGTCCGGTCAGCAGCTGATGATGCAGGATTAATCCCGCTTCGATGGTCTTGCCCAGTCCCACCTCGTCAGCCAGCAGAACGCGGGGCGATTCCCGTCGGGAAACTTCGTGCGCGATGAATAGTTGGTGCGGAATGGGGCTGGCGCGTCCTCCGCAAAGCCCGCGCACTGGGGATTGTTCAAGATGACCTATCAGGTTGAGCGTCTCATGACGCAGGTTAAAGAGCTCGGCTGAATCAAGCTGGCCGGTGAACAGACGTTCCTGAGGCTTGTTGAATTGCAGGAAATGGTTGAGGTGCATTTCTTCAAGTCTGGTAGGCTCTCCCTCTTCATCGGTACCCATGTAGGTCAACAACCCCCCCTGTTCCTCAATGGACTCGACCATCATTTTCCAGCCTTCTTGGCTTTCGATCTGTTCGCCGGGAACGAAACGAACTCTTGACAGCGGAGCATTCTGGGTTGCGTAAATCCGCCGATCACTGGCGGCAACGAACAATAGGGTGACACGATTGCCCTCGACTGAAATCACCATGCCGAGACCCAATTCAGGCTCTGTTTCGCTGATCCAACGTTGTCCCGGTACGAATGAAGGCAAGGTGAAAGGCTCCTAATAGGTGGGTTAAGGCTCAGTGCGATGAGCGCATTATAGCTGGGAGGGGTGTCGGCAGATGACCGGATTCGGCTCGCGAGTCAAGCGGCCGTCGGTTTTCGTTCGAGGCTGAACACCGAAAACTTTGGTTTGAAGGGCGATTTCTATTCTCGCGTTATACTGATCCGGATAGCAGAACTGTGATAATAATGTGACATTAGATCGTATTTCTATACAAGCATCGGCTAAATCGAACTGTTGTGGGTTCTTGCTGCAATCAACCTGTTCAAGGAAAAGAATTACATCAACAGCGGCCGATCGCCAGTCAACTAAACAAAGTATCAGGAGGCTTGGATAAATGGCAACTAAAGATGATTTTTCCGCGGACGAATGGCGCGTGCTTCGTGATGCACCGCATTTGGTCGTTGTGGCTTCTGCCGCAGCCGGTGGTAGTGGGCTGTTCGGTACACTGAAGGAGGCGATTGCGCCCGCCGGTGACATGGTCGAGGCCATCAAGGGTAACAACGATCTTCTCCGCTCACTTTGTGACAAGGAGGAAATGAAAACGGCGGTGGACGAAATCAAGGAAGGCGCTAAGTCCCGGGACTTCAAGGAAGTCCAGTCGTACTTTCATCAGCAGGCTGTCGCGAAAAGCCGTGAAGCTTTGGGGATTGTTCAGGCCAAGGGAACTCCGGAGGATGCCAATGCTTACGCCGATTTCCTGATGAATTTGGCCAATCGGGTGACCAGTGCCGCCAAGGAGGGAGGTTTCATGGGCTTCGGCGGTGAGCGTATCAGTGAAGGCGAGCGGGTTCTTCTGGGTGAACTGTCGCAAGCGCTGGGGTTGCCAGGCGATCAGACCTTTCAAGCCTAGCCTTTGAAATAATTCCCCGGCAGCTGAAGCTATTCAGGTGCCGGGCATTTTTTTCATGATGCGCGCCACATGCCATTCAACATCGGACATTGGGAGCAGAACGGATGACCGTAGACGTTAAACAACCCATGAAGTATCTGGACAAGGCCATGAGCACCCTGCGTGATCTTGGCCTGATCACTGACAAAAAAGAGCCAAGCCCCATCATCGGCTTGCTGGATCAGATCAATGGCCTGGACGATACCAAGGTCGCTCTCATCGCCCGCACGCTCGACCAGATGTCGGTGTTTAACGAGGTGGTGCGGGAGCAGATCAGTGGAATGGGTATCGGCGAACGCTATGCGGATATCACCCATGGCTTCAATTCCATCCGTGATGATGCCAAGTCCATGGTCCAGCAACTGGACGATGGCAAGATCGACACCATGGAGCGAGTCTCCAATGTTTGGCAAAAAGTCACCCGTGGGGATATTAGCAACCGCTTTGACAAAATAAAGCTGACCTATTCGGAGGTGGCCAAGGACACGCTGGATCAGGTTCAGCGTGAACGACTGATACTCGATGCCTATCAGGATTTCCGCGGTGCCTTGAAGGAATCCGAGGTGCTGGCCTTCGAGGTGCTCAAGAAGGCTGAAGGCAATCTGAGCGCAGCACGTGAGCGCATGCAGGCGTCGTCACGCGAGGTTGAACAGGCCGCGACGGCGGAACCGGCGGAAAAGGCCCGTCTGGAACTGGCGAGGGACGAAAAACTTCGCGAACTTCAAAACGAGGAACAACGCTATCAGATCGCCAAGGATCTGAGTGACAACCTGACGGTGGGATACAACACTTCCGAGGTCATCATGGCGCGGCTCATGCAGACTAGCAGCGCCAAGGAACGTATCTATCAGCAGTCGGTTTCTTTCTTCTCCACAAATGAAACGGTACTCACCGCGCTGACCGCGACTTTCACTGGCCTGCATGGCCTCAACGAAGGCACCAGGACTCTGGAAGCCATGAAGGAAGGCGTCAGCTCCAGCCTGGAAACGTTGTCCGATATCGGTGGTCAGGTGCAGGAGGCCGCGTTGAAGGCAGGCTTCGGTCCGACCATCCGCTTAGATGCCGTGCAGAAACTGGTCAACTCGGTCGTTGCCTATCAAGAGCGGTCGGCGGGTATCATTGATGAAATGCGTACCCTCAGCACCCGTAATGCCGAGGAAATCCGTGAGGCGGTGGAAGATGGTAAGCGCCGCTTCGCCAAACTGGCGGCGGATGGCAAGGCGCTGATCAATGGCTGAGAGTTCGGTCATGACTTCCGCAGCCAATACAACGTCAGCGACGTCCTCGGGCGCTGCGCCGCTGGATGAGGTGATGCTGGCGATGGATGTGGTGGATACCCTCCGCCACGCGGATCGTCTGGTCGAACGGGAACTGAGCGCCGATCAGCGCGAGGAGGACCTCAAAAACCGGTTGCGGGAGATTTATCTATCGCAAGGTATCGAGGTTTCCGACCGGGTTCTTGCGGAAGGCGTAGCTGCGCTGCGTGAGGAGCGCTTTGCCTATCGGGCGTCCGAGCCAGGATTGGCCCGATCTCTGGCGATTCTGTGGGTTCGGCGTAGTCATTGGGGTCGCCCGTTGTCAACCGGCCTGCTTGCAATCTTTCTGGGTGTCAGCGGATATTGGGCCTTGTGGAGACTGCCAGCGGAGCAGCGTCTGGCGGCCGAGCGAACCGAGCTGGCGGATGTTTTGCCCAAACGGTTGGGTACCGAACTGGACCGGATTCGTGCGATTGCTCTCGATGCCACTGTCCTGCCGGAGGCCGAGCGGCTGAAAATGGAGGGCGACGCCGCTGGTCGAGCCGGTGATCTGACCATGGCCCGCGCAAAGTCCGATCAACTGGTGCGTCTGAGAGAAGCATTGGATCAGTCTTATACCCTGCGGGTCATTTCTTCCCCCAACCAGCGCAGCGGTGTCTTCAGAATCCCGAAAGCGAACCTGAATGCTAGGAATTACTATCTCATCGTCGAGGCGGTCGGGCCGGATGGTAAAACCCTACCCATCCTCATCAGTAGCGAGGAAGACGGTCGGGCAGAGCGCGTGACCCAGTGGGGCGTGCGCGTTGGTCAGTCCCTTTATGACCAGATCCGTGAAGACAAGCAGGATGACGGCATCATCCAGGGCAACCGGGTGGGTGAGAAGCGCAAGGGCTATCTGAAACCCGACTACACTGTTCCGGTGATGGGCGGATTTATTTTGGATTGGTAACGCTATGCTGAACGGTCTGCAGGTAATGGGTTCCATTGATCAGGCGTTGCAACAGGCGTTGCGCGAGTCCGAGGTCATCGACCGGGAGGTTTCCCATCTGACTGAACGCCTCCTGAAGCTGCGCGATGACGAGACCCGCACCTATGGGGAACTGGCGCGGCTGCGGCTGAACATCACCGATGGCAGTCAGCTGGTGGGCAAGCTGTCCTATGCTGATCAGCAGCTCAAGGCGCTGATTGAGCAGCGCCGGATGGCTGCCCAGGACATTGAGCTAGGTCTGAATGCGCGACGTGCCCGGCTGGCGATTCTCAGGACGGAATGGGACCGTTCCCAAGCCGTGGTCGAAGAAAAGTCCGCAAACGCTCAGGCTGAGGAAGACCGGGTCAAGGCCGAGCTGGAAAAGGACACCGGCTATACCCGGCTGAAACAGCTGGCTGAGCAGGCTACACAGACTGCCCGCTTCGCCAGCCAGAAGACTGGCATCGCCGAGAATGACCGTTCCACCAAAGGCAAGCCCTATGAGGATGACCCGCTGTTTATGTATCTCTGGCAGCGTGGTTACGGAACACGCGACTACCGGGCTAACCCGCTCAGTCGCGCCCTCGATGTATTGGTGGCCCGCCACGCCGGTTACCAGGCGTCCCGACTTAATTACGCGATGTTGCAGGAAATACCGAAGCGACTAGCCGAGCATGCCGCGCATTTGAGGGAAATCGCCGACGGCGAGATGCATAAGTTCATGAAGCTTCAGGACTCGGCGCTGGGTAGCGGTGAGTCCGGTCAACGACGCAAGGCGCTTGAGCTTGCCAGAGACGAGCTGGACAAGATGGAAGACGAGCTTGAGGCGCTTGAGGCAGAAATGTCCCAATGGTTGGAGCGCAAGAACATTTTGGCGCGGGGCGAGGATGAGTCCACAAAAAAAGCCTTCAAGGTACTTGAAGACGCCCTGCGCAGGACCAACATCCGGGAACTGCGGGAGGCGGCTCTCGGCACTCCGTTCGTGGAGGATGATGCAGCCGTCAGGCGGCTTGAGTCGATTCACTCCGAGATTGCAAAGGTTCAGAGTGCTCTAGAAAATCAGAAATCAATTCAGGTTGGCCACCAAAATCGGTTGCAGGAGCTTGAGAAAGTTCGTAAGGAATTCAGGCGCGGTGGCTATGGACGGGACGCTTGGGACTTCCGAAGCAGCGACATGTTGTCTGTACTGCTCGGAGAAATGCTCCGCGGAGCCATCACGCGGGACGTGTTTTGGGACAATATGCGTCGTCATCAGCGTCCCATGCCAGGCCCCTTCGACTCAATGACCGGAGGATCGCTTGGCTGGCCGGAAGATTCAGGCGGCGGATTTATGGGGGGTTCGAGCGATTTCGGGGACAGTGACTTCCGCTCCGGCGGAGGATTCTGATCTCCGATAATAACGGATCACCTGCCAAGTTATGTCGTCAGACTGAGAGGTGAGCTTAAGTGGAAAGCAAATATCAACATGTCATGAACATGCGTCGCATCGTGCTGATTCTGCCAGTTGTCATGTTTCTGTTATTTGTGTTCTTCGTGGTCAATCCGGCGACGTCCGGTCTGTGATGGGAGGCTGAAGTTCCGCCCCGTCCGGTTCGCCTGGCGAAGCGGAGCCCTTTATGAGGCTCGCTCCTCCACCCAAATTGGATCGTTTAAGTTGTGTCATGGTCAAGAAAACCCTCCCGATAGAAGAAAAGAATCAACAACAAATCCGTGACTACATTACGAAGCAATTCAACAATCTTTCCTGGTGGCCCACCGAAGGTCCGCTTCAGGCCAGGGAAGAATTCGAGGCTCTGGATGGCAGTGCCGCTTCTCTGGAGGAATGGTGCATGTCTTGGCTGGACAGCGGTCAGTGGCGCCAACTGAAAGTGGCGATGGAGAAGCTTCCGACGAACACCGCCATCACCTAAAGCGCATTGCCGTTTCCCCTGATCAGGCACAAGCCTCACTAAAACAACAAAAATACACGCAGGATTTTTTATCGTGGATGTATCGTCCCTCATTCATTCCGTTATCGACTGGCTTCAGGCACGGGCGCGTGAGCGGACCTCCTGGGATGGTCTGACCATCATTGTCATCAGCGTACTGGCGCTGATTGCATCGCCACTGATCCGTTACGTGGCCTGGTTGGGTCTGGCTTACGGTATCTGGACGATTTGTAAAAAGGAAAAGCGCTTCCCCTTCCTTAACTAATTTCGCTTAAAGGGTTCATCTGCCTTAATGAAATTCAAGGACTACTACGAGACCCTCGGCGTGGTGCGCGACGCCACTACCGATGAGATCAAAAAGGCTTACCGCAAGCTCGCGCACAAATACCATCCGGACATCTCCAAGGATCCTCAGGGCGAAGAGAAATTCAAGGAAGTGAACGAGGCTTACAAGACGCTCAAGGACCCGGAACTGCGTAAAGCCTACGACGAGCTGGGTAAACATTCGACCGGTGAAAATTTCCAGCCACCACCGGACTGGGCCAGTCATTTCAGCCAGGCAGGGATGGGGGGGTTCAGTACCTCCGATTTCGCTTCAGCGGGTGGATTCGAGGGCATCGACCTATCCGATCTGTTTGAGGAGTTGGCCCGCACACGTGGCGGACAGGCAGGAGGTTTCGGTGGTGCGCATCACGGCACCCGGGGCGGTGGGCAGGGGCAACCGTTCCCCCGACCCGGGCAGGATTTTGAAGTCGAAGCGAAAATCAGCCTGGTGGAAGCTGCACAGGGCACCATGCTCGAACTCAATCTTGAGATGCCGGAATACGATCCGGCGGGGCACCTGCGTCGGGTACCGCATTCCTTCAACGCGAGGATTCCAAAGGGCGTTGTCGATGGCCAGAAAATGCGACTGTCCGGCAAGGGCGGCAAAGGGCTGAACGGGGGCAAGAACGGCGATCTTTATCTCAATATTTCGCTGAAGGCCGACGCGCTCTTTCGATCCAGCGAACATGATCTTTACCTTGATCTGCCGATTACCCCCTGGGAAGCGGCACTGGGAACGACCCTGGAAGTGCCGACCCTGGAGGGACCCGTCAGCCTGAAGATTCCGGCCGGCACACCGGGTGGGCGCAAAATGCGGCTGGGAGGTAAAGGCTTGCCCAAGCACAGGGAGGGCCATGGAGATCTGTTTGTTATCATCCAGATCGCTACGCCGAAAGACCTGACCGAGCGGGAAAAAACGCTCTATGAGGAATTGGCGGCGGCATCATCATTCAATCCACGCAGCCATTTAGGCCGTTCGACGGGGCAATAGGCCATGGTCATTTCACAGCAATCGAGCACTGTTATTCAGGCCGAGATCACCTGGTTGAGTCTCGGCGAATTCACCGAAATCTCCGGCCTGTCTTCCACTCAGGTCCAGGAGTTGGTCGAACTGGGAGTCCTATCGCCGAGTGGAGCCTCTGCCCCGGAGTGGTTGTTCAATCATCAGTCGATGGCTTTGGTGCGGCAATTAAGGCGGTTGCGGCAGGACCTTGATCTGGACCTCGACTTGCACGCCTTGGCCTTGGGTTATCGTCTGCTTGAACGCATCAGCGAACTGGAAAGCCAACTTTGCCGCGAGCGCGTGGCGCGTTTGAACGAGTTCTAGCTACCATTTTGGCTGGCTCGCCGCCTGTGGCTGACAGCGTCGACTCGGGTTGCCTTCAACTGGCCTGGATCGGATTGCGCCCATCCCGAAGGGGCAGTATTGAGACGCCGAGCTCGGTGGTAGCCGAGTGCGGCCGGGGTCTCCATGGTGATCATGCCCTGCGAGGTAGAAATTACGACCGGCAACTGACCTTGATTACTTCGGCCGATCTGGAAATTCTGGCGTCTGCCCTCGGGCGACGGGTCGATCCCGTCCAACTTCGTCGCAACCTCTTGCTGCAGGGGGTAAACACTTCCTTTCGGAGCGGCGACCGGTATCGGCTGGGTGAAGTGCTGCTGCAGGTGACCGGCCCTTGCGAACCTTGTGGTCGGATGAAAGCCGCTCTGGGTCAAGAGGGCTTTGCAGCCATGCGCGGGCATGGGGGTGTGACGGCAAGGATTCTTCGCGGTGTGCTCTTGCGGTTGGGTGACGCGCTTTCGCCCGCTCAAATGGACCTGTTCGACTGAATTTCGAGCTAACGCCCCCGCATAAATAGTCCGTTGAGATCGCCTAGGGTGAGCTGTACCCAGGTAGGACGGCCGTGATTGCATTGCCCGCTGCGTTCGGTCGCTTCCATTTCCCGCAGCAACCCGTTCATTTCCGGTACCGAGAGTTTCCGGTTGGCGCGGACCGACCCATGACAAGCCATGGTCGCCAGCATTTCGTTCAGCGTCTCTTCGACGCGCCGGCTTAAGCCATGCGTGTTCAAATCCGACAGGATATCCCGTACCAGTTGTTCGCCATCGCCTTGGTAAACCAGGGCGGGCAGGGCGCGGATCAGCAGCGCATTCGGGCCAATAAGGCCAAGCTCTATGCCTGCGGCGGCCAGCGATTCGGCATGTTCGGCCGCCAGTTTGGCCTCGGCCTCGCTAACGTTGAGCCGGATCGGCAACAGCAGGGGCTGACTGGGGATTGAGCCCGCCTGTTGGTGTTGCTTGAGCTTCTCATAGGTGACCCGTTCATGGGCGGCATGGGCATCTACCAGTATCAATCCTTGCGCGTTTTCGGCCAGGATGAAGGCCCCATGCAGGTGGGCCAAGGCATAGCCCAGAGAGTGTGTTGTCTGATCACCCGGGGGAGAGATTGGGGCCGGCTCGGCAATGCCCCGCTCCATTATCAGTGCCCCATAGTTTTGCATGATTTCCGCAACATTCAGCGGCAAGGTCGTTTGCCGATAGGCGGCGCTGGAACCTGACTTTGCCGGTGAAGAAGAAGCGGCCATCAACGGCGGGCGTGAGCGATCCGCTGGGGACATCGGCGGATTGGCCGGGACCGACTCGAACGGCGACATTTCAATCGAGCTCACCGCAATGCTCAGCCCCGCCCTGGCGCCGCCCAGCACACGGTGCAGGCCCCGAAACAGAAAGTCATGCACCATGCGCGATTCGCGGAAGCGCACTTCCATCTTGGTCGGATGGGCGTTGACGTCGACCCCTGTCGGGTCTAGTTCCAGATAAAGCACGTAGATCGGATGCCGGCCCTGATACAGCACGTCCTGATAGGCCTGTCGAATGGCGACGCTCACCAGCTTGTCCCGCACCAGACGGCCATTGACGTAGAAGAACTGCTGGTCGGCCTGACTGCGGGAAAAGGTTGGCAAACCGACCCAGCCATGCAGCCGCAGACCGGCCGCGCTGAAATCCACCGGCAGGCTTTGCTCCAGAAAATCGCCGCCCAACAACGAAGCGAGTCGCTGCTCGATGTCGGTCTGACTCTGGGTTGGCTTGAGTTGCAGGATGTTGCGCTGGTTGTGGCTCAATGACAGACCCACATCCAGCCGGGCCAGCGCCATCCGCCGGATCAGCGTCTCGATATGCTGGAATTCGGTTTTCTCGGAACGCAGGAATTTCCGCCGCGCCGGCGTGTTGTAGAAAATATCCCTCACCTCGACGGTGCTGCCGGCCGGGTGCGCGGCCGGGCGAATATCAAACTCGGTTTCCGCGCCGTCAGTGCTCACCTGCCACGCCTCCGCCCCCTCCCGCTGTCGGGAGGTCAAGGTCAGCCGCGACACGGAGCTGATGCTCGGTAAAGCCTCGCCCCGAAAACCCATCGTGCTGACATTTTCTAAGTCGTCCAGGCTGGCAATCTTGCTGGTAGCATGGCGCGACAGGGCCAGCCCCAGTTCGTCACGGGCAATGCCGATGCCGTTGTCCCGTACCCGGAAGAGCCGCAAGCCGCCCTGCTCGACATCGATATCCACCCGGCTAGCCTCGGCATCAAAGGCATTCTCCACCAGTTCCTTGACCGCCGCCGCCGGCCGCTCCACGACCTCGCCGGCAGCGATCTGGTTGATGAGTTGCGAGGGGAGGGTACGGATGGGCATGAATCAGGGAATTGAGTTAATGGGTTGGGTGGTGATGTGACTATGGAGTTGCCTGTTAATGGCTGCCGCAGTTCATCAAAAGATGATTTCCGGAGTCTGCCAGACAACGTTGCATCAGGTTTGCTGAGGCAAGGTGATGAATTTGAATCCGCGGTGATTGATTACCATCTGACTAGAATTCGAAAAGGTGTGCCATAAGGTGCAGTTGCGATTGTAATGTTTTTCTCAGATCCGCTTCGAAATCGCTTTCAGTAGATATGGACGCACCCAATCTCACTTATCATTACCCGCTTTGCCAAACTAGGGTTGATTGGCTGAAATCCTTGTTAATTCCGCATGCTTGCTGAAATCGACTTTCTGGAAAAAAGGGTTCCGTACTGCCTCCGCAAAGACCAGCACCGATTGCGCCGCATCCTTGAGCGCATCAGGGCCGATGTCAAGGCCGGCAAGCAGGTGGCAGATGAATTGACCGGCTTGAAAGTGCGGGTCGAAGCCTCAGCGGCGCTGTGCGCAGCGCGTGCGGCAAGTGTGCCGCCAATGGACTATCCCGATCTGCCGGTGTCGGAGCGCAAGGATGAGATTCTTGCTGCCATTCGCGCCCATCAGGTAGTCATCGTCTGCGGCGAGACCGGCTCCGGCAAGACGACGCAGCTGCCGAAGATCTGCCTGGAGGCGGTGCGCGGGCAGACCGGCTTCATTGGCCACACACAGCCGCGCCGCATCGCCGCCCGCACGGTGGCGGCACGCATTGCCGAGGAGTTGAAGCAGCCGCTGGGTCAGGTGGTCGGTTACAAGGTGAGGTTCCAGGACAAGAGTCGGCCAGAGAGTCTGATCAAGCTGATGACCGATGGCATCCTGTTGGCGGAAACCCAGCATGACCGTTTTCTTGACCAGTATGACACGCTAATTGTCGACGAGGCGCATGAACGCAGCCTCAACATCGATTTCCTGCTCGGCTATCTCAAGTGGTTGTTACCGCGCCGGCCAGATTTAAAGTTGATCATCACCTCGGCCACCATTGACCCGGAGCGTTTTGCCCAGCACTTCGGCCAGGGCGGACGCGACGCTCCGATCATCAATGTGTCCGGGCGCACCTATCCGGTCGATGTGCGTTACCGGCCGGTGGAAATCGATGAGGGCGACGAAACCGACAAGACTGAACAAACGGCCATTCTCAATGCGGTAGACGAGCTCTGGCGGGAGTTGCCGGGGGATATCCTCATCTTCCTGAGTGGCGAGCGCGAGATTCGCGAGACGGCGGAGTTGCTTCGCAAGCATCATCCGTCGAAGTGCGAAATCTTGCCGCTATATTCGCGGCTGTCGCAGTCGGAGCAGGAACGGGTGTTCCGGCCGACCGGCTCGCGCCGCATCGTGCTGGCTACCAATGTGGCGGAAACCTCGCTGACGGTGCCGGGCATTCGCTCGGTGATCGACACCGGCTATGCCCGCATCAGCCGCTATTCGCATCGCAGCAAGCTGCAGCGACTGCCGATCGAGAAAGTGTCCCGGGCCAGTGCCAACCAGCGGTCGGGTCGCTGCGGGCGGGTCGGGCCGGGCATTGCGATTCGCCTATATTCGGAGCTGGATTTCCTCAATCGGCCCGAGTTCACCGATCCGGAAATCCTCCGCACTAATCTGGCCGCCGTCATCCTGCAGATGCACGCGCTGAAGCTGGGCGACATCAGCCGCTTTCCGTTTGTCGAGCCTCCTGATCAACGCCTGATCCGGGACGGGTTGCGCACCTTGCAGGAGGTCAACGCGCTGGATGAGCGAAATCAGTTGACCGAACTGGGCCGCAAGCTGGGCAAGTTGCCGGTTGACCCCAAGCTGGGACGCATGTTGCTGGCCGGCGCCGACGAGCATTGTCTGACCGAGATCGCCATCATCGTTGCCGCGCTGAGTGTGCCCGATCCGCGAGAGCGCCCGGCGGACAAAGCCGCTCATGCCGACCAGAAACATGCCCGATTCAAGGACGAACAGTCCGACTTTATCGCGCTGCTCAAGCTCTGGCAGGACTTCGAGGAAAAGAAGAAGCATCTGTCCAGGGCCAAGCAACGTCAGTATTGCCGTGACAACTTCCTGTCCTATGTACGCATGACCGAATGGCATGACATTCATGGTCAGATCATGGAGGTCATCAAGGGTGAACTGGAACTGAAGCTGAATCAGGCGCCGGGTGAGTTCGGCGAAATACATCGGGCGCTTCTGGCTGGATTGCTGTCGAATGTCAGCCTGCGCCAGGAACAGGCCGAGTACACCGGTGCCCGTGGGGCCAAGCTATTCGTTCATCCCGGCTCGTTCCTGTTCAAGCCCAAGCCGAAGTGGATCATGTCGGCCGAGCAGGTGGAGACGACTAAGGTTTACGCCCGGACGGTGGCCAAGATTGATCCGGAGTGGATCGAGCAGGTCGGTGCGCACCTGGTCAAACAGCAATATTACGACCCGCACTGGGAGCGAAAGGCGGCAAGGGTAGCGGTGCATGAGCGGACGCTGTTGTTCGGCCTAACGATCCAGTCCGGACGCAAGATTCCCTATGAGCGGGTCAATCCGGTCGAAGCACGCGAACTCTTCATTCGCCATGCACTGGTGCAGATGGACTACGATAGCAAGGCGCCGTTTTTCCTGCACAACCTCAAGCTGCTGGCCGAGGCCGATTACCTGCAGCAGAAGGGGCGGCGCGTCGACCTCCTGGTGGACGAAGCCTGGTTGTATCGCTACTTCGAAGAGCGCATCCCAGCGGAAGTCGTTAATGGTTTGACTTTCGAGCGCTGGCGCAAGGGCGTGGAAAAGCGTGATCCGGATCTGCTCAAGCTGACCGTCGGCGACATCACCGCCAAAGAAGATGCCTCGCTGGATACTCGGAATTTCCCCGATCATTTTCAGGTGGGGCGGTTGCGGATTGCGCTGCAGTACCGTTTCGAGCCAGGCCATGAGGAGGATGGCGTGACCGCCATCATCCCGCTGCATCTCCTGAACCAGCTGGACCCGGACCCGTTTCGCTGGGGGGTGCCGGGCTTATTGCGCGAGAAGATAACGGCGCTGATCAAGTCGTTGCCGAAAACTCTGCGCATCCATTTCGTGCCGGTGCCGGATCATGCCGAGCGGGTGCTGCCGATGCTGGATTTTGGCCAGGGTTCGTTTTTCGGGCAATTATCGGCAGCGCTCAAGAAAGCCGGCGGTATTGCCGTGTCGACACAGTCGTTCCGCGAAGACATGTTGCCCGTGCACCTCTGCATGAATTTCGCCGTGGTCAACGAGGCTAATCAGGTGATCGACCGGTCACGCAATCTAGAGGAGCTGAAGCGCAGGCACTCGGCCGATGCCGGCAAGAACTTCCAGCAACTGGCAAGGCAGGCCTATCTCCATAACGGCAGCAAGACCTGGGATTTCGGCGAACTGCCTGCGTGTTTTGATGGCGAGCATGACGGGCAGAAGGTCTATGGATTTCCTGCGGTGGTGGACGAGGGCGACACCGTGGGCGTGCGGGTTTTCGAGACACCGGAAGCGGCAGCCAGCCAGCAAGAACTGGGCCTATCGCGGCTGTTTCGCTTGGGGTTGGCCAAGGACTTGAAATATCTGAAAAAGAACCTGGCCGTGAACGCACAGGCGGAATTGATCTACAAGCAACTGCCGGCTCATCCCTACCTGTACCCGGACCTGGCTAGCGCTGGTGAGCTGCGTGAGGATCTTCTGGACCGACTGATGGCGGCCCTGTTTCTGGAGGGGCAGCCGGATGTGCGCCATGCCGAAGCCTTTGAAGAGCGGCTTCGGTCGCAACGGGCCGAACTGGTGCTGAAGGCCGAGGAGATGGCGAAAACTGCCCAAACGCTCATGCTGGCTTACGGGGATGCGCTGGTTCGGCTGAAAGCCTGTCGCATTGCAGCCGTTAAGGAGGATATGCAGGCACAGTTGGGATTGATGCTGTATCACGGATTCTTGTTAGTCACGCCCTATCAGTTCATCCGGGAAATGCCGCGCTATCTGAAGGCCCTTATCCATCGCCTGGAAAGAGCCCCGCAGGATCCCCTGCGCGATCTCAAGCAGTTCCGGGAGGCCGCACCGTTTCTGGAGCGCTATTGGCAGGCCGTCAAGACCGGCCATGGGCGAATCGTCCCGGAGCGCGATGCCTTCCGCTGGATGCTGGAAGAATTTCGCGTCTCGCTCTTCGCCCAGCAACTGAAAACCCCATACCCAGTGTCGGCCAAGCGCATGGAGGAGGCCTGCAAGGGCGGAATGGGCGGTGTTTAGAGATTGTTCGGTCGTCGCAATCTGCCAGGGTCGGCTGCTCAGTAATCCTCTTCCTCGGCAGGCGGCTCGGGTTGAGCTCGAGATCTGCGTTTTAAGGTTTTTGATGGTTTTGACTTGGATAGTTCGGGCTCTGCGGCCGGTTGTCTGGTTTCGTCCGGGACATCACAGCCAAGCAGGTCTATGTGGGTTAGCCCCATCACGGTGGTGCTTTTGTTGTGCTGGTCCTCACCCAGAAAAGTCAGGCTATCTTCCGCTGATGCGATGTGTGCCTTGCAATGTGCCCGGATAGTGACCTTGCCCATGACATTGGTGTTTGAGCGAAAGCAATACCAGCCGTTGGGGTTAATGAGGCGGATGGTCGTCCCGCCCATGACGTTGACCGCCGAATCAATCAGCAC
>JBILGM010000106.1:0-11633 GCA_044351045.1 Methylococcaceae bacterium | reverse complement strand
AGTCGCGAAAACAGGGTTTGCAGTGCATGGGCCTGGGCTACCAACATCCCCTCTGCCGCCTTCATGTCGCCGGAATTAACGTTCTTGGTCTTTGCACGCAAGACACTAGCCAAAGCATTAACGTCCAACTCCTCGGCAAATCGTGGGGATTCCGTGACCAGAAGCGTCCTTGCCGCATGAAAACTGGGGTCAATCATCAATCGTGCGAAGTTCTCCGCCGATCGTCCGGGGGTATCCCCTGTCGGGCAAGAGACGGTTTGGCTGGCTTTATAGGGGGGTTTCTTCTGGGCCATGATGGAACAACTCCGTTTGGGCGATTTGCTCGCCGATACTCTGCGCCAGGATTCCTCTTGGGTACCTGTCACAAAATCCTGAACTCGACCTCATGCTAAGCCCAGACCTATGGGCATGAGGTAACTACGATTGATGGGGAAAGTGGGACGACAACGTCATATCCAAGCCATTCAAACTCCTGGATATCAGCGATGATGCTGGCCGCCTCTCTCGCAACATTCACTGCATAATCGAACCGCTCGCCATCGGTCATGGTCTTTATTCGCCCGACGATCGCCGCGTCCTTCATAATTGACTCGTTCATATTCAGTCTCCGTTAATATGTCGGGTCGGATGGTAGTCCGTTCCCGGCTTTCGTTTCAAATGCAAGCGCCAGGGCCGCTCATGCATGACATGCCTGCCATCACATCTACTGCCCCGTCCTTATGCATTTCGGTCTTTATATCCAACCCAGCGTCTACGCTCATGACGCCAACCGTAACGAGGTAAACGTCTTCACGGTGGCGGATCCATCCTGCAGGCTCTGCTGGAGGGTCTGCCACTGGCGCAGCACATGGCCTTCCGGCATGAACTCAAACCCCGCCAAGGCGACAGCCAGCTTGTTCAGCGCAAAATTGGCATCCTCAATCGCTTGCACCTGAGCCTTTAGTTCCTGCTCATGACGGTTAGCGCCGACAATCTCGGCCTTGCACTTCTCGGATTCATCGCGCAACCGCTCCAGCTTGCGCTGCATGGCGTCCAGTTCGTCCTGACGTTCCTTAAGGTGGGTTTTCACGCCGCGATCAATGTCCGCCTTCATGCGGTCCTTAATCGTCGTGATTTCCTTCTCTAGTTCGGATGATTTTTTATCTAGGCGCTGGGATTTTTCCTTCAGCGATTCATAGTCCTCCGGAATAACTTCCTTCTCGACTACCACCTGGGCCGGTTTCTCGCTGAGTTTCCGTTCCAACAGGTCGATGATTCCCTGCTGGCTATCCGCTTTACCGCGGGCTTCAATCAGTTTATTGCGGGCTTCTTCAGCTTCGCGCTTTAATCGCTCAATCTCCTTGACGCTAACGGTTTCTCCGGCGTCTAGTTTTTCCTGGACGATGGCTTTGGTTTCTTCGTCGGCAGACAACAACATGACTGCTTTGCTGAAATCCAAAAGCGCAAACGTTTGCGCTTTTCCGCTCAATAACTCTGGGTAATTCTTGGCTATCTGCATGCACTGTTGTGCCTTGCGAATACCGATGCGCCCATCACGCTCGATTTTCGCCTCGAATTCACCGTGCTTCGTATTGGCTTTTGCATGCAGTAGAGAATCCCCTGCCTTGGCTGCCAATACCAATGATGACTGCGCGGCCTGCTGCGCCTCGTCCCAAAATGAATACGCCGAATCAAAAAAATCAATTTGTATTGAATCTGTCATGCAAAACCTCTCTAAAGTTAGTTTGGATACGCCGGAAGTCCCGGCACGAAGCCGACTTAATGAAATCGGCTTGATGCCAGGTATTCACGGCTTGTCCTCATAGCCACCGCAAGCGTGCAGGTCGTCGGCCAGCCATTGCCCAGTCGGGTTGTCCGATTGAAGTCCCAGGTCGCAAGTAGCCACTGGGGGACGAAGGCCGATGGACCCGTGTCGGCAACGGCGGCAGGTCACCACCGCCTGTCCATCAAGAACTGCAAGCCGGTCGCCGTAGATGTTCATGATCTTGTGCCGACGCTGCTCCACCGTAAGCCCAGCACCTGCAAATACTCCACCACCTTGCCCGTCACGTAACTCAAACTGGACGCTGGTCCTGGTCGGCACGTCGATATCGAACTGGTATCCAGCCGCCTGCATCCTTCGCCGTTCGTGGCCAGGTTGAGGAGGTGGAGGTAGTTGTTGCTCGTAGTGCTCCGTCAATGCGTCCCAGTCATCCGGTTGGGTGCGCAGGTCGTCCAGAATCGCCGCTATCGCTTCGGCACTATCACCGTGAACTTCACGGCAGACTCGTGTTGCTGCTGTCACCAGGCGAGCAGGCAGGGGCGCGATCTCATTGGCCGCTAGTAGGTCGTGCCCACCATCGGCGTCGATAAGAGTGTCGGAAGCACAAAGAGCGGCGATGATTTCCAACTTGTGCGCCGCCAGTAATCGTCGCTCCGCGTCGGTTAGATTCTCGATCGGTGACACCAGAAGCCGGTCACCATCACAGGCCAAACTGAACCCGGCTGCTCTGCCTTTCTGAATGTAGGCGATGGCATCCATATCAGATCACCACCCTGCTTCCGTCGCGCAGGATCCCGTCCGACGAATATCCCGGCATCGATTCAGGACCGACCCAACTGTCAAAGTCAGCCATCGAGTCGGGTTGCTCTGCCTCACTTTCGTTTAGCTTCGCCCCGGCTTCGCCCCGGCTTCGCCCCAGCTTGGCCCCTTTTCTCAAGGACCCGAAGGCAGGGGGGTGTGCGTCACTGGACACACCCCCTTCGCCCTTTGCCCCTCCCCTATAGGGGGGCGAAGCTATTTCGGCATTTTCACCCCCACTCGATGGCTCATCTTTTGGGGCCGTTTTTTCGGTATCTTCGCGCCGGCTTCGCCCCTTTGTCGTCTCTTGCTGTCTGGAAAGAGTTTGCCCCCGCAGCCAGTAGTAGGTAGTAGCGGTCGCGTGTTCTCCATCAGTTTGAGATTCGAGCTTTCCGGTCCGAACCATTTCCTTGATAGCAGCCCGCTTGTTATCGGTTTTGCCGTCAATACGATCCAGAATGAACTTTGTCGTTAGCCCAATCCACTCGCTGGTCTTGGACTGGATCTCATACTGCTCTTCGAGAATCCTGACGATAGCTTGGGCATATTTCTCTGACCGCGCCTTGGCCGCCTGTGCCGCCATGCTGTCTTTACGAGCTAGACCACGAAGGTCGCAAACCATGTACCGAGTCACTTGCCCACGGCCCCAAGGGGTTTGCACATGGATGGAAAACGTTTCGGAGGTCACTTCCAGTTCGGTGAAATCCGGCTCGAACCGGCGCTTACCAAGCACGAGGAAGCGCTTGTCCTTTACGTGCTCATCGGTGACCAGGTAGGCGGTTGCATTCACATCGCCAACCCAGGCCGACGCACCGCGCACAGTCATGGATGCAATTTCAGTCCGGCTCACCCCTTTGGCAATGTGGGCGATGATCCAGACCATGCCACGCCCCTCAAGCGCCTGCTTTATCGCTGAAATCGCTCGTCCAACTTGGGCATTGTCGTTTTCATTCTCAATGTCGATCGTCGCATTGGAGGTATCGAGGATCACCAATGGTTCGACCATGAAGCCATTCAAGTCAGGACTGGCTTGGTACCGGAACGCTTCGCGCCATTTGCGAATATCAGCGGCAATCTCTGCCGGAGATTTACGGCGAGCCTCCAACACATGGAACCATTCTCGGAATTCCTCGCGAGAGGCTCGAGAGCGGTGTCTCCGCAGCCCATAGAGCAATCTTTGCACCTGGCCGGCGTCCTCGGTTACAAAGACGATCTTTCGCCGCAGGACGGGCGTCAGGCTGAAGGGATCATCAGGATCCCCATTCAGAAGATGAGCCACCGTTGCAGCCAAGGGGACCACCATGCTGGTTTTTCCCGCCCCGGCCTCGGCGGCGATGATGGTCAGGCCAGTGGAAGTAAACCCATCGATCCCAAACTCGACCGGTGGTATCTGGTCCAGGTCATAGTCGGCCTCGGGCTGCTCCTCTGTTTGCTGTTGCTGCCGCTCCTCGGCAAACTTCCTTCGCTGCACCGCATTCCAAGTTTCAGCACCGATCATCAGCCACTTGTCTCCTGCATCGATCAGTGCCTTCCGCTGGTCGCCCTGGTGGAAAAGGACTGTGAATGCCGAGAACGCATCGTGGGCATGGTCGCCCGTATATAGGGGATCGCTACTTGATAATGAGTACACTCGGCCATCTTTGACGGATGCCGAGAATGATCCCGTTTCAGACTGGGGATGCCGGAAATGCTGGCCGCGCTGGTCGTAATTGGCCTGGAGCAGAATGTCATCAACGCTGAAGGTGGCGTTGAAGGTCTGGATCAAGCTAGGTCCACCCTGGCCAACATCTGCCGCCTTGAGCGAATCGCGGCGCTTACGCATCGCATCGCGCTTGGCTTCCAGCGCATCGGCCTGGGCTTGATCCTCTTGCCGAATAGCGGCGATAGGATCCTTCCAGGAGACCAGCGGATTGAAAAAGTACCTATTGCGCTGATTGATCGCATCGTAGAACGCACCCCGGTTGGGCAAATAGCAGAGTTGTCCGGCACCCTCTGACGAGGTGTCTGGGGGGATTCCAGCCTCTTCCAAGAGCACGTTCAGCACGCGCTGAGCCATGACCCAGTCAGGACCGCACAATGGCTTATCCAGGGGCACCAGGATGCGGCACTTCTGCAGGCCCTCTGTGGCGCTCTTGCTAGCATAAATCTCGTAGTCCGCGCCATCGGTCAAGGAGGCCACGACTTGCGCCACTTTGGTCATGGATAGTGGTTCCTCGATATTCTTCCAATCGCAATCGGCCCAAAGCGCATAAAAACACCCGCGCTCGAACTGCTCCTGGTGTACACGGGAATCAAGCGACGAGGGGATTAGCCACTGTGCTGCATCCTTGAGAACATCTTCCTGAGGAGAGTCCACCATCGCGAGGATGTCGGACCATTCCAATCGCAAGTATGGTTTATCGCCATGCTTGTTGGTGTGGTGCTTTCCAAGCCCAGAAATCATTCCGGCAAACCGGGCGCCTGAAGGATTTGGCGTGGCACCATCGGCGGGGGCTTTTGTCTTTTCTTGTCGCTTCATCGCGATCACCGTCCCGCAGCCGTTGCGGCCGCACGTTCGATGAACGCATCAATGAATTCGTCGGTGGTAAATCGACGCCTCCCGACCTTATAGGTTTTTAACTCCCCGGAAGCGATTTTCTGATAAACCGTAGGCCGTGATACCCGCAGGCGTTCTCGGGCTTCTTCAATCGTGCGTGGGTTGTGTTTTGCCATTGGTTTGCCTCATCGTGTAAGCGCGGTCGCCGGATGACGACCGCTAACGGTGGCAAACAATAAGCATGGGATTTACCGCAATCACGGCAAATTGCGGGTGGGGAATCGCAAATTGCGATTGGGTTATCCGCCGGGAATCTGAGAGTCCTTTAAGGTCTTTTTGGCTTTGGCTAGGGTTTTTTCCAAATTGGAATCGCCCATCCCCTTGACGTGTCCGTAGTGCCCCAGCAGCGCCGATATGACGGCGGATTGATTTTCGAACACTGATTGAGGCTTGCCAGTCGGTGACTTGTCCAGCAACAGGGACAGCAGGCCGCCTATGATGTTGAGATAGGTTATCTCGGTTCGTACACTGACTCCGTCGGTGGTTCTTGTCTTGCTATGCTCACGCTCGAATCGTAAAACTTCTTCATCGGATATAACTTGATCAAGCTCACCCGCATCGACAAGCAACCCGATCTCGCTTTTGAGGATTTCTTCGTCTGAGAGATCACAAGTAGGTGAATCGACAATCGGGATGATCAACTCGCTCGTAAATTCCTCATCTTCCTCAAGGGCCTCATAGGCATCCCAGTCGTAAAAAATAAGCGGCCTGAGGTGTTTTTTACCTTCTCTTGCTGCGCCCTTATCTACCGTTTCTAGCTCATTGGTTTCAATCAAGTGGTTGATTTCTTCAACCTTACATTCCCAGCGTTCCGCCAGTTGGTCAGGCGTGTAAAACCGCTTAGGTAGTTTGATTTTCACGAGCAATCCCTCAATGCGCCCTGCTAAATGGTTGCCAGGTCAGGTGGGCCAGGGTTGCCCACGGTTTGGGGATCAGCCTAGACCCGGCAAATTGGGATGTTTGATGTGTAGCAGACCTAGCAACTGTAGCCGTAGCAATTAGCCAATGCGCGCAACAGCAGCCGCCCGGTGCTCGGGTGCCAAGTGTGCATAGCGTAGCGTCATCTTGATGTCTGCATGGCCCATCAATTCGCGGACGGTGTTCAGGTCAACGCCGTTCTGAACCAAGCGACTTGCAAAGTGATGGCGTAGGTCATGCCAGCGGAAATTCTTTATGGCGGCGGTCTTGAGTAGGCTTGCCCAGGACTTAGTAACGTTATCCATTGCACCGGCCTTGCCGGGGAATGTTAGCCCCTCCAGAGTGGCATCAGCATCAGCATCGGCTTGGCAATGCGCCCCCCACGTCGCCAGTGCCGCGTGGGCGGTATCGTTCAGGGGAATGTAGCGGGTTTGCTTGGACTTCGCCCCCTCCCCTCTTACAGTTAGTAGGCGTGTCTGAAGATCACAGTCCGTCCAGCGCAGCGCCGCAAGTTCACCCCAGCGCAGCCCGGTGTGCATGGAAACCAGCACCATAGGCCGCAGCCGCTTATCGGCGGGCAGTTGATCTAGCGCCGCCAGCAGCCGCCGTTCCTCAGCAGTTTCCAGATACCGGATAACACCTTGCCGGTCGGTCTTTAGTTGCTTGACCGGGGCCAGCGGGTTGACGTCCAGAAAACCCCAGTCGACCGCGCGGTTCAGGGCCGCCTTGAGAGTCACGACGTCCCGATTGATCGTGGTTTCGGCGGTGCCATGTTCCTTGCGCGCCTTGCGGTATCTCTCTATCAGCCACGGGGTTATATCGGGCAGGGGCTTTTCCAGCAGATCAGGAAAGGCCGCTCGCAACCGTTGTTCGGTATCACCACGGCGGTGGTGGGTCTTTTGCCAGGGGCCATAGTGATCAGTCAGAAACTTGTCTAGGATCAGCGGGCCGGCCTTGGGTTTGCGTTCCTGTTGGGGATCTGTGCCGGTGGCGACTTGACCCAAAATTTCGCGCGCCTTGGTCCGGGCTTGTTCTAGGGTCAGGACGCGGGCATCGCCCAGGGTGATCCTCTTGCCGCGCGAGTACTGGCAGACGAAGGACATGGTGCCGGACGGTTGGACGCGGACCAGTAGTCCCTTGAGTTTGTCGCAGCGGATTTCGTAAGGCTTGGGGTCGGGTTTCAGGCGGCTAATGATTTGCTGGGTCAGAGCCATGTTGATTCCTCTTGCTGCAGGGCCGGCAGGCATAAGTGCTATGCGTGCCGTCATTTCGTAAGTGCAGGGTAAGTGCAAATCAACAATACAGGGCTTGCCTAGAATTTACAACGGTTGCCAGAGAATTAAATAAGATCAACATCTTAGGAGATGCAGGCCGCGCCATCCGAGGCCAAGAATCCGCATTCATAATGCGGGTGTCGGCGGTTCAAGTCCGCCCGTTGCTACCATATAAAACATAGACTTAGGCCCTTCGGGGCCTTTTTCGTTTTTGTCGGTGCCCCCATGGTGCCCCCTTGCATGACAGTACCGACAAAGCGCTGAGCATCTGGGGTATGGGTTTGTCTTGCTTCTACAGCATCATCATCAGCGCTTCTAGGTTGTCGAGATTTTCTCAGGTCACATGCACCGCACGAAACCTTTAATTCTTTCCCAGAAAATCTGGTTCTGACGAACCCACCGCCACCCCCACCCCCTTCCGCAGAAAAGACCCCCCGTCAGGGGACCCGAAGGAGTCCCGGCTTTTTGAATTTTTTATAAATTTCTAGGCGCGAAACCTAACAATCACCTACCCCCCATAGGCCCTGCGGCTTAACAAAAATAGATCTCATCAAAAAAACACGCTTCCTTCATTGAGGGTAGCGAAGAAGACCTAAGACCAAAAACTGCTGAACTCCTCCAACGCGCTGGGCATTCAAGTAGTGGGATAAATACGTAGACCTCATTCCCTCCCTAGACCCCAAGGCACCTTCCACCCGATAGCACTGCCCTCTGCCGAAATAAAGCACTCCCAAGAACACCACCCCCCCTCGATCCCGTAAGACAACCCGTAAATCAATTGAGTTCTATCCTTGGGCTTGAGTTATGCGGTTCAGCAAGGGGCTGAGTGGTTGGGTGCTAGGGACTTAGGCCGTGAAGATGTCGTTAGTCGGCCCTGCAAAATTCAACTACCTGCATACGCTGACCGAAATCCAATCATCGGTCGCCCGCAGGCGTGCCCACCTTCGTTTTTCAACGCCCGCAGCAACTGGCCGATCAGGCACAAAAAAGCCGGATCGAGCGGCCCACGGGCAATGGCCCGCAACAGCCAGCGCAGGTTGTAGCCCACCGCGCACAGCACCGCGTGAATGGCATCGCCAGTTTCACCCTGTAGCCAGCACCGGTTAAGCCGATGATTGGCCTTGAGGTGGCCGATGACCGGTTCGATGGCTTGGCGTCGCTTGAGGGCGCGGCGCTGGTCCTGGGTCAGGGATTTGAGCTTGCCCCGGTGATCGACCGGCACGCTGACAGGAAAGAATATTTCGGTTAAAACTATCAGCGGAGTTAAACAAATTTTTCCAGCGGCAACCGTCGTTTGTCCTGTTCTCACAGGCACGGCCGTGGCTGGTCTAAATTCGGGTACCATGGGGAATAGCTGTACCGCTCCTTCCGGGCAGGTTTATAGTCTATTCGCGCAGCCTGCCACCTACCCACAGGCAACACAGAACTTTCAGACTGAAGCACCCGTAGAAACAACCTGTACAGGCCCTAATATCCCCAACATTACGATAAACACCCCAACCTTTAAGTCCGGACAAACGCAGGCCATCAGTCAATGTTGGTCTATGGCCTGCACTATCAATGCGACTCCAGTTAACGGAGTCACTACAGCGAATTGTGTCTGCCCAGTAGGCGAAGCCATTTTGGGAGGGCTGATCCCACAAAATATGCCCTCGGTCACACAAGCTCAGGTCTCTAGCAACGGCAAAAGTCCCTGCGGCCTTAATCCAGTGGCTTTGTCTTTGGGTGGGGTTAAGTAGAAATCAGTTGTTGATTTGCACCTATTTTTGACCCTAGGAGCTGCAGCAGCAAGTCGACAAGCTTCAACACGACATCCGGCGTTTGCAGCTTGAGCGTGATGTATTAAAGAAGGCCAATGGACTGTTAAAAATTCGAGGCGGTTACAGGTAGAGGGCTATCGAGGCGGCTATTCCTCGATTCAGCGCTTTGTGAAAGAGTGGAAGCGGGCACGCAGAGAAACACCCAAAGTCACGCAAGCGTTTGTACCCTTGCTGTTCTCCCCGGGAGATACCTGCCAGTTCGACTGGAGTCATGAGACCGTCGCCATTCGGGGGGTCGAGCAGGTGATCAAGGTGGCGCATTTCCGCTTGAGCTATAGCCGGAAGATGTTTGTGGTCGCCTACCCACGGGAAACGCAGGAGATGGTGCTGGATGCCCATATTCAGGCGTTTGCGTTCTTCGGCGGCGCCCCCAAGCGCATGGTCTATGACAACCTCAAAACAGAGATGGACACCATATTCCTGGGGAAGGAGCGTCGCTTCAATCGGCGATTCATGGCCCTGGCCAGCCATTACCCGTTTGAGCCGGTCGCCTGCACCCCTGAATCGGGGTGGGAAAAGGGGCAAGTGGAGAATCAGGTCGGTAACGTGCGCGAATGGTTGTTTACGCCGACACCGCGTTTCGACAGTTTTGCTGAACTCAATGCTTGGCTGGCCCAGCGTTGTCAGGAATTGGCTCGACGCGCTCACCCAGAACAGGCTTCACGCACCATCGCAGAGTGTTTTGCTGAAGAATAGGGCGCTATGATTCCCGTCACGGCCCGTTTCGAGGGGCATGTCGATAACATGCGCCGGGTGAGCTCCCAATGCCTGGTGTCGGCGGATCGGAATCGCTACAGCGTACCGGCCCAATGGGTCAATCAGGTGGTCTCGGTCCGTCTCTCCGCCGACCACGTCCGCATCGTGGCCAATGAGGACATTGTGGCTGACCACCCACGCTGCTTCGGTCGCGGTCAGCTGATTTGTGATCCCTGGCATTACCTCCCCGTGATCGAGAAAAAACCCGGAGCTCTGCGTCACGGGGCACCTTTCGTCCAGTGGGATCTACCTGTACCCATCCAAGTGGTGCGAGACCGTATTCTGAAGCAGGACAAGGGGGATCGCGCCTTTGTCGATCTCCTGCTGATGGCTCATGAGCTGGGCGACAACGGCTTGGAAACCCTGGAGGTGGCCTGTGATCTGACATTGCAGTCCGGGGTGATTTGCTCCGCTGTGGTGGTCAATGCCATGCAGCGGCTGACCGAGGCATCGAGGCCGAAAACACTTGAATCCGCCAGTGCGTCGATACCTCAACTGACGCTGGAACCGGTCGCCGACTGCAGCCGTTATGACAGCTTGCGCGGGGTGCCCTTGTCCATTGATCGCATGGTAGATCTCAAGGCATTGCACCTCTAGGGCATGGCCGCCGCCTGGAGTGAATGGCTGGCCGAGTTAGGTCATCAACAAAAGCCCGTGATACCCGAAGTCTGGCTGGACCGGTTGATCGCCGCTGAACAAGCGTATCGGCAATCACGCAGCCTCAACTATCCACTCAGGGCCGCTCGCTTTCCGATCCATCGCGACTTGTTGAGCTTCAACTAGAGTAAAACGCCGCTGGCACAGCATCGGTTGGAGCAGCTCGCTACGGCCGGATTCATGGAGGAGGCTCATAATGTGATTCTGGTGGGTGGGACTGGAACCGGTAAAACCCACCTGGCCACGGCTCTGGGCATCGCGGCCATTCATCAGTGCAAGCGGGTGCGGTTCTACAACGCCGTCGACCTAGTAAACCCACTGGATCGGGAAAAGCAGCAAGGTCGGGAAGGTAACGTCGCCAAGCAACTCGTCCACATGGACGCCATCACTCTCGATGAGTTGGGCTATTTGCCGTTCCCTGCCTCCGGGGGTGCCTTACTGTTCCATCTGGTCAGCAAGCTCTATGAAAAGACATCCTCGATCATCACCACCAATCTCAACTTCGCCGAGTGGGTGCAGGTGTTCGGAGATGCCAAGATGACCACAGCCTTGCTGGACCGCATCACCCACCACTGGAACATCCTCGAAACGGGGAATGACTCCTATCTTTTCAAGCAACGGAAAAAGAGCACTCCCACCCAATAACCTTACTCGTCATCTGGAAACTATTGGACGCTCTCCCCTGGATACTTTTCAAAGCCGTTTGACACCTTTCGGGGGGCTTTTTTCTTTTTATTCCTGCCACCTATTTGCCACTTTTGGTGGCAGCCGTGCTACATTCATAAGGGATTGAACATCTCCCGACGAGGGACGAGACATCAGCGGCTATAGTCTAAAACGCCTCCTCAACCACACCACTTCAGACGTCACCCAAGGCTAGGTGATTCTGAACATGGAGCGGCTGAGGGTTTTGATGGAGAGGATTTCGCATTTCATTACTCAAAGTCCAAGACCTGAGATTCTGGTCAATCCTTGCCCTGATTAAAGGGACGTGCAGGGTAACCATCAACCGGGCTGAATCTGTCTCCACCCAGCACTCAGGCCCCAGGATT
>JBILGM010000033.1:0-35301 GCA_044351045.1 Methylococcaceae bacterium | reverse complement strand
CCTTCCTGTTAGGCTCCGGCAGGGTTAGTCATCCCCCTACTTCACATCACCAAGCCCTGGCCCTTTCAGGGAATCTCCAAAAACAGCGCTTCGACAAGCTCTCTCAGCGCGAACGGCATACCCAAAAAAAACAGTCACATATCCGTTCATGCTGACCCCAGCTAACCCTCTGTTAACCTTCGCCCCGTCCATCCACGTCCTTTTTCTCCAGCTGGAGCCGCCATGAAGCATCACAATGCCCCCCCACTGTCTCGGCTTTTGCTCCTGGCAATGATGCTGATGCTGTCGGGTTGCGTGTGGTTGCGGTTGCTTGAAATCAAGAATCAGCTGGCAGATTTTGACGAGAATGTCCGGATTGAAGTGGCTGACCAGCATTTCATCGTGCATTTGCTGAAGCCGGTGCTGTTCAGTGACGATTTTGTCTATCTCAGCAAACTTCGCCCCAGTCGGATAGAAAAGCAGCCTCAGGGAAGCTATCGCTGGTACCTGGATTTCCACATGGATCCGACCAGGACGCCAGAGCAGAAGACCAAGATAGTTTCCTTCATCATGACCTACAACGCCGAGCATCGCCTCGCGGCCTTTGATTTTTCGCCCCTGTTCGTGGAAATGGCGCCGCCGCAATTTCTGGAAGCGTCAATACGTTCTCTGGGCGTGGGCAAGGTGGATCAGGGCAAGAAGCAGCTCAAGGTGGACCCCGAGGATTTGCCCAAGCTGACAGCCAAACTGCCGAAAACCGCGGACATCACCAAGGTTATGGGCCCCCCGTACCAGGAAGGCCGCGACGATGGCATGAAGGTGCTGCTTTACCGTTTCAAGGCGGCTTCACAGCCAGTGGACAAGGAATACGAGGAACGCAGGATCGCCGAAGCCTACCTCTATTTCGATCCGGCCAAGGACGAGTTGGTCCGTCTGAGGGGCAAGTTCGCTGGCCTGAAACTGTCGATCGACTACCGTAAGCTGAGCCAGCACTGACTCCGAATCCAATGGGGCCGATCCCTGGCCCCCGTCAGACGGCCCGCATACCCACCAGATGGTGCCAGGTATGCCGGCACACCGGCTGGAATTCCCGAAATCCGGCGACCTCGCCGCGGGCTCGCAACTCACCCAGGGTACCCGGCCGGTCGAAATGGCGCACATGCGTGGTCGCATAGCGGCACTCCTCGGGCGTCAGCGTCGTCCAGTCGCGTTCCATCACCCCGATGTAGGCATCGAGATAATCGGGCAAGGTCTGGCCCTCGTCGCGCAGCACGTCGATCAGCAAGAGCGTCCCGCCCGGCCGCAAATGCCGGCGGCAGCCCTGCAAAAAGGCCAACTGCTCGTCAGCGTCCAGATGGTGCAGGACAAAGCTGGAAAAGATCACATCTACCGGCTCTCTCTCGCCCGCCAGCGTGTCGAGGATATTCTCCAGTTGAAAGGCCACTGCTCCGTTGAGCCCCCGGAGATTGGCCGCCGCCAGTTCCAGCGCGACCGGCGACAGGTCGACCCCGAGATAGCTCGATACCGGCAGCCGTCGCAGCACCGGCGCCAGCGTGGCGGCATCGCCGCAGCCGAGATCCAGCAGCGAGAACGGCGGCCCATCGGCGGGCGTGAGCCGTTTTTCCATCTCGGCATAGAGTTCCCGGTGAAACATGTCATTGGCGGCCACCAGCTTCCGGTAGGCCTCCCAGGTATCGACGAAAAACTCGGTGGCCGCGGAGGCTTGCTGGCTCATGCCGAAGTCGCCGCGATCGAAATGGTCCGGCCGGTCGCTGCCGATTCCAGCGCCGCCACGATCACCCGGCAATTGGCTCTGGCGTCGTCGAACGACAGCAAGGGCGGCCGCCCCGTTAGCACCGATTCGCTGAACCCCTCGATCTCCAGCACGAAGTGATTGGCTGGCTTCAGCCGCTCCTCGCCGCGCCGGCCGTCCTCGGTCCACCACTGGATTTCCGGCACATCGCCCGGCAACTGCCACACCGTCGGGCATTTGATGGAACCCAGGGTGCCGGTGATCTCGTATTCCGAACGGCGGGAGCATTCGAAGCTGAAATCGAAATGCCCACGCCGACCGCCGCCAAAATCGATGATCCCGCTGGTCGAGATGTCCGCGCCGCTCTCCACCGTGTGCGTCATCGCCGTGACCGTCTTGGGTGCGTCGTCGAACCACATGCGCGCCGTATGGACGGCGTAGCAGCCGATGTCCCACATCGCCCCGCCGCCCAGCGAGATATCCCGTGCCAGCCGGTAGAGACGCGCCGGCTTCATCTGGAAGGAGAAGCTGGTCCGTACGAACTTGATGTCGCCGATAAGACCCGACGCCAGTAGTTCCCGCACGCGGGCATGCTGTGGATGAAAGCGGTACATGAACCCCTCCATCACCGTCACGCTCTGCTGGCGCGCCGCCATTTCGATCGCCTCGATGTCGGCCACGGTCAGCGCCATCGGCTTTTCGATCAGCACATGCTTGCCGCGCGCGATGGCCTTGAGCGCCCACTCGGCATGCTCCTCGTTCGCCATCGGCAGATAAACCGCCTGAATTCGGTCATCATCCAGCAGAGGTTCCAGTCCGTCATGGGCGGTAACACTGGGCTGATTGGGCGCATATTTCGCCAAGGTCTCGGCAGCAGCGCCGGGACGCCGGCTGGCGATGGCAACCAGCTCGGCATTCCGCGCCTCGACGATGGCCGGCAGCAGCCGCTCATTGATGCGCGCTGCACCAAGGATGCCCCAGCGGAGTTTGGTTTGTTCAGTCATGACTCTTCTCCTGGTGAACTCGGGAAAACAGGGATGGCGTCAAGATACCCGAGTCGGCAAGCGACGGCCATCCCGTGGCACCTATCCATATCGGTTGAGGCAGGTCTAGCTATTGGCAGCTTGGTCGGCTCTTGCGAAGATAGCCAGGTAATTCACCCCAACCCCACGGAGAATGGAACATGAAAATCGGCATCGCATCCGACCACGCTGGCTTCGATCACAAGGAAGCCCTTCGCCACTGGCTCACCTCGCTCGGTCATGAAATCACCGACTATGGCTGCTTCAGCGACGAACGCACCGATTACCCGACCTGGATTCGCCCCTGCGCCGAGGCGGTGGTCAAGGGCGAGGTCGAACGCGGCATCGTCCTGGGCGGCAGCGGCAACGGGGAAGCCATCGTCGCCAATCGGGTCAAGGGCTGCCGCTGCGGTTACGCCTTCAACGAGGAAACCGCCTTCCTCACCCGCTCCCACAACGATGCCAACTGCGTTGCCATGGGCCAGCGCATCGTCCCCCTGGAGATGGCCAAAAAAATCGTCGAAACCTTCCTGAACACGCCTTTCGAGGGCGGCCGGCATATACCGAGGATCGTGGCGATCGATGCCTGATGCAGGGCACCGAAGGGGGCCCCTCACCGCTATGAAGGGCTTACTTGAGGCCGCCGCGAATCCCGGCAAAAGGGCGTTGAGCATTCACTGACGGGAAAATATCCCCCGCAAGCCCTTGGGGTTGCCCACACCTTGGCAGCAAACACCCATTCGTGACACGATTCGCAAACCGGTAGCCCGGCGATATCCAGCGGCATTCGATCAGACAGGAGTACCCGCATCATGCAAGTCAACCGACGCCAGTTCTTCAAGCTGAGTGCGACCTCGCTCGGGGCGTCCTCGTTGGCCGCGCTGGGTTTCTCGCCCGAAGCCGCGGTTGCAGATGTCCGCACCTTCAAGCTGACCCGCACCACCGAGACGCGCAATACCTGCCCGTACTGCTCGGTAGCCTGCGGCTTGATCATGTATAGCCTGGGTGACAAGGCCAAAAACGCCAAGCCGGAAATCATCCATATCGAGGGTGACCCCGATCATCCGGTCAGTCGCGGCAGCCTGTGCCCCAAGGGCTCGGGGCTGCTGTCATTTGTGCACAGCAAGACGCGCCTGCGCTACCCCGAATACCGGGCGCCGGGCAGCCGCGAGTGGCAGCGGGTTTCCTGGGAGTGGGCGATGGAGCAGATCGCCCGCCGGGTGAAGGACGACCGCGACGCCCATTTCATCGCCAAAAATGATAAGGGCCAGACCGTCAACCGCTGGGTGTCGACGGGTTTCCTGGCGGCTTCGGCGGCCTCCAACGAGACCGGTTACCTGACCAACAAGATCGCCCGGGCACTGGGCATGGTCATGATCGACAGCCAGGCGCGCATCTGCCACGCCCCTTCGGTGACGGCGCTGGCGTCCAGCTTCGGGCGCGGCGCGATGACCAACACCTGGATGAACATCCAGCATGCCGACGTCATCATTGCCATGGGCGGCAACCCGGCCGAGGCGCACCCGGTCGGCTTCAAATGGGCTGTGGAAGCCAAGGCGCGCAACAAGGCAAAACTGATCGTGGTCGATCCGCGCTTCACGCGCACGGCGGCGGTGGCGGACCTGTACGTGCCGATCCGCGCTGGCTCCGACATCGCGTTCCTCAATGGTGTCATCCGCTATCTGCTCGAAAAGAATGCCATCAACCCGCCCTATGTGAAGGCCTACACCAACGCCGCGTTCATTGTGCGCGAGGATTTCCGCTTCGACGACGGCTTGTTCAGCGGCTATGATGCCAACAACCCGGAAGTCCGCTACGACAGGACGACCTGGACCTACGAGTTGGACGAGCAAGGCTATGCCAAGGTGGATGACTCGCTCCAGCATCCGCGCTGCGTCCTGAATCTGCTGAAGACGCATGTCGACCGATACACGCCGGAACAGGTGCACGAGCTGTGCGGCACGCCGGTCGATTCCTTCCTCCAGGTCTGCGAGCTGATCGCCTCGACCGCCACACCGGCCCGGGCACTGACCAGCCTGTATGCACTGGGCTGGACGCATCACTCGGTCGGCGTGCAGAACATCCGCGTCATGGCCATGATCCAGCTCCTGCTGGGCAATATCGGCCTGAGCGGCGGCGGGGTGAACGCTTTGCGCGGTCACTCGAACATTCAGGGCCTGAGCGACCTCGGCCTGTTGACCGAGATGCTGCCGGGCTACATGACCTTGCCGCGTGACCACGAGGCCGACCGGGCCGGCTATCTCGCCAAGCGTACCCTCAAGCCGCTGCGGCCCGGCCAGTTAAGCTATTGGTCGAACTTCCCGAAGTTTCACACGAGCCTGATGAAGGCCTGGTACGGCGATGCGGCTAAGGCCGACAACGATTTCGCCTACGACTGGCTGCCCAAGCTGGACAAGCCTTACGACAGCCTGCGGCTGTTCGATCTCATGGCCGAAGGCAAGGTCAATGGCTTTATCTGTCAGGGCTTCAATCCTCTGGCCTCCTACCCGGACAAGAACAAGGTCCGAGGCGGCATGGCCAAACTCAAGTTTATGGTGGTTATGGACCCGCTGGCCACCGAAACTTCGGAGTTCTGGCAGAACCACGGCGAGCACAACGACGTGAACCCGGCCGAAATCCAAACCGAGGTCTTCCGTCTGCCGACGACCTGTTTCGCCGAGGAAGATGGCTCGCTGGTCAACAGTTCGCGCTGGCTGCAATGGCACTGGAAGGGGGCGGAGCCGCCCGGCGAGGCCAAGACCGACATCGAGATCATGTCCGATCTGTTTCTGCGGCTGCGCGAACTCTACGAGCAGGAAGGCGGCGCCTTCCATGAACCGATCCAGCATCTGCACTGGCCGTATCACGATCCTCACGATCCCAAGCCGGATGAACTGGCCCGCGAGTACAACGGTCAGGCGCTGACTGATCTGACCGATCCCGATGACACCAGCAAGGTGCTGCTGAAAAAGGGTCAGCAACTGCCGGGGTTTGCTCTGCTGCGCGACGACGGCAGCACCGCCTGCGGCAACTGGATCTTCAGCGGTGCTTGGACCGAGGCCGGCAACCAGATGGCTCGACGCGATCCGTCCGACCCCAGCGGTCAGGGCATCTCGCCCGGCTGGGCCTGGTCCTGGCCGGCCAACCGGCGAATTCTTTACAACCGCGCCTCGTGTGACCCGTCCGGCCAACCGTGGGACCCGAAGCGGCGGATTCTGGAATGGGACGGCCAGCGCTGGACCGGCTGCGATGTGCCCGACTTCAAGATCGATCAGGCCCCGGGCAGCGACATGTTGCCGTTCATCATGAACGCCGAGGGCGTGGGCCGGCTGTTCGGCGCGGACAAGCTGGCGGATGGCCCCTTCCCCGAGCATTACGAACCCTTCGAGACGCCGCTGGGCGGCAATCCGTTGCACCCGAAGGTGATCAGCAATCCGGCGGCGCGGGTGTTCGACAAGGATCGTGCGATGCTGGGCGATAGCAGCGAATTTCCCATCGTGGCGACTACCTACCGCATCACCGAACTGTTCAACACCTGGACCAACCATGTCCGCATCAATGCCTCGCTGCAGCCGGAGCAATTCGTCGAGATCGGCGAGGCGCTGGCGAAAGAGCTGGGCATTGCCAATGGCGAGATCGTGTTGGTGCGTTCGAGGCGCGGCCAGATTCGCGCCGTGGCCGTGGTGACCAAGCGCCTGCCGGTGCTCACCGTGGCCGGCAAGCCGCTGCATCAGATCGGCATTCCCGTGCACTGGGGTTTCATGGGCGAGACGCGCAAGGGCTTCTTCTGCAACAACCTGACGCCCTATCTCGGCGACGCCAATACGCAGACGCCCGAATTCAAGGCGTTTCTGGTCAAGGTGGAGAAGGTCACAGGGCTGGCGGCACGGCATGCCGAGCTGCCCAACCCGCCGGCGCCGAGTCGACGTTGGGATGGCAAGACGGGCGCCACCCCTAAGTTGTCGTTGCTGGAACGGTTGCTCAAAGGCCGGACGGAGGTGTAAGCCATGTCACTACAATCCCTGGATATCACCCGGCGCTCGGCCACCACGACGCCCCCGCCGCAGCAACGGCAACAGCAGGAAGTGGCCAAGCTCATCGACGTCACCAAGTGCATCGGCTGCAAGGCTTGCCAGTCGGCCTGCCAGGAGTGGAACGATCTGCGCGAGGAGGTCGGCATCAACGAGGGTTCCTACCAGAACCCGCACGACCTGACCGAGAACAGTTGGACGCTGATGCGTTTTGCCGAGCATGAACAGAACGGCACGCTGGAATGGCTGATCCGCAAGGATGGCTGCATGCACTGCGCCGATCCCGGCTGCCTCAAGGCCTGCCCGTCGCCGGGGGCCATCATTCAGTACAGCAATGGCATCGTCGACTTTCAGGAGGAGCATTGCATCGGTTGCGGCTATTGCGTGGCCGGCTGCCCGTTCGACGTGCCGCGGATCTCGAAAAAGGACAGCAAGGCCTATAAGTGCACGCTCTGTTCCGACCGGGTGTCGGTTGGGCTGGAGCCGGCCTGCATTAAGGCCTGCCCGACGCAGGCGTTGGTATTCGGCAGCAAGGAAGACATGATCGATCACGCCAACGACCGCATCGCCGACCTCAAGGAGCGCGGCTTCGATCAGGCCGGGCTGTATGACCCGGCTGGCGTCGGCGGCACCCATGTCATGTATGTGTTGCATCACGCTGACCAGCCGCATCTCTACAACGACCTGCCGAAAGAGCCGACCATCAGTCCGACGGTGGGTCTGTGGAAAGGCGTCATGAAACCGCTGGCGACGGCGGCGATGTTGTTCACTGCGCTGGCCGGTTTCTTCCATTACGTGACCATCGGCCCTAACGACGCCGAGGATGAGGAGGAGGACCACAAGGCATGAAGACCGAAACCCATTCCCGCCTCATCCGGCGTTACTCGCCCGCCGAGCGCGCCAATCACTGGCTCACCGCCATCACCTTCCTGCTGCTGGCCTTTTCCGGGCTGGCGCTGTTTCACCCGTCGATGTTCTGGTTCAGCCAGTTCTTTGGCGGCCCAGTGTGGACGCGCATCCTGCATCCCTATATCGGCGTGGTGATGTTCCTGTCGTTTGCCGGGCTGGCGCTGAAGTTCTGGCATCACAACCTCATCAGCCGCAACGACGTCGAATGGTTGAAACGCATCGGGGATGTGATCCAGAACCGGGAAGACCGGCTGCCGGAGGTCGACCGCTACAACGCCGGCCAGAAACTGCTGTTCTGGACCATGATCGCCACGATCCCGACGCTGCTGATTACCGGTGTCATCATCTGGCGGCCTTGGTTCGCCGGCTATTTCCCCATCGATGTCATCCGCATCGCCGTGCTGCTGCACGCCGTCTGCGCCTTCGTCATGATCTCCGGCATCATCGTCCACATCTACGCCGCCATATGGATACGCGGCACGGTCGGTGCCATGGTGCGCGGCACCGTCAGCCGCGCCTGGGCCAGCAAGCATCACCCCGGCTGGTACAAGCGCATCCTGCAGGGCGGGGACAAGCCTTGAATCCTGCCGCCGGCACGGACGCCGGCCAGCCCACTACGATTCTATTGCCTAAGCCTGACCGCCTGTTTCGACAACGGACACAGCGACTGCGCGACTTGGCATCGTCGGTGCCGAGTCTGGGCGGCTACCTGTTGTTGATGGCCGAATTGGCCGAGCGGCAGGCCAAAATCATGAGTACGCCTGATTCAAGACGATGGATTTCTCCCGGCTGGGAAAGTGGGGCTGAAGGCAATCCCGACGGCGAACTCCAGCGCATGGAAATTCAGGGGGGTTCTGCGCTGACGTCGTTATTGAAAATGTTGGTTCAGGGCTTTCAATCACGATCCGCGGCTGTGAAGTTGGCGGTTGCTCGTATCGTCGAGGCAAGCCAACCAGATGTGGAGAGGTGGGTGAGGGGGTTGCGGGCGGGGCAACCGGCCCCGGATGCTATTGCGGTGCTGCCTTTCGTGGCCGCTGCCTTGCAGATCGAGCTCGCCTGGTGGGCTACCGGACTGAATGTCGACGACCTGGGTCGAGCGACCGAGCCTGGCCTCTGCCCGGTTTGCCATGCTTGGCCCGTCGCGAGCGTCCTCCGCACCGTTGGCGAAACGCCGGGCTTGCGTTACCTCCATTGTGGCTTCTGTGCTTCGGAATGGCCCTATCCGCGCATTCAGTGCATCCAGTGCGGCAGCGGAGAGCACATTGCCTACCGCGGCATCGAAGGCGCCGACCCGGCTATCCAGGCAGAAACCTGCGATGCCTGCCGGGTTTACCTCAAGCGCATCGACCGGGACAAGTCACCCGCTGCCGATCCCTTGGCCGATGACCTCGGCACCTTGGCCATGGATCTGTTGCTCAACGAGCAGGGCTATCAACGGTTCGGATTCAATCCCTGGATGATCATCTCTGCCGGCACCTGAGTCTGGTTTGGTTAGAGCTGGGCCAGAACGGCTTCGACGTTGGAGACCTCGAACTTGCCGGAGGCTTCTACGCCTAGGTACTTGACCACGCCGTTGTCGACGATCATGCCGAACCGTTGTGAGCGAATGCCCATGCCGTTGGGCGTGAGGTCGCGGTCGAGGCCCAGCTTCTTGACATAGTCCGCGCTGCCATCGGCCATCATTCGTACCTTGTCGCCGACCTTCTGTTCACGGCCCCAGGCCGCCATGACGAAGTGATCGTTCACGGACACGCACCAGACTTCGTCGACGCCTTTGGCCTTGAGGGCGGCACTCTGCTCCACATAGCCCGGCAGATGTTTCAGTGAGCAGGTGGGGGTGAACGCCCCAGGCAGTCCAAAAATCACCACTTTCTTGCCCTTGGTCAACTCAAGCACGTTCAGCGTTTGCGGGTTAATGGGGCAGCCATTGGCCGGGTCGAACTCGACACATTCGATCAGAGTCCCTTCCGGAAGCGTCTCGCCAATTTTGATAGTCATGGATTTCACCTTGTTATGGGTTGCGGATTTGAATTTAGAGCATGTTCCAAGCGGGCGGCCAAGTCAAAGCAAAGTGAAGCGCTTCGGTCAGGGGCCCGCCGTCAGCCAGACGCGTCAGTCCTCCCGACGAAATTCACCTTCAATCACCGAGTCACCACTGGGGCGCGGCTGGGTGGCCGGGACGCTGAATCGACTGTTGATGAGATGTTCGGCAAGACGGCCGCGTATCGGTGGGATCAGACAGGGCAGGGCGAGCAGGTCGCTGAGGAAGCCGGGAATCACCAGCAGGACGCCCCCCAGTACGGCAATGCCGCTGTTCACCACCTCACGGGCCGGCAGTTCACCCCGCGCCAGCGCTTGCTGGGAGCGAATCAGTGCCGACATGCCTTGCGTGCGGATAATCGTCATCCCGGTGGCGGCGGCCAGCAGCAACAGCCCGAGGGTGGCGATGAAACCTACCATGCCGATGACACGGATCAGCAGCAGGATCTCGATGAAGGGCAGGGCCCCGAGCAGCAGTAAAAAGGGTCGGCTAATGTTCATGTGGCGCTCACAGGTTTAGAATCCCGGGACTTTTTCAATGGGCTTTGTGCCATGCCAGCCGACTACTGTCTAGTTTTGTGTAGCTGCCCGGATGTGGATATAGCGAATGAACTCGCTGTCGCGCTGGTGGAGCAACGGCTTGCGGCCTGTGTCAATCTGTTACCGGGAGTGACGTCGGTTTACGGCTGGCAAGGGCGAGTGGAAACCGCCAGCGAGCAGCTTTTGCTGGTCAAAACCGAGACAGCCGGGTTTGCCGGGCTTGAGGCATTCATCAAGCAACGACACCCTTACGAAGTGCCGGAAATCATCGCCATCCCGCTTGAACAAGGGAGTCAGGACTATTTTGACTGGATCAGCGCATGGGTAGGTCAACCTTCATGAGTCGAATAGGTATCGTCCTCGCTCTCACGCTCGGTCATGGAGGCGTGCTTGCGAGTCTGTGGCTGGGTTTAGCCATTAACCCGGCTTTTGCCATCACCACCGCCGAACTGTTGCCGAACGATGAGGCCTTTCGCTTCTCGTATCGACTAGATGAGGACGTGGCAGTGTTCAACTGGGACATTGCAGACGGCTATCACCTTTACCAGAAGCGATTGAAGTTCGCCTCCCGGTCACCCGAAGTGGCCCTGGGCAAGCCGATCTTTCCGCCGACCGAAACTAAACATGATGACTCGATGGGTGTCATGGAAGTCTATCGCGGGCATCTGGAAATTCGCGTTCCGCTCATCCGCCAGAGGACGACGACAGATAAGGTTTTGGTCGATGTGTCATCGCAGGGATGCGCGGATGCCGGCGTCTGTTATTCCCCCCACAAACAGGCCGTCGCGCTGTCCTGGCCAACGGATCCGGTGACAATCGCTGCAAACGACAGTGGCTCCAACTCAACGCTGAAGGATATTTTCAAATCATTGGGCATTAAGCCGGGCGGGCAGGGTGATCTTCTGCCACCGGATGAGGCTTTCCATTTTTATGCCGAAATCAAGGACGCCAACATGCTCTGGGTCAGTTGGCGGATCGCGGATGGTTATTACTTATATCGAGAGAAATTCATTCTGGCGCTGAGTGATTCCTCCGAGGTTCGGTTGGGTGCATACCAGGTCCCCCATGGCGAGCCCAAGCAGGATCCGGAATTTGGCTCAGTGGAGGTCTTCCATAAGGATGTTGGTTTTGCCGTGCCCCTGGAGCGCATCAGTCTGGATGCGGGCCCTATCGAATTGCGCGCGGCCTTTCAGGGCTGCGCCGAGCGCGGGGTCTGTTATCCCCCCATGGAAAAGACGGTCGTGCTGGAGCTGCCTGCAGGGGGGGTACTCGGTGCTGCGCCTGCGGCAGTTGGCTCGGCTGATCCGGCCATGGGCGAATGCCTGATCGGGCCACCCGCCGGGTTTGTGGAAACCGAGGGCCTGTCGGAACAATGCGTGATCGTGGATCACCTCCGGAAGGATTCCATCTGGCTGACCGCTCTGAGTTTTCTGGGAATGGGACTGCTACTGGCATTCACTCCCTGTATCTTCCCGATGATTCCGATCCTGTCCGGCATCATCGTCGGTCAAGGGCACAAGATCACCACGGGCCGCGCCTTTATGTTGTCGCTCAGTTATGTGCTGGCCTCCGCGCTTGCCTATACGCTGTTTGGTGTGCTGGCTGGATTGTTCGGCAGCAATCTTCAGGCGCTGTTTCAGGAGCCCCGGGTGATCATCGCCTTCAGCGCCGTATTTGTCCTGTTGGCACTTTCGATGTTTGGGCTTTTCTCGCTGCAATTGCCAGGGTTTCTGCAATCCAGTATCGCTAGAGTCAGCAATCAGCAACACGGTGGCACGCTGGCGGGGGCGGCGGTCATGGGGGCATTGTCGGCACTGATCGTCGGCCCTTGCGTCGCCGCACCGCTGGCGGGGGCCCTGATTTATATCGGACAGACCGGTGATGCATTGCTGGGAGGGCTGGCCCTGTTTGCACTGGGCCTGGGGATGGGTCTACCCCTGCTGGTGATCGGCGCGTCGGCCGGAAAACTGCTGCCGCGTGCCGGAACCTGGATGAATGCCGTCAAGGCGGTCTTCGGTGTTGGGCTGCTGGCGATTGCCATATGGCTGCTGGATCGTATCCTGCCATCGGCAGTCACCCTGCTGCTCTGGGCCCTGCTTTTGATCGTACCGGCCATCTATCTGGGCGCACTGGATACGTTGCCCGAAACCGTTTCTGGCTGGCGCAGACTGTGGAAGGGGGTCGGCATTTCGATGCTAGCCTATGGCATTCTGCTGCTGATCGGCGTCGCCTCCAATAGCACCAATCCATTGCAGCCACTCAAGGGAATTGCTGGAGCGACCACACGGGTGGATGGCCAGGGGCCGTTGGTGGACGAACTGAAATTCCGTCCGGTGAATTCCATTCTTGAGATGGAGAAGGCGATCGCCGAGGCCTCCGCCAACGGGGAGTCGGTCATGCTCGATTTCTATGCCGACTGGTGCGTCTCCTGCAAGGAGATGGAGCATTACACCTTTAAGGATCCGCGGGTCATCAAGACGCTAGGGTCGATGGTTTTGCTGAAGGTGGATGTGACGGAAAACACGGAACAACATGCCGGGCTCCTGAAGCACTTCGGTCTCATCGGCCCCCCCGCGACGCTTTTCTTTGGCGCGGATGGTCGTGAGCGCAAGGCTTTGCGGGTGATCGGTTTCATGGAGGCTGATGAGTTTCTGGCGCACGTCAAGCAGGTGTTGCGATGAGAAAAGGGTTGATCTACAGCCTCGTGGCGGCGATGCTGGCAGGCTTCATCACTTATCGTTGGACCTCGGTGCCTTCCGCCGTTGTAATGCCCGAACCGACGTTGGTCGATCTTGACGGCGGCTCCCATGGTCTGGCCGAGTGGCGGGGCAAGGTGCTGGTGCTCAATTTCTGGGCCACCTGGTGCCCCCCCTGCCGGGAAGAAATGCCGGAGTTCGATGCCTTGCAGAAGGAGCTGGGCAACAAGGGCCTGCAGTTCGTGGGGATTGCCATTGATGATCCTGCCGTGGTGCGCAGTTTTCTTGCCAAGCACCCTGTCAGCTACCCGGTTCTGGTGGGAAATGCCAATGTACCTGACTGGGCGGATAATCTCGGGAATGAATTGTCCGCCTTGCCGTTTTCCGTGGTGTTCGACCGCGAGGGCCATAAGGTCTACGCCCATACCGGGCTGTTTCGACGAGAGCAGTTATTGGAAAAAGTGAATCCGCTGCTGGGCGCGCAATGACCAACTGAGCAGGTTCTGCTGAAAAGCGGGCATTTCATGGACAATATTGCGACGTTTGGGCAAAATGCTTTCCCACTTTTGCATTTCGGAGCGTTTCCCCTTTTCATGGCCAGCATTCTCGTACTCAACGGTCCGAATCTGAACATGCTGGGGGTTCGCGAACCCGGAGTATATGGCAAGCAGACCCTGGCCGAAATCGATGCTCATCTGGTGGCGCTGGCCAGTCAATCCGGTCACAAGCTGGCCTGTTTTCAAAGCAACACGGAAGGCGCACTGATCGACCGCATTCATGCCGCTTATCGCGAGAGGGCAGACTTCATCGTCATCAACCCCGGCGCCTATACCCATACCAGCATTGCGCTCCGCGATGCCTTGCTGGCGACCCGGATCCCGTTTATCGAGGTCCATCTTTCCAACGTCCATGCGCGGGAGCCGTTCCGCAAGCATTCCTATCTTTCCGATATCGCCAAAGGCGTCATCTGCGGTTTGGGCCCTTTGGGTTACGAACTCGCGCTGAAGGCTGCCATTGAGGCAACTACTTCACACCAAGGTCAATAAAACGATGGATATCCGCAAAATAAAAAAATTGATCGACATGATCGGCGAGTCCGATGTCACTGAAATCGAAATTCATGAGGGCGAGGAATCGGTTCGCATCAGTCGCCAAAGCAACATCATCCAGGCAACGCAGATGGTTGCGGCACCCATGGCCGCGGCGCCTCAGCCAATGATCGCCGCCGGCGGTGAGCCGTCGCTGAAAAAGGGTGAGGCCGATCCGCTCACCGGGCACATTGTGCGCTCACCCATGGTAGGCACCTTCTATCGGTCACCCACACCCGGTGCCAAGCTGTTCGTGGAACTCGGCCAGCGCGTCGAAGCAGGCGATACGCTTTGCATCATCGAGGCCATGAAAATCCTCAATCAGATCGAAGCGGACAAGTCGGGCAAGATCACCAAGGTGCTGGTGGAAAATGCGCAGCCGGTCGAATACAACCAGCCGCTATTCGTCATTGAATAAATCTTCTCGATCCCGCGCCATATCACGATCGGACACCTGAGTTCACACCATGATCGGTAAAATTCTGATTGCCAACCGGGGCGAAATAGCCCTGCGTATCCTTAGGGCCTGCCGCGAACTTGGCATCAAGGCGGTCGCCGTGCATTCCGAGGCCGACCGCGACCTGAAGCACGTTCGCCTCGCTGACGAGTCGGTCTGCATCGGTCCGGCCTCTTCAAGAGAAAGTTACCTGAACGTGCCTGCCATCATCAGCGCAGCGGAAGTCACCGATGCGGAGGCCATACACCCCGGCTATGGTTTCCTCTCGGAAAACGCCGACTTCGCCGAAAAGGTGATTCAGAGTGGCTTTGTCTTTATCGGCCCGAAGCCTGAAACCATCCGCGTAATGGGGGACAAAGTGGCCGCCATCGAGGCGATGAAAAAGTCCGGAATTCCCTGCTTGCCGGGCTCGGATGGTCCGCTGGGCGATGATCCCGAAGAGACCCTAACGATCGCCCGCCGTATCGGTTTCCCGATCATCATCAAGGCCGCAGGCGGCGGCGGTGGGCGTGGCATGCGGGTGGTTCATACCGAGGCCAATCTGCATAGCGCTATCACCCTGACCAAGGGCGAAGCCGGCGCGGCCTTTGGTAACGATATGGTCTACATGGAAAAGTTTCTGGAAAACCCGCGCCATATCGAGTTTCAGGTCATCGCCGACACCCGTGGTAATTGTGTGCATCTGGGGGAACGTGATTGCTCTACCCAGCGCCGCCATCAAAAGGTCGTCGAAGAAGCGCCGGCGCCTGGACTCAGTGAGGAGCAGCGCAATGAAATGGGCACTCGCTGCGTCAAGGCGTGCAAGGAAATCGGTTATGTCGGCGCGGGGACTTTCGAGTTTCTTTACCAGGATGGCGAGTTTTACTTCATCGAGATGAACACTCGTGTCCAGGTCGAGCATCCCGTAACCGAAATGGTGACCGGCTTCGATATCGTCAAGGAACAATTGCTGGTAGCTTCCGGCAAGACACTCTCCTTCAAGCAATCCGACGTCAAGCTGCGTGGCCACGCAATCGAGTGCCGCATCAATGCCGAGGATTCCAAAACCTTCATGCCGAGTCCCGGCCTGATCGAGCAGTTCCATATGCCCGGTGGTCCGGGTATCCGGGTGGAGACGCATATCTACAATGGTTATGTCGTTCCCCCCTATTACGACTCGATGATCGGCAAGCTCATCGCGCATGGCGAGGATCGCGACAGCGCCATCGCCCGCATGCGCACTGCGCTCAACGAGCTTGTGATTGGTGGCATCAACTGCAATGTTCCGCTGCTGCTGGATATCATCAACGACCAGGGGTTCGATGCCGGAAGCCAGAATATCCACTACCTCGAAAAGAAGCTGGGAATGAAGCACTGATGTGGCGCCAGCTGGCGACCACGGTCGAGGAGTCACAGGCGGAGTCGGTGTCCGACTGGTTCATGGCGCAGGGCGCCTTGTCCGTGGGGTTTGACGATGCGGGGGATCAGCCGCTGTTCGAGCCACCCCCGGGGGAAACGCCGCTGTGGCAACGGACCAAGGTCACGGCGCTGTTCGAGGGCGATGTCGATGGCGATGCGATTCGCCTCTCCGCGCTGAACCAGTTCGGAGAGCGGCTTCTCGATTGGGATAGCGTCATCATGGAGGATCAAGTCTGGGAGCGGGCCTGGATGGAGCACTTCAAGCCCATGCCGTTTGGGCGCCGCTTGTGGATTTGCCCGACCGGCTATGAGCCGCCGGAGCCCGCCGCCGTCAATGTCATCCTGGACCCGGGGCTGGCCTTCGGGACCGGCACCCACCCAACCACGGCGCTCTGTCTCGAATGGCTGGATGGTCTCGATTTGACGGGTCGAACCGTGCTGGATTACGGCTGCGGTTCGGGGATACTCGCGGTGGCCGCGCTGAAGCTGGGGGCTGTGTCGGCGCATGGCATCGATATCGACCCACAGGCGCTGACAGCCAGTCAGGACAATGCTCAAAAGAATGGCGTCGAGGGGCGGCTGACGCTGGGTTTTCCGGGTGATCCGAAGTGGGCCGCAGCAGATGTGGTAGTGGCGAATATTCTGGCCGGGCCGCTGGTGGAATTGGCCGACGATATTCTGTCTCGACTCAAACCCGGCGGACAACTAGCGCTTTCAGGCATTCTCGCGGAGCAGGCCGAGTCGGTTCGGACGGCCTATGAGGCCGAGGTGGTATTCGTGCCCGTTCGGCAGCGTGAGGATTGGGCCATACTGTCCGGGGTAAAACGGTCCGGTTAGCCGGCTTCAGTTCTCGCCCAGTTGCGCCAACAGCCAGCGGCGGATATCCATGATCTCCTGCTGACAGACGGAGTGCGGCATGCGATAGGCATGCCACTCCACCGCATACCCTTGCTTTTCTAGCGCATCGCGGGCTGCCAGGCCAAGCCCGTGAGGCACTATGGTGTCCTCGGTGCCGTGGGCAAGGAAAACGGGGATGGGGCGTGTGGCGGCAGTTAGATTGACGTTGCGGGCCAAATAACAGGACAGGGCGATGGCGCCCCCCAGTATGTCCTGGTGGTGAGTCACGGTTTCTATCGCAATCACGCCCCCCTGGGAGAAACCGGCGATGATGATGCGTTTCGGTGGAATGCCGGCGGCCAGTTCGCGGTCGATCAGGTCTGCCACGGTTTGCCGGGATTCCTCGATGCCGCCGAGGTCGGAAGTGCGGCCGATATCGGTGTGGGTAATGTCGTACCAGGCCCGCATCACATAGCCGCCATTGATGGTCACCGGCCGATGGGGGGCATGCGGCAGGATGAAGCGCACACCCAGAGAATCGGGCAGCTGCAGCTCCGTGGCGATCGGCGCAAAGTCATGCCCGTCCGCACCGAGCCCATGCAGCCAGATGATGCTGGCCCGATGCGGGCTGTTCGGCTCGATGATGATGGCGGGTGCTTCTTCGCGGTTCATGAGGCTGATTGGGTCGCTATGCGGGTTTGAAAGGCCGATCGGGTTCGCGGGCTAGCCCTGATTATTACTGCTCGCCGACCGGTTCCTTGAACTCCAGTTCGTTAGGAATCCTCATGGCGTCGCTGGTCGATTTCAGATCGTTGGCGGTGTATCCCTCAGTTCCGACTTCCCTGGATTTCTGTTTCCTGCCGCTCTTTTTCCGACGTCCCTCGGTGACCGCCTTGTAACGATCGCCTCGCCATTTCCTGAGTTCATCCTTTTTTTGGGATACCGTTTCTGGATCGGGCTCGTAGGCATTCACCTCAATGGGCTCGCAACTCGGATCGGACGCATTCTGGGTGTAAGCCACGCTACCGTTCTGGAAACAGCGATAAACCGGGCCCGCATGAGCGGAAGCAGCAACAATACTCAGCAGGAAAATGCCGCAGGTAAGACAACCATGAACCCGCACTAAGCGGTTCATTCGAAAAGGCATGTTGGCGGGTCGGCTCAGGCCGTCTTGAGCGACCTAACTTTCTCGAGGACTTCGGCGGCATGCCCCTTGACGCTGACCTTGCGCCATTCGGCGGCGAGTTTCCCCTCCGGATCGATCAGGAAGGTGCTGCGCTCGATACCCTGCACCTGCTTGCCGTACATGTTCTTCAGCTTGATGACATCGAACTGACCACAAAGCGATTCATCTGCGTCGGAGAGGAGTTCAAAAGGAAATTCCTGCTTGCACTTGAAGTTTTCATGGGATTTAAGGCTGTCGCGGGAGACGCCAAGAATTTCAGCGCCCAGTGCCTGAAAATCCGGGTGGAGATCACGAAAATCCTGGCCTTCCTGTGTGCAGCCGGGTGTACTGTCCTTTGGGTAAAAATAGAGGATCACATAATGGCCCCTCAGCCCTGAAAGTTGCACAGTCTTGCCCGAGGTGGCGGGGCGGGTAAAGTCAGCGATTGGCTGACCGATGGTCGGGATGCTCATGGTCGATTTCTCGTTGAGTTGGGATTAGCGTTTCACCGGTTCCAGGATGGCGTCGAGGTTCATCTGGTCGCAGAAGTCCAAGAACTCGTCCCGCAGGGAAACGATGCGCATGCAGGAGGGGATGCGTACGATCATGTGGGCTAGGAATAGCGGCGAACCCGTAAAAGGCGCCGGATAGCGACTGGTGGAGAGATCCATGATGCTGACGCCGCGACTGATGAGGAAGTCGCTGAGATCGTGAATATTGTTGATCTGGTCGGTCGCAAAGATATCAATAGCATAGGGCAGCCCCATATCCTCCTCTGTGACGGGGGCTTCCTGCTCTTTGGCGCGCAGCAGGTGACACTTCAGCTGGAATCGGTTCCCCAGGGTCTCCATTGCGTTTTCGAGGCGGGCAATGTGGTTCCAGTTGCCATCAACCAACAGGTGCCCGGCAAACTCCAATCCCAGTTCCGTCATGCGGCTTTCGAGGATTGTGCATTTGGCCTCCTTGATGGCCTTGGTCAGTTCGATAATGAGGTCAGGGTGATTTTCACCAAGAACGGTAATCGCGAGTTGCATGGGGATTCGCCAAGCCAGACAGAGTGGGGTCCAAGTTTACCATTTTCGTCCCGAGCCATAGTGTTTCTCCCCCTTGTGGCCGGGAAGACTCCGCATCCAATGCGGTTGTCACGCCTAGCGGCCCCACGTTACCATTCTTTCCTTTTGCAAGCCGGAAAATGGGCATGATTGAAGGTAGTCTCGTCGCATTGGTGACGCCGATGGAGCCGGATGGCGCGCTGGACCGTGAAGGCTTGCGGCGGCTGATCGAATTTCATATCGAGCAGGGCACCGACGGCATTGTGGCTGTGGGTACCACCGGTGAGTCCGCCACGCTGGACGAGGATGAGCACTGCGAGGTGATCCGGTTGACCGTGGATCAGGTGGCAGGGCGGGTTCCCGTCATTGCAGGAACCGGCGCCAACTCCACTACGGAGGCTATCAGCCTGACCCGGCAGGCCAAGGAGCATGGGGCGGATGCCTGTCTGCTGGTCACTCCCTACTACAACAAACCGACCCAGGAAGGGCTTTACCGGCATCACAAGGCCATTGCTGAGGCGGTGGACATCCCGCAGATTCTATATAACGTCCCGGGCCGGACCGCTTGCGACATGCTTCCGGAAACCATTGCGCGACTTGCCACCGTGGCTGGAATCATCGGGGTCAAGGAAGCCACCGGCAATCTGGATCGGGCCCGTGCAGTCCTCCATCTCTGTGGCCCGGATTTCATGCTGTATTCCGGGGATGATGCCACCGCTCGCGAGTTCTGCCTGTTGGGCGGTCACGGTGTGATTTCGGTCACGGCCAACGTGGCGCCGCGGCTGATGCATGAGCTCTGTGTAGCTGCACGCATGGGCGATCAAGAAGCGGCGGCTAGCATCGATGCCAAGCTAACCGGCCTGCATCGGGATCTCTTCATCGAATCCAACCCCATCCCGATCAAGTGGGCGCTGGCCGAATTGGGCCTGATTAAGCCGGGTATACGCTTGCCGCTGACTTGGCTGTCAGAGGAATGCCAAGAGGTAGTTCGTGCAGCCATGCGTCAGGCGGAAATTTTGGAGGGCGTCTCATGATTAATCTCGGTGGCCAACGCCCTTTGCTGGCGACCTACTCCGCGCTGGCCTTTCTGACGGGTTGCAGCACTATTGAGGGCTGGTTCCCGGACAAGCACAAGCAATACCAATACAGCACCGAAATTGCGGCACTTGAAATACCGCCCGACTTGAGTTCTTCCACCATCGATGGTGCCGCAGGAGGAAACCGACCCTCTTGGGAATCACCTGCTGCGGCGGATGATTCGGCTTTGGCGGAGACTTCCGGCCGAGAGGCAACGCCCGCACCTGGCGCTGAAATGTCGCCGGAGGAGGCCAAGGTCATGCGAGCCGGTAAGGATCATCCAAAGCCAGTCCTGGCTGAAAGCTCATCGGATGTCCCCCTCATCGAAGTGCAGGCGCCGTTTGACATTACCTGGGCTGAAGTCAATAAGGCCCTGGGGCGGCAGAAGCTGGAGATCGTCGATCAAAACCGCTCCGATGGACTCTATTTCGTTCACTTCGCCAAGGACCAGAAGCCCTATGAGGATAAAGGCTTCTTCGGCGATGTTGCCGACATGTTTGACGGCGGACCGGGTGGAACCAAGGAATATCGAATCAAGCTGGAGGAAAAATCCGGCGTCACGTCGATTTATGTCCAGGATTCGGAAGGCAAGCCGCTCCGCGACGGGCCGGGCCTTGATCTGTTGAAACAGTTGAACGAGACACTGCAAGATACGGCACTAGGCGGCAAGGACGGTAAGCCGGCGTCCTGATTCATTTCTGCGATCATTCCTTTCCCAAACGGGCAACCATGGCAAAAACGATGGATGCCCCTAGCGAAGCTCGGGCCTGTTCCGCGGCTGCACGTTCTCTTAATCACCACCCCACAAAGGTCGGAGCATGATCCTTAAACTTCAGGGCCCCTCGGCGCTTTCACCCTTTCGCCGCGGTCGGTTGTTGGCCGCATTGCAAGCCGTTGAACCGACCGTGACCGGGCTTGATGCCCACTATGTGCACCTGGTCAAAACTTCCGGTGAACTCGATGAGGCGGCGCTGGAACGACTGAAATCGATACTGGATTATGGTCAGCCGCCTGAGGCTTCAGTCGTTGGGGGACCCGAGTTTCTGGTCGTGCCACGCCTCGGCACGCTTTCGCCGTGGTCCAGCAAGGCCACCGATATTGCCCATCATTGTCGCCTGGAATCCGTGCTGCGAATCGAGCGGGGCATGTATTTCACGTTAGAGGTAGGCGCTTCTCTTGCATCTGAATCCAGCCTCGCGATCCAGAGGCTGCTCCATGACCGGATGACCCAGACCGTGCTGGTCCCGGGTCAGGAGGATTGCGTCTTCCAGCATCATGCGCCCAGCCGAGTTGATACCGTGCCGTTGCTGGCCGAAGGGCGTCCCGCACTGGTGACTGCAAACCAGATGCTGGGGCTGGCACTGTCGGATGACGAGCTGGATTACCTCGCCGAGAGCTTTGCCGCGCTGGGTCGCGATCCGACCGATGTCGAGCTAATGATGTTTGCCCAGGCCAACTCAGAACATTGCCGGCACAAGATTTTTAATGCGACCTGGGTGGTCGATGGAGATGAGCAGGATCGGTCCCTGTTCGCCATGATCCGCAACACCAGTAAGGTGTCTCCGGGTGGCATTCTGTCGGCCTACAGTGACAATGCGGCGGTGGTGGAGGGACCGGTCACCCCGGTCTTTCTGCGCGATCCGGCCAGTCTTGAATATGGCTATAAGGAAGAGCCCGCACATCTGTTGATGAAGGTGGAGACCCATAATCATCCCACGGCTATTTCGCCGTTCCCGGGTGCGGCGACCGGTTCCGGGGGTGAGATTCGCGACGAGGCGGCGACCGGACGCGGTTCGCATACCAAGGCCGGATTGACCGGATTCTCGGTCTCCAACCTGCGCATTTCCGGCTTCGAGCAACCCTGGGAGCAGGATCATGGCAAACCGGGGCGTATCGCTTCGGCCCTCGATATCATGATCGCTGGTCCATTGGGAGGCGCTGCGTTCAACAACGAATTCGGACGGCCCAATATCTGCGGTTATTTTCGCACCTTCGAACAGCCAGAAGCGGCAGGTGAGGGTCTGCGGGGCTATCACAAGCCCATCATGCTGGCGGGCGGCATGGGCAATATCCGTGGTCAGCAACTCGGCAAAAACCCGATTTCACCGGGGTCGCCCATTGTCGTTCTGGGCGGGCCGGCCATGTTGATTGGTCTGGGTGGGGGTGCAGCTTCATCCGTGGCATCCGGTGAAAGTGCTGAAGCACTGGATTTTGCTTCGGTGCAGCGCGAGAACCCGGAAATGCAGCGGCGTTGCCAGGAAGTGATCAATCGTTGCAATGCCCTCGGTGACGACACGCCTATCCTGTCTATTCATGACGTCGGTGCCGGTGGGCTGTCAAATGGGGTTCCCGAGATCATCCATGACGCGGGTCGAGGTGGTCATTTCGAATTGCGTGAAGTGCTGAGCGATGAGCCCGGTATGTCACCGATGCAGATCTGGTGCAATGAATCCCAGGAGCGCTATGTGCTGGCGCTGAAGCCGGAGGCATTGCCGCAGTTTCGCGCCTTTTGCGAACGCGAGCGCTGCCCATATGCCGTGATCGGACATGCCACCGCAGAGGAACAGTTGGTTCTGGCTGATCGGCTGCTGGGCGACGATGCGGTCAATATTCCGATGTCCTTGCTGTTCGGCAAACCGCCGAAGATGCAGCGTGAGGCACGACGCGAATCGCCCAGACTACCTGCACTCAATCTTGCTGAAGTTGATCTGACCGAGGCGGCCCAGCGGGTACTTCGGTGTCCTTCCGTCGCCGACAAGAGCTTCCTGATTCATATTGGGGATCGTTCCGTGGGCGGCTTGGTGACGCGCGATCAGATGGTCGGGCCCTGGCAGGTGCCGGTGGCGGATGTCGGCGTGACCGCGACGGGTTTTCATGCGACGACCGGCGAGGCCATGGCCATGGGCGAACGTGCACCCATTGCGCTGATCGATGCCCCGGCCTCGGGGCGCATGGCAGTGGGCGAGGCCCTGACCAATCTGGCCGCCGCCCGAATCGCATCAATGGGCGATATCAAACTGTCGGCCAACTGGATGGCGGCCGCCGGTAGTCCCGAAGAGGATGCCCGATTATTTGATACCGTAAAAACCATCGGCATTGAGCTGTGTCCCGCGCTCGGGATTGCCATTCCGGTCGGCAAGGATTCACTCTCCATGAAGACCGTGTGGAAGCAGTCGGGGCAGGACGTGGTCATGCGTTCGCCGCTGTCGTTGATCATTACCGCTTTCGCGCCGGTGGCGGATATTCGCCTGACGCTCACGCCCGAACTGCGGCTGGATAAGGCGGATACCCGGTTGTTGCTGATCGATCTGGGGCAAGGGCGCAATCGCCTGGGCGGTTCTGTCCTGGCACAGGTTTATGGCCAGCTGGGCGACGACTGTCCCGACCTGGAGGATCCTCGCCTGTTCAAGGGCTTTTTTGAGGTGATCCAGTCACTCAATCAGGCGGGCCTCCTGCTGGCTTACCACGACCGCTCTGATGGAGGGCTCTTTGCCACACTTGTCGAAATGGCCTTTGCTGCCCGCTGCGGTCTGGACATCGATCTTGCTCCCTTGGGCAAGGACGGTTTGTCCGCCCTGTTTGCCGAGGAACTGGGGGCCGTGATCCAGGTGGGTACTAGCGACCTCGATGCCGTTTTCAGCGCGTTCCACGAGGCGGGGCTGGGTTGTCACGTCCACACGCTAGGCGCGCCCCGCAAGACCGGCCAGATCACCCTGCGTCTTGGCGAGTCGGAGTTGTTCTCGGCAACACGAGCGGAACTCCAATCGATCTGGTCGGAAACCAGTTACCGCATCCAGGCACTACGGGACAATCCCGACTGTGCTCGCCAGGAATTCGCGGCCATCGCCGATGATGGTGACCCCGGGCTTACCTCGTATCTTAGTTTCGATCCGCTGGAGGATGTTGCCGCTCCGTTCCTTCTGAAATCCCGCCCCCGTGTCGCCATCCTGCGCGAACAGGGTGTCAACGGTCACGTCGAGATGGCCGCTGCGTTTGATCGGGCCGGATTCATGGCGGTCGATGTCCACATGAGTGACATTCTTGAAAACCGCGTGGCACTTGGTGATTTTACCGGCCTGGTGGCCTGCGGCGGATTTTCCTATGGTGACGTACTCGGGGCGGGCGGCGGCTGGGCCAAGTCGATATTGCTGAATCCCCGGGTGCGAGAAGCGTTCCAGGTCTTCTTTCATCGCGAGGACACTTTCGGATTAGGCGTCTGCAACGGTTGTCAGATGATGTCGCATCTTTCCGAATTGATCCCGGGAGCCCTGGCCTGGCCTTCATTTCAGCGAAATCTGTCGGAGCAGTTCGAAGCCCGTGTTGCGATGGTTCAGATCGAAGCCTCGCCCTCTATTCTGTTGAAGGATATGACTGGCTCGCGTCTGCCGGTGGTCGTTGCTCATGGGGAGGGCAGGGCGGAGTTCCGCCATGGTCACGTTGCCGAGGCCAGGGTAGCCTTGCGCTATGTCAACCATTACGGGCGCGTCACGGAAGCGTTTCCCGCCAACCCGAATGGTTCACCCGATGGGGTGACCGGCCTGACGACGCAGGATGGTCGTTTCACCATCATGATGCCGCATCCGGAACGGGGCTTCCGCACCATTCAGAACTCCTGGCGTTCCAGCGACTGGGGCGAATATGGCCCATGGATGCGTATGTTTCGCAATGCCCGCCATTGGGTGGGTTAACAATGGCCTATCTGCAAGTCCGCCTGCGTTTGCTGGGCCCTCGGCTTGGATCGGGACGTTATGTCAGGGCGGGCTTGTTCTCGGGGCTGCTGTTGCTGGAGGCCTGTGGAGCTCCGCAGCTTGTTCGCCTATCCCCGCCCTTCGATTCGGTCAAGGCCCGAAGGATGCTGGAGCCGGGTACCAATCAGATCGTCGGGACGGCCTTGATGTGGTTGTCGAGCGGCGGGGTGATCTCCTGTGCTAGTGATAGCGTCACGCTCTTTCCGGCAACACCCTATGCGCGCGAATGGGCGCGGCTGACATATGAGACGGTTGAACCTGGTACCGCGAGGCCCCAGGGGTTTTATTACCGCTCCAAGGAGGATGGATCGGCGAACCTGGCGGTGGATCCTAGTTTCCTGGAGACTGGTCGAACCGTTTCCTGCGATGGTGATGGACATTTCGTCTTCGACAAGGTCGGGGATGGCGAATTTTATCTTGTGGCCCACATTGTCTGGCAGCATCACATCTGGGACGAATACGGTTTCTTCTACGGCAAGCAGTATCAAAGTCGCGAAGGCACGGTGATGAAGAAGATCCGCGTGCAGGGAGGCCAGAAAGTCACGGCCAGCCTGAAGTGGTCGGTCCCCAATTCGCGATTCGATCTTTGGTGAGCGGTTTGTTATCTGCGCCCCCCGAGACTTGGGTCGGGCCGGCTTTCGAGTAGCCTCCGGCCCTGCCTCCGCGATAAGATAAGCCATTGCTCCCGTTTTATCTGGCCCGCCTTGGGCCTTTTGCACTTGGAAATTCCTATGAACCAGTCCGAGGACGTTGTTCCGGTCGCACATAACGCTTTCAATACGGATGATCTGCGGATCACCGAAATCAAGGAGGTCATTGCGCCGCATGAAGCGCATGACGAGTTTCCGATTAGTGCCAATGCCGCGCAGACGGTGCTGACGGCGCGTCGCGCCATTCACAATATTCTGGCCGGGCAGGACGACCGCCTCCTGGTGATCATTGGCCCCTGTTCAATCCACGATCCGGAAGCCGCCATCGACTATGCCCGCCGCTTGCTGGTGCTCAAGAAAAAACTGGAGCGCGATCTGGTCATCGTCATGCGGGTGTATTTCGAGAAACCCAGGACAACTGTGGGCTGGAAAGGGCTTATCAATGATCCGGACCTGGATGAAAGCTTCAACATCAACAAGGGCTTGCGTTCGGCTCGCAAACTGTTGCGTGATTTGAATGAAATGGGTATGCCGGCGGCAACGGAATATCTGGATGTCATTTCGCCGCAGTATGTATCCGACCTGATTGCCTGGGGTGCCATTGGTGCGCGAACCACGGAAAGTCAGGTTCACCGGGAACTAGCTTCCGGTCTTTCTTGCCCCGTGGGTTTCAAGAATGCCACTGATGGCGGGGTCCAGGTAGCGATCGACGCCATCCATGCCGCACGAAGACCGCATCATTTTCTCTCCCTAACCAAGGCGGGTCATTCGGCCATTTTCTCAACCACCGGTAACCAGGATTGTCATCTGATACTCCGTGGTGGTAACGATCGGCCGAATTACGATGCCATCAGCGTGCAGCACGTGGCGGAGGCATTGGAGAAGGCGGGACTGCCGACCCAGATCATGATCGATTTCAGTCACGCCAATAGCCTCAAGCAGTATCACCGGCAAATGCAGGTCAGCGAGGAGGTGGGAGAGCAGATCTCCGAGGGGGATCGTCGGATTTTCGGCGTCATGATCGAAAGCCATCTGACGGCAGGCAATCAAAAACTGGAGACAGGTAAGCCACTCGCCTATGGACAGAGTATTACCGATGCCTGCCTGGGCTGGGATGACAGCGAAGTGCTGATGGAGAAACTGGCCGAGGCCGTGGTGGCAAGGCGGACCCAATCCCTTTGAAGCGGAACCTTTATCGTTCGCTGAATCGCCAATTACCTAGTGTTTTGCTGTAAAATTTTTGCGTTCTGAATGCGACATTTATCGCATTTGTTTTTTATGGCGGACGCACTGGCCTCTGCCGATTTTTCACTTCAACGTACAGGAGATCTGGAATGAGCGTACTGGTTGGTAAACAAGCCCCCGATTTCAAGGCCGCTGCCGTTTTGGGCGATGGCAGCATCGTTGACAGCTATTCGTTTTCCGAGCGGACCAAGGGCAAGTATGTGGCCGTCGTCTTTTATCCGCTGGACTTCACTTTTGTCTGTCCGACCGAGTTGGTCGCACTTGATCATCGTCTGGACGAACTGAAGAGTCGTGGCGTCGAAGTGCTCGCCGTGTCTGTTGACTCGCAGTTCACACATGCGGCTTGGCGTAATACGCCGGTCGAAAAGGGCGGCATCGGCCCCGTTCGCTACACGATGATCGCCGATGTGAGTCATGCCATCTGCAAGGCTTATGATGTCGAACATGCGGATGCAGCCGTCGCTTATCGCGGTACCTTCCTGATCGACAAAAACGGTCAGGTGCGTCATCAGGTCGTCAACGATCTCCCGCTGGGTCGCAATATGGACGAACTCATCCGCATCGTGGACGCTCTGCAGTTCGTGGAAGAACATGGTGAAGTTTGCCCGGCTGGCTGGAGCAAGGGCAGCAAAGGCATGACCCCTGATGCCGAAGGCGTTGCCGCCTATCTGGCGGAAAACGCAGCCAAGCTGTAATTCGGACCCCACAAAAACGCCCGGAACAACCGGGCGTTTTTCAAAAAAGGCGAGGCTTTGGGCCTCGCCTTTTTTTTACGGTTCAGTTTTGTGCTGTGGCTTGAGTACGACGCAGAATCAGAAAGTGAACCAATATGGCGACGATAGCGCCGACAAACACTGATGAGAATCCGAGCATGGATACCATGCCTGTGGCGTTTTGCGCATGTAACTGGTTCATCATAGGCTTGGCGACCATCAGGCTCCAGATGAAATTGGGGATGTAAAAGGCAATGGCGCCGCCAATCGCCCATTGAATCCCTGATAAATGGCGAGATTCTGCCGTGCGGTAGAACCATAGGGCAATAAGTATGGCAATGATGCCGCCGATCATGATGTCACCTCATTTTTGTTGTTTTAAGGGTGGTCTGCATCAGGACTTAAGTCCATGCGGGCCAGCTTAGGGACTCAGACACCGCTGAATAGTTCATCACCCCCGTTTTCCGATTTCTTTGATTTGTGCTGCCAGTAGAAGTAGAAGGGCAACCCCAGCGCCAGCAAGATAAGTCCGAAAAGGCTTTCCATCGGCCGCCGCCAGATGATGCTGATGCAGAACAGCAGGGCCACCAGGCTAAAGATCAGCGGAACCCAGGGATAACCCAAGGTCAGATAGGGGCGGGGCAAGTCGGGGTGCCGATACCTCAGGACAATGACGGATAACGAGGTCAGGCCATAGAATCCCCACAGACCGAGCAGGGCGTAATCCAGAACCCGCTCGAAAGCCGCCTTGTCATGTCCCAGCATGAGGATCAGACCCGAGGCAAGCAGCCCCTGTAATATCAGGGCAGATCCGGGAGTGTGATGGATTGGATGGACAGTGGCGACTTTTTTGAAGAACAGGCCATCCCGCGCCATGGCAAAGAAAACGCGGGCGCCGGACAAGATGGCGCCATTGAGGGCGCCGAGGGTGGAAATGGCGGCTGCGATGGTAATCAGTTGTCCTCCCGCGCTACCGAGCAGGGTAGTCGCAATATCCTGAGCCACCCGATCCGAACGCTGCACTTCGGGAAACGAGAGCACATAAAAGTAGGCCAGATTGGTCATCAAATAGACGGCGGCAACGCCAATGATTCCAATGATCAGGACCTTGGGGATGGTTTGGTGGGGGTTCCGTATTTCCCCGCTCACCATGGTCAGATTGTTCCATCCATCATAAGCCCACAGGGCCGCTGATAACGCGGCGGTGTATCCGAGCAAGGTTGCAGAAAAGGTTCGCGACTGTGAGGATGCAGGCTCAGTGAAGTGCGTCCAGGACCCCTTTCCGCTGCTCAGGGCCAGGGCGACCAGCGCCAGGATGGCCCCAATCTTGAGTGTGGTTAGCACGCTTTGCAGAATGCCACCCCGTGCGACGCCTAAAAGATTCACGCCGGTCAGCAGGGCAATGCAAAGGATGGCGAGCAGTTGCAGTCCGGACACTTTCAGGGGGCCGAGGTTGACGATATCCGTGTCCAATCCGTTAACGAAATAGCCGATGAAGATGCTCGCCGCAATGCCAATGGTGGCAATCGATCCGGTCTTGCCGATAACGATCTGTTGCCAGCCGAACAGAAAGCCCCACATTGGGCCATAGGCCCGACGCAGGAAGGCGTACTCTCCTCCGGCCTCGGGCAAGCTTGAACCCAGTTCTGCATAGGTGAAGGCGCCGCAGAGCGTGAGTAGTGCCCCAAAAATCCAGACGGCGAAAACCCCCTCGATCGAGCCTGCTTCTCTCGCCATGGTAGCGGGTACCAGGAAAATGCCCGTGCCAATCACCGAGCCGGCCAGGATCGCACCGGCGGTGATCGGGCCCAAGGCGCGTGAAAGTTCTGGATGGGCATGTGAGGAATGTTGGGGCACGGTGACTCCTGATCGGGTGATGAACCAGAACGGCATTGTCGCCGCGCGGGCGAGTGGGTACAACCGAGCCAAATCGTCAGGTGATTAGATACGGCGTGCCTGGGTGGGTAGGGCCATGACTGACTCTGCATTGAAATGGGAGTTATTGTCATTTAGAGTGGGGCATCATTTCTTTCTATGGAACAGACTGGCATGCCATTCCAATTGGTACCCCACAGCATTTTGAGACTTGCACTTTTTTCCCTGCTTTCAGCGACATCCGTGACGAGTTTCGGCGAGGTGTTCTATAGCAAGGAGGAGGCCTTTGAGCTGGCATTCGGAAATGATGCGCAGATTGAAAATCTGCCTGTTTTCCTGACCGACGAACAGACGGTAGCGGTGGAGAAAATGGCCCATGCGAAGTTGGGCGGACAGTTGTTCACTTTCTATGAGGGACACAAGAATGGTCAGTTGCTTGGCTACGCAGCCATTGAGTCCAAAACCGTGCGCACTCAGCCGGAAACTTTGTTGATCGTGCTGTCAGCCAAAGGCGAACTGGTTAAAACGGAAATCCTTGCATTCCACGAACCACCGGAATACAAACCCTCCAATGCCTGGTTTGCCACGTTACTTCGTAAGCCCGTGAGTGAACTCAAGCTCGATCAGGGGGTTGATGGGATTTCCGGTGCGACCTTGAGCGTGCGGGCCTCGCTTGAGGGGATCCGGAAGGCCTTGGCGGTCTATCAAATTGCGGTGGCACCCGAGGGCCGCTGATGCGCTATTTTGTTACGGGGGAGCAGAACCGTCATTTGCTGCTCAATACGATCGTTCTGCTGTTTCTGGTCTACATGCTGGTGCTATGGATTAGCATCGGCTTGATGTATTTTCACAAGATGGATCTGGGTGCGGCATCGGTCGTCGAATATTACCTCGGCTCCGAAACCAAGTTCACTGAACCTCGCAGCTACCAGAGCATGCTGGAAGTGTCTCACGCCCATATGTTTTCCATGGGTATGCTGGCAGTCACACTGACTCACTTGCTCTTGTTCGCTAATCTGCCAGTGATGCTGAAGGTCGTTTTGAGTGCGCTGGTCTATTTATCCGCGATAGGGGATGAGGTTGCCGGCTGGTTGGTTCGATTTGCCCACCCGAGTTTTGCCTACTTGAAGATCGCCATGTTTGTGACCCTTGAGTTCAGTCTGGGGGTGATGATTGTGTTAGTGTCGGCATCTCTGTGGGCGCAGCGATCTAGCTTGAAGATTGTCCAGTCCCAAAAGCGGTCGAATCTCCCCAAGGCGCCGCCTGAGACAGGAAAGGAAAGGTCGTGATCGCGTTTCACAATTACCAGATCCTGAGTTTCTGTGGTCGGTAATTCTCGGGAATTTGCAGTGGTTTGAGGGTCGTTGCGATCTTTTCGACATGTTCCAGCATCATTGACAATGGATGTTGACCTTTGGTCTCCCGAAGCAGGACGGGAATTCCGGTTAGATTGTTCAGATCGCTTTGGGCCACGGCCAACCCGAATCGTGAGGCCAGTCCATGGGCCTTCTGCGCCAGGCGTTGAGTGAAATCGGTTAATGCTCGAAGCGTCTCGGCATCCTCCGCCGTCAGACCCAGGGTATCCGGTTGGGCCAGACAAAACTCCATATTGCCGGTACGGTTCGTCTTGACCTGCAACGTTTCGCAACGGATACCCGCGATGCTTTTGGCTTTTCCCTTGGGGTTCAGGTGAAAGCCCTTTATTTCTAGCCGCGCCTGTTCGAAAGCATCCAGCGGAAATCCGTTGAGCATCTTCTCCCATTTAGCTCGCTGTTGAGGATTCAACCGTCGAATCTGATCACCCAGCCCCTGGACCAGTGGCAACATATCTTCAATTTGAGCGCTGAGCTTGCGCACCGTCTCCTCATTCACCGGGGTGTAACTTTGGTTTCGATGATCGATCAACACCCATAGATCCATCGCGCGATCAAACAGAACATCCGTTTTGCTGTCGCCACCGGCGTGGGTGATCCAGACTTGGCCATTCTGAATGTTCACTGTTTGCACGGCTGTATGTCCACCCTGCTTAACCGAGTACTTCAATATGCTGGCGGCCATGACTGATCCGCTGGCGATAAACCAGAAGCCGACACCTGTGAGCAGAATGATACGAATCATAACCCGGGCTCCGCGGAATGACGAACGAGAAACAACGTCCTGATGATAGTATGACCCAGTGCAAAATTCAGAGCGAACAGGCGGTCGGAGTCACCGGCTGCCTGAGGGATTGAAACAGAGGACATTGACAACTGTGAACGGCCACCATCATTCTCATCACGACATTCATGCGGGTCCGGATGGGAAGCAGACCCGTCTGCGATTGATGCTGTCATTGGTAATTACCCTGGGGTTCGTGGGTGTTGAAGTGATTGCCGGCACGATGGCGAATAGCCTGGCCCTGCTTACCGACGCCGCGCACAACGTGACGGATGTGTTGGCGCTGGCCTTGTCCTGGTATGCAGTGCACCTGGCCGATCGTCCGGCGCATGCCGGCAAGACCTATGGCTATCACCGTGTCGGTATTCTTGCGGCACTCGTCAATTCAACCACCCTGGCCTTCATTGCCGCCGGCATCTGTTTCGAGGCTTGGCAGCGCTTTCAGTCGCCCGCGCCGGTCGCGGCGGATCTTCTGATGGGGGTTGGGGCGATTGCCTTGGTGGTTAACCTCGTTACGGCGTGGCTGGTGAGTCATGGTGCCGAGCATGATCTCAATCTTCGCAGCGCCTTTCTGCACCTGATGGGCGATGTGATATCAACGCTGGGGGCCATTTTGGCTGGCGTTGGTATTTATTTCACCGGCCTGAACTGGCTGGATCCCTTGGCCAGCGTATTGATTGCAGGATTGATTCTCTGGAATGCCTGGCTGATTGTTCGCGAAGTGGTCTACATCCTGCTCGAAAGCACCCCACGGGATATTGAAATGAGCGAGATGGTGCGTGATCTGCTGCAGGTCGAAGGCGTTCAGGGAATTCATGACCTGCACGTCTGGAGTCTCTCGCGAAATCTCCGTTTCCTGTCTGCTCATATTCTGGTAGACGACATGCCACTCAGCGCAGCAAGCTTGCTCCGCGACCGAATCGCCGAACTGGTGGAACATCATTACGGTGTCCATCATGCAACGCTCCAGTTCGAGACTTCGGATTGTTGCCCCGGTAGCCTTTATTGCAATGTTTCCCGCAGAAACCAACGCTTCACCCCGAAGGCGTCAAACCCTCAGCCTTGAGTGCGGCATGGACCGCCGGTCGGACGGCAACGCGTTGTTGGAAAGCCAGCAAGTTCGGCCAAGGTGACAGGTCGATTTGATGGTAAGCCGTCCAGCTGAGAACGGTGAAGAGGTAAGCGTCGGCAATGCTGAAATGGTTGCCATCAAGCCAATCCTTGCCCAAGAGGGCCCTTTCCATATAGTCAAATCGATTTGCCAGTCGCTCTCGGGCGAGTTGGTACACGACCTCGGGTAATTGCCGATTCCACAGTGGGGCAAAGCCCTTGTGGAGCTCCGTTGAGATGAATGCCAGCCATTCCATCAATCGATAACGTGCAAGGCTGCAGAACTCAGGGGCGAGATGACTGCCGGGAGCCTGATCTGCCACGTATTGCAATACCACCTGGTTTTCGGTGAGCAATTGACCGTCGTCCAGCAGCAGGGCAGGGACGTAGCCCTTGGGAATGATGGCGCGAAAATCCGCTCCCGTTTCCGTCTTGCCGGTTGCAAGGTCGACCCGCACAAGATCGAAGGGGAGGCCCGTTTCACGCAAGACAATATGGCTGGCCAGCGAGCAAGCACCAGGGGTGTAGAACAGTTTCATCGTTGTGGGGGTGTTATCAATAAAGCGAGGACACGTAACGGTTGACTGGGTCCTGCAGAGTGTCCTGGGGGCGGTCACCGCTAAATAGTGAGTTTTTGTTCTTGCTGCTTAGAATCGCCGAGGCGGCACTTTTGGAATGCTCGTGATCAAATATGGAAATCTTGACCTCGATCACATCGGGTCTCATCGTCCAGTTCTTGTCTCGACTTTCCCAGTGCAGGATTTCCGGGACTACAAAATAAGCATTTCGAACGCCGGGATTGGTGCGCTTCAGACAGGCCAGATCCTGGCATTGGTCCGAAACGACTACATGGTCGGAAAAAAGGGCGAATGCCGCACGGAAGTTAGACGCGGTCATGCGCCCCGAACCAGGATATTCGACATTCTCGTACCACCCATTATTCGGTGCGGCAATGTAGATACTGTGCCCCCGGACCAGGCTGGATTTCGGTTCCCTGATGATCGTTTGGTTGAATGTATTTCCCTGGGAAGCGCATCCGGTTGTAATGGCGGCAGTAACCGCCAGAATGATAGAGCGCAAACGCATGACGGCCTCTCTGTTTTAATGCTGGGTCAATGGAGGAGCGCCGAGCTTAGGACAAATCAGCTGAGATGGTTAGTGGATCGGAAGCGGAGGGTTACAAGCCGTCCCGCTCTGCCTCTCAACTCAGTTTCCATCAAGATCACATGAATCATCTGGGGTGCGCGTAAAATGGTGCTTTTTTCGCTTGGTTTTCGCACCATGAGGTTACAAGCCCGCCTGCTATGGGTCGTTCTGCCACTCATGGCCCTGGCCGTGATGGTGTTAACGTTGGGGTTGAGTTTTTACTCTAAGCAAACCGTTCTGCGTCAAGCCGGACAGGACGGGCAGTTGCTGGTCAGTGTGCTGAGCCGCAGCATCCAGGTCAGCCAACATGTTGAACAAGCTGCGGAACAGGTGGTATCCAGTGACTTGGTGACATCAGCCAATATTCTGGCGCAATTCGTGGCCACTGCCGAGCAATGCAAGTTACCGGACTCTGCGATCACTCAGCGATTGAGGGCTTTGGTGAGGCCGGACAATCTGGCTGAGGTTTGGGTGACAGACTCGCTGGGTAGAGCCTATCTCCATACGGTGCCCGACGTCGATTTCACATTTTCTCCCGATCCCTCTGCTCAGCCCCAGGCATCCGAGTTTTGGCCATTGCTCACCGCCAAAAACCCGACATCGGTGGTGCAGGCATTAAAGCCACGCGAGGTCGATGGTCGTGCCTTCAAGTATGTGGGTGTGAATGGTGTCGATCGCCCCCGCATTGTCCAGGTGGGAATGGACGGGGCAAGGCTGATGCAATTACGCAAATCGTTGGGTGTTCAGGAGTTGCTGGATCAGGTCATTCGTGAGGATTCGATTCAGCAGGTCTGGGTGGTCGATCAACGCCTGACGATCGAAGGGTTTTCCAGCAATCTTCAAGACATGGCCCAGCGCAACCTGACCTTGGAGGATCGAGAATTGCTGGCTGAGGTTCTGGAGAATCGGGTTTCCCAGAGCCGGATTCACCCTGGATACATAGCGGTTGCGGCGTCACTGGAGCCAGGCGAACAAGACGGTGTCCCGGAGTACTCGGTTCGTGCCACTGGCGCCATTCTTGTGCATATGTCGACGGCATTGCTGGATCAGCTGCTTTTTCGCGAAATCCTTTTTGCAGCCATTGCGGCGGCCATCTTGATGCTGATGAGCGGAATGTTGCTAATGGGCTTTACCCGGCGACTCCTGCGACCGGTTCATGAGGCCGCTGTAACTGCCGAGCGCGTCGCCTCCGGCGACCTCTCCGCGACGTTGTCGGCCGAGGGGAGCGATGAAATCAGCAAGCTGATCAATGCCCTCGGGCAGATGGTGAATTACCTTAACTCCCTGATCGGCCAGGTGCAGCGCTCAACCATTGATCTGGTGTCCACGGCCAACAGCCTCAGCGCCATGACCAAGACCCAGAGCGAGGAGGTCAGCAACCTCGGCTCCACCACTACCGAGATTGCCGCCGCTACCAAGGAAATCTCGGCCACCTCCGAGGAATTGCTGAGCACCATGTCCGGCATCACTGAGGTGGCGGATCACACCACCGAGCTGGCCAACTCCGGTCAGGCCTCTCTCGGCGACATGGAAGGCGCCATGCGCACCTTGGCGGATGCCACCCATTCCATCTCCTCACGACTGGGCCTGATCAACGAGAAGGCCAATACCAT
>JBILGM010000068.1:0-10000 GCA_044351045.1 Methylococcaceae bacterium | reverse complement strand
TGCCCCCCCCCAAAAGGGCCAGGGCCGGGCGGTTTGCCGGAGTGCGGCATGGTCGCCGTCCGGAGGCAACCTGCAGGACATCCCGAAAGCCCGTAGCGTCGTCTGAGAGCCTCGTTCAGCGACCCTGTTGCGCTGAACGGGTGACGGGGACGGCTGGGGCGCCGAAGGCATTAACCGTCTCGCAAAATGCGGTAGGGTGTCAGGAAGACCGTAGACATAGCATTTTCGCGGGACTCACTTAATCAAAATACACGCTGAACTGCCTCGGATTCGGCAACCTATTGATTTACTGATTTCTCACCCTCAATCTGGGCCCACCTTTACCAGCCTCTTTGCAGAATCCATCATGATTCAGACGCCTTTACCCGCTCTCCTTCAGCTTACCAACAACGTTACGGGCCTCTCCGTTTCCACCGAGCGTCATGGGTTACCGATCATTCAATGCGGCAGCGCAGGCGGGGAGAGCCGACTGCTTGTGCAAGGCGCACAACTCGTGGAATGGGCGCCCCACGGGCAACCGCCTGTCGTGTGGCTCTCTCCAGACGCAAAGTGGATACCCGGAAAATCACCACGCGGGGGAATTCCGATATGTTGGCCCTGGTTTGGCCCCCATGACACCAGAGAGGAATACCCCCCACACGGGATCGTTCGCGCTGCAACATGGGAGCTCATCAAGGCCACTCTGTTAGTGGATGAAAGCCACCGACTGCACTTTCGCTGGGCGCCTCAATCCAGTCACAGTGACTACTGGCCCTTCAACACCCCACTAGAGGTGCGCTATACGCTGGGAGAGGCGCTTGAAATCGAACTCGTCACCCGAAATGACTCGACAGAGGACCTAACCCTCACTGAAGCGTTACACACCTATTTTGGCGTGGCCGATGTCCGCGAGATCACGATTCGTGGTCTAGAGGGTTGCGACTATATTGATAAGGTCGATGATGGCCGCCGCAAACAACAATCCGGGCCGATTACCATGACCGGGGAAACCGATCGCATCTATCTCTCGACCCAAGCCGATTGCCTCATTCAAGACCCCCTGCTGAACCGGACCATCCGCATCGAGAAACGGGGCAGCCGATCGACGGTGGTCTGGAATCCTTGGGACGAAAAGGCCAAGCGGCTGGGCGATCTCGGCGAGAACGACTACCTGAAAATGGTGTGCGTCGAGAGCGGCAATGTCGCCGACGATCGCATCACACTAAAACCTGGCGAGGAACATCGGCTTTGGGTCCGCTATTCGGTGGCCGCCATCACAACTTGAAACCCGCGCATATCGAAAGGGCACCCCAGCATCGCTATCAACAAAAGGAGCAATCGGACCTTTACCCCAGCGCCTTGCGCGCAGCATCAATCCAGGGCTTGTTCAATTGGAGACTATGGCGGTTGCCCACTTTGGCGTCCTTGAGGATTTCGGCAAAAAGTTGCCGCGCTTCGGATTCACGACCCACCGCACCCAGCAGCTGGGCATAACGACACTTCACCTCCGCACCGGCCGCCGTCTGCTGCAAGTGAGCGTATTCGGCCAATGCCGCCTGCTGCTCGCCCATCCCCTCCAGTGCCCGAGCCAGCAGCAGGCGAGCAGGCGGCTTCATCTCTTCCGGGTGCGTCTGAGCCAGTGTTTCCAAGGTTGCTTTGGCGGGGCTGAACAAACCCGCCTCTACCTGCGCGCCGGCCAGACCCACCAGGACCACGGGATCGGTCCGGTATATGCCCGCCAACGAACGTTCATAGAGTTCGATGGCCTCGCTCAGCTTTCCATGCCGAACATATTCCTCCGCCAACGCCATCCGATTACCGATCGTATCGGAAATCTCCAGCGCCTCTTGCCGTTCGCGCAACGCCTTGCCGGGGTTCAGCGCCTTGCCCAGCGCCCGCGCCCCATCCGCCGCCACCCGACTCTGGGTAAATTCCGGCAACAACACCATGATCACGTATAGCAGGCAGCCGATCAGCGGCACGAAGACAATCAGAAAAACCCAGTAAATCGGATAACCCCGTCGCAAGGCGTGGACCGCGAAACCGATTTGGACAAGCAACAAAAGAAGACCGGTGGTTTGCATGAAGAGACCTCAGCGAAATACATGAACCTGAATCGGAGTGCCGCCAGGCGCTCCGACTAAGGTTTTTCCTCCAGCACTCGCGCTGGACTATTGAAGGCAATGCCCTGGTTTTAGGTACTGTTGACCATGACCGCCTCGACAAACGCCGGCGCTACGGGCATATCACTTTCCCACTCCACCAAAAAACTGGCGCTAATACCGCCACTTCGATCCGCCCCGCGAACGATGAATTCGGTCGACGCCATCGGCTTGAGCGTACTCGACTGCTTCAGATAGGACCGGACCAACTCACCCCCTGAACTGCAATAGTCCACCCGCCGGAGGGTGATGGGCGTTTTTTGATCCGGATTGCGCACGCTCAGGGTAGCCCTCAGGTTGAGCATGAACCGCTTGTCCCCATACGGCACCTCGGAATAGACCGGCACATAAAGCAGCTGGCCACGCACGCGGCCCGCCTCAGCCATGGCCGAATTCGCCAGCGCCAACAAGATCAGCATCCACACTTGCCTGCTGCAACACACATCAACCCACATGAGGACCCCTTACACCTGAAGTAACTGGAGATTCGGCAAGGGAGTTTAATGGAAACCAGCCCGCTGGGTGAACGTGATCACCCGGCGAGTCGGGTTATCATCCGCCACTCATCCAGAGTAATCCAGCCCCACCCACCGTGAACCCAATCAACTTCAAAGCCCACGCCTATCTGGCAGGATGGGTCGAGCTACTGACCGACCCCTCTTCCCAAAGTGTGGCCCAGATCATGGACCTGCTCGCCATTTTTCTGGCCAGCAACCTGCTCTGGGCGGCGGGCTTGCCCTGGCTGTTGCGCAAACTGGAAAAGCTGAAGCTATCGCCGATCAGGGCATACTGGATGTCACTGCCCGCCTCCTTCCTCTATGGCCCACTAATGCTAACGTTGATACAGGACGTGCTCGTCCACAGCTTTGAATTCCGCAACCGCTGGTTTTTGCTGCTCATGATCCTGGTCAGCTCGCAAATGCTCGCCGCTTTTTATGCCTTCGCGCTGCGTCACCCGCGAAGCGGTGCCCCGATCGGACTCGAGTCGGGCCTCGCCGTATCGCTGTTTCTGCTACTGATCTCAATGCCGGCAGCACTCATCCTCATCAGCCTCAACGCACTCATCCCGATTTTTTGAGCCTTATCATGAAATCTCAAAGTGGCTTCACCCTGATAGAGTTAATGATCACGCTGACTGTGGCAGGAGTTTTGATGATGGTCGCCGCACCCAGTTATCGTGAACTCATTCAGAGCAACCGAATGTCCACGCAGGCGAATCTTCTACTGAGCGACTTAAACGCAGCACGCAGCGAAGCCGTGAAGCGGCGAATACCCGTGACGCTTTGCAAAAGCACAACCCAGTCTGCTTGCGCGACCAGTGGTGGTTACGAACAGGGCTGGATCATTTTTGCCGACCATGATCGCGACGGCGCGGTGGATGACGATGACATGATCCTGCGGACACAGGATGCGACCGGCACGGACCTGACTATTCGTGGAAAAACCCCGATACAGAACCGGATTTCCTTTTTTGACTCGGGCAATGTCAGCACCTCCGGCAGCATCATCTTCTGTGATTCCCGCATTCAGGTTTTTAGCACGGATCGCGTCAAGGCCCGAGCCATCATCATCAGCCAGCCTGGACGATTCAGGACGGTAACCGGCAGCGATACCTTGGTGACCTCCTGCGGAACATGATAATCAGATGCCTGAGTTCGATTCCATCTCGAGGAATGCCTGCCAGATGCGGCAACACGGGGAAGCCGGCATCAACCAGACGCTTAGGCAACGCGGCGTAGGATTGATCGAGGTGCTGGTGGCGCTGCTGGTCCTGTCCTTGGGACTTCTGGGCGTGGCCGCCATGCAGGCTGCTGCCCTGCGCAACAATCACAGCGCTGCCGAACGCAGCATGGGCGCCATGCTCTCCCACTCCATCATCGAGAGCATGCGGTCCAACAGAGCCGCCGCGCTGTCCGGTGCCTACAACCTCGCTCTTCCTGAAAGCGGTTGCGTGATTCCGTCCGGTGGGTCACTTGCCCAAAATGACCTGCGCGCCTGGCTGCAGGCCATGGTACTCCGCGATACCGAGGCTGGCGTCAGGGGAGTAATGTCCAGCAGCGCCTGCGGGGGCATCAGTTGCAGCAATGCAGGGTTGTGTCAAATCCGCATTCGCTGGGACGATTGCCGTGGCGTCAATAACCCTAATGATCCCTGCCAGACCATGACCATGATTACGGAAACGCAATTGTGATGCACGGGCAGCGTTTATCTGTAGTGGTGCCGGCGGGGTTACAACGCGGGTTCACCCTGGTCGAATTGATGATCGCCATGCTGCTCGGTCTGATGGTCATTGCCGGGGTCGGGTCCATTTATCTTGCCAACCGCCAGATTTATCTAACTTCGCAAAATCTCAGCGAGTATCAGGAAAATCTACGTTATGTCTCTGAGTTGCTGACCAAGGATATTCGACAGGCCGATGGGACGGCCTGCCGCAAGCGCCAAGCCTACCGCTACGAACCGCAATCGCTGATTCCCCAGAAGTCCGAGTATGGCGGTGGGTATGTTCGATGGGATTTCGGCATTGAGGGTTTTGCCGGCGACGTGGCCTCCGTTGACCGCTCTTTTGGAACAACCGTCGCCGCCCGGGTGACTGGAACCGATGCCTTGCGTGTCACCAGCGCCGGTGGAACGGTGTATGGCGATGACGAATACAGTCAGACCAACCAGACCTTGAGGCTACCTTCCGTGCCGAGCGGTTCCCTGTCTATCCTGTGCAATCTCGAGACCGCCGGACTGTTTGCCGACGAGGACGCTGTCGACAACACGACCGTGACCTTTCCCACCGATTGGAGCGGGACCTTCGTGGACAACAATGATGGTTCCACCCGGATCAGCGGTTTTTCTCAAATCTTCTGGTACCTTGGTTGTAACGGTCTGGCCGCCTGTGATACCGCTTCCGGACGCTCACTTTACCGTGGCAAGAACAACATGGCGGAGGGCGGTGACACCCCTAAACCGGTTATCAGTGGCGTCAGGGATCTGCAATTTGAATATCTGGCGAGGGGCGCGATTGATTATGCCGGCATGGTCGCTTCCTGGAATGACGTGATCGCCGTTCGGGTCACGGTCGAAATGTTTCCACCCGACGTCGGCAGCATGCCAGGGTCCGCGCCCGATCCCCTAGCGCCCCGTCTGACACATGTCATTGCCCTGCGCAACAGGATTTCGTCGCAATGAATATGCGCCCCAACATTCACGGTAGCCAGGGTGTCGCTTTGCCGGTTGCCCTGCTGTTGCTACTGATGATCACGCTGATGGCAGTCGCCGGCTTACGGGATACGGCGCTGCAGGAACACATGAGCGGCAATCTCTACTCCCGGGGTTTGGCTTTTCATGCGGCCGAGTCGGCGCTTCGGGATGCCGAGGTGGCAGTCAAGGAAAATCCCCAAAGTTACAAAAGCAGTAAATGTATCGACACGGACCCCACTGATCCGGCGCTTTGGCAATCCATGCAAACTTCATTATGGTCTTGGGTGTCGCAGCGAAAACCCCTATATCGAATTGAAAACATGGGCAGAGGGCCCGGCTGGGGCAACGAAGCTGAATGTGACGGCGGTTCAGACTCCTCGCAATATGGCAGTCGTTGCGGGGAATTGCCAGAAGCCTGCTATTACCGCATCACCGCCATCAGTCCCCGAAATCAGCCAGAGAATCAAGAAGAACCCGTATCGCCGGACGACAGTCGGGCAGATGTGCGCTTGCAAATTCTTGTGAGACGGCGTCTGGAGTAATGAGGAGCTCAATAGTGCCTAGGCCATTACCTGTGATGCAAGTTGTGAAACTGGTAGCTGGTATCGCTGCGATGCTGGCGCTGTTACCGGAGGTTATGGCCAACGGTGTCAATATTGCCAACCAGCCACTGACAGTAGCAGAGCCCGTGCCACCCAATATCTTTTATATCCTCGACGACTCGGGCTCGATGAACCGGGACGATATGCCGGATACCACCAACTGCAGCGGCGCGCTTGGGGGAACTGACAACGTCATTCGCTCGGATACGGGGAAACTGAAAAGTGGTGTTTCGACGCGCTGCCAGTCACCCGACTTCAATAAGCTTTATTACAATCCGAGTTTTGCCTATACATTACCAGTTGATGATACTGGAGCCGCACTGGCACGCAGTCCGTTCAATAATTTTACTCATGCCTATGTCGATGGTTATTCCATTTTAAATTCTACTTATAACGATCTGAGCGCCTGGGTTGCTGAAACGTGGTCAACTAGCAAATCAACCTATAATTCCGGTTGGATTTGCACTACCCGATCCGGCAGTAGTCCCAACCACACCTATACGGGCTGCGCCAACGCCACTAGCAGCTCCCAGATAAACGGATATAAAAGGCTGACACAGGCGGAGGCATTTTCTTATTACCGGCTTATATCCGGTCGTTCGGTAGGTAGCGCCAATGATGCCGACTATCAGAAAGTCACGGCCCAAGCCGCAGAATATCAGAATATTGCCAATTGGTATGCTTACTATCGGACGCGACTCTTTACCGCGAGAGCGGGCACCAGTCTGGCCTTCAAGAGCATCCCAAGCAATTATCGGGTCGGGTACGGAAGTATCAACTCTCCCTATAGCAGCAGTTATGCGACCATCGTTTCGGGTGTGCGGCCTTATTCCGGACAGCGGGCCAATTTCTATAACTGGTTATTCAATGTCACGCCCGCGACATCCACCTATTACTTTACGCCCTTACGACGGGGTCTGGATAATGTCGGTAAATACTTCGAGACCAGTGACGAACCGTGGCGTATGGACCCTGCCGATGGCAACAGTTCACTTCTATCGTGCCGGTCGAGCTTCAGTATTCTCATGACGGATGGGTATTGGACTGGCGGAACTACGTACGAGGCCACTACCTCGGGAGCCAAGGCCAATTCGGATGGAACCAGAGGAACGCTGATAACGGGTTCGAACAACCAAAGTTATACCTATGCACCGACCGGGACATTTTCAGATAGCTATTCCAATACGCTGGCGGATGTCGCCATGCATTACTGGAAAAGGGATTTGCGCACTAACCTGACAAATAATGTTCCCATTTCCGAAGCAGATCCCGCATTCTGGCAGCACATGGTGACGATAAGCATTGGTTTGGGTGTCGATGGCACCATAAACAAACAGGCCGCCTTCAATGCGCTCAGGGACGGGACCAGCTTGACATGGCCCAACCCGCTCTCTCCGGATTCTTCCAGCAGTTCATCCAACCCCTCCAAAATCGACGACCTGTTGCACGCGTCTATAAACAGTCGAGGCGTTTATTTTTCGGCAAAAAGCTCCCAGGAATTCACCGAAGGTCTAAAACAATCTCTAGCGAATATTCAGTCCCGACTTGGATCGGGCAACAGCCTTGCGATGGACACGGCCACCCTTGCCGAGGGTTCGACGATCTACAAATCAAGCTTTACATCAGTGCTGTGGTCCGGAGAACTCTCCGCCCTTGAGCTCAATGAAAATGGGGTTCCCTCCGCCACGCCCAACTGGTTGGCGTCCGCCAAATTGCCGGCGTTCGTCTCGCGCAACATTTATACCCGGGTCGATGGCGCGGCCATGGCATTCACGTGGGCCAACCTGAACGCCACTCAAAAAGCAGCGCTTGGCACCGAGACGGTGCTGAATTACCTGCGCGGCGATCAAAGCCAGGAAGTGGCCAACAATGGCAGCTTGCGGACCCGCAACACCCCGCTTGGCGACATTGTCAACTCGAATCCGGTCTATGTCGGAGCGCCCGATCCCTACCTTTTTCGGAATCGTTCCTGGTCGGAGGCCAGCACCCATGACGATTTTGGCGCCGCCCAATCCAGCCGGCCCGGCATGGTCTATGTCGGCGCCAACGATGGCATGCTACACGGCTTCAACGCCGCCAGCGGCATAGAGACATTCGCTTACCTGCCAGCCAGTTTGGTCAACACGACGCTGGCCTCGCTGGCAAACCCGGAATATGAGCATCGTTATTTCGTGGACGGCGAACTCACCGTCGCTGACGCCTATGTTGGCGGTGCCTGGAAATCCCTCCTAGTTGGGTCGCTGGGTCGCGGCGGCAAGACCCTATTTGGCATTGATGTCACGCAACCGGGGTCTATCAGCACGACCAAGATGCTCTGGGAGGTCAGTCCATCCTCTTTAGGTCAGGTCGTGGGGAAACCGCTCATCGGCCGCCTGCCCAAAGGCACGTGGGTAGCCGTGGTTGGCAACGGCTATAACAGCAGCAATCACCAGGCCGCCCTGCTGATCGTCAACCTGGCCGATGGCAGCGTCACCACCATCGGTACCGGTGTCGGATCGGCGCAGGATTCAAACGGCCTCGCCGGTGCGAATCTGTGGGACGCCAATGGTGACGGTAATTTCGAAACCGCCTACGCCGGTGACCTCAAGGGCAATGTTTGGCGTTTCGATCTGGTGGCCAATACCGCCACCAAACTGTTTCAGGCTCTTGACGGTTCCAGCCAGCCACAGCCGATCACATCCAGCGTTCGAGTGAGCAAGGACCCGGAAACACTGAAAACCTGGGTATTTTTTGGCACCGGCAAGTATCTAGGCAGCACCGATCCGGTGAACCGGCAGATTCAGACCTGGTATGGCCTGATCGACGACCAAACCGCCATTAGTGGCCGTAGCGCCTTGGTTCAGCGGCGTATACTGGCGGATACGACAATGGGCTCGATCACCGCACGCACCATCTCGGAAGCCGTGGAGGGCGATCTTGTCGGCAAGCGCGGCTGGTACATCGATCTGGCTGTGAATGGCGCGGCACAGGGCGAGAGAATGATCCTGCCCAATCAGATCGTTGGCGCCTCCAGCCTGGTTGGTGTTTCCCTCGTTCCCATCGGGGACACCTGCAATCCGGGCGGTACCGGGTTCATCATGGTCATCAACCCGTTTAGTGGCGGACGTCTCGGCTACGGGTTTTCCGACTACACCGGCGATGGCGTCATCAACGCATCTGATCTGGTCGGCGGTGTCCCAGGTAGCGGCATCAATTTCAAGAGCATACCCAGCAACCCGGTTTTCAAGGGCACTAAAATGATCGTGCAAACCGATCAGGGTCAGGTGCATGCCATGACCGTGGCTCCACCTTATCCGGCTGGCGAGACCCAACGCGTCATGTGGCGCGAAATCGCAGATGATTGAGATGAAAAGACACTCCGGCATGACCCTGATCGAACTGATGATCGTGGTTGCGATCATCGCCATTCTGGCAAGTATCGCCTATCCCTCCTACACCCAGCACATGATCGATACGCGACGCAAACTGGCACAAAGCTGCCTGAGTGAATACGCGATCTATATGGAGCGCTTCTACACGATGAACATGACATATAAAGACGCCTCCTTGGTGGTGGGTGAGTGCGTCAGTAATCTCAACTCTGGCAATGCAAACTTTTACAGTTTCACACTGAGCAATGTCGCCCCATCGTCTTTCATGCTCACCGCAACACCGATTGGAACGCAAGCCAGCGCGGATAGGAAATGCGGTGTCGCCCTGACCCTCAATCAGATCGGCACTCGCGGCGTGGGCTCAGGCGGCAATACAGCAAAGTGCTGGTAAGCTAACACCCCCCATGCCTGACCAAGCCCTGGCAGACAGGGAGTCCGGCGGGCTTCAGGGGACTTGAAATAATGATCAGGAATGGAATTTTTCGTCGACGCTCCAGTCCATTAACGCACTATCGGGCCAACTGCCCGGTGGTTTTTTAATCAAAAACAAGATGTTTGGAGGTAACTTATGGCAGCTACAGCTACAACTGCAAGTGGCGTTGGCGCAGCGGATCTTCCGTTGCTCGACAAAAAATGGCTGACTTTCGCGTTTGCCATCTACGCTGTGTTCTACACATGGGTACGCTGGTACGAAGGC
>JBILGM010000032.1:0-35873 GCA_044351045.1 Methylococcaceae bacterium | reverse complement strand
AGATAGCCAACGCGGCCTGTGTCCAAGCGGATGCCAAGGGAACATGGACCACCTACCAGGCTGCCTTTATTACCCCCCCCGGCGAGCAACATGTCGGTCAGTGCAACTTGGTCGTAGACAAAGCAGGAAATGTCATCTCGGGAAGTTATTGTGAGTTTATTACCTTTAATACCCCGCAATTTCCGACAGAGGGCAAATTTAGCGTCAACAAAGACTGCAGCGCCTCCATTAACCTGAGCGTTGGCAATCTGGTGGGCCAGATTAAAATTGCGAAGAACAAGCAAACCTACACCGGTCGTTTCGCGGCCCAAGGCGGCAAAGTGTCCGGAACCACGAACGGCGTAAAACAGTAATTGCAACCCGGGCCTGATTACCCGGAGTTGATCGGGGGAGGTCAAAATCAAAAGGGGAGATAAAAATCTCCCCTTTTTTGCGCCTATTGAATTTCGTTGGCTCTTCTTCGGGCCGGAGCCTCATAACGCCCACGGGCCGATGCCAGGTTGATTCAGGCACCCGGGCCAAGGTGCCGGGATTACACTCCGCTCGCGTCGGGGGCGTCGCTTCGAACGCTGCTATCCATCAATGACTCAAGGCCTGCTCGAATGACTGCAATGGCCCCTGTTCAGCCGTCCGACCCTGACGCCCTACGGCAGGGATAATTAACATCTCATCCTCGGCATTCTGATCACCCAGCGTGACTGAGCCCTGCTCGCGATGACCATGTGGCACCGTAAGCCCGGGATGATCAAACGGTGCCTTCTCCCAGCGCACCCGCTCATCGGTCAACGTCTTGAGAAATGCCAGCAGATCCGCCTGATCCTGATCACTCATACCGAATGGAAACACCACCGTCTCAAAGTGCTGGGGGTTGCCAACGTGATTGCCGCCCCGGTTGTAAAACTGGAGCACTTCCGCCAGCGACTTCATGCTGCCGTTATGCATGTAAGGCCCGGTCAATTCGACATTGCGCAAAGTCGGTATCTTGAAAGCAGCATTGATGGAAGCACCCAACCTTCCCTGAAAAGGTTGCGCCAACTCAGACCGCACCACCTCTGGCTTCACGCGCTGGGCCAGTTCTTCAAACCCCAGACACCGGGGCCGGGCACTGAGATCGGGCACCAATTCGGCCCGATTGAAGTCGGTGGAAAACGGTGTGCTGAACTCGCAGCTGAGCACATCGATATTGTCGACCATCCTGAGACCCGGGTTTTGCATCATGTCGAGAAATTGCTGACTAAATGACAAAGGGTGTCCCCAGGGATCCTGCCCTGCAAGTCCGATGTCATATTCAATCGGTGTCACGCTCGTGATGGTGTAGCCGACATCAACCAGGGTTTTAGCCACGCCAACGCCATCACCGTCTTCGTTGAACACGGAACGGTCCAGCAGTTTCAGGTACCTTGCCGACTTGATGTTGTAGACCTGTGGATGCGCGGCCGAGGTCAGTGCCGGTCCCAAATGGCAGAGGAAGCAGTGATCATTCATGAACAGCGTCAAGCCACGCCTCTCCTGATCATTGAAAGCCACTGGAACATTGTCCTTGTCCCGTTTGGAGTCGAATTTACTCTGGTCAGAAATCAGTGTTTCTTCGTACAGCTGAATCGCCAAGCCGAAGAACAGCCCGAAGTTGGCCTCCATTTGTGTGAAGGGGATGCCGTCGGACGACAGGCCAAATTCCCCCACCGATTTCCAGTAGCGCTTGGCAAACGCCTGCTTGATCAGGCTCTCATAGGTTATTTGCAGCCCCGTCCCGGACGGGTGGACCCCAGAGCCCAATACACTATCCTCGGCATGCACCGGCTGGGACTCCAAGGCTCGACGCCTCAGCAGCTTGCGCCCAATCTCGGGTAAACGACGTTCCGCACACGACATTTCCATGGCGTTGGTTGGCGGCGCGACGGCCTGGGAGGCCAGAGACGCATTCTTAAGCAGAATCCGCTGTTTAATTGATTTGCCGCGTTGGATGACCCACACCCCGGCGTTGGGATCGCGCGCGCCCCAGGACGATTCGCCATTGAATTCATTATTCGCCCGACCGTCCCAGAACTGGCGAAAATTAAACACCGCATTAATGACTGAGGGTGCATTGCGATCAGTGACCTGGCGGGCATTCAGATGACCCAGATGATAGATGTCATCCGCCTCGAAGGCGCATACATCCATGGTACCGCTGCCATCAATCGACTGGAAACGGCGTTTGAAAACACTCGACGAACCCACCACATTATCGGTCTTGAAGAGCAGGGTAGACTCACGATCATTCGGATCGGCAAATTTCCACAAGGGGAAATCGTCGGCATGCAAGCGTGTATTGGGCCCAGCGGGCTGACCTGAAGGCAACATCTCGAAGCGAGCGCCCGTTGTCGATCCCGCGTGGCGGCCACCGGGTTCAAGCTGGTTGCGGTTGCGCGGATCGGCACCGGCATGAAAATGGCAGCTGGCACAAGCCATGCCATCGCTACCGACATGGGTATCCCAAAACAACGCCTTACCCAGCTGGATGGCAGCCTGACGGTCGGTAATGTACTGGCGGAGCTGAGGCACTTTGGGCACCTTCACCCCGGTGAGTGGGTCAGGCGGAATCCCATGCGCCAATACCTCGCCGCATAGCAACATCGCGCTGACCGTCAGCAATCCAATCCGTTGAGCCATGCCTACCACCCTCGGTAAAACAAACGAAAAGGGGCCGACACCCGCGCAATGGGTGCCGACCCCCCACGAGCCGATATTAGGTTCTATTTACAGCCCGCCAACACTCACATTGACCGGGTACATGGTCTTGAGATCGAGCACGCCCGGATCTGGGTTGATCCCACCGACCACGCATTGATAGACACCGGTGTTCTGGGCCACAAAGGACAGTTCCACCCGACCCTCGGTGCCATCCAGCACACCCACGACGTTACCCTGCTGGTATTCGTAGCTCAGCGGGTATTCCATGCCATCGCCATCAAAGCCATTGCTCACAAAATGCATTTTTATGGTACCGAGCTTTTTCTGATCGGCCTCATCTACCTGATTTGTCGCGATGATGCTGGTGAACTGGTTATAAAAATGGTCCTGAACATAATCAACACTCACCAGTCCTGCGCCTTTCGGGCGAAACCAGCAGGCAACACCCGGATGCAAACCCTGAGCGGTTTGATCTGCCGTCGCAGTCACCGTGTAGAGATTGCCCTTTTTCAAAGTCATGTATAGCCACGAAGAGTGGTGCGACCACCCTTTGTAACCCATGGTCAGGTTGTAGAACGCGTCCGGACGAACCTCTAACGTCTGTGAAGCGCTGTCTTTGGTAAAGGGAAAGTTGTTGGCCTTGATGGAGGTCGCCGCATCCGCAACCGTCACCGCCATCAGACCCGCCATTGCCAGCACCAGGCGGGTGGACTTCATGGTCAAATTCATTTGCATTTTTCAATTACTCCATTACAGATAAGAGGGGTTCTACATTATTGAGGCACGATGATCGTCCGCAGTGACAAGCCGCCGATGACATGGCCATCCATTCAGCCAGCAGTCCATGGCATGCCGCCATACATCGCACACACCGACACGGTAAGCAGCATACGTGCCATAAATATTTCCATTCAAATACATTAGCTTAGGATTCGGCAACATCATCAGGTGTGGCATATCACACACTGATTGCGTCAATTGACAGAGTCAGGGGTAAACACCACGACATACGGGCGGCCACGCCGACATGTTCCGGAGAAAAAAAGCGCCTTCATTGCGAAGGCGCGAACTTCACGGAGCACTGAAGAAAAGAGGATTCACACCAAGCTCAAGAATTTGAGGTGCCGAGGCTTGCTCTGATTGGCGTCAAGCCGGAGAAGGGTGTCCTGACAACTCACCCAAAGACCCGACAAGCCGCCCATACACCGCCTCCCTCAACGATAAACGGTCGGCAAATCAGGGTCAGAACTCAGCGCCACATCCCACAAGCAGCTATCGTGCCAATACGCCGAAACCCAAAGCGATGGGGCCTGACGATGAATCATTCAAAAACAGACCGCTCAGGAGTGTGGGTTATCACGCAGTCACTGTGGCATTTGCCACACTTCACCATCGGCATCGACTCTGAGCGACATCCACCCGGGGCAACAACACCCAACCCCCATCAACATCAGCACCCGCTAATTAACCAAGTAAAACAATAGGATATAGCCCCATAAAGCAAGATTTATCTTGAAATATCAGAGACATCCGACAATATGGCATGGCTTATGCTTAACCACTCAGCGTGAAGCCGGGACACCTCTTTGAAAACAACCCGGCAACTCCCGTTTAACGGACATTCCATTCACCTTCGGAGACATGAAAGATGACACTCAATGCGCGACGCTTTTTACTCGGCAGCTGTGTGGCGGCCCTCTGCGGCCTGAGCCAGACCGCGTCTGCTCACCCTGGCTGGCAAGTTAGCCCGGCCAGGGGCGACTCGACCGCCAGCCCTTACACCTCGCAATTCAATGCCATTACCGTCGGCCATGGCTGCTCCAATGGCAAGGGCGGTTATACGGGCGTCAAGGCGGTTGCTTGGCGGCAACCTACCGGCACAACACCAGGTGAAACGGCGCCCTTCAGCACCGGCTGTGATGCCGCCGGCAGCAAGTGCACCGGCGTCGAGGGTCAGGCCTCGGTCGCCAAGTTCCTGAACTCTCAGGGGACAACCAATCCCAGCACCAACATCACCACTTTCCCCAAAGGACTGAAAGCCACGGTGGCAACGACCTTAGCCGCCGAATTCACCAACCTCCCTACGCTGGCGGGTCGGTTCAAGCTGAATCAGAACAAGGGAGTCTTCAATACGCAGAGAGTGACAACGGATGCCAATGGCAATGCCGTTGGTTTCTCTGAAAGAAGCGGGTTCGTCGACCCCAAAGCCATCGCCGTGACCGACATCCGCATGACCACAGGCGGCATGGTCTTTACCCCGGGGAGCTGCGCCACCCAGATGATTGTGCGCATGGCCGGTGCCGATATCTGCACAATCGACAACAAGCTAACCGATGAGCATAACCAGAATCTGTGGTTCGGCGGTCCCACCAACAAGATGACAACCGGTCATGGCGTCCATGAGAATTTCTGGCTGGCCTACACCATCACCCGTCCGGCAGCCGAAACCGCCAACTGCGCCGCCGCGGACAAATATTCGGTCGTGGTCATGCCGACCAATGCCGAGATCAACAGCCTGGCCTTTCCGGGATGGGCGAACGAGTAATCCTAGAGTCATTGAGAGCCAACACAGCGCTTAATCACTTATTGGTAAATTAAAAGGGCACCATCAATGGGGTGAATCACAAACCAAATGCATGGTATGTGATTCATCCTCTTGATTACCCTCACAATAATCCATGACATCTACTGATAAATCAGTGACTTCCAAAAACAGCACCGCTAGATATCATGGATTGTTGTCAGAAACTGAATTTTGCAAAACCTGAATAATTGGAGGGTGACAAAAGCATGATCAGATCCCCCACCCTATCGTTGTGTCTACTGATACCATCGGTATTGATCACTGCCGGATACAGCAATACCGCCCTGGCTTTGGCTGGGTATTCGCTCAATGTCAAGAATACCTGTGTCGCAGCAGGTCGTCCAAGACCTACCGTCAAGGATAGTGACTGCGATTATTGCCACAAAAGCACGCCGCGCATGGTGGCCTACCAGAGCGGACAGTATCTTGATGTGTTTTGTCCCGCCGGAGTAACACCCGAACCACCGCCCCCAACTCCACCGCCGAGCCAGCCGGCTCGGCCCTTGAGCTTTTCCGGATCGCTAGGGAAGCTTGTGAATGAGCGGCGGTGGATCATTAACTGTAGTACCCGAAAGAATCAGCCCACTCAGCGCTACAAATTTGCCATCCGCGCAGTCAATGGCAAGGATCTGCCGTTCCGCATTCAGCTGACCGTCAGCCGCGGCGACCAATCTGTTTCGGTGGTTGATCCCATTAACCAGGACAAACAGACCAGCGAGTGGGGCAGCCTGGATCTGGGTGATGGCCAATACCAGGTTTCCGTCAGCAAGTTTTCGCCGAACATAAAAATGGAGGGCCCGCTTGCATTTGCCGTACAACATGCCTGCGAGTCAGATAACGGCACCCAGACCCTACTTAAATCCAAGAAAGTACCTTAAAAAAGGAGGCAGACTTACCCGTAATAGAAGGTTCTTATTTTAAATGCACCACAAATATTAAAACTATCATGTAATGAGGTTATAACAGAAATGAACCAGAAAAATATCCTTGTCGGCACCGCCCTTTCTTTTGCCCTGTGCGGATTGGCTCATGCCCATAGCAACTTTGTCGAGAACCCGGTCGATAACAGCCGGGAATGGCTGGAAGGCACGCGCCAGTTTTTCAAGCTTAACCTGGCGCATACCTGCGGCCATGGCGGTGTGTCAGAAGATATTCGCGATGTCAAGATTGTTTTCCCGAACGGTAAGGATGCCATTGTCAATGAGTGGCTGGATCCACGGGGCACGCAGCAAGCCAAGATCAGTTCCGGCTTGAATGACATTCTCTGGACTTATAACAAATATGCCCCAACGAATCAGGATGCATGGCAAGCAGCCAATGGCATTATGAGCATCAAGCCCTCGGTTGATGTCCAGTTCAAGAACATAGAACCCACCAAGGAGGAGGTCACCCCCTATTACAATCATGGGGTAAATACCTGGGATGTCGCCTCCATTCACTATACCGGACTTATTGGATCAACCAACAAAGGGCCTTGGGGATTAACCAACGAGTACTACAAAAATATTGAATTCGTTGCCACCTTAGGAGACTTCAAAAAGGAAAGCTGCTTCACTAAGGTGGTCGTCGATGTCCCGGCCGCTGACTATTGTGCCAACGGTGCCGTAGCGGTGTGGTGGAAGACCGCCACGGCCAAAGTACCCAACGAGGTCATTGCCGCGGCCAACTATGCGCCGACCATTACCATCAAACGGAATTTGGCCAGAAATCCACTCCCGGAAAGCTGCGGCAAGGTGGGCAAGACAGCCGAAGTGATGCCCAGCAACGAGGTCATTGATCGTTACTTTGGAGACGCCAAAGGATGGTATGACAAGAAAAAGGGCGGCAAGTCGATGAAAGGTTTGGTGGATAATCGCGGCTGCACTGCTCCGAAAGCTTGGCATGCCGACATGAACCACTGCATGTAAGATCGCTTTTTTATGCCCACCGCCAGCGGGCGGTGGGTTCCTGACCAAGGAGGACATCAACAGAATCGTACCGCTTCCCTTGATGGGATTGAAAGCTTACCCAGTCATTGTAAAAATGTAAATGAACGTTTTACGGAGAATTGATGATGCATGAAATGAACCCATGGTTGACCCTGACCGCCTCAGCGTCTCTGGCCCTTGGCCTTGCCCAGACTGCTCACGCCCATCCGGGCTGGGCCATGGGTACTTCCAACCTGACGCAGACCAACCGGGGTCCCGCTGCGGTTACCGACCCGGCAACCGGGGTGGTGACACCGGCCAAAAGCGCCACCAGCGCCACCAGCCCAACGCGCGGCTATCTGGAAGACGGCATTCGCATCGCCCATGGTTGCTCGAACCATGACGGTGCCTATGATGCCAAATCCTCGCCGGTGAACGCCGTCTCCTGGATCTGGCCCACGGGTGAAAACGCCAGTGACCCAGCGCCCATGAGCACCGGTTGTGACGCTACCGGTAAAAACTGTACCGGTACTGCCACCCAACCCTCGGTTGCGACCGTGCCTAACGCCAGCCAGAAACCGGATTATGGCAAACCCTGGCCGGCCGGCATGGCCACGGCGGCTAACCTGGCCGATCATGTCTGCACCACCAAGGACTGCACCGCCCGCGTCACCAGCCTGGCCAATCAATTCACCGCCCAGGGCAATCAGGGCTACTTCAAGCAATTTCAGGCCAAGAGAGGAACGCCAGGCTTCTGGGCCAGGGGCAAAAAGATGACCCCCGAGCAAATCGCGGCCTTCAGCGCCAACTATGGCGCACCATTCGCCAGCGCCGTGCAGATCAGCTATGTGGCTGACCGCACCAAGCCGCTCGAGCTGATGGCTTTCAGCCCGCAAAGCTGCGCCCGCAAGCTGGTGGTTCGGCCGGCCGGTGCCGATATCTGCAAAATCAGCAACGCCAAAATCATCCAGGGTCATGACCATGCGCATGACCAAAATTTCTGGTTTGGCGGCCCCACGCCCAAATTTGTTGAGGGCCATGGCGTGAACGAAAACTTCTGGATGGGTTATAACCTGCTGGTGCGTAACACCACCACCAACCCCTACCCGGATAGCTGCCAGGACAAGGTCTATGGTGATTACGATCTGGTCGTCATGACGCCGATCAGCCAGATTGACAACTTCCTGGGCTTTCCTGGCTTCGCCAGCGGCAAGCCCTAAAGGGCACCATTCACTGATAAGTAAAAAGGGGCCGATGGGCCCCTTTTTTTTGTTTCAGCTCACTTTGGCACGAGATTGCTTTCGACCGGGTGGCATAGGCCAACCCGCCAGCGCTTTCAGTGATGAAGAGCTGCCCAGTGGGGTGAGGTTTTCGTCACCCCAATCACTCAGCCGTCAGACAAGGGGGACGGAGCATCCGGGCATCGAGCCCCGGAGGCAACTCATAGGTTGTGAAAATATCCCTTTAGTTAGCCCGACTTTTCGCTGTAACGTCGGGATATGTCGTACCTTGGGCCACTGTGTACTCATGACGTAACGAAGCTTGGCGAGCCGGACTGAATCAACACGGCTTGCCAACAGGGCGGCGCCCGGGGTCGTTGCGATTCATTACCCCAGCCGCTCAGGCCCGAGCAGCGCGTCAGCCTTTGCCCTTGTGCACGATGCTGATGAATCAATTCATTCGTGTTGAGCCTGTCGGTCCAAACCGTTCAGGGTGAACCTGTCGAACCATGAATCACAACCTTTTCAATACTTGCTTCTCGCTCACCCTCCGACGGCGCTCAGGGGAGCACCGTCAAGGGGCTTACCGTTTGATACGGAAAGAATCAAGCGACTCAGGGTAGCCTCTTTGCTTTGCCGGTCACCGTTCTCATGCCATCTTGGGACAAACATTCATGTTTGACCGAGAAAGCGTGATTACCTGCGGTATTACCATCCTCCGAGTACTTGCCAATTTCAAGGGTATAAGTGCCATCCCCCTCCACCAGCAGACCTTGAGCAGAAAACAATTTGTCGGTGTTAATCGGATCCACGATTTCCACCCCCTCTCCACCCTTGGTGACTTTCATCTGGACCTGATAGGGCGATGTTTTGGTCTCGCCCCTAATCCAGAAACGGTAGCGATCCGTGGGCACTGAGGCTTTCTTGATCTTCTTGGCCGCACAAGTGACCTGATAAGTACGGGTTTGGATCTGACTTGTGAGGGTACCGACGAAACCTGGGGTCCCTACCGGCGGTTGCCCCGGGTTGACCGGCGTAACAGGGGGGACAGGCGGCGGCGTTGGATCGCCGTCATCCTGACCGGGGGGACTGATATCCACGGTGTCCGAGGTTCCGGTATGGGCGCCGTTGGCCGCCATGCAGTGATGCTCGATGGTAAAGGGTATTCTTCCCAATGCAGAGGCGTCGCCCTGTTTGATTTTGGTTACCGTCAACTGGTACGGCCCATTACCCCCTTTATTGAAGATCCATGGACTGAAAACACCCGACCGGGTGGCATCAACCGTGACCCCTCCCCCCGCGCCGACTTTGGTGACCGTAAGACGCAGACCTACGGGCAAGGTGCTGTTGTATTTGATTTGCACAGAGTATTTGTCGTTCGCTCCATTGCCATCATCAAAGCAGGTTACGGCAAAGCGTGAAATGGAGGCCTCTGTATTTTTGGTGGCCGACCCCAGCGTATGGGCGGTACACAGGCTGGAAAACAACAGGAGGCTGCCAAGTCCGATAATTATTTTGAATCGCATGGGTATCCTCGCGTGGGTGGGTGAATCTGGGTTCAATCAGGCCGCCTATGATACGGCCATACGTTCGCTTTTACAGGCTTTTGTGGAATGTCGCCATGCGCTCTTGGCCAAATGACTGCAGTGGTCGACCCGCAACACCACTGGATCCGGTGCCGTGCTGGCGTGGCGGGTGAATGGAGGTGGACGCTCATGGCCGGATGTTGACGACGGCGGGGTTGGACTCGACCTTGTTGAAGCCTTTGCTGGGGGCTTTGGAGGCCGTCACTGCGCATTGCCCTGCTTTGCCATGGGTCTTGATCTCCACCTGATTCTTTATCACCTGCAATGAGCAGCGCGACCCCGGTGTGGCGGATTTTTTGGCAAAGGCCAGCTGACCGGTCCCGCTGCCGCCAACGGCGTTCTGGGTGACACTCTCACCGGATGTCACTCCAACATTACCTGGCTGCAGCGTTAGAGGTGCCTGATTTAGACGCCCATCCTTGGCCACGGTGTAACAACGCTCTCCGGTCGCTTCCGGCGTATCGGCCGTGCAAAGCCATTCATAACGGGATTTCGCCAGACGTCTGAGTTGCGCGGGATTTCCCGCAGCGCAGAGATCGCTTTCCGCAGGCTTTACCGGAGAGAGCTGATTAGCGGCAATCCCGCATCGACCATTGGCAGGCGGTGGCGTGGTCGACAAGGTCAGCTGGTAACTCCCCTTGGGTGAGTCATTCTTACCCACCGTGACGAACACCGTGTAATCGCCAGGCGGCAATTGACGGGCCGCCAAATGGGCAGTACCGCCCCGACTTTCTGCCAGTGCCTGGCCCAGATAAATCAGATTTTGCGTGCCCAGCGGATGATTGTCGCCCAGGGTAAGGCGCTGATTACGATCAGAGCTCGCGCTGGTGGTCCAGCCCCGATACAGCGCAATCCCCGGTATCAATTGCGATCCCTGGCTGGCATCTGCCGACAGGGTGATGTTCAGATTCGCCGGCACATCCAACCGGAGCAGACCAAAGTTCATAGCGGCACCGGTGGTATTGGGACTGGCAGTCAGCAGGTCAAACTGCTCCCCTGCCCCGTTGCGTGCAGCCTCTGCGCGACTTAACTGAATCGTTTCTTGATCCGTGGCCATGCGCGCCCACCAGTAAACCGGCAGGTTACCCGCGTAGTTAAATGAGGTCGGCCGCTGATTCCAAACCGGCGGCAAATCCCCCGAAGCATTGAGATTGTAGGCCAGCCGATCGGTGGATACCGGGGTGGCGGGTATGACCGGCTTGCTCGGTGCGGAGGGCAGACTATCCCCCGAGGCATTGGTGGCCGTGACAGCAAAGCGGTAAGGGCTGCCGTTGGTCAGCCCGGTGACCGTGCATTGGGTTTTGTTCACCGTACACACCGCTTCACCCGGCGTGGTGACCACACGGTAACCGCTGATGGCACTGCCACCGTTGCTGACGGGGGCCGTCCAGCTGACCAGGGCCGACTGGTCACCGGGCCAGGCCATCACAGCGGTGGGTGCACTGGGGACTGTCGGTGCTGCCGAGGGGATAATGGCGTTGCTGGGTGCCGATAAGAGTCCCGTCCCTGCCGCATTGGTCGCACTCACTCTGAACGTGTAGGACGTGCCGTTGTTCAGCCCACCGATCGTGCAACCCAAGGCCAAATTGCCGCAGGTTTTACCGGCGGGTTCGGAAGTAGCCGTGTAGCCAGTAATCGCTGCACCGCCATTGTTGGCAGGCGCGCTCCAGTTGATGAACGCCTGACCATCGCCGGCACTCGCCAGTACATTCGTCGGACTACCCGGTACTGTGGGTGCGGCGGGCGTCACAGCGCTGCTTTGAGTCGACGGGGCACTGGTGCCAACCGCATTGCTCGCCGTGACGGTGAAGGTATAAGGAGTGCCGTTGGCAAGACCGGTGACCTCGCAACCCGGTATTGGAGCGGAGCAGGTTTTTCCATCGGGATTGGAGGTGGCCATGTAGCCGGTGATGGCAGCACCACCATTGCTGATGGGTGGCGTCCAGTTCACATACGCCTTGCCATTGCCCGAGGTCGCCGTGACTCCGGTGGGCGCGCCGGGCGCCTGGAGACCGCCACCGGATGGCGTGGTGACGAGTGTCACTTTGTAATGCCCACCTGCGGATTGGTTGGTCCCAACCGTGACAAAGATTTCATAATTGCCGGCGGGAAGGTTACTGAAGGTCTTATTGATACTACCCCCGGCCTGTGCGCCGATGCCCTCACCGAAGTATGTCAAGCCTTGGGTACCCAGTGGATTGTTAGTACCAAAAAAAATGGTGCGATGGCGTGAGGCGGTCTTGCTGGTATCCCAGCCGCGATAGAGCGCAAACGCCGGAATGATGGCCGAGTTGTCGGCCACAACCGTCACGCTGAGATTGGCGGCTTGTGCGAGTGTCACCAGCCCAAAGCCCATGTCCATGCCCCAGCAGTTATCGGGCGTCGTCACCAGAGAAAAGTTGGCAGGCAGCCCCAGACTGAGCGCATTTTGTCTGGCAATCTCGACGGTATCGTGATCGTTGGCCAGACGGGCCAGCCAGTAGGCGTCCAGTGAACCGGTGTAGTTGACCGGGCCAGGATTGGGTTGCCAGCTGGCGGGCAGGGAAACCCGGCTGGCCAAATCGATGGTGTACTCGGTCAGGTTGTAAAACGGGGAAGATAATGCCAGCGATGGCAGTAGGCTAATCCACAACGCAACCCAAACTCCGATGAGCCTGGTTTGGTTTGTGGCATATCGGATGCGGATCAGATACAGGCTACAGCACATCATGGATACCCCGATTTAACGTGGAATTCAAAAGATATTCGGGCCGGTTGGACCGGCCCGAAGTCTGCAGCAGGAATGAGTGCACCCAAACGCTGATTCTCACTCTTGAACCTTTTATTTTGATTCCGGAGCAGCCGTATACTGGTAATAAAGGCAGTCTTTATTACCAGTCATAAACTCGGTCAGTATATGGGCAGATTGGCGGGCAGCGATCTACCCTCCGCACGCATATTGGCCGCACATTCTGCCTACACCCACCGAAACCGGCAAGAATTGGTCAGTGGCCACGCCCGGATTAGGGTTCATACCCCCTACAAAAATCTGGTACTGAGCGGTTTCATCCGCCTTGAACTTCAAGGTGACAAAACCCGGTTTGCCATCACGTTGTTGATTCAGCGCTGGATTGACATTCAGACTGTTATCACGAAGACTCGGGGCGCCGTCACTATCATAGACGGCATCGATGAACAGCATTCTAGCCATACCAATGTCGGTGGATCCATCCTCCAACAGGAGCCCGGTATTCTCAGTTACTTGATCCGCCGGTCTTAGAGCGGCCTTCCAGAATTCATGACACGCCGCAGTTACACTGTTGCCCCCAATGGTCTTGGTCCATTGTGTCGTGCAATTGTTGTTGGCGGTGGATTCCATGGCATGTTGCTGAGACCTTCCCGAGCTGATGTAGCTCTGAACCGGGAAGAAGTTATGGTCCGGAACCCGATTGGCGGGCGTGAGGTTGGTGACCCGGGTGCCATCCGAATAAACGTAAGGTTGTTCGGGAGTACCGACTGGTCGCTTGTACAAAGCCAAAGCGGGATGCAGCCCTGTCTGGCTCCTTCCATCGACATGAATGAAATACGTGCGTCCTCTTTCGGCAGTAAACACACCCCACTTGCCATGCATGGCCCATCCTTGATACCCGAACTTGGGATCACTGAAGGAAGCCGGACGCACAGTCATCACTTCAGCTGCACCCCCTACTTTGAGACTAGCGGGGGTCACAGTCGTCCAGGCATTGGCTGTGGAAGCGGCCAGCAACCCCGAGATAACAGCCGAAAACAGGGTGATTTTAGTTGTTCGCATCATTTTCTCCTTTAGTTAAAACGAATCGGCAGGGACATCATGACCCCACACAATAGAAAGCTAATACACATTCTGTGCCACCATCGGAAATGCAGCAGCTACGAGGCTCTCAGGCGAAGTCAAACCAGGATTGCGTGATTTCACACAGTGAAAGTGCGGGATATGACACAGTTATTCAAAATGGGGGCTACCTACTTCCCACTCACTCGCCGAGATAGCTAGCAAAGGGCTGCAAGGGCCCCAGCATCTCAGATCGGCCATTCTGGCCGACGGCCGGGATGGACAGCCATTGATCCGCGCCCCGGGTTACGGAGGGATCAGGCGGCACGTCACTCTGTCCGTGGGGCACCATCAAGGCCGGATGGTCAAACGGTGCCCGCTCCCAACGGACGCGGTCATCGGTTAGCCCCTTGAGAAAGGCAATAATGTCGGCCTTTTTCTGCTCGGTGAAACCGTGCTCGAATACGCCGGTGGCAAAGTGCTGAAGATTGGTGACATTGCCGGCGCGGTTATAAAATTCCAACACTTCCTCCAGACTCTTGAAGGCGCCGTTGTGCATGTAAGGGCCGGTAAGCTCCACATTTCGCAGGGATGGGATTTTGAAAGCCCCCTGGGTGCTGCGAAATAGGCGCGTATTGGCCAGTTTCTTGACTTCTATGACCGCGACGTCGGGCTTGGGCACCTGATTGTCGATGACCCGCTGGCCACAATCCCTGAAGTTCTCCAACGCAGGAACGAGTTCCTCCTGCTTGTAATCGTTGGTGAAGGCGAACGTGAAATCGCAAGGCAGAACCTTGATCGGATCGACCATGGCCCTGGAGGGGTCCAGTACTCTCGCCAGAAACTGATCGGTGAAGGAGAGCGGATTACCATACGGATCCTGGCCACCCAGACCAACGTCGTATGCCGTGGGGGTTACGCTGGTATTGGCAAAACCGACGTCCATGACCGCTTGCACAACGCCCTTGCCATCGAAGTCGCCATTCAATACCCGGCGATCAATCAATCGTGGCGGATGCGTAGCGGCATCCTCGGCAAGATGGGGTTGTGATGCCAATGACTGATTGGGACCGGCATGGCAGGTGGCACAGACTTCAGTCTGGAACAGGTCATAGCCCCTTCTTTGCTGCGCATTGAAGGCAGAAGGATAGCCCTCGGCATCGCGCGGTGAGTCGAAGGGGCTGTCATCTGAGATGAGGGTGTCTTCGTACAGCTGTATGGCCAGGCCGAAAAAGAAGGCGAAGTTGGCTTCCAGCTGATTGAAGGGCGGCGCTTCCCCGCTGGGTCCCCCAAAGTCGCCCTGGCCAGACCAGTAGCGCGGGGCGAAGCTTTTCTTGATCCAGTCGGCATAGCGTCCATTCAGGCCGTGGCCGGTCTCGTGCCGGACCGGGCCAAGGGCGCTGTCTTCAGGATGCACTTCCTGGGTTTCAAGCGGCCGCCGATTGGAGAGCTTGCGGCCGAGCAGAGGGAACGTCCTCAGGGTGCAGGACATTTCTTTCATGTCGAGCGGGGGGGCGACGGCCTGGGAGGCGAGTGAGGCATTCTTGAGCAGGCGTCGGGTTTTGATGGTCTTGCCGTCTTTGACTTCCCAGACGCCAGCGTCTGGGTCACGGGCGCCAAAGGCGTTTTCGCCATTAAAGAGGTTATTGGCGCGGCCATCCCAGAAGCCGCGATAGCTAAAGGCGGCGTTGATAATGGTAGGGGCGTTGCGGGTGGCGACACGGCGGGTATTGAGGCGGCCGGCATGAAAGATCGGGTCTTTCAGTGATTTGCAGATGTCATGTCCATCCCCTTCGGGGTTGACGCTTTGCAGTTGACCGTAAAAGGCGCCGGCGGAGGAGACGACGTCGTCGGTTTGATAGAGGATCTTGGAGCTTTTGTCTTTGGGATTCTTTAGCCGGAACAGGGGAAAATCGCTGGCCTTGAGGCTGTAATTGGCGCCGCCCCTGGCGCCGCTGGCAGTCGGCTCAAAGGTACTGCCGGTTTTGGACTTTGCATGGCGGACACCGGTGTCGAGCTGGTTACGGGTGCGCCGATCGGCGCCCGCATGAAAGTGGCAGGTGGCGCAGGCGACACCGTCACTGCCGACGTTCATGTCCCAGAACAGGGCCTTGCCCAGCTGTATCGCCGCCGTCTTGTCAATCACAATCGGTTGGTCCCCATCCAGCAAACCCGGGGTCACCGGGACGCTGATACCCTTGAGAGGACGGGAGCTTTCGTCGATTCGTTCAGCGACGGCGCCCGCCTCGCCCCGGGTGATGCAGAGGCCAATCAGACCCAGAACAAGAACAGAGACCCCAGCCTTTGCCGGGTGGCTCTTCCCTCTATCCATTCGGGTTTCCTTGGCTGTCACCACAGCAGGGATATGAAGCATCCGATCGCATCAGTCTTTCAATAGTTGATCGAAAGGTAACAACGGACCCTGGGCTGTATTACGCCCGTTTTTACCCACCGCCGGAATTTCAAGATACTCATCGGCCGCCAGATTCGGGCCCAGCGGAGAGGGTTCCGGCTTGGCCCCGCGGGGGATCTGTATGGACGGGTGATCGAATGGTGCCCGCTCCCAGCGGACACGCTCATCCGTCAGAGTTTTCAAAAAAGCCAGCAGGTCGAGCTTGTCCTGCTCGGTCAAACCCAAGGGGAAAACAAACGTTTCGAAATGCGCCGGGTTGTCGACCTTGTTGCCCCCTCGGTTATAGAAATCGATCACTTGCCCCAACGATTTAACACTGCCATTGTGAAAAAACGGACCGGTGAGTTCTACATTGCGCAGCGAGGGGATTTTGAAGGCTCCCGCAATAGCGGAAGACAGCTTGCCCCCCAGGGGAAGAGCCAACTGTTTGTTGGCAGTGGCAGGCGTCACTATCCTGGAAAGCTCGTTATAGCCTCGGCAATCATTCCCTCGAGCATTCGGATCCGGCATCAACTCATTGGCGGGAAAATCAAGTGCAAACGGAAACTGAAAGTCACATGCCAGCACTTTGACGGGGTCGACCATGGGGTGATCATGGTTGGCGAGCCAATTGATGTATTGCTGGGTGAATGACAGCGGATTTCCCCACGGATCGTGATAATCGAGCCCCGGGTCATAAGCGATCGGGGTCACGCTGGTGATCGTAAAGCCTATATCCAGCATGGTTTTGGCGACGTCGGCGTCACCGCTTTCCTCGTTGAATCCACCGCGATCCATGAGATTGTGAAATTTGACTGATTTGCTGGTGTACACCTCAGGATTGGCCGCGGACGAAAGCACGGGACCGAGATGGCAGAGGAAGCAATGCTCATCCAGAAATAACTGCAAGCCATGTCGCTGCTGTGCATTGAAGGCAATAGGGTAATTGTCCTTATCGCGCTTGGTGTCGAACAAGGTTTGATCAGAGATCAACGTATCCTCGTAGAGCTGAATCGCCAGGCCGAAGAATAGGGCGAAGTTCGCCTCCATTTGTGAATAAGCGGCTCCATCCAGGCTTTGGCCAAACTCCCCTTTGCCGTTCCACCAGCGCTTGGCAAAGGCTTTTTTCACCAGATCGGCATAGCTGATCTTGAGACCTTTTCCGGAATCACTGGCCAGTTTCCCCAGCACGCTGTCTTCCGGATCCACGGTCTGGTTCTGCAGCGGAGATCGTTGGAGCATTTTGTGACCGATATCAGCAAATCGGCGTCCGCCACACGACATTTCCATGGGGTCCAAAGGGGGCGCAACCGCTTGCGATGCATTAGCCGAGTTCTTTAGCTGAATTTTCTGCTTAAGGGGCTTGCCATTTTTAACGACCCAGACGCCCGCGTCCGGATCACGGGGACCCCAGTTGGACGAGCCATTAAAGATGTTGTTGGCGCGCCCGTCCCAGAACTGGCGAAAATTGAAGCCCGAGTTGATAACGCTGGGAGCATTTCTACCGGTTACCTGTCGAGTGTTGTAGGGGCCAATATGGAAGATATCATCCGGTTCAGTCAGGCAATTATCGTCCGGGTTGCTTTTGCTGACGGAGAGAAAAATCTGTTTGAAGATACCGGATGATCCAACCACATCGTCGGTGTGGTAGATGAGTTTTGAATTTCTGTCATTCGGATTGGCGAACTGCCAGAAAGGGAAATCCCCCTGTGTCAGCTCATAGTTGGGACCACCAGCGGCACCGCTGAGCATCGGCTGAAATGTGGTGGCAGTCGGCTCGGTGTCATGCATACCACCCGGGGCCAGCTGATTTTTTGTTCTGGAGTCAGCGCCTGCATGGAAATGGCAGGTGGCGCAAGCATCACCGCCACTTCCGACGTTCGTATCCCAGAACAACGCCTTGCCTAACTGGATGGCGGCGGCCTTGTTGGTCACATAATTACCCAGACCAGGTACCTTGGGAATTGTTGCCATCCACAGGGGATCCGGTGGGCGGCCATGAGACCAGGCCGACTCGGCCAGGACCAATGACAGCATAAGGCCAATTAGAAGTTTGGCCTTCATTTTCATGACTGGCCCATCAACTCCGTATCCATGAATCCTCTCTCTCATCTTCATGTTTGCCTATCCTCCTAATCGGGATGATCACTCAATGGGACGCCCCGGAAAATTCTGTTTGCTGATGGGCTTCCTGACAGAAAGACCAAAATCAATCGCATGGTGACGCGGCCGGGTCAATGACCCTGGCCATCTGTTGTCCCCAGCAAGTTACCGCCGATTTTTCCTTCGATATCCACCCAGAAATGGGGGGCACCCAGTTGCTCCAGCCAACGCGGACCCTTGTTTTCCCGGAGCATTGCAATGGTTGATGCACTGCCTGCTACGACACAAAAATCGGCCACCACACTAACGGATGCGAGGTAACTCACCGGCCAGCCCGTGAGCGGATTGAGCACGTGTCCATAGCGCCGTCCGTCTACCAACAAACAGCGCTCATAATCCCCGCTGCTGGCCATGGCTCCATGGCGCAGCCAGAGCGTGTGTATGAATTCGCCCGGGCGTCTCGGATGCTGAATGCCAATAGCCCAGGCATTCCCATCTGGATGCGGACCGATTATCTTGATGTCGCCGCCAAGATTGATCAGGCCATGGCGGATTTCGGCATCCCAACACAGGCTCGCCACCCGATCCACTGCGTACTCCTTGACAGCGCCGCCAAAATCCAGTTCCAGCCCGGGCTCGGGAAAGCTCAACACTGGCGGGTCCCAGCGTAGACGCTGCCAGCCGACCCGTCCCAACAGCGATTCAATGAGCGCGGGATCAGGCAACCCCCTCTGCTTGAATGACCAGGCTTCACGCAACCGGCCGGAGGTAATGTCGAACAGGCCACCGCTTTCCCGATGGCAGGTTTCGACGTAGTTCAGCAGCCCCGCGGTTTCCTCATCGACCTTGAGATGGCCTCCGGCTGCGGCGACCCGGTTGATCTCGGACAAAAAACTATCGGCCCGGTAGCGAGAATATCGAGCCTCCAGCCGGACGACTTCAGCCACCACCCGGCTGGCCATATGTTGGGCGCGGGCCCGGGTTTTCGAATAGAGCTTGATCTCACAGGGCGAACCCATGGCGTTGAAGCTATGCTCGAAATAGGCGAGCCTGCCGCTTTTCATGAGAATCCGTCCTAATATTTACGCCCATCAGTTCCCACCCGCTCCGTATGGGCCCGGGGGCGGGCCTCCTGCCACGGGGCGTCGCCCCTGGCGCGAGCGGCGTGGAATCCCGGCACCACTGCTCGAGACCGCTCCAGCATTACTGTCACCCTGCTCACTCGTTCCCATCCGTCCCGTATCGGACCGGGGGGCGGTCCTCCTACCGGGGAAGCCGGCTTTAAAACGACAGGCCCCAGGTGGCGTAAAGCGTGCCGGTACGCTCCAGCTGGTAGCCGTTGTAATCGTTATAGGCCGGCTGCAGCCATTCAACGCCGATGTGATTGCCAGCAAAGTCGCCGGACATGACCATGGCATTCAAGCCGATACCAATATCAAGGTACTGGCCACCGTAACTCTGCGGCGTATCCATGGGTCCGGTGACCGTGAAGGGGTCCGGATACTGACCGTTGATGCTGTCCTGAAAGGTATAGAGTGCTCGAACCGATCCGGTGAGCCATTCCTGTATTTGATAGCCGCCCCAGGTTGACGCCTGAAACAGATTGCCAAAGGAGAACCCTGAATCATTGACGTCCTGCAGGACGGCGATGGTGCTGGCCTGGGCGCCCCAGTTGAATTCCCCTTGATAGCCGTTGTAAGTGAGGCTGGGCCAAAAATTCCAGGTTCCGCTGCCGAGTTGCATACCATAGTGCTCGAAATCCGCATTGCCGTTGGTTTTCCGGTCCACGCTGCCGGTAGGGGCAGTAAAGCCCAGGGTTATGTGCATTTTGTGTCCCGGGGCCTCGAACAGCTTGACCATACCGGAGAAATTGATATCGCCGATGCCGCCTTCGCCATGATAGGGATTGGAGCCATGACTGGCATGTATGTCGTCCGGGCTGGGCGGCGGGGCGCCATCAAGCCGACGCAGATGCATGTCCATGCTCATGAACTGGGGCATCAGCATCAGGGTCAGCCAGTCGGTTGGGGCATACATCAGGTCGACCATGTACATGTTCATGGTCATGTCCAGCGGTGTGTAGGTACATTCACCCCAGGGCTGACAGCCCTGCTGGACAATCTGCTGATCACTGACGCGCCCGGTGCCACGAAACATGTTGCCTTCCTGCAACATGTAGGAATAGCGCACACCAACCATCAAGTCGCCGGCCTTGGGCAGCATATGGCTGAACATGATGCCGGAGGGAGCATCCATACCCAAATGGGCCTGACGATGATCCTCATGGCCATGATGGTGATGATGGGCATGCTCGTCACCACCCGCCCCGATATCTGCCATGCTCATGGCGGACAGATCGACCTTCACGGCCGCATTGAATTGGTAGTAATCAAAATCAGCCCAGCTACCCTGCCCGGCACCGCCCATCCGCAAATCACCGGCATGCGTGTACCACTCGAAACCCGCCTCGAATGCCATCGCCTTGCCCACCTGGGTCGCGACCGTCAGACCGGTACTGATGGCACCGTAAGCGGAAAGGCGGTAATCGCTGGAGTAGGCGTCTAGTGGTACGCCCGCCAGATTGAAAGTACGAATACCGAAAGGGCCGGGCACCGAGGGCGCCGCCCCGTCAAAGAGGAAATAGGGCTGGTAGAAATCGGCCCCATCCTGGGAGTAGTAGCGAAATCTCGGTGTTACGGACCAACTACCGATAGGCTGGACCCAATCCAGATCGAAGGTATGTGCGGTGACTCCCCAGTCATCCTGAAACAGTCGGTAGCCGGCATGGAACGAGGCATCCAGTGGCTCGACATACTGCACCATACGAGCGTCCCAAATACCTTGATTGCGCTCTTCGGGTCGCCGATCCATGACGCCCTGCACATTGCCGGCAAAGAGTTCGGTACCGTTCTGATCCAACGGGTCCTGGTCATAATCGACAAATACCATATCAACGGCTTTGTAGGGGTTGGCCAGGTATCCGGTACTGCGAGTAAAACCCAGCCCTGTCTCAACCAGCAATTCCTTGTTGACTACCTGAGCAACACTGAGATGGCTGGACCAGTCCTGCCGGTTACCGGTGACATATTCCGAGGGTGCCCCATTGGGGTTATCTTCTAATCGAATCTGCCCTTTCGATCGATAATAGGATTTGTTGACATAGGGCGCGTAGGTGGGATTAATCAGGGCATTGACATCGCTGTTGTTGTAAACCAGCCCCAAATTCACCGCTGTCCGCTTCTGGTTGAAGTCCATCCGCCCGTTAATGCTGCCAAAGGCCGAGTTAAAATCGGGCTCCTGCGAAATCCCACCCCCCAGATTGAGAGCGGCCTCGTCCCACTCATACCCCAGGCGAAAATCACCCTGATTACGAATTTCCGGTGAGGCAGAGGCCACCGTTTGAACTAGCCGGGTATCCTCCACATATTCACCGGTTTCGGAATCGAGCCGATAGGGGTTCATGGCCTTGTCATAACGGATGGAGCCGTTGCCTTTGATCAGCGGCGAAGCACCGGCCTTGGTGGGATTATTGCCCCCCAGCGCATTCGGCGCAGAGGCGACGGGCGTGGCGCCGGACCAGGTGTCCTGAACAAAATTGAAGTTGAATCTCCAGCGGTCCTCAAAAGAGAGCAGGCCGTTGGCCTGAATATTGTCAACCTGAAGGGGGTTGTACTGTGATTTCAGACCATCCAGCAGCTGCCAGGGTGTCTGTTTGTAATGGCTATATTGAAGCGAGGCGATGTCACCCGTGGCCGCATGGGCCGTTGACAAGGAAAGCCCGGGCAGCGCCAGTGCCGCCGCCGTAAGATTCCTGAGGCTGCTAACGTCGGACCCATGAGGCTCTGATAGTCGTGACGCCGGCGCACGAAACCGATCCAGCAATCGGGTCGCGGTATGGGTGGAAAACTCGAGCCTGCCCCCGGCACCTCTCGCCGCCCTTAGCGCGGAGGAAAGTAATCGCAGTGCCAAACGATGCCCCTACCGATCAATAGCAACCACAGCCGCCACCCCCGGCGGATGCCGATCCACCGGACGCCGACTCCCTCGAACCATAGATGTGCTCACGCAAGCCCGCCTGCACCGGGAAGGGTTGAAGCGACATATGGGATTTGGCCAAGGTACCCCGCTCCCAGGGCTTTACTTCGGCACAACCTGCGAAACAGCCGAGGAGAAAAAGGAGCAAGCCAAGAGATAAGTATCTAAGGCGCGGCATGGAGCACTCTAGCCATTGGCGCTTCGACCACAAAACCACACGGTGAAAAATACAGACCCGCCGGACACGTTGAAAATCTATTTTTCATCCAGCAAAGAGTTCACTTGCTCAAGCAGTTGGGATGCCTCCGAGGGCTTGAAACCGAGATGGACGTGCCTGATCACTCCCTTACGGTCAATCAAATAAGACGATGGCATGGCCTTGACCCCGAATTCTTGCGGACATTGACCACTGGCATCGGCCATCACAGCGAACTTGGCGGGCGTCTTTTCCAGAAAAGCCTTGGCTTCTGTCGGCTCCTCATCCAGATTGACACCGACGATTTCAAGACCCTTGGCCTGCAAATCCCCCTGCATTTTGTTCATGAAGGGGAACGACTGGGCACAGGGGCCACACCATGACGCCCAAAAATCCACATAGACAACCTTGCCTTTGTATTGGGCCAGATCTTTCGTGACCGTGCCGTCCAATTTGGCTAAGTTGCAGTTGGGGGCCACCGCACCCGGTTGTATGTCAGCCGCTTGGCTAACCCCATGGACCAGAAAAAGTGCAGCAAACAGATTTTGAATTCGCATAGTTATTGGGCATGCAATCGAGCAGGTTTGATCAACTAGCCAGGTCAAGGCAGCTTCGTAAAGTTCTTCAAAACAGTGGCGGCGCCATTCTCGGAAAAACAATTGTGTTTCACAGCAAAAGAAACATCAGCCATAGTAGTTCCGGACTCACCGGCTTGCTTGACAACATCGAGGTAATAGATGCCGTTACCTCCTTCTAGCACACCCCATTCGCTGGGCTGTTTTTTCTTGCTGTCGGTGGCCACCACTTCCTGCTCCGGAAAACCCTCCTTACGGACCTTGAGGGCAAGATTGAAGGGCTTATTCAGACTGGCAAACTTTATTTGGAACTTGTAGTTACTGGTTTCAACACCCTTTTTGGTCGCCGCACATTCCAGTTTCCAACTTTTTTGTGTGGCTAACTTGGGGAGTGAACTGGAGAAACTTTTATAGGTTGGCGGCGGTGGTGGCGGTGGGAGCGGCCCACTGCAGGACACGAGTCTCTTGATATCCTCGCCGGTATGCGCCCCATTCGGCGCCAGACAGTGAGCCGTGATCTGGAAGTCCATAGTGCCGTTCAAGGAGGTCTGACCCTCGCGCAAGATTTTATCCACCTTGACATCGTATATGCCTGGCCCGGCCTTGAAGGTTATCGTCGGAGAGGCGATTCCACTGCCATTTTGCCGAGCCACGGTAGACTGACTGACACCCCCCTTGGAGGCCGTCATTCGAACATTGAAAGGACGGCCAGCCGTATTACCCTTGATGTTGAATTGATACATGGCTGCCTCAGGCCCTCCCTGATTGGCATAGCAGGTCACCTTGTAACAAATAGCGGCAGTCGCTGCGACCGGCAGCACACCTTTCGTGTCATCAGCCAGGCTCACACCTGATGCGCTCACCAGTACGGCAAACCCCATCAAGGCAATGCACCTTGGCAGCCATTGTCTGGATGCGTTTGGATCCTGCTTTTTCATGGTCGTCTTGCTCACTAGTTATATTCCGTGTGTATGAGTGATTCGATGCAGCCGATGGGCACATCCGAATGAAACGCCCTCACCCAGGCAGATTGCAGCAGGGGGTTCTTAACATTCCGCTTCGACACGGCCTTCCTGAGTAGGCAGGAAGGCTCAGCGCAAACGATTCATAAACTAAAAAACCTTATTTGTTGCTGGCGCTATTCGATTCCCAGGCGGAGTTGCGCGAGGGCTCGAACGGATTCATCCGGGTCACCCAGCGCCTGGTCGTAATAAGGGAGAGTATTTTCATTCACTACATCCATGCCGTCGAGCGCAACCAGCCTCACAGAGGCATCCTCATCCGCCATGGCGGCACCGAGTATCGGGAAACTTGCCTCCGCATCCAAGATGGCCAGCCCGTTAAGGGCGGCCGCTCGCACATCCCCATTACGGTCCTTTATTGCATCACCATAAACAGAACGGAGCGTCACCTCGTCGATCTCCTCGATGCGACCGATTTGTCCAATGGCCCGCGCCCGTTGATCGGGGTCACTTGAGCGGGTCAACGCGAGGGCATCCTCGGCGGTCAAGGGCTGCCCATCACCAGAGCGGGCGGCGGCCATCATGGAGGCATACGATGGCAATTTCTGGAACGTGGAGGAGAGTATCTTGACCCCCGCGAGCACTCCATGCCCCGATTTGCCGTGAGCGGCCTCGTCATAGGAAAACGCCAGATCCGCATCGGTACCGAGCAGGCAGCGGAGCACCGTTTCCAGTCCCTGGGCATGACAGGACAGCCTCACCGGCTGGTCCGGCGCGTCCTGGTAGCGGATGGGCTTGCCCGACTTGGCCGCCAGCGCATCAATGATCTGACCTAAAGAGGCCCCATGGGCACCCAGGACAATGTCACCCGACTGGTTGATATCAATCTCGACGATACCCGCCGACGGCTTTATCGTATTGGCCAGCTCGCCCTGACTTGCCGAGGCCAGTTGTGTGCCAGCCAGGCTCAGTATCAGCAAAAAAAGACGGTACATAGACATGATCATGTTGCATCACCCGGGTGAGCTATCAGGGTCTAGACGGCAACGGCCATCAACTGGCGAATTAAAAGCACTTATCATGCCCATAATAATTTAACTATATTTCAGAGAGTTATTACTTAAGTGACTTATTCTGCAGACAAAAGTGCGGGATATGCCACACCTGTCTGCGGCATTTGCCGCACCCGAGCATCCACGTCAGTTTTAGAAATGGCCATGATGGTCAGCCCACTGACGATCATTTCACGCCCATACGGAGAAGCTTCACAACATGACCGAGCTGGTTCGACACGCTCTGCCACGTGGGGCAAAATGCATTCCGGTTCAAGCCAGTCAATCGCACTCAGGGGCATTGATAGGGCAAGATTGCAATACACCCAACCGAACAAAGATCTGAGGAGTCATCATGACGCGATATGTTTACGCCTTCAGCGAAGGGGATGGAAAGAACAAGCGCCTTTTGGGCGGGAAAGGGGCCAACCTCTGCGAGATGACTCAAATCGGTCTGAATGTGCCCCCGGGGTTTGTCATCAGCACCGAAGCCTGCCTGGAGTACCTGGAAACCCAGGCCTTGCCGCCGGAACTGATGGAGCAGGTACTCCGTAACATCCAGGCGCTGGAGCTGAAAACCGGCAAGGAATTCGGTGGCGAAACCAATCCGCTGCTGGTCTCGGTGCGTTCTGGGTCCGCGCTGTCTATGCCCGGCATGATGGACACCATCCTCAACCTGGGCCTTAACCAGACCACCCTGCGCGGTCTCATCCGTATGACCGGCAATGTCCGTTTTGGCTATGACGCCTACCGTCGTTTCATCCAGCTATTCGGCAAAGTGGCACTGGGCGTCAAGGAAGAACACTTTGATAGCGAATTTGAAGCCGTCAAACGCGCGGCCGGCGTTAAGGCCGATATTGCGCTGGATGCCGAGCACATGCGCGATGCCTGTGAGCGTTTTCTGGCGGTCGTGCTACGGGAAACGGGTAAGCCGTTTCCGGAAGATGTCTATCAGCAACTGGAAATCAGCATCCGCGCCGTCTTCAATTCATGGATGGGCAAGCGGGCAGTCGATTACCGGCGCGAGTTCCACATCACGCCCCAGATGGCCAACGGCACGGCGGTCAACGTGGTGACGATGGTCTTCGGCAATATGGGCAACGATTGTGCGACCGGCGTCGGCTTTACCCGCAATCCGGGCACTGGGGAAAATGAAATGTATGGCGAGTACCTCGTTAACGCCCAGGGTGAGGACGTGGTCGCCGGTATCCGGACGCCCAAACCCGTATCGGAAATGGCCCACGAAATGCCGGAGCTTTATCGGCAGCTGGTGGACCTTCGCAACAAGTTGGAATCGCATTACCGGGAAGTCCAGGACTACGAATACACGATAGAAAAAGGCGTGCTGTATTGCTTGCAGACCCGCAATGGCAAGATGAACGCGGCGGCGATGGTGAGAAGCTCCGTCGAAATGTATGGCGAAGGACTTATTAGCAAGGATCAGGCGCTGTTGCGAGTCGATCCGGCGCTACTGGAACAATTGCTGCATCCGCGACTGGATCCGAACCACAACCAGGTATCCCTGGCACAAGGTTTGCCCGCCTCCCCCGGCGCTGCGAGTGGTCGCTGTGTATTTGATGCTGACCAGGCGGAAATGCTGGGCCGAGCCGGCGAAAAAGTCATTCTCGTCCGCGAGGAAACCAAACCCGAGGATATCCACGGTTTCTTTGCCTCACAGGGCATTCTCACCAGCCGGGGCGGCAAAACCTCACATGCCGCCGTAGTGGCCCGTGGCATGGGCAAGGCTTGCGTCGCCGGCGCCGAAGGCATTGACGTGGATAGCCGTGCTCGCACCGCCAAGATTGGCGACATTACCCTGCGCGAAGGCGATGTCATCACCATTGATGGTTCCAACGGCTACGTCTATTCGGGTGAAATCCCCACCCTGCCCCCGGAGTTCTCGGATGAACTGAACATTCTGCTGGGCTGGGCCGATGAAAAAGCCCAACTCACGGTCATGGCCAATGGCGATACGCCGGACATGGCCCGTGTCGCCGTCAAGTATGGTGCCCGCGGCATCGGTCTGTGCCGCACGGAACGTATGTTCAACGCCAGTGAACGCTTGCCGGTCGTGGTCGAGATGATCATGGCCCGGACTGTGGAAGAACGACAGATGGCCCTCGACAAGCTGCTGCCCATGCAGCGCCAGGATTTCGAGGAGATGTTCCGGATTGTCGCGCCCAATCCGGTGACGATTCGACTGCTCGACCCGCCCATGCATGAGTTTCTGCCCAGCGAATCGCAATTACTCGACGAGATCGAAGCTCTGAAGGAATATCGCCTGGTGGTCAAGGGCCGGACTGCCGCGCTGACCGCCATGAATGCGCTGGGCCACGCGCAGGGCGGGGATACTTCGGTCAACGAAGACCACGTCAACAGCATCATCGCCAAAAAGGAACTGATGCTGAGGAAGGTGCGCGACCTGCATGAGGTCAACCCCATGCTCGGTCATCGCGGAGTGCGACTGGGCATAACCTACCCGGAAATCTACGAAATGCAGATTCGGGCCATTCTGGAGGGCGAGGCTGCATGCCTCAAGGCCGGCATCCCGGTCTGCCCGGAGATCATGGTGCCGCAGGTGATTACCGTACAGGAGCTCAAGCGCGTCCGCGCCAGCGTCGACAAGGTGCGCGCCGAGGTGGAAAACCATCACGGCATCCGCCTGAGCTTCAAATTCGGCACGATGATCGAAACCGTTCGCGCCTGCACCCGTGCCGGTGATCTGGCGGAACTGGCCGAGTTCTTCTCCTTTGGTACCAATGACCTGACGCAGGCGGCCTATTCGTTCTCGCGAGAAGACGCCGAAAACAAGTTTCTGCCGCTCTACACAGAAACCGGGATCCTTCACGACAACCCTTTCGAAACGTTGGACGTCAAGGGCGTCGGCGTGCTGATGCAAATGAGCGTGGATCTGGGGCGGGCGACCAACCCCAATCTCAAAGTCGGCATCTGCGGCGAACAGGGCGGCGATCCGAACTCGATCCGCTTCTGTCATGAAGTCGGCATCAACTATGTGTCGTGTTCACCGCACCGGGTCCCGGTGGCAAGACTCGCGGCAGCCCAAGCGCTGCTGGTCGCCCGGGGTGCCGTGCCACAGCGCTCCCCGGCAGCAGCCAAACCACAGGTGCCGGTCTATCCACCGGCGCAACCCGCTGTCGCGCCGCCCAGTGCGGCCCCACAGCCAGCATCGGCGGTCGAAGCCCCAACGCCCCAACCAGCGACTACACAAGCGGCCATCAAGATACTGGCCAGCGAACCGCCGGCAAAACCCAGCACCCGGGTTCAGTCTTACATCGAGGAAACCCTTCAGGGCGCTGGCGGGCCGGCGCTGCCAGCCGCCCAAGCAGTGCCAAGTGAGGCGGCGGTGACTGCAGCACCCCCTCTACCAGTGGAACCGGAACCGTTGGCCCCTGCAGTGGAAACGCCCCCCCGCCAAGAGACCCGAGTAGAGGCGGCGATCCGTGCCTTAGCGGAATCCACCCCGGTGGTCACCCCGCCCCCCGCCCCGGTGACGCAACCGGCTTCCGTCGCGGAGCCAGAGCCAGTCCAGCCGGCCCCCACCATCGAGCCCACACCCGTCTTGGACGCTCCCCCGGCCCCAGCAGCCCCCGCACCCAGTGCGGCTGTTGCAGCGACGCCGAGCGCGGCGCCATCCCCTGGCAAGCCCAAGGGCGGCGGCTTGGGCTTCATGTCCAGAGCCCTCAACGCCATGAAGGACATCGACAAAAAGACGCCCCCGGTAGTGGACAACAATGCCCTGCCCACCGGCACGAACCACGTCGAGCCAAAACCCCAAGCACCGGTTCAACCCGCGCCGATCACCCCGCCCCCAGCGCCACCGGAACCGGTGCCTGCTGCTCCGGTCTTCGAGCCGGAACCAGTTCAGCCAATCGCGCCTCCGGCCGCACCGGCGGTTCAACCCACGCCGGTGGCGCAGGCCGTCCCGGTAGCGAAACCCGCCGAAAAATCAAAAGGCGGCTTCATGGGGATCATGTCCAAGACCTTGAAAGCCATCAAAGACATCGATAAGCCGTCCTAAGCAGCAGCCTTGTCATGAATTCGGGCGGTGCCAGTTCACTGCTCGTCTATGAGGCGTGATTGAGGCGCTCAGGACCAACCGGTAAACACCGCCTGGATTTGTGACTGCACTTCAAGTGCTGCCGCATGCGGATCAGCAGCATCGCGAATAGGCCGACCGACAACGATATAGTCCGCCCCGTTGCGAAAGGCCTGCTCCACGGTAACGACCCGCTTCTGATCATCTGCAGGGCGATTTTCGACCGGGCGAATGCCGGGTGATACGACCAGCAGTTTATTATCGACCTCGGCTCTTAGCGCCGGCACTTCGAGGCCCGATGAAATGACCCCGTCGCACCCCAGCTCCAGCGCTCGGCGGGCCCGCGAGAGCACCAGCCTGGACACGTCACAGTCGAAGCCGAGATCCTTCATGTCGCCCTGATCGAGACTGGTGAGCACGGTTACGGCCAGCACTTTGAGATGGCCTTTTGCTTTGGCGGCGGCTTCCATGATGGCGTCGTTACCATGCACGGTCGCAAAATCGACTCCATGCTGACTCAAGACCCGAATGGCACGGGCCACCGTTTCCGGCACATCAAAAAACTTGAGATCGGCAAAGACGTGCTTGTTCTGAACATTCAGCCAGTGAATCAACTCGTAATAATCACCGCTCATGAAGAGCTCCAAACCAACCTTGTAGAAACTGACAGCATCACCGAGCTGCAGCACCAGCTGCTTGGCTTGCTCGACGTTTGGCACATCCAGCGCCATGATCAGTCGCTCGTGAACGGGAATCGGCTTATTGGAAACGAGGTCGGTCATCGGTGAGTTCCTGTGGTGTCTTTGAAGAAGGCTTGCAAAAATAAGAGACTCGCCCTTCACGCGAGCGGATCGGCATTATAAAGAAACCCGCCCAGCAGGCCCGCCCCCCTTACCCGATGACAAGGACATGACCCAAGCCACCGCCGAAATACTCTCCCAGGGCGAAGAGCTGGTGACCGGAGAGATTGCAGATACCAACGCCGCCTGGCTCAGCAGCGAGCTTATCGGCCTGGGCTTTGACGTGACCCGCCACACCGCAGTCGGTGACCGGCTGGAAGCCCTGATCGACCTGTTGCGAGAAATTTCCCGACGGGCCGATCTCTGCCTATGCACCGGTGGCCTTGGACCCACCTGCGACGACTTGACCGCCGAGGCCGTCAGTCTGGCCTTTGAGCGGCCTCTTGCCATGGACCCTAGGGCACTGACTCAGATAGAGGACTGGTTTTTGCGCATGAATCGCGACATGCCGTCTGTCAATCGCAAGCAGGCACTGTTGCCTGCCGGGGCGACACGGCTCGACAACCTTTGGGGCACCGCACCGGGATTTTCGATCACGGCGGGGCGCTGCCGGTTCTTTTTCATGCCGGGTGTGCCCAGCGAGATGAAGGCCATGTACCAGACCGCCATCCGGCCAGAACTGCGCCGGCTTTATGCGCTGGCCCCACCGCATCGGGTGGTGCTGCGGACCCTGGGACTCGGTGAGTCAACCTTGCAGGAATTGCTGAATCCGATCCCCTTACCCGACGGGACCTCGTTGGGTTTCCGTGCTGGGGGCGCGGAGAATCAGGTCAAGCTGACTTTTCCTCCTTCGATGCCCGAGTCATCCATCGATGACACGCTGGACTCCATCAAGCAGGCCCTGGGTGATGCCATTTATGCCATCACCCGAAATGGCAAAGGGCCACAAAGCCTGATTGACGTCATCGGTCAGGGAATGGCCGCCAAGAATGCGCGACTTTATTTGGTTGAGACCCTGAGCGGGGGGAACATGGCAACCCGCTGTTTTGGCTGCGATTGGCTAGCCGGCGCCACGCTACTCACCCACCCGCTAAAGCATCTAACGGCATTCGATACCCCGCCGGACGCCACACAGGAAGAGTCGATCGCCCAATGGGCCGAATCCATCCGCAGTCGCGAAGCCGCAGATTACGCCCTCGTTCAAACCGGCGAATTCACCCTTGCCACGCTGAACGATGAGAACACCCGCCTTGAAATCATTACCGTCGTGGCCGGCCGCCATGGAATCATGACCGAGCGCCGCCTCATCTCCGGCAATCGCCAGCGGAAACAGAACACCGCCACCACGCATGGTTTGAATCTGTTACGGCGGTTTCTGTTGATTGAGCAGTCAAACCCCGACCCGTAGCCCGGATAATGCAACGCGGAATCCGGGCTTTGGCCCACGAGACTGGCGCTCGTGGGAGGCCTGCCCTCAGGCCGATGCGGAGTTACTACCGGCATGGGGCAAGGTGCCGAGGTCAAAGTCTGCTCGCGCCGGGGGCGACGCTCCCACGGGTCAACCATTGCTGGGCGGAGCCCGCAGCCCTGATAACGCAACGCGGCATCCGGAGGCGATTTGGGGCTACTCATCACAAAGAACCTGAAATGGCACAAGACAATACCCGAGCTTGTCAACGGGAAAGCAGCTCAATGTACGCTTGGTAGCTGTAGCTCCGATTCTTTTTCAGCCCGGTCATCTCCGTCACGATGCCCAGATCCTCCAGCACCTTGATGGCCGCCGTCGCGGTAGGGAAGCTGGTGTCCAGTTGCTGGCGCACCCGTTCGATGGTGAAGCGCGGCATCATCGGCAGCAACTCAAACAACCGGTAGCTGGCCGATCCGGTCCTGGCCGATTGCAACAGGCGTCGGCGCCCTGCAGCTACAAGACTGGCGACTTCAATGATATTTCTTTCAGCATCGCCAGCGGCAGTCACCACACCTTCCAAAAAGAAGCTCACCCAGGATTCCCAGTCACCCTCCGTACGGATAGTCAAAAGACGCCGGTAGTACTCCCCCTGATGCTGCTTGAGGTAGCCACTGAGATACAACAATGGTTCAGACAGCAACCCCCACTCTTCGAACAAAGCAGAGATCAGCAGACGCCCGATGCGCCCATTACCGTCAAGAAAGGGATGGATGGTTTCAAACTGAGCATGGATGAGTGCCACCTTAATGATGGGCGGCAAATTCGTCGCATTATCGTGAATGAACCGCTCCATATCGGCCAGCAACAACGGCACATGCTCCGGCGGTGGAGGCACGAAAACCGCGTTACCAGGTCGTGTACCACCAATCCAATTTTGCGACCGACGCAGTTCTCCGGGCTGTTTGCCAGCACCTCGAACGCCATCAAGAAGCAAGCGATGGGCATCGCAGAACAGCCGCACGCTGATAGGCAGTCCGTTGGGGTGACGCAATTGTTCTTGCACCCACCGAAAAGCGCGAAGGTAATTGGTAACCTCCTCGACATCGTTGATGTTGCCAACCTTGAAGCCCGCCTCATCATCGAACAAGTCGGTCAGCGTGGCCTGGGTGCCTTCAATCTGAGATGTGAGTAGGGCTTCCTTGCGGATGGCGCTGTACAACAGCCAGTCCACCGACGGAACCAAACCGGACACTCCTCCCAGGCGAGCAAGGGCAAGCTCGGCCTGACGATTGAGATCAGCAAAGATAGCGACATCCAAGGCTGGGGCCGTCGGCGGCAAGGGATGGGGTACAAACGCACGCACAACCTCTCCCAGAGTCGTCGAAGTCACGTACGTACCAGAAGGTCGAGACATCTAAGGGATTCCCTAATTTGTAGAAGTATATTAAAGCATCCTTTAATACTATAGACAGCTTTTAAAGAATGCCTTCATATCTCCAGGCCTAACCGCCAGTAAGAACGCCGGGCGGGGATTCGCTCATAAAATGTCCAGCGCACCAGGATCGTGGGAGGCCTGCCCTCAGGCCGATGCGGAGTTACTACCGGCATGGGGCAAGGTGCCGAGGTCAAAGTCCGCTCGCGCCGGGGGCGACGCTCCCACGGCCGGGGCCACAAGTACGTGCAATTATCAGCATCACTTGCCCTTGGCCAAGGACTGCGCCAACCTATTGCAGAAATTTCTCCAGCCATCCGCGCCCACCCGACCACGTCCCTTGAACCGCACCCGCAAACCGTTCTGGCAATTCGCGTTCGGCATCGGATTATTGCTGGCCTCATTGTGTGTCCTGGCCAGTGACCGTATTGTCGAACGAGGGTATCTGGAAGATCCCGGCGGCCACTTCACCCGGGAAGCAGTCACTCACCAAGCTTTTCAGCCCTGGGACGGCATTCTGGCTCTGGGTTACCGGCCGTCAGTCTATTGGCTGAAACTACGCCTGGATCCCGGCGAACAGACTCCCACCGATTTGCTGGTCCTCCGTATCCGCCCCAACTATCTCGACGAGGTGAAACTTTACGATCCCGATCGGGGCCACCTGGGTGACGCCGTCACCGGCGACCTTTACCCGGGAAAAATCGAACCCTATCGATCGCTTAACCTCAATTTCCTCATTCCCCAAGGCACGCAACCGCGGACGCTGTGGCTCCGCATCGACACCACCAGTACCCTGCTGGCCGAGGTCGGCATCCATCCCCTTGGTGAAGCCCTGGACCTGGACCATTACCAGGCCGCCTGGATGGTGGCCGTCATCACGCTGTTGCTTGCCTTGTCCGGGTGGGGAGGCTTGCAGACCTGGAGCGGTCGAGATCCTTTGGTTGGCCTGTTTACGCTCAAAACTGCCTGCGCCGCCGTTGGCCTGATCCTGCTCTCGGGCGCCTATCGCCTGCATGCCGACATGGCTCAAACCGCCTTCTCCTCGCACCAGCTGAGTGACCTGTGCCTGCCACCCATGGTCGCCAGCGGGATTCTGTTCGACTACTTTCTGATCAAACGCCAACAGCCCAACACCTGGCTACTCCGGGGGCTACTGGTCTTGTCCGGTATACCGCTGGTGTATTACGGCCTGTATGCCATGGGTCAACGGCACCTGCCTTTCATGCTGCTGCAATGGGTCATGCTGATCTGGCCGCTGCTAAGCCTATTGCTGGATTTCACCATCCCGCGACAGGACCGTCGGCCATTGCACCGTCGACCTTATCTCACCCGAAACCAACTGATGCTTTACCACGGCATGATAGTGGCCCTGATCGTGTTCTCTTTCTTTCCTAACATGGGCCTCATTCGCGCCAATGACTGGGTGTTCAACGGCTACCTGCTCTACTACCTGCTTTCCGCCGTCACGATGCTGGCCCTGCTCCAATTCCGTCTGGCAAGACAAAACGAACGCCGACTGCAGCGCAGGGCCGCATTGATCGAAGCGGAGGCCCATCGCGAAGAGCAGGCCCGCTGGCTGGCCCTGCTCAACCACGAACTGCGCACGCCGCTGTCCACGCTCAACCTGGTGCTGTCAGTACCCGCGCATGACCCGGAACTGCAGCGACAAGGTCGTAACGCAGCCCGATACATTGGCCAGCTGCTCGATCGTTGCCAACTCAGCGACCGGCTGGAAACCGGGCAATTGGCCTTGCACCCGGCCTCATGCGATCTGGCACAGCTGCTGGATCAATTGATTCAACACACCCCGCAGCCAGAGCGCTTCGCTCGCTCCGGCCCCTGCCCCTGCCCACCCCCGATCATCACTGACCGCCAACTGGTGGCAATCATATTGGGCAACCTGCTGGATAACGCGGCCAAATACGCGGCGCCGGGGACATCGATCGACATCAACCATCCGCCAGACCTGCAGGCGTCGGCCCATGGAATCAACATCGTCATCCGCAACCTGCCCGGTCCGGCCGGTTGGCCCGAATCAACAGGCCTTTTCAAAAAATACCACCGGGCCCCGGGTGCCCATTCTCAGCCCGGCCAGGGTCTCGGCCTCTACCTCTCATATCAGCTGGCGCTCAGCCTGGGTGGCCGACTCGGTTATGACCCCACCGCCACCCACATCGGATTCCGGCTGTGGCTACCCCGTTAAGCCTGGTCCTGATCGAGAACGATGACCCGCTGCGCCAGGTATTGGTGCGGTTACTGGAACCGGCCGGCTACCGGGTCCATGCCTATGGTTGTGTGGAGGACTTTGACGACGATCTCACTATTGAACCCGTCGACCTCTTTCTGCTCGATGTCCAGCTACCGGGCGAGAGTGGTCTGGCGCTCTGCGAACGGTTGCGTGCCACCCACCCCTGGGTGGGCATCGCCATTCTCTCCGGCCTGGTAGACGCCAACGACCTCGCCCACGGCTACCGCAAAGGCGCCGATCTTTACCTGGCAAAACCCCTGCATGCCGAGACCCTGCTCCCCGCACTGGCCAACCTGGCTCAGCGCGTCGGGACAAGTCATCACACCGCCAAGGACATCCAGTTACGGCTGGATCCGCGACGTGCGGTGTTAATTGGTCAATCTGACGAGATCCAGCTCAACCTGGCACAGTCTCAACTGCTCATTGCCCTTAGTCGGGCGCCCCAGCAAAGGCTGGCCACCTGGCAAATCGTCGAACTGTTTGGCTTGAATCCGGAAAAAGACAACAAACTGCTGATCGAACAGCGCCTCAGCCGCCTGCGCCGCAAACTGGATGCCGTGGGCTGCAAGCCAGACGCACTGCAGGCCTGCTATGGCGAGGGTTACCGGCTCACTCTGCCAATAGGAATATTTTCCTGACAAACACAAAAACGTCAGGATAAGTCAGGATGTTTTTTTTGGGTTTGTTATCGTCAAGGTTTTGGATCCGGAGAATCGACCCATGGGCATCGTGGCGCTTGCAAGAGATAGAAACAGTGGTTTCGGCAGGATGGTGCGGCTCTTGCCAGTGTGGGTCTTGTTATTAACCTGGCCACATAATACAGTACGCCTATGTTAAAATTCTGCTCATGGAAATTGAGCGAATTGACACTCGAAAATTGGAGCCAGCCGCGCGCGAACAATTGCGTAAAACG
>JBILGM010000031.1:0-36143 GCA_044351045.1 Methylococcaceae bacterium | reverse complement strand
CTGCTCAGCAGCTTTGCTTGCCTGACCCTTGGTCACACTTTCAGTGGCTACTCTCACCTTTTCAACAGATTGGACGACGTGCACCAATTTTCGGTAGCTTTCAGCGTCCAGACGATCCGGATCAAGGCCATACGCTGATGGAAATAATCCGAACAAGGCCACCATCATGAGCCCAATACTTTTTTGTCCATCATTTGAGCCATGCAGCAAACTGACTCCCGCAGCACCACCGATGAGAATGCTCCGGATTTTCAAACTCGGCCTATGATCATTCGCTGATGGTTCGAAGAGGCCCTTATCCTTTGACAAGATGGTAATGACCTTAAGAAATAGCACACCCAGCACCAAGCCTACGATCGGCGACACAATCAAAGCTACCAAAACTTTTTCGCCTTGATCCCAATTAATTTGTTCAGCCACTGGTTGTCCCATCAGAAATGCGTCTGCCATAGAAATACCAATAATTGAGCCAATATAGGCATGCGTTGTGGAATTTGGTATACCCAACCACCAGGTCCCGAAATTCCATACTACTGCAGTAAATATCATGGCCATAAACAACGATACTTCGCTGGCGGTGTTAATACCTGCTACCATGTTCGTCGGCAATAGGTAGACCATACTAAATGCTACCGCAGTTCCACCGATGAGCACCCCTATAAAATTAAATACTGCCGCCAGAAGCACGGACTTTCTTGGTGTCATAGCTCTGGAATAAATCACTGTAGCTATAGCATTCGCAACATCATGAAATCCGTTGACAGCCTCTTGAAATATAATTAGAAGAAAGGTAACTGCCAATGTTATAGATGTCACATTGGTTACATCAGATAAAGGATATTCCATGATGGCTTGCTCTCAATTTATTCAATAATGAGGATGGCCTTCTGGGCCTTGGCGGAACTTCTTCTAATTAAATGACCATAGAAACTATCGCTAAAGCCGCCAGTCAATCCACCCCCACTAACCCAGAGACTGACGCCGTTTTCATTACCGTATCTCTCGACTAGCTCCTCAGTTCTTTGTAGGGAGGTTGAACAGGGTGCTGCTTCTACAGTCACTCCATGTAAATTCAGAAAATCAAGCGGAAGTGAGAGCTTTTCTTCATTATCTTCACGTATATCAATGTTAAGTATCGATACCTTGTCAGCTAACTTAATGACCCCCAGGCAAGCAGACAATGCACGTGCGGAATTTACATCATTACGCCACAGGATGCTTATATGGGATGTTAATCGCTGTGGAAGAACTTCTGGCAACAAAAGGACAGGCCTGCCCGATTCAATAATGGTATCCTCTACTACCGACCAATAATATTGTGCTTTCATCAGTGAAGGATGGGCCAGAATTACCAGATCAGCCGCCCATGCTTTATTGGCTAGCGATTGGCTTGTCCCGGTATCTGGAGTTTCATAACTGAAGTGCACTGCGGGGTATTTCTTCTGAGACAGCAAAAGCGCGGCACGGGCTATCCTATCGAGTTCCTCGGTAGTTCTAGCAGCCGACTCAATCAGGCTTCTGAAGGCATTGCCGGTAAATCCACATGCCAGAAGCAGTTCGGGATCATCAGCGATTGGGCAGATCAACTGACACTGAATCTCTGCGCCGATCCCCTGAGCCAGCTCAAACACGAACTGGCTATTGTTGCTATCGTGTTGGATCCCTGACATCCCAAATAAAATTCTTCGAATTGTCGTTGCCATTCGTGATTCTCTCCTATCAGTCTTCTCAGTTTACGGGTTAAGAATTTCAATTTAGTGACGGCTCAATGAACATTGCGGGAACATGCATTTATTGCCGCGCGGGTTCACCATTGATTACCGGTCTGGACCTCCGTGAATTCCAATACGTCATTCTGAAACTCTCGCAGTGTTGTCACATATTTGAGTTAGGATTGTTTTCATCTCAACGAAAGGGAAAAAAGCGCCATGCCACACGGCTACGCCATCCGTCACAAAGGACACCATCATCAATTTCGAGACCTCAAGGACCTGTTGGCGAAGGCAAGCCCGAAACGCTCAGCCGATGAATTGGCTGGCATTGCCGCCGCATCAGAGGTTGAACGTGCATTGGCTCAACTATGTCTGTCCGAAGTACCCCTGCAGCGATTTATAGAGGAACCTCTCATTGCCCCAGAATCAGATGAGGTTAGCCGTCTCATCCTGACGCGACATGATCAAGGGTTGTTCGGTCCAATAAGCCATTTGTCGGTAGGTGAATTTCGTGAGTGGTTGCTTTCCCACCCCGGCAACCCTGCCGACATTGCTACTGGCATAACTCCGGAGATGGCCGCTGCCGTCAGCAAGATCATGCGCAATCAGGATCTCATATCCGTTGCCAGACGCTGCCGTGTTGTGACTCAATTTAGAAATACCCTTGGACTTGAAGGCCGGCTTTCTACCCGTCTTCAACCCAATCACCCTACGGATGATGCTAAGGGCATAGCCGCATCAATTCTTGATGGGCTGTTGTATGGCAGCGGTGATGCTGTGATTGGCATAAATCCGGCAACGGATCATATTGGCAACTTGGGTCGCCTCATTCATCTGGTAGCGGACTTGATTGATCGCTATTTCATACCTACACAATCTTGTGTCCTTTCTCACGTAACAGCAACCATGGAACTCATGGAGAAGGGCTACCCTGTCGATCTCGTGTTTCAGTCCATCGCCGGGACTGAAGCAGCCAATCGCAGCTTTGGAATCGATTTAAACCTGCTGGGCGAAGCGCGATGCATGGGAGAATCTCTCCGTCGAGGGTCACTGGGCAATAATCTGATGTATTTTGAAACCGGTCAGGGCAGCGCGCTTTCTGCCAATGCACATCACGATGTCGATGCGCAAACACTTGAAGCAAGGGCCTATGGTGTTGCCCGTGAGTTCTCCCCCCTCCTGGTGAATACCGTCGTCGGCTTCATTGGCCCTGAATACCTTTATGACGCAAAACAAATCATTCGAGCCGGTCTTGAGGATCATTTCTGCGGCAAACTCCTTGGCCTGCCAATGGGTTGTGATGTCTGCTATACCAATCACGCCGAGGCAGATCAGAACGATATGGACAATCTCTTGACCCTTTTGGGGGTTGCCGGTTGCAACTACTTCATGGGCATTCCAGGTTCCGACGATATCATGCTGGCCTACCAAAGCACTTCTTTTCATGATGCTCTGTACCTGCGGGAAACACTGGGCAAAAGGCCCGCACCCGAGTTTGAAGCCTGGCTTGAGACTATGGGTCTTTTTGAAAATAACCGAAGACTGACAATCAGCCCTGCACAAAATAGGCTCATCCAGTATTTTTCACATCGGGTCGGGAGTGGTTATTGATGGATTCCTGGAATTCACTTCGCGCCTTTACACAGGCTCGCATCGCGCTCGGAAGCGCTGGCTCGGCAGTGCGCACCCAATCTCACCTGGAGTTTCAACTCGCCCATGCGGAATCCCGAGATGCCGTATGGAAGGATTGGGATTACGAAAGCTTCGTCATCGCAGTGCAACAACAAGCAGCGTCCGCTATCCATCTTGAGACGCAGGCTGAAACGCGAACCCTTTACCTTCAACGCCCGGATCTCGGTCGGTGCCTCAAGCCCGAAAGCCTCGCGACGCTCATGGAAAACGAACCCGGCGGACATGATCTTGCGTTGATTGTCTCAAATGGGCTTTCAACCACGTCCGTGGAAAGACATGCCCTTCCCTTCCTCAACGAATTGATGCCGTCGTTTAAAAGTTTGGGGATAAATGCAACCCCCATATTAGTCGTACCTAATGGGCGGGTTGCTTTATCTGATGAGATTGGCGTGGCATTGAGAACACGGGCGAGTCTCATCCTGATAGGGGAACGTCCGGGACTCTCTGCTGCGGATAGCCTTGGAGCTTACATCACCCTGACACCTGCTCGGAAAAATACCGATGCTCAACGTAACTGTCTATCCAACATTCGTGAGCCAGATGGATTAGCTTATCGGACTGCCGCTGACAAAATTTGCTATCTGATACTCAAGGGGTTTCGGCTCGGATTGGGAGGTGTGGCATTAAAAGATGATAGTCCCGACGACCCCGCACTTTTGGCGCAATCCCTACTTTTGATGACCCTTCAATCCTCCGAGAGTGGCAAAGATTAAGCAACATTCGCTATGGCGAACCACGAAATCATCCGTTCATATCCTTCGACGGCGCTGAGTAGAGGCCTGCCATAAGCTCTCAAGAAACAGCTTTTTGTAAGCCCATAGGGCCACGGCGATCGAATCCAGTTCACGTATCTACCGGATAAGGTGAATCGAGGTATCAATGACATTGGACGATACAATCCTTCCCTAGCTACGGCGGGCAATAGACATCTTCAACCGCTGATGCCGGGTGAGTGCCAGCGGTGGTATGTTGTGGCTTTCGTCAAGGAGTGTATTCACTACGGTCCTTGCTGCAAAGGGTCTGGCAAGCCTTGAGGCGTTGGCACGCATATTGGCCAATCGGTCTGGACGGTCCAAAAGTTGCCCGACCTTGTAGGCCAGCGCACCCAAATCGTTGCATTTGATGGCGACCCCCTCCTCAAGCAGATGGTCACTATTACGTTCCTCCTGCCCAGGAATTGGATTGACGATGCACATTGGCAAACCGGCAGCCAATGCCTCAGCGGAAGTCATTCCGCCTGGCTTGCCGATAAGCAAGTCAGCCAATTGCATCAGAGTCGACATAGCATCCGTATAGCCCAATACACGGAAGCGGGGATTGGCCTGCACTATCGCGTCAATTCTATTTCTAAGGTCAAGGTTGTGACCGCAAACAATCACGACCTGGATCCGGTCGTCGAGCATCATAAGCTGTTGAACCATGAATTCCGCGGGACCAGAACCGGCAGCGCCGGCTGAGAGCAGGACTATCGGCCGAGTCGGTTCCAGCGCCAGACGCCGACATTCGTTTAGGCGATCAATAGGCACGGAGAAGACTGGATCAATCGGAATGCCCGATACTGTTACCCGATCGGAGGGTAGTCCCAACGATTCGAGAGAGGCTTTGGTCTCGTTCATCGCCACGAAATACCGTTGAAAGGCGCGTGACAACCACATGGCATGAAAATTGAAATCGGTTACTACGATCGACAATCGGGCATCGAGTCGCCCCGCCGCTATCAAGTGGGAAATAATGCCGGCAGGCATGAAATGAGTGCAAACCGTGATATGAGGATCAAACTCGCGGACAAAACGTACCAAAGGCCGGGTATTTAGCCGATCAATCATGTGCCTCATGCTGTCGGTGCGCCATGGTTCATCACTTGACTTGTACCACCAGCCAAGAAAGTTCGGGGCAGACCTGACCAGAGACTGATAAAACTTGGAATAGAAATCGCGAAACAGCTTATTGGTATAGACCAGAGCATCCTGGTGGATGACTTGGCTTACCCGTGGATCTTCCAAAAATGTCTTTTCCAGGGCGTTAGCCGCCTTAATATGGCCGGCTCCTGCGGATACCGACATGATCAGAACACGGCAACCATCAGCCGACGGCACGCGAGCCGTCGCCCGAGCCGCCCGCTTTCGTGACATGCGCGAGAGCGCGTATCTGACCATGCCGACAATTAACCCTTTAGCCGATCAATCCTGATCATGACCGTGCTTTCTGTTGAGGACAGCCATAGTCAACGCGATGAAGCCTCCAAACAGCAACACAATCACATGACTGTTGAGTTGCATCTTCACCATCATGGAGTAGGCCCCCAGCATTAGCAGAATCGAGAGGTTTTCATTACAGTTCTGCACTGCGATCGAATGACCCGAACCCATCAATTGATGACCGCGATGCTGAAGTAAGGCATTCATGGGAATCACAAAGCTGCCGGCCAGCATGCCTATCAAAATCAGCATAAGCACAGCCAGCCACAATTGATGGACCCACACCATCGACATCACGACACCCCCCATAACAATACCAAGTGGCAAGACCTTGACCGCATGTTCAAGGGTAGCGAAACGGGCAGCCAATACAGAACCCAGTGCCAACCCTACAGCGACCAGCGCAGTCAACTGAGTGCCCCGCTCCATATCCATACCTAAGGCATCCGCAGCCCAGGCGAGGATGATGAAGCGGAGAACTGTTCCTGCACCCCAGAACAGAGAGGTAACCGCCAGGGATATCTGGCCTAATGGATCCCTCCATAAAGCACAAAAACTTAGGCGAAAATCCCGGATGAGAGAAAATAAACTGCGCGCATCCAGCTTATGTTCTACCGGCAGTTTTGGAATGAAGACATTGAACACCGCCGCAATTAAATACATCAGAAGCAAAACCAGGATGGCTGCCTTGGCTTTGGCACTGACCCCGAGGAGGGATTCCAAACCAATCGGCAGTTGATGCATCAGATCAAGATGATCGCCGACCAACAGTCCTCCGACGATCGCTCCCAGAATAACCGCCGCGACTGTTAGCCCCTCCATCCAGCTGTTGGCCCAAACCAGCCGGTTTGCCGGCAGACATTCGGTAAGAATCCCGTATTTGGCCGGCGAATAAAGCGCGGCACCGACGCCGACCACACCGTATGCAAGCAGCGGATGCAGGCCCAGCAACATGGCCAGGCAGCCCACTATCTTCAGCGAGTTACTGATGAACATGACTTGTCCTTTGGGCAGCGCATCAGCAAAGGCACCGACAAACGGAGCAAGCAAAATGAAAGCAACAACAAAAAACTGCTGCAGGACTGGTATCTGCCAAGCCGGGGCGTCGAGAGACTTCAGCAGGGCAATCGCGGCAAATAGCAACGCGTTATCTCCCAACGAAGAGAAGAACTGAGCCATCAGAATAATTGGAAACCCACGGTTCAAGATAGGTCACCCACCAATACAGGCGACAGGTCAGGTACCGGATCAAGTTTCTGCCAACGAATCAGTTCCAGGCGACCATCATGATGCTCGACGATAGCCGAACAGGTCTCAACGAAATCACCGGTATTGAGATAAATAAAGCCTCCCATATCCTTGATTTCGGCATGGTGGATATGCCCACAGATGACCCCATCCAGCCCTTCATCTGCCAAAGTAGCAACGATGCTTTCCTCATAATCGGAGATAAACTGGACGGCATTCTTGACCTTGTATTTGATGAAAGCGGCCAGCGAGAAATGGGACTGGATGCCAAACACGCGACGCAGATTTCGTAACAAACGATTGAGTTCAAGCAGAAAATCGTAGCCCTTGCTGCCCAGCTTGGCGATCCATCGGTGATATTTTGCGATGGTGTCATATTCATCACCATGAACGACCAACAGCCGTCTGCCGTCGCTGGTTTCGTGGATGATCGAGTTTCTGACCACGATGTCACCAAACACAAATTCGTCATATTCCCGAACATTTTCGTCGTGGTTGCCTGGCACATAGATGACTCGGGTACCATGGCGAGCCTTGCGAAGAACCTTCTGGATGATGGTGTTATGCTCACGCGGCCAATACACCTTCTTAGAGAGAGCCCAAAAGTCGATGATGTCACCGACCAGATAGAGAAGCTCACTCTCATTGTACTTAAGGAAATCGAGCAGCACATCAGCCTGACACTGGGTAGAACCAATGTGGAGGTCAGAGATGAAAATACTGCGGTAGTGATTCGGCGTCATGTTGTTTGGCTGATCAGAACCAAGAATTAACTGCGCTCAGGAATGTTCCCACACTGCCGGCATCAGTCTTTAACCAGAAGCTCTACATCGTCGTAGAAATACGGTTGAATCATTGTGATGATCTCGCTATCGGAGACCAGGGGCAATGCCGATCGACAACGATCCAGCCACTCATCTTCAGGGTGGTGAACCAGAATGTTCCAGATAACCGAGTCCATAGGTCGCAGAGTGAAAAAAAGGCCCGCCGGTTGAGCGGGCAGAGGAAGAGACATTTGAAGACACTTCGGGGTTGAATGCTAAGACCTAATTATGACGCCTTGATGACAGCATCGCTCGTAAAGATGACCGCGACATGTCGATCATCAGATGCCCATGACCCTCAACCAGGCTTGGGCCTTTTATCTGGTAGACGCCTGATGCCCATGCTGGTCCGGGGCCATAGGACCGTTTGCGAGAGTTTCTGACTTGAGGTAGCGCTTACCTTCTAAACATCTTTCACCACGTTTCAATTGGTTTCCATCCATCATGGCGTGCGCATAAATATTATCGCCAGACCTTTTGGCTTGGGATGAAGATAGTTAAAATATGGTGCCTCAATTGTTAATCAGGCTCAGTCGGCTAAATATAATAGCTTTAGATGCGATGCCGTCAGCACTGATATTTTATAAAACCTGTTTTCGAGGCGATCTACACAAAATTTTTTACAGCCCCCCTTCGCTTCAGCGTCATGTCGGATTGACAACAGAGCAGACGAGCCATGACTGTAATAAACAGTTAGCATATTCGTCATCATATCGTCATAATACGCGAATAGGATGGATTGAGTAATCGTTACATCAAATTCCATCAATCCCTCGAGGTTCTTCTAATGAGGAAAATAGCATGCTTTCTTGCAGCAAGCCTCCTGCCTATACCAGTTACGCAGTGACGCAAGACAGTCTGTCTTTCACAAAGAAATGGACTCATACCCATACCACCAAAGGACAGGTGTCAGAAATTCCCGCCTTCGATGGCATCACACGGACCCTCTGGGTTGCAGGAGTGGTGGGCGTTGACGTTCTCAACGCCGATACAGGTGTCCTGATTGAACATATCGATGTGACCCCGTATGGGAATGTCAACAGTGTTGCCATCCGCGGACACATTGCTGCATTTGCCGTTGAGTCTATGGTTGACCGCCGTAACGCCGGCATGGTCCTTCTATATGACACAAGAACCCGAATGCCCATCAACCGGGGAATTCCGGTCGGAAGCCTGCCGGACATGCTGACGTTTACCCCAAACGGAGAGAAACTGCTCGTCGCCAATGAGGGGACACCCAATTTGATAGCCGATGAACCCTACGATCTGTTGACGGACCCAGCCGGTACCGTCAGTATCATCGACATGAGGCGCCGCAGAGTCATTGCCAGTCCCACATTCAAGCAAGCCAAGCTCATTGGCAGCCCACGCCTCTCGGCCGGTATGGATTTTGAACCGGAGTACATAACAGTCAACCCAAGAGGCACCCTAGCCTATGTGGCGCTACAGGAAGCCAATGCCATGGCAGTTCTTGATCTCATCACCCAACAATTCACCAAGGTGATTGATTTGGGCCTCAAGGATTTCAGCCTAGCTGATAACGGCTTTGGTAGTAACAACTTCATTGATCCAAATGATGAAGACCCAAAGGAGAAACCCGTAAGCATTTTGCGCGCCAGCAAAGTAAAGGGACTTTACCAGCCAGATGCCTTGGCAAATTATCAGCATAAGGGCAAAACCTACATTGTCATGGCCAACGAGGGCGACACGCGGGAGGATGATGGTGACAAGGTTAGAGCCGCCAAAATCAATGACTCCCCTTCGGATTTGAAAAGACTCAATGTTTCTCTTCCTGACTCCCCATCCGGTGACCAGCTCGTTACCTTTGGTGGTCGGTCATTTTCCATCTGAGATGAGAATGGAAGACTCCTTTACGACAGCGGCAGCATGCTGGATGCAGAAGCGATTGCACGGGGCATTTATGATGATAAACGAAGCGATGACAAGGGAGTGGAGCCTGAGGGAGTCACTCTTCTCAAACGCTGGGGTAAGGTTTATGCCTTTATTGGTCTGGAACGCACGAAGATCGCTGCGGTGGCCGTCTTTGACATTACCGACCCGCGATCAGTCAGCTTTATTGACATGATCGTGACGGAGGGCGATATCTCTCCTGAAGGACTGGTAACCTACTCATCCAAAGGGCGACAGTACCTGGGAATTTCAAACGAGGTTTCCAACACCACCACCGTCTATGAAATCACAAGATCCAGGCAATAAAAACAGCTATTTATAGAGCACGGAACAATCATGTGGAGATTTTTAAGTTAATCAATAGAGCCTACCAATAGCCCTACGCTAGAATCGCTATAGACGAACCCCGCATAGAGCGGGGTTATTTTTTTTAAAAAGAATCACCAATATCTTGAACTTTCTCAATAACTAAAAGAAGCATAGATAGCTAAGGTTTCTTGAATTTTTGTACCGATCGAACGCAGCATGAGCCCTTTCAGAATAGCCCTTTACATAATTTTCTTATTTATATTTCACACATCGACAGCATACGCTGTCCGTCCATTTGTCACCGATGATGCCCGAATCGCCGACTATGGTCAGCTAGAGATAGAATCCTGGATGGAGATTACTCATGCGGACGGAGACTTTGGGGATGCCCCCGGCTTCAACTCCATGTTTGGAATAACCCCCTTGGATTGGCTCGAGATTATCGCGGGCACCGGTTTTGCGCGAGCGAGCGACGACAGATGGGCCATCGCAAATCCTGTACTGCAAACCAAAGTGCTTTTCACCCGAGCGGAATCCAATGGTGACCCAGGCTACGCATTTGCCTCGGGGGCCACATTTGACGCTGGACAAACCACCTTGGCCGCCGGTGGCACCACTGATGAGGACATAAATCCCAACTACAAGCTCGGTGACAATTACTATGCAATTGGGCTTATGACTCACCGGTTATTCAATGATACTGTTCAACTTCATAGCAACTTTGGTCTCAGGGCCGAACACCAGAGCGGGATTGGGCTCCGTCTGCGGCCTTACTGGGGAGTGGGGTTTGATGCCGCCATCATCGGGGATGATATTCATGCCATTGCCGAGGCATACGCAGGCGACCCATTGGCTTACAACGCACCACTCTATGCCGGACAATTTGGTGCACGATGGATCTACAGCGACTATGTCAACATTGACCTGACATTTGGCGCTCAACCCACCGTTGACACCTGGCGCGAATCGACAAGTCAGGTTGAAGTATGGGGACAACTAGGACTTCGACTTTTGTTTGACGCATTTACCCATGACGACAGACCCGGGAGTGCGGACGGTGCCATCGGCTTATTTCCGCGAAACACGGGCATGATCCAGGGGGGGTAATACCGCATTTCTCAAATTTGGGCAGGGTTGTGACTTGACCCGAAACGAAATCAGCCACTCGTGTCAGTGCCGAATTCCAATCGCAATAGATCGTCCGGCGCATTGATGTTGACCAGCGCGCGGGGTACGTCACTAAAGTCGACGCTGACCCATCGCTGCCGTCTTACCCATTGCTCCACCTTACGCTGGCCAGCATCAAGATATGCCTGAAGATCGTCTGCCAGTCGGGTTTCCGCCAACATGACGACCGGATGCAGCCGATCACCGTCATGGGCCACGGCGATGGCTGCATCCGACATTAGGAGACTTTCAACCAGCCGTTTTAGCAGCGCGCCGGTCAGCAGCGGCGCATCGCAGGGCACCGTCAGGATATAGGTAGTCGCGGTGGCCCGCATTGCGCTCAGGAGCCCCGCCAGCGGTCCATCGAAATGATCGCTGGCATCTTGAATGACGGGAAATCCCAGCGCTTGATAGGCTTCAAGGTTGCGATTAGCGTTGATCAGCCGCATCTCGGTCAACGAACTCAGGGCGGCCAGCGCATGATTCACCAACGGTTGGCCCCGAAACGGCAACAAACCCTTGTCTTCGCCCCCCATTCGCCGCCCGCGGCCGCCGGCCAACACAACGCCGGTGATCGCTGCCCGATTTGCCGCCACGATGTTAATCTCCTCAGACTTAATGTCCTTCATGGCGGCACTAAATGAATAGGAGTTTGCATCGACTTATTCTACATCTGATCCTTGGGATTTCCTTGTTGTTCGTTGGCTGCTCGCCAAAGGAGCCAGCGCCTCAGTTCTATTCGGCGGAAACGACGACCAAATCCTATTCCGACGTGCTGACCGAACTGGAGGTAGCCATCACCGAGCGGAATTTCCGCATCACCGGGCACAACAAGATCGGCAGCGTGATCCGCGAGCGGGAGAATATCGCCTTTCCTGATTACGACACTTTACAGTTCTGCAACCTGACCCAGGCGCGGGTGATGCTGGAGATGTCGCCGGCCAGCGTGGCATGGATGCCCTGCAACGTGGCGGTACATTCGGAGGGTGACAAGGTCATCGTCACCACCCATTTGTTGCCGACCGATAGCCGCGATCCCCGTCTGAACGAATTCATGCGCAAGATGAACGAAGAACTCAAGGCCATCGTCCTTTTCGCCGTCGAGAATTGAGCCTTGCCCAAGTCTCCCTTATCATCCGCGGCATCACAACATAACTCGGCTCAAACTATGAAAATCCGAATCCTACCCCTGTTTATAATAACTGTTCTTATGGTGTTGGCTGGCTTGCCGCAAATTGCCAGTGCCTCCAAAGCGGTAAAGTCGACTACGAAAAAACCAGCCTCAGAACACACTCAACCCCCAACCCAACCTCTGGTGAACGATTTCCCGACCCAGGCCCGTGTCGAGTACGTTATGCAGTGCATGGCGGAACATGGTGGTGCCAACCTGGACAACTCCTATCACTGCGTCTGCGCGGTGGACAAGATCGCCAGCTTGATGAATTTCCAGGAATATTCGGAAGCGCTGACCTTTACCTATATGTTTGATACTCCCGGCGACAAAGGCGGCGAGTTTCGCGACCCACCGAAATCGAAGGAACTGCGCGACCGGCTGAAGGCCGCCCAAAAGGATGCCGAAGCGTGTTTTCCGGTGATTCCCGACAAAACTGCCGCACCGATCACTGATTCACCGGCCGAAACGCCGAAATGACCGAGTTGTAGCGTGATCAACTCGAGCCTTGACTGAATCAAAAATAAAATTAGCCTTCCCCTGCCAATCAGCGTATCCTAGACAGCAGTTTGTCGCGGTGCGGTCTTAGACCGGCCCCGAGGATACGTCCGGCCTTCTCCTTCCAAAGCGATCGCCTTCAGGCGAACCCAGCCTCGATTCCTCCTGCAAACCTTGCGATTCACCGGAAGTCCGTTTCCTGTTGTTCGCCCATGTCTTGATTACTCTATCAATACGCCCAGATCGTCCTTCGACGGTCACACGGACTGGCGTACAGGAATTTTATATTTATGGCTTTTTCTTCCCTGGGCCTCGACAAGACCCTTCTGCGCGCGATTGCCGAGCAGGGTTATTCGGCACCGACGCCGATTCAGTCGCAGGCCATTCCGGCGGTTCTCGCCGGTCGTGACTTACTTGCCGCTGCCCAGACCGGCACCGGCAAAACCGCTGCCTTTACTCTCCCGCTCCTGCAACGCCTGCTCGATTTTGGCCGAACCGGTGAGCGCTCACGCCCTGGTCGTGCCCCGCGCGTCCTGGTGCTGGTCCCAACGCGTGAACTGGCCGCACAGGTCAACGACAGCGTTCGCAACTATGGGGAATTCACCCCTATCAAGGCGGCCGTCATCTTCGGTGGCGTCGGCATGCAGCCACAGATTGATGCGGTGCGTCGAGGGCTGGATATTCTGATCGCCACGCCTGGCCGACTCCTGGATCTGGTGTCCCAGGGCTATGTGAAGCTGAATGAGATTGACGTGCTGGTCCTCGACGAGGCCGACCGTATGCTCGACATGGGTTTCATCCGCGACATCAAGCGCATCCTGACCCTGCTGCCCAAGGTTCGGCAGAATCTGCTGTTCTCGGCGACGTTCTCCAAGGAAATTCGTGAACTGGCGGCGGGCATTCTGCACAAGCCCTTGAGCGTTGAAGTCGCTCCGCGCAACGCAACGGCGGAGCGCGTTGAACAACACATCTATCGCGTGCAGAAAGATTGCAAACAGCCACTGCTGGCGCATCTGATGGCGGCGGGCCAGTGGGGCCAGACCCTAGTGTTCACGCGGACCAAACATGGTGCCAACCGCCTGGCTCAACAGCTTGAGCGGGATGGTTTTCAGGTCGGTGTCATTCATGGCAACAAGAGCCAGAGCGCTCGTACCCGGGCATTGGCGGACTTCAAGGAGGACCGCATTCAGGTGCTGGTGGCGACGGATATCGCCGCACGCGGGTTAGATATTCGCGAATTGCCTCATGTGGTGAACTACGAATTACCCGATGTACCGGCGGACTATGTCCATCGCATCGGCAGAACCGGACGTGCTGGCGCCGGTGGCGAAGCGATTTCACTGGTTTCGAGTGACGAATCCACCCAGTTGCGGGATATCGAACGCCTGCTGGGACGGAAGCTGACCCTGCGCGAGATGCCGGAAGGCATCCAGCCACTGCAGCGGAGCGCCGAACCCGCTCCAGCTCGCCGGGCACCGCCACCCCGCCGAGGTCCGGCGCCTGCTCGTGCCGGTCAGCATCGACCCAACCGCAAGCCGAACAATGGCACGCGCCGCGACGCTGTCTGAGCCTTGACCCGTTTTTTTACCAAGCCTTTGCTGCAACGCGGACAAGCCCAACAGGGCTTTCCCGGCAGGTCCCTGATCGCTCGGAGTTCATACCAGCTCATCATCCCTTTCCCATCAGTGTCTATGGAGGACTACCATGCTTAGACTTTACGCGGGCAACCTGCCGCCCGATATCACCGAAAAGGAATTCACCGAACTTTTTTCCGAATTCGGGCGCATTTTCAAATATGACCTGGCTCGGGATATTTTTACCGGGCGTTGCCGCGGTTTCGGCTTCATCGAAATGGAAGGCCACGAAGGCAGAGCGGCAATAGCCGGGCTGAATGGTCGCACTCTTCGGGGTAACAGTCTCCGGGTCAACGAAGAACGTCCGCGTACCAAGGGTCGCGGCGGTCGTCGTTAAGGAATGAGCCGATCGCTTCGAGCGGTCGGCCCTCGTGATTCCGGCATTGGGCCAGGAAGCCAGGCCACCGAATCATCGTTTTGTCGTTAAGCGATCCGCCGCCAAAGGAACCGGCCCGGTATCGAGTCTTGTTTTTTTATTTTAGTTTTTTGAGGAATTCTCATGGGTAAGAAGTTATACGTCGGCAATCTGAGCTACAACGTCAACAACAACGAACTGGAAGAAATGTTCGCGCCCCACGGCACCGTGGAGTCAGCGAGCATCATCACCGATCGTGACACGGGTCGCTCCAAGGGTTTTGGCTTTGTTGAAATGGGCACCGACCAGCAGGCCCAGACCGCTATCGACGCCCTGCATGGTAAGGATATCGGTGGCCGCAGCCTGACCGTCAACGAAGCGCGTCCGCGCGAAGAGCGGAGCGGTGGTGGCGGTTTCGGCGGTGGTCGTCGTGACGGCGGTTTTGGTGGCGGTCGCCGCTTCTAAGCTGCATTAGTCGCCCTGTCTCGGTGCGATACCGAGACAGGTCTGCGCCCTCCCCCGATTATTCATCGGGCTGTGGACACGGATGTCCCCCCTCTTTTTTCTCCGGCTCACCATGAGCCAGACAGCCTCACTCCTGCTGACAAGTTCCCTCTGGTCCAGACCGTGAACAGGACCGCTGATGCCAGGTTTCCTTGCTTGCCGGCATAAACACCTTGACCCCGCTGGTTCCTTCAGAATAGCCATCGTTCTTGCAAGCCAAGTTACAAAGATATCCTGCAATCCTGACCGCCCGTTCAGACACAGCGCTCACGTCCGAGATGAATCATTCCACAGCAGACACTGTCGCCATCATCGGCGGTGGCACGGCAGGGCTCATGGCCGCTGAAGCCGCCGCCACAGCGGGTGCAAAAGTAGAACTCTTCGACAGCATGCCCTCGGTGGGCCGGAAGTTTCTTCTGGCTGGCAAGGGCGGATTAAATCTTACCCACGCCGAAGCCTTCCCGCACTTTATCAGCCGCTACGGCGAGCGGCAGGAATCGCTGAAACTGCATCTGCAAGCTTTCGATCCGGCCACGGTGCGTGAATGGGCATCCATCCTGGGCATCGAAACCTTCGTCGGCAGTTCGCAACGGGTTTTCCCCAAGGAAATGAAGGCTGCACCTCTGCTCCGCGCCTGGCTGAAACGACTTCGCTCGTTGGGCGTGCGTTTTCATGTACGGCACCGCTGGCAAGGCTGGGACAATTTCGGTGACCTGATCTTCGAGACTCAGAATGGCCCGGTCACCGTGCGGGCCGCGGCCGTGGTGCTAGCCTTGGGCGGCGGCAGTTGGGCACGCTTGGGGTCTGATGGCCGCTGGACTCCCCTACTGGAATCCCGAGGCCTTGAGGTGAGTCCCTTGCGCCCCGCCAACTGTGGTTTCGATGTCGGCTGGAGTGCTTATTTTGCTGAGCGCTTCGCTGGCGCGCCGATCAAACCGGTGGTCGTGCGGTTCACGAACCTCCATGGCCAGGAGATGACTCGGCGCGGCGAATTTGTCATCACTGAGACAGGTGTTGAAGGTAGCCTCATTTATGCTCTGTCCTCGAACCTATGTGACTTGATCAACCTCCAGGGCCATGCCGACCTGCAACTGGATCTGGCTCCGGACCGCACGCAGGCACGCCTATTGGAGAGTCTGCAAAAATCTCATCGCGGTTTATCGCTCGGCAACAGACTCAGGCGCTCTGCCGCTTTGGAGGCAGCCAAGATCGGCCTTCTGCGAGAACGAATCACCCGGGATGAATGCGCCGCGCACGAGCGACTGGCCACTGCCATCAAAAACCTGCCTCTGCGTCTCAAGGCGGCTCGCCCGCTCGATGAGGCCATCAGCTCCGCCGGGGGACTGGCACTTGAGGCGCTGGATGACCAGTTAATGGTTCGCGCGCTGCCCGGCCTCTTCTGTGCCGGCGAAATGCTGGACTGGGAAGCCCCGACCGGCGGCTACCTGCTCACCGCCTGCCTGGCCACGGGTCGAGCGGCGGGACGCGGCGCTGCACGCTGGATTGGGCGCGATCCCGTTTGTGATGACTAACACGCTGGTTTATAGTCCCAAGGATTGACTTTGGGCCGTACCCACCGCCTATTCCCCCGACATGTCCCGCCATCGAACTTCCGGCCTGCTGATTCTCTGGCTTCTGACCCACACTGGCGCGGCGCCTTTGCGGGCCGATGATGACGACGACCAGGCGACCGTCAGGCGGCCCTCGGAGTCCATGCGACAGAAACCCGGATTTGTGAAACTGACCCACGAACAACAATCCGCAGCGGGGCTGGTCAGCCAGGTGGTGTCGAGCGTCACGCTGCACAACGAGACCACCAGCTTCGGCAAGGTGCTGGACATCCAGCCGCTACTGGAGCTTCGCGCCCGCCTGAGAGCCGCTCAGTCGGATGTGGATGTGGCGTCCGCTGCCCTGAAGTTGGCCGAGAAAAATCGCCAGCGTATCCAGGCCCTCTACAAAGCTGACATCATTGCCGGTCGTGAGCTGACGCAGGCCGAGGCACAGTGGCAGAGCGACTTTACCCGCGAACAGGGCGCACGCCGCCACGTCGAGGAGATCCACCGTGAAGCTCAGCACGTTTGGGGAGATGCTCTGGCGCAGCTGGCACTTGGAAACGAAAGTGGGCTACTGGTTAGCCTGACCAGCCACCGCCGATCCCTGGTCCAGATCACCCTTCCCTATGGAACCGATCCCACCGGGCTTAAAAACAGAGTGTGGGTGGCGCGCGACTTTGATCGTGCCCGCGCCGTTCCAGCCGAGTTGTTTTCAGCCGCGCCCGCAACGGACGATCTGGTTCAGGGTGAAACCTGGTTTTTGCATGTTCCGGGCGAGCATCTCCGCGCCGGCATGCGCATCAATGTCTGGGTTACGGGCGGCCCTGGTCGGCAGGGTGTGTCATTGCCCGCCAACGCCATCATTTGGCATGCCGGCAAACCCTGGGTCTATGGGGATAACCGCAACGGCAGTTATTCACGGCTTACGGTCAATCCCCAGCCGGCTCCGAACAACGACTTGTTGATCGACACGGGACTGGCACCGGGAACGAGGGTGGTTGTCACCGGAGCGCAAACCTTGTTGTCGGAGGAGTTTCGTGGAGCCATCCCGTCCGAGGATGAATCCAGATAGAACCTCCAGTCTCATTCAGCAGGCCAGCAACCCACAGGGTAACAGTCAGTCTTCTACCAGTAACTCGCCGTCGGACACGCATGGAAAAGCAGCACGGCATCGATCCAGCCACTGATGCTCCTCATGCCGACGCAGTATGCTCCAGATGATCTCCCCGACCACTCAATCCTTTCACAACCCTCAGTGACTATCACGTTGAACCCGACTCTCTTCTGGGTTCATTGGCTTTTCGGACCAACTGCATCTCACGAATGAACCCCAGCAGATGAAGGCAGGCATGGGGGTTGGTCTTAAACCCTTCGATATCCAAGGCCTTACCCAGCGGTTTATCGTGGCCATACATACCGAGAAGGTCACTATCACTTAGATCGTGAAAACCCATGGACCAGTCCACAAATTTTCGCTCCGCAATCTCCTCGGCAAGGATCAACGTGACATCATGATGACGTCCATCGCGACGGATGACCTCAAACAATGCCCTTACGACGGGCTCCTCTCCCTCGAGCACCTGCACAAATCGCCCAGCCTTGTGGATGAGCAGCCCGGTTACTTCGATTCCAAAGTTCTTCCCCTTGGCCTTGGCCAGCAGACCCAGCAGTTGTGGCTGGCCGAAACTGACCGTCGCGGTGCTGACATAAACGAGATGAAACACAGACTCCCTCACTTTCACTTATTTGTTTTCCATGGCCATGATAATGGCCACGCCTTCGGAATTTTGGATCCTTAATCACACACTCTGTGCAGACCTAGGGGCGCCGCGCAGCGGCTTTCCAGACTGCCGGTATCCACCCTCGAGCCCCTGCATTCTTTGAAGACTACGCGTAAGATAGTGCATTAACGGCCGCGAGTGACAAAGCCGAGGTCGCTAGTATTGTCTGGGAGATTGTCTATTCACTTGATCTGGATCATTGGGCACCGCTTCCGGAGCAGAGGTTTTATCTGAAATCGGAACATCGGGTCAATTCTGTCTCAGACCCTCTGCAGATCCCCGAACACTTTGACGGTCGTGCTATGAAAACCTGAAGTTCAATCCTTCGCCAAGAGACCCCGACTGATGTTTGAAAAAAATGCTCTAACTCAAACACCGATCATCAATGCATTGGCGCAACGCTGGAGCGGTCGTGCCTATGATGCCGACCGTCCAGTGGAGCGCACCAAGTGGCTGGCTCTGCTTGAGGCCGCGCGATGGGCACCCTCCTGTTCTGGCTACCAACCTTGGCGATTGCTGGTATGGGACCGTAACGAAGATTTCCAGACTTGGCATCGGGCCTTCGAATGTCTTGCAGAATCCAACCGAAGTTGGGCATGCCACGCGCCGCTCCTGATGATGGCCTGTGCGGATACCCGCTTGGCCGATGGCCGACCCAACCGCTGGGGCCATTATGACACTGGCGCAGCCGTCATGAGCCTTTCGACCCAAGCCACGGCACTGGGACTGATGGTGCATCAGATGGGGGGATTTGATGCCACAAAAATTCATAGTGAATTTGCCATACCGGAGGCTTTTGACTGTGTGGCCATGATCACTGTCGGCTATCAATTGCCGAGAGATCAGATACCCTTAGCATTCCTGGAGCGCGAATTGGCCCCACGATCGCGAAGGGACCTCGCCGAGTCTTTCTTCGAAGGCGCTTGGGGACAGCCGGTTAAATAGATTTCCGTATCCGACCAAAAGCCACCCGCTCGTGGCCGGGAAATTGGCTATCGACGTGACCTCTGGTTAGATATCCCATAAAGGTCAAAACAATCCCGCCACCGTCATCCATCGATATTCGCTGCCATGTTTCCTGCCCTGCTGAAGGCCATACAGACTCAACTAAACCATAAGGTCGCGGGGACCGGTCTTGGCCTGTTCCGTATCGGCTTCGCACTGGTAGCGTTTCAGGAGATTCTGTTCCTGTTCTATTTCAGGCACCTGATTTTTGATCCGGTCCCCTACCTGGACCGGGCATCCCCCGTGCTGCATTTATTCCTTCTGGTCTGGCTAGGCGTCGTGGCTTGTCTAGCGCTGGGCTATCACACCCGTCGGGTGGCAGTCGCCAATTATCTTTTCTGGGTGGTCTTCGTCGTCTTCACACCGATGTGGCAGGATTTTGATGGCGGGTTTGATCAGTTGATAACCGCTTCGAGCTTCCTGCTGATTTTCCTGCCGTCCGAACGCGCCCTCTCGCTCGACCAACTCCGCTGGAGCTGGCGTTACTCGGCCCCCGGTCAGCGCTACAGGCCGATGCGGGAAGTACCGCTACTCGCCTACACCTTACCGCTGGCACTCACCCTTGGCCTGCTTTATTTCGACTCCGGCCTGCACAAGCTGTCTTCCGAGTTCTGGCGGAACGGCATGGGCGCCTGGCTACCGGCGACCATGCCGTACTACGCCTCGCCACTGGACATGAGCCCGCTGTTGAATCTTCGCTGGCTTGAACAGGCCATTGGCTATTTAATCATTATTTTCCAACTGGTCTTTGTCTTCCTGTTCTGGTTCAGAGCCTTCAGGGTGCCCTTGCTAATTCTTGGGGCTAGTTTCCACATTGGGATTGTCCTCTCGCTCAACGTCTATCCCTTCGGCTTTGCCATGCTCGTGCACTACCTGCTGCTAGTGCCTTTTGCCTGGTGGCGGGGCTTCAGCGGCCAAGTGGTGTGCGAGAAGCCGCTACTCACTGTGTTCTATGATCAGGATTGCCCGCTGTGCAATCGCACGGTGATTTTTATCGAGCATTTCGATATTCGTCAGGCGATCGCCTTCAAGGGGCTGCAAAACCATGCCCGTGAATACCCGGGGTTGGATGCCATCCCCGAAGCCACGCTGCTGACCGATCTCTACGCACTGGATAATCAGGGGCGATTGAGTGCGGGCGTCGATACCTACATACAGATCCTGCTTAAGCTGGGCTATCCCGCACCACTCGGTTGTCTGCTGAAAATTCCCGGGATTTATCAAATAGCACAGGCGATATATCGAAAGATTGCCAATAGCCGGCAGCGTCAGCCCTGTGGGGAACACTGCGCTGTGACACCCATACCCGCCTGGGTGGACGAACGGCCTTTTGCCGGCTTCTATGCACGTCACGCCACAACTGAACGGCAGATCGCCCTGCGCATCGCGAAAGCGTTGGTCTTGGTGTTGGTGTTACAACTCAACAGCACCCTGCATTACGGTGTCCTCTATCGCTGGATGGGGACCCGCCCATCTGACCCGGCCCTGGCATTGCTGGATCAGGGGAGTGATTCCGTGATCAACCTATCGCATGCTTTCTTTGGCATTTCGCCGCACGCGCTTTACCTGCATGACCATTTCGACCATTACAACGACATTGTGGCGCTGACTTACCGGGATAAAGCCGGTCAGGAGACCTGGCTGCCCTTCATTAATCAAGAGGGTCGCCTGCTGTCACCGAATTGGGGCCGGGTCCAGTCCATGTGGGCCAACATCGCCATCACCTCGCACATGAGCCGTGACCGGCTGGAAAAATTCACAAAAAAAGTGACAGCTTTTTACAGTTTGGACATGGGAATCGATCTGTCGGATGCACAATTTGTCATCAAGTCGAAGCATGTCGAGGTCCCCACATCCTGGGAATACGACCTTCGCCGTCGCAATTTTCAGGGCGCATGGCGTGATATCGGCACACTGAACTGGGGACCCCTTGGCGCGCGACTGGAAGTGCCGCATATGCCGTCGGATGACGAACACCGACTCCAGGACCGGGGCACAGAAAGAAGCCAGAACCGCTTGCCTTAGCTGGCCAGACAAGGAGCGAAAGAGCCTAAACCAGAGCCCATTTGAAGGAAATCCAAGGTGTCTCGCCAAGGACATTATGCACAGCGGATTTAAGTCCCTGTTTTGTCGAGACAATTCAGACAAGACAACCAACGGTGAACTATAAAACAATAGGTTAGGTTGCTGGCTTCAAAGTAGCCAATCCAATGGCAGCCCCTTTATTCTGGCTGATTCACAGCGTCATACACAGACTTATCCACAGGTTTTGTGGATGAAAACGACCCCCGTACACAAAATACTTGACGCTGTGAAGGGCTCCTTATGCGTGCGGATAGCGCGCGGGCCTAGTCGCAAGATTGGGGGGTCCAAAGGTGACCCTTATCCTATCTCGTTCTGAGTGCAGCCAAAGTTGGGGCGCACCGCCTCATCCAGCCTGTGCAGTGGCCATCACAAGGGTTCGCCGCTCCGGCAGCATGGTCGAACAGCGTCCCAAGTTCGCGCTTTGCTATAGTGCGCCGGTACTTGCAGAGGTCACCTGCCGAACTTTGTTGCCGGAACCGTTCAAGGAGCTCCGTATGTCTGAAAATGCCCACCATTCGCCCGATGCTATTCGGCTCTCAATTGCCGGAATGCGCTGTGCCGGTTGCGTCGAGTCCGTCGAAACCGCCTTGCGGTCGGTTCCTGGTGTCATCTCTGCCGATGTCAGCTTTGCCGATCATACGGCGATGGTGCGGGGAGAAGTTGACCCGGAGAACCTCAAAAGTGCGCTCAAGGGCGTGGGCTATGACGGCGCGGTCATGGAGGGACTGGAGGACACCAGCGACCAGGAGGCGCTCGAGATGGCGCGCTACCAAGATCTGCTGAAAAAAGCCGGTGTCGCAGCCTTGCTGGGTATTCCGCTGATGGTGGCCGAGCATCTGCACTGGCTACCCATGCTGGGCGGGTTTTTCCCCGGAGTGTTCTGGAGCGTGATTGCGTACCTGACCTACAAGGTCATGCGCTACTCGGGCGGCCACTTTTTTACCGGTGCGCTCAAGAGCTGGGAGCACCGCCAAGCCAATATGGACACACTGATCGCGCTGGGCACCGGTGCCGCCTGGTTTTATTCGACCGCCGCGATCATCTTCTCCAACAGCTTGCCACCATCGGGCCGCCACGCCTATTTTGAGGCGGCCGTTACCATTCTGGCCTTCATCAACCTGGGCAGCGCCCTGGAAATGCGCGCCCGCGGCCGAACCTCCTCAGCCATCCGCGCCTTGATCGGTCTCCAGCCGCGAACGGCCCGGGTGATGCGGGACGGTCAGGAGAGCGATATCCCCATCAGTGAGGTCGGACTGGATGAGGTCATCCGCGTTAGGCCCGGCGAGAAGATTCCGGTAGACGGAGAATTGATCGAAGGCCACTCCAGCGTCGATGAGTCAATGCTCACCGGTGAGCCAATGCCGGTGCAGAAAAATCCCGGTGACGAAGTCGTCTGCGGCACCTTTAACCAGACTGGCTCCTTTCTGTTCAAGGCCACCCGGATCGGCCGCGATACCGTCCTGGCTCAGATCATCGCAAGCGTCCGCAACGCTCAGGCCAGCAAGCCAGAAATCGCACGACTGGTCGACAAGATTGCCGCCGTGTTCGTGCCCATCGTCGTCGGCATTTCGGCACTGACTTTTTTGATCTGGTGGAAATGGGGACCCGCACCATCGATTGGTTATGCCTTTGTCACCGCCATGACCGTTCTGGTCATTGCCTGCCCTTGCGCGCTGGGATTGGCCACACCAATCTCCATCATGGTCGCCGTGGGCCGGGCTGCCCAGAACGGCATCTTGATTCGCCAGGGTGATGCTCTGCAAAGCGCCGGCAAGCTGACCACCATCGTGCTCGATAAGACCGGCACCGTGACCGAAGGTAAGCCCCGACTGGTGGGCATTGAAACCGCCGAGGGCTGGACCGAGGAAAAAGCACTGCAATGGGCCGCCAGCCTGGAAACCGGCTCGGAACATCCCATGGCGGCCGCCCTGCTGGCCGGCGCCAGGGAACGCGGAGTTGAGCCCTTGACGGTCTCAGACTTCAGCGCCATTGCCGGTCATGGCGTGAGTGGCAAGATATCCCGGCGCAATGTCTTGCTCGGCAATTTACCGCTGATGGAGCAGGAAGGTGTCGCTTGTGGCGAATTGGCGTCGCGCATAAGCGCGTTGGCCGCCGAGGGTCAGACATCGGTTCTGTTGGCGGTCAGTAAGAAGGCCGTGGGCATTTTGTCGGTCGCCGATCCGATTAAGCCGGACTCGCTGGCCGCCATTGCCAAACTGAAGGCACTCGATATTCGCCTGCTCATGGTGACCGGCGACAATGAAATCACTGCCCGGGCCATCGCCAGGAAAGCCGGCATCGATGAAGTTCGCGCCCAGGTTCTGCCACAGGACAAGGCCGCGGTCGTCAAGGCGCTGCAAGATACTGGCGAGACCGTCGGCATGGTCGGCGATGGCATCAATGATGCCCCCGCACTCGCACAGTCGAATGTCGGTTTTGCCATCGGTACCGGCACCGACATCGCCATCGAGAGCGGCGACGTCGTCCTGATGAGCGGCTCACTGTCAAAAGTGCCCGAGACCATAAGCCTGTCCCGTGCCACCGTCCGCAACATCCAGCAAAACCTCTTGGGCGCCTTCTTCTACAACGTGCTGGCCATTCCGGTAGCCGCGGGCCTGCTCTACCCGCTATTCGGGATTCTGCTCAACCCGATGATTGCCGGAGCAGCCATGGCCATGTCATCCGTCACCGTGGTATTGAATGCTAACCGGTTACGGTATACCAAATAAACAGCAGAACAGGTCCTCACCCGGGTTTGCGGGCACGAAAGAGACAATACCGCACGAGCCCCCCGTGAAAGACCTTCCACTGCGCCAGCGCAACCTTGAAATTGGCTGTCTGCGCCTTCTTGCGGAGACCCAGCCAGTGCATAACGACCTGCATGGGATAAGTCCATAGCGCGGTCAGGTACATGCGGCGGGCCGAGGGCATGGTTTCCTTGGTCGCCTCGGTGATATGCACATCCCTGAAACCGCATTCTTCCATGCCGGCCTGGAATTCATCGACGCTGGATAGGTTCGGCACCGCCCAGCCGTTGAGGCAATCCATGACCGCCTGCCATTCATCCTCGTTGAATTCGCGCCGTGTCGCATAGCCGTCGCAGGCGATCAGCGTGCCGCCCTTTTTGAGCAGGCGGTATGCTTCGCGGAAGAAATCACGCTTGTCGACCGCGTAGCAACTGCTTTCCACCGCCCAGACGACGTCGAAAGACTCATCCGAAAACGGGGTCTTGCAGAAATCGGCCACCTGGAAGTCGACCTTGTCGGAAACGCCGTGTCGCTGGGCGTTGCGGGTGGCGTGCTTCACCTGCTCGGCGCTGACGGTAACACCGGTGGCACTACACCCAATGTTCTTGGCCAGCCAGATGGAACTGCCGCCAATGCCGCAGCCCGCATCCAGCACATGATCGGTCGGCTTGATGCCGGCGACTTCGGCCATAATGCGGTTCTTGTTGAGCAAGGCCTGACTGTGGGACTTGATGCCCTCTGCCCAGTAACCATAGTGCAAGGCCAGGTTCTCGTTGTCGAACCACGCCGTCCGGTAATCCCAATAGCAGTCATCGTAATGCTTGGCCGTATCGACCCTGATTTCCTCCTCGGAGAAGTCGGCACCCTTACGCAGGGTGTCATTGCGGTAATCGCGATTGGGCTCGAGGTAATAGGTTCTTTTGTTCGCGTCTGTGGACATGATCAGCTCTGAAGATTCGATCGATTTTGGATTTTCACAAAAATCGTGAAGGGACGCTGCACATCAGCGGCCCCGAAAAAAGAAAATCCCGGCGCCTTGCGGGACCGGGAAGTTCATTCTGTCAGTGCAAAACCGACAGGCGGTAAAAAATCTCTGGCCAGACGGCCTGCCCTGCACCTGCAAGACAGGCCGCTTGCCTAGAAGCTGAACCAGCCGTTGCCGAATGTGGTCGCGAACACCAGACTGACGATACTCATCAGCTTGATCAGAATGTTCAGCGATGGGCCAGAGGTATCCTTGAAGGGATCGCCCACGGTATCGCCGACCACCGCGGCCTTGTGGGCATCGGAGCCCTTGCCGCCGTGCTTTCCGGTTTCGATCCATTTCTTTGCGTTGTCCCAGGCGCCACCAGCGTTGGCCATCATGACCGCCAGCAGGAAGCCGGATGCGGTCGTACCGACCAGAAGACCCGCCAATGCTTCCTTGCCGAGAATCATGCCCACCACCAGCGGAACGATCACCGCCAGTGCGCCGGGCAGAATCATCTGCTTCAAGGCGCCCTCGGTGCTGATCCCTACGCAAGCAGCATAGTCAGGCTTGCTGGTCCCTTCCATGATCCCGGGAATTTCCTTGAACTGACGACGAACCTCTAGAACGATATCGTAGGCGGCCTTGCCGACAGCCGTCATGGTCAGTGCCGAAAAGAAGTAGGGCATCATCGCGCCGATGAGGATGCCTGGCAGCATGGTCGGGCTCAGGATATTCAACGATTCAACCTTGGCGGCGGTGACGTAGGCAGCCAGAAGTGCCAATGCCGTCAGTACTGCCGATCCGATGGCGAATCCCTTACCGGTCGCCGCCGTTGTGTTGCCGAGGCTGTCCAGTGCGTCAGTCCGTTCACGGACTTCCTTCGGCAAATGAGCCATTTCGGCGATACCGCCGGCATTGTCGGCCACGGGGCCGTAAGCGTCGGTGGCCAGCGTCACACCCAGGGTGCTCAACATGCCCACACCCGCTAATGCCACAGCGTAAAGGCCCGCAGTCATGCTGCCATCAGCCTTCATGCCCAGCCAGATGCTCAGAAGAATGGCGACTGCCGTGATCAGGACAGGAACTGCCGTACTCATCATGCCCACCGCAGTGCCCTGGATGATAGTGGTGGCGGCGCCGGTCTTACAGGATTCGGCAATCGACTGAACGGGTTTTTCCGTATATGACGTGTAGTACTCGGTGACGTAGGCAATACCGTTACCGGCCACAAGACCCACCAGGATCACCAGCCAGTAGTTAAAGCTGACACCAGTCAGAATGACGGCCGCCAGTGACAGACCCAAGATCACGACCGAGGCGCCCCAAACCGAGCGACGGAGCGCATGCAACAAGTCCTCAAGCGACGCATTCTCATCAATCTTATGAACATGCTTGTCGATGCGGCTGGTGAGGAATCCCGGCAGCTTGATAGCATCATCACCGCCGATCACCATGTAAATACCGAACAAGGATGCGACCACGCCCACCGCGGCGACCAGGAAGGGCAAGCCGATGAAGGCCAGAGAATTGGCACCCAGACTTGCGCCCAGAGCGGCCGCCGCAATGATGGAACCACTGTAGCTTTCGAAAAGATCGGCACCCATACCGGCCACGTCGCCGACGTTGTCACCGACGTTATCCGCAATCACGGCTGGGTTGCGGGGGTCATCTTCCGGAATGCCCTGCTCGACCTTGCCGACCAGATCGGCACCGACGTCCGCTGCCTTGGTGTAGATACCACCGCCTACACGGGCAAACAGCGCGATGCTGCTGGCGCCGAATCCGAAACCGGTAATGTAGGTGAGCTGATTGGGATCACCATTGAAGAACAGGAAGAGCAGCGTCATGCCCAGCAGGCTGAAGCTGACGACCGACATGCCCATGATCGCGCCACTGCCGAAAGCGACACGCAAACCTTCATGCAGGCCCCTGCTGGCCGCAGCGGCGGTGCGCACATTGGCGCGGACTGCCACATACATGCCGAGGTAACCGGCACCAGCGGAGGCAATAGCACCAATAATGAACGACATGGCTGTCTGCCACTGGAGGAAGACGGTGATCACCACCGAAACAATGGCCACGAAAATGCCGAGAACCCGGTATTCGCGATTCAGGAACGCCGAAGCGCCCTCCTGAATAGCCAAGGCAATGGCACGCATAGTTTCATTGCCTTGATCTTGACTGAGAACACGCTTGAATTGCCAGAGTACGTACCATACCCCGACCAGGCCCATCAGCAGTGCGATGGTGACCGATGCATTAGCTTGCAACACGATGTCTACCTCTCTCTAGATTTGAAGTTAATTATTCTGATTATTGCCCAGTGAAACCGTGGCTCGTTCCGATGTACCCGTCACTTGGCGCCCAGGGGGCAGGGGACGTTCTTGTTTAACCGTGGTTGACACACCATTCACGGCCAGCAAAAACCTCGGGGGAGGTTACTCAAATTTCAGCCCAAGCTCAATAAAAAAAGGCGCCCTGTGTTGTGGATGAAGGAAAAAGTTCCCGCCGTTCCCTCTTGCTAAGGCTCCGTTCGGGGCAGGCAACCCCACTGCGAACCCGGCCGCGCAAAACCCGGATTGCGTCAGAGACTGGCGCGATAGAAGCGATTGAGCCTATCTTCCGCCGGCCTCTCGTCGGATGAATCCTGGAGCCGAATGGTCCATGGCTCCTGGGTACGGGGGTCAATATGAAAGGCCAGCGATGCATGCTTGTGGAGCAAGCCTTCTTCTCCCGAAGCATTTGGATTCAGCTGGCCTTTCTGCAGAAAATCCACCATGCGACGGGCGTTGTATACCACCAGAACGCGGTGGGCATTTTTATAGCTGTATACCTGATAGGCGACATTGGCCTCGCTCCAAGCCGGAATTCTGTCGATCAACTCATCCATGCGCGCCGGATCATTGCCGGCCAGGTTTCGCAGGGTGGAGCTTTCGCGGAGACGAATCAGATCCCGCAAGTAATCCGCCAGCGTCCCTGACCGCTGATGATCCTGAATCTGGCGCAATTCATCGATTGAAAAGGAGAACGTTTCTGCCACCAGATAATGCCGATCCATTTCGCCATCGTTGGCAAAGAGGGACAACTTGTCGAGTGCGATGTGCTCCAGGGCGTCGAGGAAGGCGCCAGGCGCACGAATGTGCTTGTCGACTGCGACGACCCAGGGCAAGGCTCGGCCGGTTTTTTCAAAGCGGTCCTTGACGCTGCCAATCGCAGCTACGCGCGGAAGTTCTTCTTCCCGACCTCGCGGCTTGACTATGAAGGCGTCGATTGCCGCGATAAACGTCCTGAAACCCGCTGCCTTGAAACCCTCGACTATCGTCGAATAGCGCGGAATGTAGGGAATGCTGGTACCGTCATACAGCAGATTGATCCGCTCCTGGCGGGCCTGACTCGCCACCCAGTCGCGTAGCGTATTGGCGAAGGGTTCGACGTAGATGTAGTCGTCACTGTGATGATTGGCGGCGGTAAGAACCCGATAGAGGTCACTCTGCTTGCGGAATTCATCCAACGACGCCGTTACGAAATTTTCCCCGCACTGGGCGCGGGCAATTTCCTCGACAGCGGTTTTGCCGGCCCCTGCGCCGCCCATGCAAAGAAAGAGCATCGGCTGATCGTCCGATGACTTTCCGGCGAATATGGCCTCCTTGATGCGATCCAGCTTGCTGGCAATATTGCTTAGCCGCTCGTAGGCAATCTCCACACCACGCCGCAGCCGCTGATCGCCCTCGGCCGCCTCGATCATTTGATCTCTCAGCTCTGGATTGTTGGCAAGATTGAAAACCGGCGTCTTTTCACCGGCACACTGCTTGAGAAGTTCGACAAATTCGGTATGACTCGGTGACCTGAGGCCGGTCAGGATATTCACGTCCAGACAGAAAAGAGGTGCCTCGCCATGGGGACCAATACCGATACCATCAATATCTGACTTGCCACGAAGGCTCTCGGTGCCCGGCAGATAACCGATCACGTTTGCGGAGAGACTTAATGGGTAGTCCGCAAAGTGGATGCCGAGAGGAATCTGGTCCTCATGCAAGCCTGCCAGAGGAACCAGCCCGCCGTTGACCGTCACCAGACAGTCGATGCCCTCCGGCGTCCTGTGCTGTAGGAAAGGCATGCCAAAAACAAAGGTTTTTTGTTCCGGCCACTTGCCATAACCATTAGCATGGTTTTCCAGACAGCGGGTTCGGGTCGGGTCCATAGAATGACGCAGGGCCAGCGTTACATCGGCCAAACTGCTGCTTTTGTCATGCAGCAACTCGGCATCACGGGCATCGAGCCGCCTGAAATCAATGCCCCGCTCATAGACGCTGGCAAAAGCAGGCAGATTGCTGAGTGCCAGCATAAAAAAATCCAGCGTCAGCTTGTTACCGTAACCAAACGGCTTGATGGCTCGCATCGTGAAGTAGAACCTGGCCAGACGCTCGGCAATGTTCCCGGTTTTGATCACAAAACCATTGTTGTCGAATAGGGCCGTATCCTTGTTCTCATCTTCATTCAACACCAGGCTCTCGATCGCCTCACGGAAACACTTCCGCTTGTCCGCCTGCGCCATGGCGCCGGGCCGGTCTGACGTAATGGCCTGCTCTTTCCAGTCCTGAAAAATCTCGCGATGGATGCGTGAAAATAGCTCGGTCAGATAGGTGACACGCTTGGCCTGATCGTGAGAAATCGTGCCCTCCGCCTCTTTCTGGAATGTGGACAGCAAGCGTCTGCAATGAATGATGGCCAGCGCATTGCGCAGTTTTTTCAGCTGGGCGCTTCCTACGATAGGCGTGGATGCAAGGTTTTTCATGGATACCAGTGTATTTTCAGCAGTGACCCAACAGTCACTGGTGGATCAGAGTGCAAGCCGTGCAAAATATCATCTTGCCCTTGATCTGAGAACACTCAATGCGTTAGCCGAGGGATACATCGACAAGGCGCAGCCATTAACACAAGATCGGCCCATCGTCACAACCAGCTCCTGAGAAACCCGACAACCGGAGACACGGGCTCTGGCACCTCGCAAAGAATTCCCCAATCTTCCTATGGATAAGCACCCCAACCCCATACATACCATTCCCTCGACCACACTCGACGAACTCATCGAGCGCTACGATGCATTACTTTTTGATGCCTATGGAGTGCTAGTGCATCGTGACGGCCCGCTGCCCGGGGCCTGTGAACTGCTAGCCAGACTGAGCCACCTCGGCAAGCCCTTTTATCTGGTGACCAACTCGGCGGCCCGTCTGCCAGAGCATGCGGCACAACGTTATCAGGGCTTCGGGCTGACAATCGAGCCCGAACAGATCATCAGCGCCGGAGGCTTGCTGAAGCCTTATTTTGCCGGCAATGGGCTGCAGGGATCCCGCTGCGCCATCCTGGGACCAGAAGATACGTTCCACTTTGTGTCGCAAGCCGGCGCGCTGGCCGTCCCACCATCCGAAGATTTCGACGTACTGGTGATCGGCGATCAGATCGGATTCCCGTTTCTGGAATCCATGGATAGCGTCCTGTCGAGACTTATCACCAAGTTTGACCGGGGAGAAAGCCCACCGCTGATTCTGCCCAATCCGGACCTGATCTACCCAAAGGTCAACGGATTCGGCATGACTTGCGGCACAATGGCACTGGTGATCGAAACCGTACTGAAACAACGATATCCCAGCCGAACAGACATCCGCTTTGTTCATCTTGGCAAACCTGAAACACCGCTCTTTGAGGAAGCCGCGCGCCGCGCCGGTTCGCGTAAGCTGGTTATGATTGGCGATCAGATGGACACCGACATTCTTGGGGCTTGCCGGTTTGGCATCGACTCGGCCTTAGTCTCCGGAGGCGTCGCCGAACTGGCATTCCACTCCCGACAAGAGGATGGATGGCCTACTTACCAGCTGGCCAGCCTCTGAGTCGTATCCAATATGCCCGACCCCGCCGTCGCAGCCCCTGCACGACGCTCATTCCCTATGACAGCCGCAGCCACTTGTGAGAAAATTGACGCCTTTTAACGCGGGAGACGTTGAAATGCGAGTCATCCTTCTGGGCGCGCCTGGCTCGGGCAAAGGCACACAGGCCCATGCCATCACCGAGAAATACGGCATTCCACAAATCTCGACCGGCGATATGCTGCGTGCCGCCGTTCGCGAAGGTACCCCCCTCGGACTCGAGGCCAAGAAGATTATGGATGCCGGGCTGCTGGTTTCCGATGGCATCATCCTGGGTCTGATCCAGGAGCGCATCAAGGCGGACGATTGTCGCGCCGGCTTTTTGCTTGACGGGTTTCCACGCACCATTGCGCAAGCGGACGGACTACAAAAAATGGGAATCCGCATCGACCATGTGGTGGAGTTCGATGTTGAAGACGAGGAAATCGTTAAGCGCATGAGTGGTCGCCGCGTCCACCCTGCCTCCGGACGCACCTACCATGTCGTTTTCAACCCGCCCCGCGAAGAGGGCAAGGATGATCTCACCGGGGACCCGCTGATCCAGCGGGACGACGATAGCGAGGCCACCGTTCGCAAACGCCTATCTGTTTACCATGAACAAACCAAACCACTGGTCGGCTACTACCGAAAAATGGCTGAGCAACGTGCCGTGCGATTCGCCAGCATGAATGGTGTCGGCCATGTTGAAACCATTACCGAGCGGCTTTTTGCCGCATTGCAATGAAGTCCCCCTCTCGCGGCACCGGCAGATACCAGCGCTGAAATTTCTTCACCGCATACGACCCCGTTATCGAAAACCTTTTTCTTCCTCCTGAATGTGGAGACCTTACGCTTATGGCCGGCAAAACTCTGTACGACAAACTGTGGGATGCTCATGTGGTCTGCACCGAACCGGATGGCTCGGCACTCATCTACATCGACCGCCAATTGCTTCACGAGGTTACCTCGCCTCAGGCTTTCGAGGGCCTGCGACTGAGCGGCCGAGGTGTTTGGCGGCCTGGCGCAAATCTGGCCACCGCCGATCATAACGTTCCGACCCAGGGCCGCGAAAAAGGAATCGCCGATCCCATTGCGCGGCTGCAAATCGAAACGCTGGACAATAACTGTGCGGAGTTCGACATTACCGAATTCGCTATGGGAGACGAACGCCAGGGCGTCGTCCACGTCATGGGACCCGAACAGGGCGCTACGCTGCCCGGCATGACTATCGTCTGCGGTGACTCGCATACAGCCACCCATGGGGCGTTTGGGGCGTTGGCCTTTGGTATCGGCACCTCCGAGGTCGAGCACGCCCTAGCCACTCAATGCCTGGTTCAGCGGAAGTCAAAAACCATGCTGGTCCGCATCGACGGCAAGCTGGGAAATGGCGTGACCGCGAAAGACATCATCCTGGCCGTCATCGGCCAAATCGGGACGGCGGGCGGAACCGGTTACACCATCGAGTTTGCCGGCTCCGCCATCGAGTCACTGACGATGGAAGGACGCATGACGCTCTGCAACATGGCTATTGAAGCGGGGGCCCGGTCCGGCATCATCGCGGTTGATGACACCACGATCAGCTATCTCAAGGGACGGCCGATGGCGCCCACCGGTAGCCTGTGGAATCGGGCAGTAGACAACTGGAAACAACTGCGCAGCGACATAGATGCGAAATTCGATGCCGTCATCGAGATCGCTGCCGCCGAGATCAAGCCACAAGTCAGCTGGGGTACGTCCCCGGAAATGGTGGTCGCAATCGACGCTGAAGTCCCTGACCCCAGAAAGGAAAAAGATCCCGTCAAGCAGGACGGCATGAATCGCGCCCTACAGTACATGGGGCTTAAGGCGGGCATACCGATTACCGAGATCCATATCGACAAGGTTTTCATCGGGTCCTGCACCAATGGTCGCATCGAAGACTTGCGCGCGGCCGCTGAAGTAGCGAAGGGTCGCAAGGTGGCCGATAACGTCAAGTTGGCCATGGTGGTGCCGGGATCAGGATTGGTCAAGAAACAGGCGGAAGCCGAGGGCCTGGACAAGGTCTTCGTCGAGGCCGGCTTCGAGTGGCGCGACCCCGGCTGCTCCATGTGTCTGGCCATGAACGCCGATCGACTAGAAGAGGGCGAACGCTGCGCCTCCACCTCCAACCGCAATTTTGAAGGTCGCCAGGGGTATGGGGGTCGCACTCATCTGGTGAGCCCCGCCATGGCCGCCGCCGCGGCCGTCAGTGGTCATTTCGTGGATGTAAGGCAGTTGGGCAAGGCAAGCATGGCTAACGCGTCCGTTGCCGCGGTCAAACCCGCCGTGGCGGGCATCGCCAAGACCCCGCCTGCCGCCAAGCCAAAAGTCCCAGCGAAGCCCAAGACGACCGCACCTAACAAGCCAACGGCCACCAACAAGGCCGCTGCGCCCAAATCCCCCGCCACTCCCCGCAAGAGGACGCCGAAGTCATGAGAGCTTTCCGCTATATCAACTCCAAGGTCATACCACTGGATCGGGCCAATATAGACACCGATGCCATCATCCCGAAGCAGTTTCTGAAATCCATCAAGCGCAGTGGATTCGGCGTTTACCTGTTCGACGAGTGGCGCTACCTCGATCGCGGTGAACCGGATATGGATTGCACCCACCGCCCGCTCAATCTGGATTTCATTCTCAACAAGCCCAGTGCCTTTCGGGCACGGATACTGTTGACGCGTGAAAACTTCGGCTGTGGCTCGTCGCGGGAACATGCGCCCTGGGCCCTTCAGGACTACGGTTTTCGCGTCATCATTGCACCCAGCTTTGCCGACATCTTCTTCAACAACTGTTTCAAGAACGGTTTGTTACCCATCGTGCTGGATTCCGCCATCGTTGATCGCCTGTTTATAGAAGCCAATGGCGTGGGCTACCAGCTCGAAGTGGACTTGGCAAAGCAGCTGATTACCACCAAGTATGGGGAGCGTATCCCCTTCGATATCGAACCTACCCGTAAGCATCGCTTGTTGAACGGGCTTGACGACATCGGGCTCACACTGCAACACGCGGATGCCATTCATGCCTACGAGGAACGGCGCCGGGAAGAAGCTCCCTGGCTGTTCAGCGACGCCGCCTGATGATTCAGATTTAGGGATAGGATTTACCCAAATATGACCAAGAAAATAGCAGTATTGCCAGGTGACGGCATTGGTACCGAAATCGTGGCGGAAGCCCTCAAGGTAGTGGATGTATTGAAGCTGGATTTTGGCCTGCAGATCGAGACGGAGCAGGCTCTCATCGGCGGTGCCGCCTACGATGCGACCGGAACCCCCTTTCCCGAAGCTACCCTGAAAGTCTGTCAAGCGGCCGATTCCGTGCTGCTCGGTGCTGTCGGCGGGCCAAAGTGGGAACCGCTGGATTACTCCCTGCGACCGGAGCGCGGCCTGCTGGGTTTGCGCTCGGAGCTGGAGCTTTTCGCCAATCTCAGGCCAGCCATCCTTTATCCACAACTGGTCGCGGCTTCCACACTGAAGCCGGAAGTGGTTTCAGGGCTGGACATCATGATCATCCGCGAATTGACCGGCGGCATTTACTTCGGCAAACCACGCGGTCGTCGGGTAAATGATCAAGGCGAACGCGAGGGCTTCAACACGCTGATCTACAACGAGTCCGAGATTTGCCGGATCGGCCATATCGCCTTCCAGACCGCGCAAAAGCGCAATCGCCGGCTGTGCTCGGTGGACAAGGCCAATGTGCTGGAGTGTACCGAGCTATGGCGCGAGATCATGATCGAGGTATCTAAAGACTACCCGGACGTGGAACTCACCCACATGTATGTCGATAACGCCGCCATGCAGCTGGTCCGGGCACCCAAACAGTTCGATGTAATGGTCACCGAAAATATGTTTGGCGACATTCTGTCCGACTGCGCCGCCATGCTGACCGGTTCGATCGGCATGCTACCCTCGGCATCGCTCGATAAAAACGGCAAGGGGATGTACGAGCCGATTCATGGTTCAGCGCCGGACATCGCCGGGAAGGGTGTTGCCAACCCGATTGCCACCATCCTGTCGGTCGCCATGATGCTCCGCCACAGTTTTGGCGACGCCGCCCACGCGGACCTCATTGAAAAGGCCGTGATCGCCTCGCTCGATGAAGGCTATCGGACGGCGGATATTTATTCAGAAGGCATGCGCAAGGTGGGTACCCAGGAAATGGGCGCCGCGATTGTCGGCCATCTTCGCGCCTGAGAGCCAGATCATAGATCATGAGCAAAACCTACAATGTAGCCGTTCTCGGCGCCACAGGGGCTGTGGGCGAAACCATGCTGGCGCTCCTGGAAGGGCGGAATTTTCCGGTAGGCGAAGTTTTTGCCCTTGCCAGCAGTCGCTCGGCAGGGCAGAAGATCGACTTCAAGGGGGAGGAACTGACCGTTCTGGATGTGGCAGAGTTTGATTTCAGCCAAGTCCAAGTTGGGCTATTTTCAGCAGGCGCCTCAGTATCGGAGGTCTATGGGCCGATCGCCGCCGCTGCCGGCTGTGTAGTCATCGACAATACGTCCCGCTTCCGCTATGAGGATGATATTCCCTTGGTCGTGCCCGAGGTCAATCCTGCGGCCATTGATCAGTACCGCAACCGGGGAATCATCGCCAACCCGAACTGCTCCACCATTCAGATGCTGGTAGCCCTAAAGCCCATCCATGACGCGGTCGGCATTGAACGGATCAATGTAGCCACCTATCAGGCTGTTTCCGGCACGGGCAAGCAAGCCATCGAGGAACTCGCAACTCAAACCACGCTACTGCTCAGCGGCAAGCCGATTACCCCCAAGGTATATCCCAAGCAGATTGGCTTCAACGTGCTACCGCAGATCGATGTCTTCCTGGAAAACGGCTACACCAAGGAAGAAATGAAGATG
>JBILGM010000067.1:0-12090 GCA_044351045.1 Methylococcaceae bacterium | reverse complement strand
GGAATTGAAGCAGGCCTTGATGGATGGGGACCTGCTGTTTGGCGACATGGGCATTTTCCATCGCTATGACCCCGACCTAACCCACACCCTGTTCAGCGTCGCCAGCCTGGTGGAGCCGGGCACCTTTCCGATCGACGATATGGATGATTTCGAATGCCCCGGCATCGTGTTGTTCTTCCAGACCGCGCGCGTCTCGGATCCGCTTGGGACCTACGACGACCTCGTGAATACCAGCCGTGAACTCGCCCAGCGTCTGCATGGCATTCAGTGGGATGAGTCTCGCCAACCGCTCAGTGCGAGCAAAATTGCGCACATGCGGAATCTGCTGAAACAGCCCATCGAAAACTGACCGTGACCATAACGGAGACTGTTCGGCAGCGTGCTGCCCAACTCCGCCAGGCCATCGAGTTCCACAACCGCCGCTATCATCAGCTGGACGATCCGCTGATATCCGACGCGGAATATGACCAACTGATGCAAGCGTTGCTCGCACTGGAACGCGAGCACCCGGAGCTGCAAACTGCCGACTCCCCTACTCAGCGAGTCGGCGCTGAGCCGGCTGCTGCCTTTTCCGAAGTGCAGCATCCCGTGCCGATGCTTTCTCTGGACAATGCCTTCAGTGAAGATGACCTGATCGACTTCAGTCGCCGCATCAGTAAAAGTCTCAAGCATGAAGATCTTGTTTTTGCCGTCGAACCCAAGCTCGATGGACTGGCCGTCAGCCTGACCTACGAACAGGGCCTGCTGGTGCGGGCGGCGACCCGAGGCGATGGACGGACCGGTGAAAACATCACCGCCAATATTCGCACCCTGCCCCCCGTTCCCTTGCGCTTGAACGGCCAGGGCTGGCCGGATCGATTCGAGATTCGGGGCGAGGTATTCATGCCCAAGCAAGGTTTTCTGGAACTGAATGAGCGGGCTCTGTCAGCTGGAGAAAAAACCTTCGCCAATCCCCGCAATGCGGCAGCGGGCAGCCTGAGACAGCTGAACCCGGGGGTCACCGCCACTCGACCGCTCGATTTTTATTGCTATGGCTATGGGCTGTATCCCACCGAGCAACTTCCAGAGACCCACAGCGAGGTCATGAGCCGCTTCAGTACCTGGGGTATCCCGATCAATCCCGAGTTGCATACGGTGCAAGGCGTCGATGAATGTTTCGCCTACTACACCGACCTACTGAGACGGCGCCCGGCTTTGCCTTATGAAATCGATGGTGTGGTCTACAAGCTAAATAGCCTCAGGGACCGAGAGATGCTCGGCTTTGTCGCCCGAGCGCCACGCTGGGCCATTGCCCACAAGTTTCCGGCCGAAGAAGCCACCACCCGCGTCGCGGCCATCGAGGTTCAGGTTGGCCGTACCGGCGCACTGACACCGGTCGCGCGACTGGAACCCGTCTTTGTAGGCGGGGTCACGGTCACCAATGCGACATTGCACAATGCCGATGAAGTTCAGCGCAAAGACATCCGGGTCGGCGATACGGTCATCGTCCGGCGGGCGGGCGATGTGATTCCTGAAGTCGTTAAAAGCCTCCCGGAACTCAGGCCAGACGATGTGACCCTCTTCGTTATGCCGACACGCTGTCCCGCCTGCGGGTCGGAAGTGGAAACCATCGAGGGGGAAGCCATCGCCCGTTGCAGTGGTGGTCTCTATTGCCCGGCGCAACACAAGGAAGCGGTCAAACATTTTGCCTCGCGCAAAGCCATGAATATCGACGGTCTGGGTGACAAGATGGTCGATCAATTGCTCGAGAATGGTCTGATCGGAACGGTGGCTGATCTGTATCAGCTGACGGTTGAGAAAATCGCCGGCCTGGATCGAATGGCCGAAAAATCAGCCAGCAACCTGATCAACGCCCTCAACGCCAGTCGCCACACCACTCTGCCCCGTTTTCTCTTCGCGCTGGGCATCCGGGAGGTCGGAGAAGTCACGGCACGCACGCTGGCGGAATGGTTTCGCAATCTCGACACACTGAAAACAGCAGACGAAATGACCTTGCAGACTGCCCCGGACATCGGTCCGACCGTGGCCCGGCATGTGTTTACCTTTTTCCGTCAATCACATAACCTCGAGGTCTTGCAAAGACTGGTCGATGCCGGCATCCATTGGGATGCCATGCCGGAGCGGATTGAGGCTGAGGCATTACCCTTTGCCGGCAAAACCTTTGTCATCACCGGGACGCTAGACTCGCTCTCACGCGAGGAGGCCAAGGCGCTGGTCCACTCCCTGGGCGGCAAGGCCGCCGGAAGTGTCTCGGCAAAAACTGACTATGTCGTCGCCGGCGCGGACCCGGGTTCCAAACTGAGCAAAGCCCAGGCATTAGACATTCCCGTTCTGGATGAGGCCGCGTTTCTGAGTTTGTGTCGGAAACCAACCCCGGAAGCCAGTTTTTCCGAACCCGCCGAAACGGACGCATGAATCGCATACTCAAATTGCTGCTTTTGCTCTTGATGGCAGGCACTGCGACAGGATGTGCCAGCATGATGGTCGAAAAACAGGGTAAGCCCAGATCGGCCAACACGAAATGCTGTCCAAAAGTATTTGCACTAACCCGCATGGATATCGCGGCACTGGATTGGGTCTTCTCAGACGATTCCAAACCAGCCGATGCCTGTCTCGCGCTGTATTACCCCAAGGCGGAACAGGACACCCTGTACCAATCCTCTACGCGGGCCTTGTCGCCACTGATCATGCTGGGCATCCCCGCCTCCGTCATGGTAGACACTCTGGCTCTCCCCTTTAGCGGCCTGGCGGATTGACTTGGGACGGGCTCACAGGATCAACCGCATGCAAATCTGGGTGGATGCGGACGCGTGTCCGAATGTCATCAAGGACATTCTTTTCAAGGCAGCTGAGCGAGTTCAGGTCCCGCTAATTCTGGTCGCCAATCAAACCATGGCCACGCCGCCTTCCCGCTGGATTTCTGCGCGGCGTGTGCCACGCGGATTCGACGTGGCGGACAATGAAATCCTCCAACAACTCACACCGGGCGACCTGGTGATCACTGCGGACATTCCTCTGGCCGCCGAAGTGATTGAGCAAGGCGGTCATGCGCTCAATCCGCGCGGGGAATTCTATACACCAGAAAATATTCGTGCGCGGCTCAATATGCGTGATTTCATGGAGACACTGAGAGCCAGCGGGGTGTCCACGGGCGGCCCCGCCGCACTCAGTCAAACTGACCGGCAGGCCTTTGCCAACCAGCTCGACCGATTTCTGCGGCGGAATGCGCCCTCCTCTGCTGACTAAAAAGAGCCTTGACGCTAACGCCCCAAGGGCGGTGCCAGACGCTGTATTAGCCGGCTGAACTCGATACCCATGCGCCGTTCCAGGGATTGGGCTTGGGCGAGGCAGACCTTCGGTCGTGGGGGACCAAGGGTCGCCTCCAGGCCAATTCCAACCACATTGCCTCGCCCCATCACCGGCAATGAGTGAGCGCCATTGGGGAAGTAAAGCTTCAGCAGCCGCATCACGGCGCGGAAGGATTCCTCATGACCGCTCCAGAGGTTGACCGCCGCCACGCCGCCGAGATTGACCAGACTGGCCAATGCCGCAAAAAAGTCGTGACGCATGACCATCGGCGCCAAGCCCTGGTCATCGAAGACATCCACCAAAATAAGATCGTATCGACATTGGCCCTCCGTCAGACATTGCTGCAGATACTCCCCGCCATCGGCGATCCGAATATTCAAGCCAGCACAGTCCGACAGGCCAAAATAGTCTCGTGCCACATCCACCATGGCCGCACGCGACTCGACGACTTCGATGACCGTATCAGGATAGTGCTGCAGAAGAAACCGGGGCAGAGAACCACCGCCAAGCCCCAGAATCAGAATCCGTGCCGGCGCCGGTACGAATACGAGTCCGACCAACATGGCGCGAAGATAGGGAAGTTCGATGTGGTCCGGATTCGCCAGCGCCATGGCGCTTTGCCGTGCGGTAGAGCCAAAATGCAGGGAGCGGACACCATAGGATTCCACTACCTCGATAGGACCCTCGCCGTCATAACAGCAATGGATAACCTTCCCGCCATACTTGCCCATGCCACCCCCGGAAAAATAGTCGCTTCGATACTAGGCGAGAGCAGGGGGGCCGGCAAGCGACCCGAGCGAATGATCCTTGCGTCCAGATCGCTATAATCGCAACCAACCATCCGTTGAAAGCCATCATCATGACCGCCACGCCCATTCCCGCTGAAGACAACCACTTCATGGCTGAACACATCGGGCTGATCCTGCGGAGCTATCGACACTGGACCGGACGCGATCTGGTGAACCCGCGCATGAACGATGAGGAAGCCGCCCGCTACCTCTTCACGGCGCCGCTGGCCCTGCTTTCGCACGGCACCCAGGCTGACCCGATCTTCAATTATGCCAACCAGATGGCGCTCAGCCTTTTCGGCATGGACTGGGTGGAAATGACGGCCTGCCCGTCGCGGCTATCGGCCGAGGAACCCAACCGGGAGGCCCGCTCGGCGCTATTGAAGACGGTGGCCGACCAAGGTTATGCCGATAATTACCAAGGCATCCGCATCGGTCGTCACGGAAGAAGATTCGAAATCGAAAATGCCCTCGTCTGGAACCTGCGTGACGAACGCGGAATTTACCGAGGCCAAGCGGCGAGTTTTCGCCACTGGCGCTGGCTGTGAATCAAGGTTTCTGAAGGTGACCCGCCGGCTCGTCGCCTAGCATTGCCTGGAGACCGCCCCGCGCACCTGATGCTTGTCCATCAACCGGTAGAGCGTCATGCGGGAGACGCCCAGCTGTCGGGCCGCACGCGAAATATTATGATCGTAAGCCTCCAGGGCCGCTTCAATCACTTCCTTTTCAGCCTGCGATTTGGCCGAGCCTAGCGTCATGCCATCACCGACCACTGAACCCGCCGACTGCTTGGGTGGGACTAATCCGAGATGCTGAGGTGTGATCGGCTTACCCTCACTGAGACTGGCCGCTCTGGCGATGCGATTCACCAACTCCCGGATATTGCCGGGCCAGTCATAGCGGCGCATCGTCTCCACCGTCTCGGGTGCAAATTCCGCGAAGGAACAGGAGATATCTGGCCATTGCTGTTTTAGAAAATAGTGGGCCAGCCACTCGATATCGTCCCTGCGGTCGCTCAACGCGGGCACCATGATGGTATGTACGCTCAAAGCGGACAGCAGTGCTTCAGAGAAGCGACCTTCGGCCACCCTTTCACTGAGATCGACCCGGGTAGAGGCCATCACCCGCAAATCGACCGGGATAGGGTGCTGCGCACCGACACGCCGATAGACTCTTGTCTGCAGCAACTGGAGGAGATCATCCTGCGCGTCTTCAGAAAGAGCGTCCACTCCATCAAAAAACAGGACACCAACCTGAGCCGCATCCACACGCCCGCGGCGCAGGGCCTGGTCACCGGGATAGGCCGCATCACCCAGGCCAAACAACTCCAGTCTCAACTCATCTCCCGCCAATGCGACACAGGTAACCGGTATGAAAGGCGCCACGCCGCGCCATGTCCGCCGATGAATGGCGCGGGCTACCACCTCCTTGCCGGTCCCTGCTCCTCCCCGAATTAGTACCGGTTGATCAGATTGAGAAGCCAGGTCGATAGCCGCCTGGAACTGGATCGATCCCGGACCACAGCCGGCCAGGCTCGCCTCCTGGTGGGACATTGCCTGCCCCAGCGTAAGGGATACGCCGCTGCGGTTTGACTCCGCCTGGTAGAGGCTGAACAACACCCGATCGGCATCGGCCGGCAGCACGTGATAGTCATTAAACCCCCCGGCCAGCAATTGGAGCAACTCCCGGGACACGGTCACGCCCGGATTGATCAGAGCCACCCAAGGTATCCCTCCACCACTGATCACGTTCTGAATCAAAACCCAATCTGCCAGAGCGTGTTTACCAATAGATACCAGACCCAGGCGTATATCGGGCTGATTCTTACGTGAATAGGCCTCCTCTGCATCCAGAGCCAGATTGACCACCCAGCCATGTTGACGAAGACTCTGCAGCAGCCCCTCATCCATTCCGGAGGCCGCATAGAAAAGGCATTTACGCGTATCCATCACTGATTTCCATGTTTACGCCAGGCAAGGCGCTTGCCCGGTTCAGAAAAAAGGAAGCCCAAGAGCCGACGTGACTCCCAAAACGTCTCACGCTCGTGACTGGGCTGACCAAGGATCGCAGCAGATACTTAGCCATCAACATTGGGATACTAGCATTTTAAAGAGACAAGAATGGATGTGAAGTGATCCATAGGCCCGACGGTGGCAACCCTGCACCCGGCGCTAAAAAAGCCGGGGTGCCCATACGAACACCCATACGACGGAACACGGCAGAGGACCGCCTATTCCGGCCTACGCGGGCTAATACTCGACATTCAAAAAGGGAGCGGTGATCCAGATTTGTCTAACGTTTGACATAACCAGCGTGACCCGGCTTGCCGGGGCACGTCCGGTTGATGGAAGGCTTAGGCGTCTTAGAACTGAACGACATTTGCTGGCCCCCAGTCGTCTAGATGTGGCGCAATCATCTCTGGCCGATCTCTCTGTGAGTACGTGATGCTTGCCTCTAGTATGGCTATGCGCGAGAAGACATAGTCGCGCGTAGCATCTGGAAGGCTTTCATACCAGGTGGGCGAAAGTGCAAAGTTTTCGCTGTTATCCAGCGCGGCGTGAATCACAGATGAGGTTAGGTTGGTTGTTTGAAGCACAGATTCAAAAAAGCGACGTGGCGCACTGTTCGCGGAATCTAGCCAAGAAAAGATAGCTGCTCCGCCTTGGTCTAGCGGGAGAAGAGAGATTGCGAGTTGGCTCATCTCGGCTCCCAAGTCCACGTAATCCTGAAGTTGATTGCCATTCATGTCGTGGAACGGCTGAAAGACAAAACAGGTCGAGATGCATGGTTGCTTGGGAAAAAGGATGGCGTGAGTAACAAAACGATCCCAACTTCCCTTGACTAGATAACCATCGAGCTTTGCCTTGAACGCTTCGAGCTCTTCAGCGCCTCGAAGAGATGCGGCCTGGTGAATAAGAATCTCCGCGGTGTACTCGACCTCTCCGGCGATGCCGTGAATGGCCTGAATTTGTTCCAAGCCAGTTAGCGACTCACATTGCTTTCTCTTTAGGTAGCACTCCCGAGCGGCGGCACGGTAGGCAAGCATGAAAAGCTGCTGTCGAGAAAAGCGAAACTGTTCGTTCTCTAAGCAGCTAAAGAGTGATGCGTCGTGTTTCGCGCAAAACCCGTTGAAAACTGAAACGTCTCGGAGGCCGATTCGCTTGATTTTTATTGGATGCTCATCTGGAGACAACCGACCCATGAAATGCTGGGCATATACATGGCCGTCTTTGCTTATCCTGCGCAGTACAGCCTCAAGCGACATGGTGTGAGCGGAAACCGTTCCCCCCGCGTGATCTGTTAGCGGCGCCATGCAAACCTTGGTGCTGAAGCGCTTACGAAAGTCCGAGATTAAGTCGGCTGCGGCTTTCGGGTTGTGAAGGCCACCGAGGGACATAAAAGACGCCTAACGTCTGAATTGTGCGGCGCCGAAAGGCGTCCGTACCAATGAGAAGTTAGATTGCTCCATCACTTCTCGTAAGCCTTGAATCCTTGACCGAGAAAATCTTGGTAAATGGCGTCAGCAGATGACCGGGCATCATGAAACGTGGCGTTCCCCGCCTCTTGATCCAAGAGATGTTGATACAGGAATATTGCGCTTCGCCGAGCGACGTTCATATCAGGGATGTTCATGATGTTTTGGTCATCTAAGTGCGCGATGAACTTGTCCCGATAGGCCTTGAGTTTTTCGATATACGCGCCCCATTCCACCTCGCCCAGATGTAGCTCGGCGAAAAGGTCCGTGCGGAAGTGGTCTGGGGAGCCGAGGACCTTAGTAAAGTGGTGTTTAGCTTTGCGATCAGCAAACAACTTACACCACTCGAGAACCGCGATGTCTAGGAAGTTGCCGTTAGCGGTGATCCAGAACTGATCGTCCTTGAACGGTTGGCCTGCATTGAACCACGACTCGTAAAAGGCGATGTTCCTCAGAAAGTGAGAGCAGAGGATTGCTGACCGCCTGGCCCTCGCGTTGCGTGTCATGAGCACTCTAACATTCGAGCTAAGCCGCGTGCGGAGGCGGGGCGGCTTGAGCGAGGGGTTAGGCATCGCCCTTCATGCCTCGCCTTGGGCTTGGCGATGAAAGCGAACCAAGTAGACCGCCAGCAAGATGCTCGGAAGAAAGAACACCGAAGCGAACCCGATCATGATGAACGCACCTTGCAGATGGTCAAGAGTTGAGGGAGGTTCCCCGCCAAGCAGCAAAAGTAGTGGGCTTGCCAGGCTGAATAGGCCCGCGGCAGTTCCCCATTCAGGCCAGCGCCTTGACACGGCGCGATTTCGGACCCAGGCCACGCTCATTCGGACATGGGCCACCCAAGCGAAGACCCAGACCAGTGGAACGACTTACGCGAGCAGCGCATACTCGCCGCCCAAGAAAGGCAGAGTGCCGACGAGCATGGACATGAAGCCTGCGCCAGACAACGCATAGGCCAAGATGACGATGAGCGCTCGGAGGAGCATGGTGGGCTGCGATGCCTAACGTCGGAGTTGACCGGCACGCCGAGGCATTGCGCGGCGAGCCGCCCGTTCATCAGTCCGCCCCGCCGCGCAATGCCTCGGCGTATCCGCGTCGAACAACCTGTTAGACCTCATCCTGCGTGCCCTGCTTAGTTTCATTCCGATCATCAACCTTTACTCCGTGATCGAACCAAACCGAACCTGAGATTTGGTCGCCCCAGACAATCTTGAACTCTCCGTGAGGCAGGCCGGTTTCGAAGGCCCCCATCCAATCCGCGACGCCTTCGTTCAGCGTCATTTGCACGTGAGGTCTAACGTAATTTCTGCCGCAAAACCTGCGGGATAAGCCAGACATCAACAACCTCCGAACCTGGCTTGTGCATTGGGTGCGTTTTTTCATCCGCTGGCATGGGTTGCGGCATCCGCGCGACGAGGGGGCCGCGCGAGCTGGAGGCGTTTTTGACCATGCTGGCCACAGAGCGCAAGGTGTCCGCGTCCAACCACAACCAGGCGGTGTCCGGTGAAGCGACTTGTTGGGCCCACATAGTCATCTGGAGTAGGAAATCACCCTGAGAGTGTTGATGGCCCTCGGCTTTCCATCCACAAGAATTTGTCGTTGATCCAGCGTGAAGCCAATCTGTGAACGTGTGGTCAGCGTACCACCGCCATTGTCCTGAAACTCTACCTTGTAGTGATTGCCGTTGTGCTCCATCACGCGGTAACGCTTGAAGCCGCCCCCCGGCACACGGTAAACAACCCATGCACCTTCCTGCATGACTGCGTCGTGGTCGAACTGGTTGCGGTTGCGTTGCACGGCATCGAGGTTGATTTCTGCAACCACAGGGCTCTCAACGTCTGAAATCCAGCTCTCCATCATGCTGAAGACCATTGGATGCCAAGCGCCTTTCACTTGCGCACCCACGCTGGCGGGGCCAGCCAACCCCAGCGCCAGGAAGAGCAGCGCAAATTTCATGCGCGTGAATGTGGCCAAACGATGAGTGATGTGGTTTGGCATTACCCAGTCTTGATGCCGTGAATAATCAAAAAAACGCCGCCAACAGTCTGGACCATCAATATAAACCAGTACAGCCATGGCAATTTGGACTTGGAAATGTCATACCTCAACCACCATTCGAAGAGAAACAATGTATTTGTCTTCTCCGTTTGGTATTCCCAAACAGTGACTACCAAAAGAGCAATACCCCAAAAAGTAAAAGAGTTCATAGGCGCGTATCTTCACCTTGGACGTCGGAGTTGACTGGCACGCAAAGACCGTGTGAGCGGCGCGAACGGAACCACTTGTGCCGCTTTGCGAAGGAAGGGTTAGGCAGCAGCGATCGGCTAGCGCGGTCTCGAGGCCCTGGACCTTTGCAGGAACGCTTAAAAAGCCGGTGGGAAGGAACGTTCGCGGCGGCACGGAAATGCGGCCCTTCTTGAACTTCATTTTCACAAGCACTTCTGCCGCAAGACCACCCTGGCAGTGCATTGTGTGAGAGAAGTACGCGCACTTGTCATCGGCGTAGATCAACTGAGTCTCGACTTGACCGCGGGAGAAAATTGAAAACGGGCGGGCAACCTTAAAGCGCTTCGCTACGTTGCCTGCCGAAGGCAGGTCCGGTTGACTCGCGAGTTAGGCCGCAGTTTACGCATGACCAAAATTCTTGTTTTCGACGACGCGAAAGCTTTCGAACGCAATTCGCGACTTGATTAGCCTTATTGGCTGCTTAAAGCCCTTTAGCAATGTATCTATTCTGTCTGCTGGCAGTTCGCATTTCGGGCCTAAGATGACTTCGCACAGGCAGGCTTCTTCAGAGAAGTCGTAGAAGTACATGCCAGACTCTCGCGTGGAGTGCTCAAGTTGCACGAATAGTCGATATTCCTTTTCGTACTTCCAGTCTACAAATTTCGTGCGCAAAAGTCTGTTTACAGTCTTCTTGTTCGGAATCGCTCGCTTGGTTTTCGGATCAAATGGAATCCGGAATGGCCTATCTGAATAGAGCACCTTGTTTGCCAATGCATCAGGAACTTCGAAGCCGAGCGCGATTCCAGCGTGTTTGTCGCCGTAATGACCCCAAAGCACAGGGTTGTCCCATGTCGATGAGAAGCAGATTAGGCCAATGGTTTCATTGATGCTCTCTTTGAATGCGCACAGAGCTCTGCGATTTATTGCGTCGGCTAGGTTGACCGGAAGCAGTTCGAATGGATCGTTGAGATCGGCGAATCGAGCAATCTTCAGGCGGCGCAGGGCGAGGTTTGACAGCGCAAACGGGGCGCTGGTGAGATAGAAGAGTTTCACTGCGGACTAACTAGAAGAAGACATCAAATCTGCCATGTAAGCGACCAGCTTATACGGCAATTTTTTGTCTAAGCAGCAAATTACGCTCTACCATTGTGGCTGTCAATCGTGCTTTTTCCGCAAAATCAAGCGATTGGGAGGAACGGTCATGACCGATGTGTATCCGCCTATTGAAACGGAAAATGCCGCACCGGCGCACGGAAGAGGCCTGCGTCCATTGGATCAGGGACTACGTGAGTTTCCATGGTAAATGGCATCCGCGGGAAATGGGCGCGGCCGAAGTGGAAGCTTTCTTGAGCCATCTTGCCAATGCAAGCAACGTTTCCGCCAGCACCCACCAGCAGGGCTTTCGGCGTTGCTGTTTCTTTACAAGCGCGTCCTGGATATCGATCTGCCCTGGCTGGGCGATCTGATTCGGCCCAGGAAGCCTCAGCGCCGCCCGGCGGTGTTGACCCGCGAGGAGGTGAACGCGCTGTGGGCTCACATCAAGGGCACGCCACTGCGACTCACCTTCTGCAATCGGGTGACGACATCCGCACGGTCCAAGAACTCCAGGGGCACAAGGACGTGAGCACCACGATGATTGATACCCACGTGCTGAACCGGGGCGGCCAGGGCGTCGTGGGTCCTTTGGACCGGATGTGATCGGCAGATGCACAACCAACAGACATCACTAAAGACAAGTCGCGGCGATTCATGATTGATCGGCCGCGACTCGCTTGTATGTCGGCTTGACTCAAGGCGCCGGACCCCGCCAGCACCTCGCGCTACTTCCTTACTTCGCTTCCGCGATCACCGAGAACACAATCCGGCCGTCCTCGGCATCCGCCGTAACGACATCATCGGGGCCGATCTTGCCGGCGAGGATGTCCTGCGCCAAGCTGTTTTCCAGATCCTGCTGGATGGCGCGCTTGAGCGGGCGGGCGCCGTAGATGGGGTCGAATCCGGCCTCGCCGAGCAGGTCGAGGGCGGCGTCGGTGACCTCCAGCGTAATGTCGCGCTCGGCCAGCCGCTGTTCCAGATAGCCGATCTGAATCTTGCAGATGGCGCGAATCTGGTCCTTCTGCAGCGGATGGAAGACCACCACCTCGTCGATGCGGTTGATGAATTCTGGCCGGAAGTGCAGGCGCACCACGGCCATGACCGATTCCTTCATCAGCGCATAGTTTTCCTCGCCGGCCAGTTCCTGGATGCGGTCGGAGCCGAGGTTAGAGGTCATGATGATCACCGCGTTGCGGA
>JBILGM010000097.1:0-3742 GCA_044351045.1 Methylococcaceae bacterium | reverse complement strand
AATTTTGGGTCGGCACAACCCTCAAAAGTGGGTCACTTTTCAATCGGCCTCAACACCCAAACTTAAAACCGACAAACTGTGAACCAACGTTGGTGCACTGTGCAGTAAGCCGCCGACTATAGCGTAGGGCAAGGTTCGAAAGGTGAGATGATCAAAGGAACTCGAAAGTGAGATTCATCCCGCCGCGCAGCTCGTCGCAGGATTTCCAGAGCGAGACATAAAGTTCGGATTTCTTGAGGGCCATGGGTGATTATTCTTCAGCTTCCAGTAAGATGATTGGCGGCAAGGTCGAATCGCATTTTTGGTGCCCGATTCAGCCAATGGATGGCATGGAATTCTTCTCCATCCGGCGGCAGCACCTGACCTGCATGAATGAGAGCGATGACATTCAGGAACTTGCGCATCGTTGGCAGACCGACTGCTTTTGAGATATAGCTCGAACGGTGCGCTTTCCTGGCAATCACGCCCTGCGGCCATGGGTCCCCCAATTCGTTGATGGCCTCGGTAGCAATATTGTGAAGCAATCCGTCAAGAGACGACTGCTTGGCCATTTCAGCGCCGTGCACCTTGGTGACCATCGCTTTTAGTATGTTGCCGATCGCTTCAATTTCCTGATCTCGTGTGCCAGGCAATCTTCCCATCACCGGGTGGCTAATCCTGAGTGTGCGAATTTCCCGGCTTGATCCGGGAATACAGGCCTCTGCAATACGATAGAAATCGAAAGTCATCAGCGGCATCGCGGTGGGTTTTTCGCCGGCAAACCAAGCATTCCAGATGGCAGGCGCGGGCTTTTTATAAGTCAACCCAATCCGGTACGCCGCAACGGCCACGCGGTCAGGGTGATAGTAAGGCTTGCCGCAGGTATTCAACCAGTGGCCGGCAGGACCGACCTCATCGGGTTCATCCAAAGCGGCATCAATCAGCCGCTCGGTCCAACCCGAGGCGATGAGTTCTTGTTTCGAGAGCGAATCGGTGCTCATTATCTGGGTCGGCACAGCGCTTCAAACTCTGGCATCAGGGCGTTGATGTTTTTCATTATCCCTGGCGTCACTTTGACTTTCTGACCTGGCGACGTGGACCCTTCATTTTGCAGAACAATCCGCGCCCGGCGATCCGCAGAGGGTGGGTAGAGATAGGCCAAACCAAGATTCGTATCCACCAAGAAAACCTCGTGGTATATGCCCCGCCAGATACCTCTTTTGGTGACGCCTTCAACCGCCAACACTCGGATGGCTCGTCGAGGTGGCCAATCACCATTTTTCAGCCGCTTCAGGCACTGGATGCAATAGGTGGCTCCCTCAAGCTGGGCAATTTCATAAAGCCGACGCCCCCGAGGTCCCAAGAGGCTTTGTGGGGATTCCTCTTCGTCCTGGGAATGGGTATCGCTTTACTGCTGCAGCATGGATTGGTCCTCGTCTGCATCATCCTGGGTCCTGACCCAGGAGATCAGATCTCGTGTGCACATAGCGTCCTTGACCGGTTCGATTTCTTCCCCAAAGAAGTCGGTGCTCTCCGTCCAAAGCCCCCATCTGCCACGCCCCAGATAACAGAGGTAATCATCCCAGCTCTCATTCCTGCCCGGAGCATCGGACAATTCGCCGCGATAAAAATGGTGCCAGTTGCGCTTGCTCATTCGAGAGGGTTATCAGCTGATGTCAATGTGCTGAGCGCTTGGGCTACTGATGCTGGATGGGCTTCGGCAAACCAAGCAGCATCGGGCTTTTTGGCTCAGCCTCTCGCCTTCAATTGTTCGTAAATCACGGCTACCCGATCCCCGTACGCGGGCGGGTTGACCACAAACTGTCGTGGCCGTTTTTTGGGGAACGGTCCGGGTAGGCCCGAGGTGGACCGAGCGCCCTCGGTCCAGGCCTTGACCCAATCCTGGGCGCGGGTTCCTCCCGGATAGTAGATCGGCCCACTGGCACGACCACCCAGCACCGTCATCTCTTTCACCTTCGCCACTTGGTGACCGGCGGCCTCGAATTGCTGGAGCAGCCAGTCGTAGGTCGAACCGGCTGGTAAGTGAGTGGGGCCGATCTGGGTGATGGCATACAAAACGCCGTCATCCCATAATGCCAGCGGGCCGGCGACACAGCGATCCGCTGCCTTGAAGGCCAGCGCGGTGAGTAGCCGCATGCAGCCGCGATCGATCTCACGGGAATCGTTTTTCCGCCAGGTGTTCACCTCGGCCGTGGCGGTCGACAACGCCTGACGGGCCGCCTGGAGATCGTTCACCAGTTGGTTGATGCGTTCGCTAATCTCGTCCCGATCATCGGCCGTACGGGCTTCGAACTGATCGAAATCCTCAATGGCTTTCAATTCGCGGATAATTCTTGCCCGTTCCTTTTTCTGCCATTGGCGGGTCTTGGTTTCAAGGTCACGGCTCAATTCCTTCAACAACCGCTGCGCTTGTTCCTGAACTTGCTGCTCGGCGCCGATCCCGATCCAGCCGAAATAGTAGTAGCCGCTGATAAAACTGCCTTCCCAAAAGTTGGTATCCAGCTGGATGCCAATGGCTTCGCAGAATTCCGTGACGTCCTCGACGGGTTGTCCAGTTGCCGTTTCCAACACAATCTCGAGATTTTCAGCGGCATCCCGCAAGGTGATGAATTCGCCCACCAGGGGACCTAGCCAATCGACAAAAGATTCCGGTCGATCGTCGCCATGACAAACCAGCGTGCGCCCATGCCGGCAGTCACCTAGCTCGGGATAATCGTCTACTTCGTCCACACCCGCTCCGGCATAAAATCATCCAAATCCGGTCTTGGGAGGCCGGCTTGATCGGCCATCTGGCACTGGCGCAGATGCTCTGCACGGGCTGCGGCGATGCGCTCCAATTCATCCCCCACAAACTCAGCGACTGGACAGCGGGGGCGCCCTCGTCGGGTCTCTGCTGTCGCCTCGAGATCAACACCGGACGCAGCCGTCTCGCCCGGCACCAGGACTTGCTGGCGCCGCCGCTCCGCGTCTGGCTGCAACTCGAGCATGTCTTTCAGGTTAACGTCCCGCCGGTCGTCGGTCATGAGGGTAATCCCGCGCTCGGACATGGCTTCGTGATGGTCATCGGGTAAAGGCCCAATATCGACCACCGGACGGCTTGCCGGGGCAAGGATGCTGTAAGTCATTCATCGGCAAAAACCCGAAAGCGCGGAATATCTGCTTTCGGCCGTCCCATGCTCGGTTCCAGCCGATATCCCGGCGCGCTGTAATCCCGCGCATTGGTGCCGGGGATGGTGCGATAGGCCACGTCGCCATCGATGACCACCCTGGGTGCCGACAGATCGGGTGCCCGGTTACCGACAATGGTGGGCGTGATCGTGGTCCTGCCGACCAGCGACTCTCGGGATATCACGTAGCCAGGTGCCCCGAAGTCGCGGGCATTCGAACCTGGGATGGTTGGAGCAATAAAGGTATCGGCTTTGGCCCCGGAGCAGAGGAACAAAAGCGGTATGGCGTATCTTTTCATGGCCGTGCCCCCTGTCGGTTTTTGGCTTCTGCTTCGAAAGCTTTTATAAGCGCATCCTCAAATGCGGCCTGATCAGATGCCCCCTGTTCCTGAGATGGCTGGACTGCGGGTGTCTCTCCCTGCTTGACGATTTCGTACTTAAGCTTCTTCGGTGCCGAATGGAATGCCCACCAAGCAGCCGCCGAGGCGAACGCGGTCAGGGCTATCAAGGAAATGAGGGTCATCTTCTTCATGTAGATTCCTTTTCATCATGCGCAGGCGTATCAAGTTCCTTCG
>JBILGM010000030.1:0-36975 GCA_044351045.1 Methylococcaceae bacterium | reverse complement strand
CCGGTGGCATCACCTATACGGTACTCAGTGGCCCCTGCACGATCAGTGGCTCGACCCTGACAGGCCGTGGCCAGGGCGATTGTCAGGTGCAGGCTACCAAGGCCGCTGACAGTACCTACTCCACCACCACCTCCAACACCGTGACCGTGCATGTGGACCTGGATCCGCAGGCCGCCTTAACTCTCTTTGCCTCTCCTTCAAGCATTATCTCTGGTGGAACATCGATATTAAGTACTGCCGGTGGTTCAGGTAATGGAGCAGTCACCTATGCCGTGTTCAGTGGACCTTGCAAGTTAAACGGGAATATCGTGACGGCCAGCTCAGGGGCTCAAGGGGTTTGCGAAATTATCGCTAATAAGGCTGCGGATGGTCAGTATTCGGCCGCATCAGCTCTTGGCAGAATAATAGTTGCATCAGTTCCAGTTCCACCTAAACCAATTCCATCATTAATGGATTGGGAAAAGCTATTTCTGATATTGACTTTAATTGGAACAGTTGGCTGGCTCCAAAGAAAGACAGTTTAGATGGAGAAATACGCCACTAATGCGAAACCGACCAGCCGCACCCGGCAACTTCAGTACAAGCTAAAGATCGGCGAAGCCGGTTGCGTATTGCGACCAGACCAGACGTTTAGTCATTGAGGCTCTCGCTATATGCTCGCGGTAAGCTGGCGCACACGCATCCTCAAAAGCTCAACGAGTTGGCGTGGCGCGTTGCCCTCCGACTGTCTATTCGGCTCCCTCTTCGCCCCCCTTCGACTCCGCTCAGGGCAGGGCCCAGGGGGAGGCTCCAGGTGCCGGCTCAGGCCAGGCTTATGCGGCCTGTATTTCAAGGACTAGCCTGCTCTTCGTTGATGGGCTGAGCTATCAACGCTTGAGGGTTTCATGAATACAGACGCTAGCGACTACTGGTCTCAGCTCTGCAAGAGTCTGCGTCAGGCACTCAATCTCACGCAGGCCCAGATGGCCGAGCGTTTGGGGACTGACCAGACCAGCCTCTCCCGCTGGGAGCGGGGGTTAAGAGAACCGCAATACGAAATGCGCCAGTTGATTGAAGGGTTGGCCCAAGGTCAGGGGCTGGCGACACTGGACCATTTCGTCACGGCAGTCCGACTGAGTCCGTTTCCGATGATTCTGGTTGATCGTCAATGCCGCGTGATCGCTGCCTCCGCCTGCAGTGGCTTTACCCCGGGACTCTCTGCCTTTGAAGAGACGCCCCCCGCAGAGAGAGAAAACCTGAAACAATTCGACGACCTGCTGGAGGCCAGCGGATTCTGGGATCAACGGTGTGACCACCTGAATTATGAAGCCGAAATTAACGGTCAACGTCGGTTGGCTGCAGTGGTCACCGCCGTGGTCATTCGTGGTGGAATTTATGCCCTGGTGCAAAAAGCTTGGTGAACGGGAGACCCTGATGATGCGACTTTTGATGTTTGTGGGATTATTCAATGTTGGACTGGCCATGGCCGCAGCCACAGGATGGGATGCCCGCACCACACTCACCAACACTGCCGTGACCGGAGCGGATATTCAGCAGGCACTGAATGCCGGTCTCACGCCGGCCTTCACCCAGGCATTCCCGGTATCGAACTTCGGTCTTCACGTTCAGGTTGATCGGCACCAGATGAAAAATCTGGCACAGGATCTGGTGTATGTGGGGCTGGGACTCTCTAGCCGCTTGCCCAATGGGGACTATCGGCTCGCGGAGGGGTACCTCACCGACATCGTTATGCTACCGAAAGGGGCCAGTAATGCTCAGCAACGTCAGTTAGTGGGTCAGCGACTCAAGGGCATGGCCGGCGACTTCTCACAACTGATGGTGCAGCACAAATCAGGCGGGCCTGCCAGTGCTCCAGCCGCGGCGCCCTCTTCTCCGCATTGGTCCGCTTGGCCCAATTATCAACGTGGGGCGCCTGCAAGCCGCTGAAGGACCGATATCACTCCATCAGGACGGCGTTGATGCTGACCGCTGCGGTTGCGCGTGCAGCCCTGGCATTGTGCCTGGCTTTGCTACTCAGCAGCGCTGCGACTGCAGGTGATGATCGGATCCCTCCCGCTGTCGAGGCAGCCACGTCAGCGCCCGGGACTGACAATCTCGCCACGGCGCTGCTTCAGGTCGAAGTCTCAAGAAAGCTGCTTCGACAAATCAGGGCTGATATCCGAAGCGCAGAGCAGACCTCCAGCCAATCAGCGGATTACAGCGCCCTTCACGCCGCCTTGAATAGGGCGCGTCAACACCCCTCCGAGACACATCAGGCCGAATCATCACTGACCCAGTTGATGGAAATGGAATCGATGCTGGACGACCACAGCGAAATTCTCCAGCAAATGATTGAAGAATCGGCACGGTCGATTGGGCTACTGGAGTCCGACATTGACCGCCTGGCCGCTGAGTTGCTCCGCTGGGAGACGTTGCGGGCGATAGCGAATGAACGGACGGCACCCGCCCCATTGATCGAGCAAGCGCAACGACTCATCGAGGATCTCGCTAAACAAAGCTCAGCAGTCTACCCGGTACGTGACCGCCTGCTGGGGCAACTGACCCGGCAAATCGGTCTTCAGCAAGAACTGGATGAGGCGACCGACCAGCTTCTTGCCCAGCGCGAAAGTCTGGCCAAACTGTTGCGCGAAAGTGAACGCGATCCGCTTTGGCAAGTGGTGCCCCTGCAGCCGGGTACGGTAGAGGCGGCCCACAAGGCGCTCGGGTTGTGGGTCTCCGGCATGGTCGTCTACATCCAAAATCAATGGGCAACCCTGGCCGCCATCGCCATACTTCTGATGGCCTTGACGCGCTGGCTGCTGAGTTGGGGCGGACTGTTCCTGCGGCAACACCCGCTTGATCCCCGGCTATCGCAGGACGTGTTACGGGTGATCGAACGCCCACTTTGGGTCATGGGATTCGTTGGCTTACTGGGCCTGAACTTTGCACCCAAGGGGCCGATCGCTTATTACGATCTACTCTGGTTGCTGATCCTTCTGCCCTCCGTGCTCCTCACGCAACCTATTAATGGCCCACGACATGGGTTGAGCGTCACCGCCCTAGCGATATTAATGGCCGTCTTTCCATTCAGAACCATCCTGGAGGCATTCCCTGCCATAGACCGCTGGGTACTGGCCTTGCAGGCCATCGTGATGGTCGTTGCCTTGCTACTGGATGGAGGGTGGAAATCATCAGCGACGTCAGGCAACTCAGTGCGACCATGGCTGCGGTGGCTGGTTACTGGAGTGATCGGGGGTTTAAGCCTCTCGCTCATGCTGAATCTACTGGGATGGGCGGGCTATGCCCGGGTGTTGGTGGACGGGATACTCGGCACCCTTGGCTTTGCCATGGTCTACACCGTGGCCCGGAGCGTCGCCTTCTCGCTGATGCTTGGTTGTCTGCAATCGCCCATGGGGCAATGCTTCCATGCCGTTCGTGCCCGCCCCCAGGAGTTGGCTTATCGCCTGCACCGCAGCCTGTTCTGGCTGATGGCAGGGCTGATTGTGTTCGGGGGGCTTTACGCCTTTCGCATCCAGGAGGAGGCCAGAGTCTTTATCGTAGACCTTTCGCAAGCATCGCTCCCCGTGGGGTCCGCTGAGCTGCCAGTGAAGTCGGTGATCAACGCATTGTTATGGGTTGTCGGGACCGCGGTACTCATTCGTTTGACGCGATGGCTATTGGAAGAAGAGATCTTGCCGCGCCTCCGACTACCCTCGGGGGTCCCTTTTGCGATCACGATGGTCGTTCGATATCTTCTAGCCATCGCGGGCCTGGTGCTGGCCTTGTTGACGCTCGGCATTGATGTGTCAAAGGTGACGCTGTTGGCGGGCGCTCTTAGCGTCGGTATGGGCTTTGGCCTGCAGAACATCGTCAACAACTTCTTTTCCGGATTGATCCTGCTGTTTGAACGTCCAATTCACCAAGGTGACGTAGTCGAAGTCGGCAAACTGCGGGGCACCGTGACCAAGATTGGAATACGCTCCAGCCTCATCAAAACCAGCGAGGGTGCCGAGGTGATCGTTCCGAATGCCAATCTGATTTCCAAAGAGGTGGTCAACTGGACGCTTTCGGATCGCCGCCGGAGAATCGAGATCCCGGTGAGGGTCAACCGCAACGTCGATGAGGAGGACTTACTGGCTCTGCTTTTGACGGTCGCCAGGGCATCCAATGAAGTGCTGGCCGATCCAGTTCCTGAAGCTATGCTGCGCGAGACGAATGCGGACTCGATGGATTTCGTCTTGGCCTGCTGGATACAGCGCTATGAGGACCAGCGCCGCATCGCCAGTCGACTGCGAATTGCCATCAATCACCAACTGGCCGAGCGGGGCATTGCGGGGCCACCCCCGGTGACGGAGGTAGAGGTCATCAGGCACGGTCCAGGAGAATGATCAGAACGGAGCCATGCACGCCCGAATCGAATCGCAGCGCTCGTAATCAAGTCTTGTCTTCCCGGCGCTCTTCCGGCATATGTAACGTACGTTCCATTTCAATGAGGCTCTGCTGGTTGATAACAACGAGACCTTGTCGCGGCGAATCCAGATCCACCAGTATCGTGATGACGGTGGTAATCAGGAGTGGCAACAGCATTTGACTGAACCACATGCGTTTCCCAGATGCCCCGGCGTCATAACCGGTCATGCCGACACCACAAAAAGCCACGAACACCAGCAGCATCCATACTGGCGCGGGGACATGGTTACTCATGGCCGCCAGCCGTTCGGTATCCAGATCAATCAGCTCATTGATTGCGTTTACAAAAGTCGCCATCAGTGGGGTGTTGTAAAGTTTGCCGGCATTTAGCGTATGCGCCCAGAGCGCTTGTTGAATGTCCGCGCCCTGCTGCTCTGCCTTTTCAATTTGAGCGTCATCCGTACCCGCCTCGTAAAACTCCAGTCTATTGCGAACATATTGGCGCAGCAGGTTCTGGATGGCCTGTTGCTCTTTGTCGGGAAGGAATGCGGCCCGCAGGTAAGTGGTTCCTATCGTGTTGGCCTCCGCCACCACCAGGTCGCGCCGCTGGTCATATCGATCCACCGCCATGGAAAAACTGAAACCGAGCAAGAGTGCGAGTAATCCAAGGACAGAAGCTTGAAAAGAGCCGAGCAAACTCCGGCTTTTTTCATCAGATTTATAACTGAATCGAAGACCGCTTTTGAACCCAATCTCCGCCGCAGCGACAAGAACCGAAAGCACAAAGAGAAATACCCCCCACTGAGACGTAAATAGTTTGATGATCAGTGCATCCATCGTCGACTCATGTGCCTCAAAGTATAAACTTCAGTAACGCTGGCATTTTAGCCAGACCCAGCGGATGCCCCATTGGTTATCTGCTCTGTAGTTTCTTCTTGGCAGAAGATTGGAGTGGTCACTTTGTAGGGTGGATAAGCGCAGCGCATCCACCCGAATCCGGCATCAGACCCCGCGGAGTATTTTTTTGCCATCCCTTTTGAGAGCAATCCATACTGAACAAACTCCTCATGACTGCCGGCCTCTCCCTGCCGCTGTCGGGCTGTAGCGTTCTGCCGAATGGACAAAACGCATCGGGTACCTTCGGAGCCGTCAACAGCAATGAGATGCCGACAATTTCCCAAGACGAGGACGGGGAATGGAATGCCCACTTCTCTGGCTATAGCTGTGAAGTTCATTGCAGCCAGGATGGCATTCGCACCCAGATGATGCCGCCCTGTAATAATACGCAGATTCTGAAGGCGGATGCCGGCATGGCCCCCACTCGCCGTGAATAGGGGCTGTAAAGCTCCAACTCGCTAGGCCACTGGCTTCGTAGGAAGCGCCCAGATCCAATAGCTATTCGTAGAGACAGGAAACCAGATGATGAAAGTCATTAGCACGGCGCCAGCGCACAAGGCTCACGGGTGAGCCCATGCTGAAGACGCTTGCCATTGGCAATTACCGGTCATTGCTGGACTTAAGATTTGCACCGGCTCGCTTGACGCTCATTACCGGGGCGAATGGCAGTGGTAAGTCGAACTTGTACCGAGGGCTGAGACTGCTGGCGGAAACGGCCCAAGGGGGTGTGGTGAATGCGCTGGCCAAAGAAGGCGGACTGCAATCGAGCTTTTGGGCCGGGCCTGAAAAGCTGACGGATCGCATGCGAAAGGGCGAGGTGCCTATTGAGGGCGGTCCACGCAAGGATGTTGTTCGTCTCCGTTTGGGATTCAGCGGGGATGATTTTGGCTATGCCATCTCGCTCGGATTACCCACCCCTTCCCGGTCATTCTTTAGCCTCGACCCAGAAATCAAGCGTGAGTGTATTTGGGCTGGGCCTGTTTACCGACCGGCAAGCCTGCTGGTCGATCGCACCGGTCCGGTGGTGAAGGCACGATCTGGTCGTGACTGGGACATTTTGTCCCAGCACATCAGCCCATTCGACAGCCTGTTTGACCAGGTGGGTGATGCCCGGTCTACCCCTGAAATTCTGAACCTGCGAGAATCGATTCGTGGCTGGCGTTTCTATGATCATTTCCGAACCGATCACGAGGCTCCCGCCCGTCAACCCCAGTTAGCGACACGCACACCGATTCTGCATCATGATGGCCGGGATTTAGCGGCGGCCCTGCAGACAATCCGTGAAATCGGAGATGCGGAGTCGTTGGACGCCGCCATTGGCGATGCCTTTCCTGGCGCACGCTTGGCTATCATTTGCCAGGACGGTGGACGTTTTGCCATTGAACTGCATCAGCAGGGTCTGCTCCGACCCCTTTCAGGGATGGAACTCTCGGATGGCACGCTGCGTTACCTGTTGTGGGTCGCGGCTTTGCTCACGCCGCGCCCACCGCCATTGATGGTGCTCAATGAGCCAGAGACCAGCCTCCACCCCGATCTTTTGCCGGCGTTGGCCCGATTGATTGCACGTGCGTCCAAGCAAGCTCAGGTATGGGTGGTTTCCCACGCCAATCGCTTGATCAATGCGCTGAATGGGCAACCGGAATGCCAGCAGATTGTTCTGGAAAAAAGCTTGGGTCAGACAGGGGTCGTGGGGCAAGGGACGCTGGATGGACCGGCCTGGCATTGGCCAGACTGAGAGTCCGGACCGTTAATTCTTGCTGATGGAGAATTCGGTGATTTCCCCCTGGGCGTTCACCCCACAGGCGCCAGATCCCTTGCCTGGCAGTTCGATCTGATAGAACGCCCCAGACTTTTGAAGGTCTTTAAGGCCCATCGAGCCGTTATCCAGAGCCTCCTTGAAGCTGGCGCCTACCGTGACCTTAGGATCCGCCATCGGCACATCGGAAAAACGGGTTATCAGCTTGTCCTTGCAGGCTTGTCCCAGACGATCTAAAGCAGACTCCACACTGGGCTGATCGTTGGCGCAAGCCGGGATAGACCCTGCCACCAAAACAATGGCCATGCTCAGTATCAACGCCGATTTCATCTATGTTTCTTCCTTGTCAGGTTTGGCGGCATAGGGTTCATGCCTGGCCTGGTTTAACCTTTCGTGGCAATGCGCTTGCCCGCGTGTTTTAGGGATTGCCCAAAACTGGATGCAGAAGCGACTGGCGCTTTTGCAGGGAGTTGCGACTGCGCTTTGAGGCTGGCTTCATAAACCGGCATCAGCTTTTTTGCTTCGATCTTCATGGTGGCAATCCGCGTTTCAGGATTGGGGTGAGTGCTTATCCACTCGGGAGCTCCGTTGCCACTGACCTTCATCATCTTCTCCCAGAGGGTGACTGCGGCTCCAGGGTTAAACCCGGCTTTCGCCGCCATCTCTACCCCAAGTTTGTCCGCTTCATGCTCGGCATCCCGACTATTGGGTAACTGAACAGCGACGGTTGCGGCCATATCGGCCAGTGATGCCAGTCCACCCAGATTGATACCGAACATGCTGGCTGCGATCATGCCGGCGTTAAGACCAATTTTCTGGAACATTTGGCGAGACATTTTTTCAGCCTGATGCGAAAGCAAGGCATGGGCAATTTCATGGCCCATGACAGCGGCCAATTCATCGTCACTGGGTTGTACCTTTTCGAGCAGCCCCGTGTAGACGGCCATCTTGCCGCCGGCCATACACCAGGCATTCACATCGTTACTTTTCAGGACATGGACGTCCCATTGCCAGTCCGATGCCTTGGGCCGAAGCTTGATAGCCTCGGCGATCAGGGGTTTGGCAATCGATTGCACACGACTGAGTTGGTAGGTATCGCCGTCCAGGGTTTGTTTCTGAGCGGCCTCCGACATCAACTTGGAATACTCCTGTGTGGATTGCTGGGCCGCGTTTTCATCGCTGAACAGCATCGCCTGTGACCGACCGGTGATTTGGTTGGTGGCACAACCTGAGCCGAGCCCGGCCAAGCCGATGAGCATGATCAATCGTCTGGATGTCGAGTTCATCTGGGAAAATCCTCAATAGGGGTGATGGTTGCTCTTGGCGATTCCTCTTTCGGCGCCAAGGTTATCGACCCCTGATTGAGCCGGCCAATGAATAGAACGCATGGCCTTTATTCATGAAACCCATAACCTGGCGGGCAATGATGGCTTTGGCAAAAATGCAGAAGATTCGGTGACGTGATTTCTCCCCTGCGCCCGGAGCACCATGGGCTGGCGCTGATTTCAACTAATGACCATCGCTACGAACGTACGACCCAGAACATGAGCAAAATTAATCTTCGGGGTGTCGACCTGAATCTCTTGACGGTTTTTGAGGCTGTCTACGAGGAGCGGAGCCAGTCAAAGGCGGGAGAGCGGTTAGGCATGAGTCAACCGGCCATCAGTCATGCCCTGGGGAGGTTGCGTTACCAGGTCGATGACCCTTTGTTTCAAGGGCGGACCAAAGGGCTGGTGCCGACCTCGAAGGCTGATGACCTCTACGACCAAATACATCATGCCTTGGACGTGATTCGTGGTGAGTTTTCGGGCAAGCAGGGGTTTGATCCGAATACGACCCAGCGCACCTTTAACGTTTCGCTGACCTATGGCGGTGGGCCTAGATTTATCCCTGCCATTTACCAACGCATTCGGGACCGGGCGCCCAATGCGCGTTTAGTCATCAGAATGATTGACCCGCCCGATGAGATCCCCGCGCTACTTAGGGATCAACGTTTGGATCTGGCGCTTCACCCCGCCAGATTTGATGACCCATTTTTGGAACAGGTGATGTATGCCGAAGAAAGCCTCGTCTTGATCGCCCGTTCTGGACACCCTCGAATCCAGAGTCAGCCCGACCTTGAGTTTCTGCTTCGTGAACACTTTGTCATGGTCTATGACCTGCTGACAAAGTTCGATGACAGCTCCGTCAGTAACCTGTTCGAATCAGCCCGCCAGAGAACTGCGCTGGAGGTGCCCCACGCCTTGCTTTTACCGCATGTTGTGACCCGCACTGATTTGGTTTCCATCGTCGTAAAGAGCATGGCGGAATCGTATTCCGAGTCCTTTGATCTCTGTCATTACCCGTTACCGATGACCCTACCGAAGAACCGTTCCTACATGATTTGGCATCAGGCAATGTCCCGGGACTTAGGCCACCGCTGGCTTCGAGAACAGCTCATGATGCTCGGCAAGGAGATGGGGATCACATGCAATGATCCGGCACGCTGATCAGAGTTGCGTCGAAAGCCTGTATGACCTTATGAGATTCACCAGGCTCAGTGCCCCCCCTGGAACCATCACCAGAATTGGCAATAGGTCAGGCCGACCATGGCAGATAAATCCGCTTATAGATCGTCACGTCTGATTGACCAATGAGCATGCCCCAATTTTCCACTTTCAAGATGGCCACCCCTCAAGAAGAACGCAAAAAAAACATCATTTGTCCCCTGTAGCGGCACGACCCTCGGGCAAATCAGGCAATTGGTGGATAAGGGTGCTGTCCATCTGAAAGAGATTTCTCACGCAACCGGGGCCTTTTCGGGTTGCGGAGGCTGCGATTACGATGTGATGATTTTTCTATCTGACTATTGTCCTCCCTATCCATTCAATCCGAGGAGAAAGCCGAATGAACTTCAAACAAGCATGGCCATGCTTGAGTATTTCGATTGTATTGCTCAGCGCTCACTGTGGCCCGACAGCCATCGCCGCACCCGCTGCCTCTGCCAAACAGTTCATGAAGGGCGGCACGTTTTGCTTTTCACTGACTCAACCAGCCCTGCCCCAATGGCATGAAACGCTCAAGTTCGTGGTTCAACCTACGGTAAAAGGGCGGAATCAGCAACTGCCCTTGATTACTGGTTTGCAACATGGGGTGTTATTGCAGGCATCTCCGCCTTTTGAATATATCAGTCAAATGACCGGCACCGCCTCCTATGATCTGACGGGCACTTCACTTCAGATCAGTCTGACCAGTAACCAAGCCGGCGTCGACCTCGGTGGCAAGCATCCTGGTATCTGGATCGGCCAGATTGCCTTGACGCTGAACGCCAGCAACCTCTCGGGACAGGCCATCGGCAGCAAGCTCTTCAAGCCGGTCTCCGGGGGGAAGGTCCATGGCGAAACGTTTGAAGATGCCGTAGATGGCCAGCTCAGACCAATCGCTTGCGCTGAATTCTGAGTGGACGCACCAAGCCGAACGGAGACTGAAAAACCATCACTGGACGCCTCCCTGATTGCAGCTTACCTGCATACCGAATATCGGGTTGACGGTGATGACCCCATGACCTTGCGGGTAGGTATTCCCAATCCATCCATTGGAGACCACTTGCGTAATTTTCATGCTCATTCGGCGGCCTATATCACGGCCTGTAATCCGCAGAGCCAGTTAGTCGATTTTGAAACCAATGCGCAAAGACTGGCGACTTTGGAGGCCGAACTCCATTCACGCGGGCTGCGTTTCCTGCGCGGCAGAGCGGTTGATCCCTATGGAGAATGGCCGGAGGAAGACAGCTTCCTGGTGATGGGCTTATCGCTGGAGTCGGCGAAGACCCTGGCGCGACATTACCAGCAAAATGCGCTGATATGGTGCGGGCCTACCTGGGTTCCGGAGTTGATTCTTCTCCGATGATCTTAAGAGGGGGCATTGGTGGCTTTTCCAGGAGAAAGAGGCTCAAAGAAAGAACCCCGCAGCGGCGGGGTTCTTGAGGCTGATTGAACTGAACGGTTGAACTATCAGTAGTCGCCCATGCCACCCGCTGGCATCGGCGGGGCCTCCTTCTTGGGCAATTCTGCCACCATCGCTTCGGTGGTCAGCATCAGGCCAGCGATGGAAGCGGCGTTCTGCAGGGCAGAACGGGTCACCTTGGTCGGGTCAAGAATACCCATGGCTAGCATGTCACCATATTCTTCGGTGGCGGCGTTGTAGCCATATGCATCCTTGCCTTCCTGAACCTTGGCCAGAACGACCGCAGGCTCGCCACCGGCATTGCTGACGATCTGGCGGAGCGGCTCCTCGATCGCACGCCGCAGGATGTCGATACCGACTGACTGATCGTGGTTGCTGCCCTTGAGGCCCTTGATGGCGTCAATGGCACGAATCAATGCCACACCACCGCCGGGAACAATGCCTTCTTCAACGGCAGCCCGGGTCGCGTGCAGAGCATCGTTGACGCGGTCCTTCTTTTCCTTCATTTCGACTTCGGTTGCCGCACCGACCTTGATGACGGCGACGCCGCCGGCCAGCTTGGCCACACGCTCCTGCAGCTTTTCCTTGTCATAGTCAGACGTGGTGTCTTCGATCTGCTTGCGGATTTGCTCGACGCGGCTCTTAATGGCATCCGCTTGGCCAGCACCGTCAACGATGATGGTGTTGTCCTTGTTGATTTCGACCTTCTTGGCACTGCCCAGATCGGTCAGCTCGGCTTTTTCCAGTGACAGACCCACTTCTTCAGCAATCACGGTACCGCCGGTCAGAATGGCGATATCTTCCAGCATGGCCTTGCGACGATCACCAAAGCCCGGGGCCTTGACGGCGGCGACCTTGAGGATGCCGCGCATGGTGTTGACCACCAGGGTGGCCAGCGCTTCGCCTTCAACATCTTCCGCGATGATCAACAGGGACTTGCCGCTCTTGGAGACCTTTTCAAGCAGAGGCAGAAGATCACGGATATTCGAGATCTTTTTGTCGTGCAGAAGGACGTATGCATTGTCGAGCTCGACACTCATGGCATCCTGCTTGTTGATGAAGTAAGGCGACAGATAGCCACGGTCAAATTGCATGCCTTCGACGACTTCCAGTTCGTTCTGGAGGCTGGAACCTTCTTCGACGGTGATCACGCCCTCCTTCCCGACCTTATCCATGGCCTCGGCGAGGATGCTACCGACACTTTCATCCGAGTTAGCGGAGATGGCGCCGACTTGCGCAATTTCCTTATTAGTGGCGCAGGGCTTGGAGAGCTTCTTCAGCTCTTCGACGGCCGCGATAACGGCTTGATCGATCCCACGTTTGATATCCATAGGGTTGGCGCCGGCGGTGACCGACTTCAGCCCTTCACGAACGATGGCTTGGGCCAGAACGGTCGCTGTGGTGGTGCCGTCGCCGGCCACGTCATTGGTCTTTGAGGCGACCTGCTTCACCATCTGGGCGCCCATGTTTTCGAACTTGTCAGCCAGTTCGACTTCCTTGGCGACTGATACGCCGTCCTTGGTGATAGTCGGTGCACCGTAGCTTTTTTCCAGGACGACATTGCGACCCTTGGGCCCCAAAGTCTGCTTGACCGCATCGGCTAGTACATTGAGTCCCGCCAGCATACGCTGACGGGCGTCTTCAGAAAAACGGACTTCTTTTGCTGCCATAACTTTATGATTCTCTGCTTGAAATGAGTGACTGAATAAAATGGAGGGATCAGTTATTGCTCAATGACGCCAAAGAGATCATCTTCGCGGAGCACAACGTACTCAACGCCATCGAGTTTGAGTTCGGTTCCGGCGTACTTGCCAACCAGAACCTTGTCGCCGGGCTTCACGCTCAGCGGACGCAATTCACCGCTCTCCAGCGCTTTACCCGGCCCTACGGCCACGACTTCGGCCTTGGCGGGCTTTTCCTTGGCCGAATCCGGTATCACGATACCGCCAGGCGAGGTTTTTTCTTCTTCCCAGCGTTTCACCACTACCCGGTCATGCAAAGGACGTATCGTCGTCATAAATTCTCCTTTTTCAGAAATAAGCGAAAGTAAGTAAAACGCACCCAGAAGGTGCTGCATCCCAGCTTTGGGACAACGACAGCTGATTTCAAGGGCGAGCTAAAACTTTTCTGTAGCGGGCGATCCACCAAATGACCAGAATGCCGGGCTCGGAATCCGAACTATCATCGCGGAATTGGCTCTTCTGACTGATAATCCAAATCTGTCAACGGCAACACACCCGACCGCAACATCTTTTGCATAACTCCATCTACCAAGGACTCGTGTATATGAAAATCGCAGCAAACTTTCTCACTGGCCTGGGTCTTGCCATGCTGCTGGGCTACTGCATCATCGGGATCAGAACGGGATCAAACTTCATCCATGAACCTTTTGTCATGTTACCGGCCAGTATCGTTCTCTTGATCGGTGGGCTGACGGCTCGGTTCGTTCTGCCAAGACTTTAATCAGTCTGAGGGCAGGAGTAAAAGAGCCATAAATCTGCCTCCACACCTATCTGCGACGGGTTTGTGCCTCCAGCCAGGATAGCCAACGCAAGGCATGATCGCGGTCTTGACCACACATTTCAGCTTCCGCCTGTAGACCGGAACAGCACGCGGGCCTGGTCGGCTGACCGAAAAGTGCGCACCGCAAATCCGCAGTCAATTGGACACAAGCAACACCTGCGGGCTTCCCGTCGGGCATGCCGGGAATGGGTGAAGATATCGAAGGGGAAATACAGCAGGCGCCGCAGCCCTCCCGGCAGTTCATCAGGCCAGTCCTATTGGGCTGAACTCGGGAATGTAGGCCAGGTTAATCTTTTCCAGGCATGTTTCCAGCGCTCCGGGAGAATAAGGCATCGGGGCAAAGCGACCCCACACTGGGGCAGGCCAGGCCGCATCCATGCGGTAGCGGACAACATGGTGAAGATGCAGTTGGGGCACGAGATTGCCGATCGCGGCCACATTCATCTTGTCCCCCGCAAAAATCCGCTTGAGATGTTCTGCTATCGAACCGCTCTCATGCATCAGCTGTAGCTGATCGGCCTTGTCCAGTTCAAATACCTCGGTGATACCGACCCGCTCAGGTACCAGTATCAGCCAAGGGTAGCGACTCTCATTCATCAACAACACCCTACAGAGTGGCAAGCAACCCAGCGGGATGCAGTCGCTCTGTAGTTGTGGATGTAGTTCGAACGCAGCAACCGGCATCATCCCGATGCAACACGTTGATTACGTACGAGGAACATGGCATCTCCGTAGCTAAAAAAGCGGTATTGCTGATCAACCGCATGCCGATAGGCCGCCATAACCTCCGGGTAGCCGGCAAAGGCACATACCAGGCTCATCAGGGTAGATTCCGGCAGATGGAAATTCGTCACGAGGGCATCGACACAGTTGAACTGGAATCCAGGCTTGATGAATAAGCGCGTTTCACCCTGGTAAGGTTCAAGCCGCCCGGACCTTGATGCACTTTCCAAGGTGCGAACCACCGTCGTCCCCACGGCAATGATCCGGCCTCCTCGCGCCCGGGTTTCTTCAATACGGCTTACCGTGGCCTGAGATACATGGCAAACCTCAGCATGCATTTTATGTTGATCAAGGTCATCAACCCGCACCGGCTGGAAGGTGCCACTCCCCACATGCAAGGTCACAAAGTCGTGATCGATGCCTCGGTGAGCCAGATCTACCAGCATGGATTCCTCAAAATGCAAGCCCGCCGTAGGGGCCGCCACTGCTCCAGATGTTCTGGCAAACACTGTTTGATAGCGCTCACGATCGGCTACACTATCCGCTCGGGCTATATAAGGTGGCAGAGGAATGTGTCCGATTGCCTCCAACACCTCGGGGACGCTGATTCCGCCAGTGAATTCCAGCAGGAACAACGCCTCGCATCGTTCCACCACCGAACAACTGAAACCCCCTTCGAGCGTGATCACCGTTCCGGGCCTAGATGACTTGCTGGCCCGCAGATGAGCTAATGCCCGTGTGTTATCGAGTATCCGTTCGATGAGGATTTCCACCCGTCCTCCGGAACTCTTCTGGCCAAACAATCGCGCAGGTATGACCCGCGTATCGTTGAGCACCAGCAGATCCCCTTCGCGGACCAGATCCGGCAAGTCTGTGAATTGGCGATCAACAACATGACCGGTTTCATCAAGACACAAAAGGCGGGATTCACCGCGACGCTCTGGGGGAGCCTGGGCAATCAACTCCTCGGGCAGCTCATAAAAGAAATCACTTTTTTGCATAGGCGCGGATGGTATCAACTCAGCCCAGAAGATGCAGTCAAATCCAAGGCCATGGGGTTCAATCGACAGAGTTATCTTGAAGCCAGAAGATGGCACTCAAAGCATCGACTGGGTATAATTCATCACTCACGCCGGAGTGGCGAAACTGGTAGACGCGCCAGACTCAAAATCTGGTTTGGGAAACCAAGTGTCGGTTCGATTCCGACCTCCGGCACCAACCGCATTCATTGACGTTGAACACGAAACCCTCAACCAGATAGCCTCGCGGGTTTTTGTTGTCAACCGCAATGCCAAATCCATGGCCTGAACCTATCGTTCTCAACTAGGGCGGAAGCCAGGTAGGCGATTCCTCACTTTACTTGTCAAGAAGGCCCATCTCCTGCTGTTGTATGGCCCAGAGCACGTGCTCCCTGACCAATTCAGAGGGATGGCGCAGGCGATCTTGTAAGGCCATCATCACAAGCTCGGAAGGCGGGGCATTACCAAGGGCGATGGCGATATTTCTCAGCCAACGTTCGTGACCGAGGCGACGTAAGGCGGAGCCCTCTGTCTTTTGAAGAAAGGCGGCTTCGTCCCAAGAAAACAACGCCAGCAAATCCGCCACGGCTAAGCCATACCTTGGCATAAAGTCAGTTTCCTCAGTTACTTGGGCATAGCGGTTCCAGGGGCAGACTACCTGACAATCGTCGCAGCCATAGATGCGGTTACCGATGGGTACCCGAAATTCCTCAGGAATCGGCCCATGCAACTCGATGGTGAGATAGGAAACGCAGCGACGGGCATCCAGTTGATAAGGCGCGACGATGGCCCGGGTCGGACAGATGTCGATACAGGCGGTGCAACTGCCACAGTAATTGGACATGGGCCCGTCCAACGGCAGGGGCAGATCGGTATAAATTTCGCCGAGAAAGAAAAACGATCCGGCCTGCTGATTGATCAGATTGGTGTGCTTGCCGATCCAGCCGAGCCCGGCCTTTTCTGCCAGCGGCTTTTCCATCACGGGCGCGCTGTCGGTAAAGACCCGATACCCATGAGAGCCCACGACGGCTTCAATTTGGCTAGCCAATTTTTGCAGGCGATTGCGCAGGACCTTGTGATAGTCCCGCCCAAGGGCATAGCGAGAGATAAAGGCCGCGCCGGGGTCTTCCAGTTGAGCATGGATTTCTGCCCTTCCCTCCGGAAGATAATCCATACGGGCACTGATGACGCGTCGGGTACCCGGCAACAGCTCACCCGGTCGACTCCGGTGGGTACCATGTTTGGACATATAACCCATCTCGCCGTGGAATCCGGCGTCCAGCCACTCCAGTAGACGCTCTTCGGCCCTGCCCAGATCAATATCGCAAATCCCGATCTGCTGAAATCCAAGCGCCCGCCCCCAACCTTGAATCTGTTGTTTTAAAGCGAGGTAATCAATAGATGCCACGTTCATGCAACTGGAGATCAATCAGGGTTTCCGGGAAAATGCGACGGACAGGAATGCGTCCCGCATAACCAGCGTCATGGGTTATGAGGATCAGATCAAACACCTCAATCAATCATAACCGATGACCAGACGATTCTTGCCGACCGATCTCTATAGTGCCGCCGAAGTCAGGGCAATCGATCATGCAGCCATTCATAACCTCGGGATTGCGGGGATCGATCTGATGGAGCGGGCCGGAGCCAGCACATTGGCGGCAATACGCGATCGTTGGCCCAATGCCCGCACCCTCTCCGCGCTTTGCGGCGGGGGGAGCAATGGTGGTGATGGCTATATCGTCGCGCGCCTGGCCCATCAACTGGGCTGGGATGTACGCGCCTATCCGGTGTCATCACCGGACACACTCAAGGGTGATGCCCGATTGGCCTTTGAACGCTTCCATGAGGCAGGAGGGGAGCACCTCAACTTTATTCCCGAGGATTTCGAGGCCCCGGAAATTCTGGTGGATGCACTGCTTGGGACTGGACTGGATCGAGATGTGACGGGGAAGCTTGCTGATGTCATCAAGGCGGTCAACCGGTACCGTGAGCGTGGGCTGAAACATCAGACCAACCAACGAGCTGTGGTGGCGGTGGATATTCCTTCCGGCTTGAATGCTGATACGGGTGCGCGCATGGGCACAGCCATCAAGGCGAATTTGACCGTCACCTTCGTCGGACTAAAACGTGGGTTATTGACCGGAGAAGGTCCGGAACTGTGTGGCAAGATTGTATTCGATGATCTGGGTATCGACCCACAGGCAAGACTGACAGCCCGGCCATCAGCCCACCGACTCCAGCCATACACCATACCATTGCCTATCCGAACCCGCGCAGCGCACAAGGGACTTTACGGGCATGTGCTGGTCATTGGTGGAGATCACGGCTACAGCGGAGCGGCGCGACTAGCGGCGGAATCAGCCGCGCGGATCGGTGCGGGTTTGGTATCGGTCGCCACGCGCTCCGCGCATGCGGCACTGATGAATCTATCGCGCCCGGAGCTGATGTGCCATGGCGTGGAATCACCCGCTGATCTCGAACCGCTGCTTGAACGTGCCACCGTCGTTGCCATTGGCCCCGGTCTGGGGCTCGCCGAGTGGGGGCGCAGCCTTTTTCGTCGTGCACTGGAAACAGACTTGCCCCTGGTTGTCGATGCGGACGCGCTGAATCTTCTGGCGGAAACGCCTCATGGAAATGACCATTGGGTCTTGACCCCGCATCCGGGCGAAGCGGGCCGACTACTGGGCATCAGCAGCAGCGAAGTCCAAAGTGATCGGTTTGCCGCCATTAAGGTCCTGCAGGCTAAATATGGTGGCGTCACCGTGCTGAAGGGCGCCGGCAGTTTGATTCAGGCAGATAACGCGATCACGGATGTTTGTACTGCCGGGAATCCGGGCATGGCCAGTGGCGGGATGGGCGATGTTTTGACCGGCGTCATCGCTGGCCTGATCGCTCAGGGGCTGAGCCTGGATGATGCTGCCCGTTACGGTGTCTATCTGCATGCCCAGGCCGCCGACCTGGCCGCGAGCGAGGACGGAGAACGTGGGCTGCTGGCCGGCGACCTGATGCAACCCTTGCGGATACTGGCAAATCGCGCGATTGACTCGCTCTTTCCAACCACTGGCCGTAGTGACCTGAATGACCGCTGACCATACTTCAGCTCGCGACTTGCCGGATGAGGCGGCCACGCTGAGTTTCGCGGCAGAACTCATGGCACCGCTCAAGGCCGCCGGGGGTGTGGTTTTTTTGCACGGAAATCTGGGTGCAGGCAAGACCACTTTCGTCAGGGGTTGTTTGCGGGCGGCGGGATTTCAGGGCGCTGTAAAAAGCCCCACCTTCACACTGGTCGAGGAATACATGCTCGATAGTTTGACCCTTTACCACTTTGACCTGTACCGCCTGAATGACCCCGAGGAGCTCGAATGGATGGGCATACGCGATTATTTCCGGCCTGGTACCCTCAGTTTTATCGAATGGCCGGAGCGAGGCGCGGGGCATTTGCCGGACCCGGATATGGCACTGGAACTTCGCTATTATCCACCCGGCCGCGAGGCGATTCTGAGTTTCAACACTAAACATGGGCAACAGATCAGGGAGACCCTGGAGATCGAAGCCTTCCCCGAGCGTTTGCTTAAGTCAGAATGCCATCTGTCAACTTGATCTGCGCGATTGCAACTTTGAAGTTACAATCGCGCCGGCTCAAGCCGAACCGGCCTCGCTACAATTTTTTCTTTTACCCAACCATGAAGGGACAAGACAATGAGTCTTCTGAATGATGTGCTTAAGTCATTTCTGACCAATAACAATAATGCCACCTCGGCACCAGCTGGCCAGGGTGATGTGCTGATTACCGCCGCGATGGCCCTACTTGAAAAGGCTGGCGGTATCCAGGGCGTTATGGAGAAATTCCAGAAATCCGGCATGGGCGATGTTGTGGCTTCATGGATCGGTACCGGCCAGAATCAGTCCGTTACCCCGGATCAGATCACTCAGGCTCTGGGTCAGGAAGATATTCAGATAATCACAGAGCAAGTCAACATTCCGGCCGAACAAAGTGGAAGTCTTCTTTCAGCGTTACTACCGGCTTTGATCGACCAGCTGACCCCAAATGGTCAGGTCCCTGATCAGAATCAAATGGCCAGCTTGGGCAAGAACGTAGTCGCCAGTCTGGTTGCCTCAGGCATTCTCGGCGGCAAATCCAACGCTTGAGCCTGAGGATTCAATGGGGCCGATCGCAACCCGGTTAGTGGCACTCGCGATCGGCATTCATACTCAAGGCCACAATAGCCGTGGTGCCTGGACTTCGGGCCAGCGTCACTCCTCTAGAAAACGTCTTTGCGTTTTCGGAGTTCAGTAAACACCGCCAAATCAGTTTCCTCCAACATTCCGAGTTGAGCGCGAATTCCCCGACTTTCCGGACGTAAAAAGGGATTGGTCGCCCATTCCTCTTTCAGCAGGAAGGGTACGGTAGTCTTGCCCGCCGCCCTAGCCGCATCAACTTCCCGCATGCGAACCTCGAGATCGTAGTTGTCAGGGTCTATCGTGAGCGCAAAACGGCCATTGTTCTGCGTATATTCGTGCGTGCAAAAGACCCGAGTATCCCCGGGCAATTGACGCAGCCGTTCCAGGGAGCCCCATAACTGCCCAGCAGTCCCTCCCAGCAAGCGGCCGCAGCCCATGGCGAACAGCGTGTCACCACAAAACAGCGCCCGGTCCCCGGCAAACCAGTAGGCAATGTGATGACGGGTATGGCCCGGTACCGCCAATACTTCACACCCAGGATATCCGATTGGGATTCGGTCACCCTCCCCGACGCGTTCATCGATTTCAGGAATCAATTCCGGCGCTTCGCTCCAGCCAAATATTTGGCAGCCAGTCGCCTGCTTGAGTGCCCGGTTACCGCCAACATGATCACCATGATGGTGAGTATTCAGGATATGCGTTAGCGTCCAGCCACGCGATTCAAGAATCTCCAGCACCGGGGCAGCCTCGGCAGGATCGACCGCCGCCGTCATCCCGCTCGCATCGTCATTCAGCAAATAAATGTAATTATCCCTGAGGACGGGAATCTGCATAATCTCCACAGGTACTGCTCCACTGAACATTGAAAAACGGGTTCTTTTTAAAGCGATGGGGGTCGGGGATTACGATACACTGACATTTCACGTCGACCCTAGACCTAAGCATATACAAAGAGGCATCAAAACATGATTTTCTGGCGCGTCAAACCCCTTGATGCCATTCTGGCCACCGCCGAGAAAAAAAGCCTTCATCGCTCGCTCGGTGCCGTGCAGCTGACGCTGCTCGGCGTCGGTGCCATCATTGGTACCGGCATCTTTGTGCTAACAGCAGAGGCTGCGCAGAAAGCCGGTCCGGGGATGATGATCTCCTTCGTGATCGCCGGTTTTGTATGTGCGGTCGCGGCACTTTGCTATTCCGAGCTGTCTTCCATGGTGCCTGTTTCCGGCTCTGCCTATACCTATTCTTACGCGGTTTTGGGGGAACTCATCGCCTGGATAGTGGGGTGGGCTCTAGTGCTTGAATATGCCGTCGCGTCGAGCGCCGTTGCAGTGGGCTGGTCAGGCTATTTTGTGGGATTGCTGCACCACTCGCTGGCCCTCGATATCCCCGTCGCGCTGGCCAATGGACCGTTTGCCGGTGGCATCGTCAACCTGCCGGCGGCCCTCATCAGCCTGATAGTTATGGGGCTACTGATCTTGGGCACGCGCGAGAGCGCCACGGTCAATGCCGTATTGGTGGCCGTCAAGATCATTGCATTGACTGCCTTCATTGCGATTGCCTTGCCCGCCATCAAAAGTGAACACTTTCAGCCCTTCCTGCCACTGGGTGGCTCCGGGGCAGTGGCTGCCGCCGCATCGATTTTCTTCGCCTATGTCGGGTTTGATGCTGTATCGACCGCTGCCGAAGAAACCCGCAATCCACAACGCAATGTTCCGATCGGCCTGATCGGCTCCCTAGGGATTTGTACCGTGTTCTATCTTTTGGTATCCGCCGGGGCGATTGGATCAATCGGGGCTCAACCGCTGGTTGACGCCCAAGGTATCGGGCTGCCGCCGGGCTCAGCAGCGCTGGCGGAACAATGCCGAACACTGTCAAATGCGGGCCAGCAACCGCTGGTCTGCTCCAGGGAGGCATTGGCGCTGGTATTACGTCAGATTGGTTGGGGGACAATCGGAAACCTGCTTGGCTTGGCTGCTTTCCTGGCACTGCCTTCAGTCATTTTGATGCTGCTGTTCGGACAAACCCGCATCTTCTTCGTAATGGCACGCGATGGACTGCTGCCCGAGGTCCTCAGCCGCATTCATCCACGCTTCAAGACCCCACACATTGTCACGCTGATCACGGGCCTTGGGGTAACTCTGGCGGCAGCGTTTTTCCCGGTTGGCAAGCTGGCCGACGTGTCTAATTCAGGGACGCTATTTGCGTTTTTTGTCGTCTCGATCGCGGTCATGATCCTTCGAATCAGGGAGAAAGACCGCCGGCGGCCCTTCAGGACGCCTTTGATCTGGGTGGTCGGACCGCTCGCCATGCTGGGCACGTTGATTCTTTTCTACTATCTACCCGCCGAGGCGCAGTGGGTCTTCCCTATCTGGGGGTCGCTCGGCCTGGTTTTCTATTTCATGTATGGCTATCGGAAAAGTCACCTTGCGCTGGGCATTGACCCCCTTGCATCTGGTGAGCATCTCGCCGCAGAAGTCGGGCTGCAGGCCGAGATCGCACTGAACAAAGACGAGTGAGTGCTGGAAGACGGGGGTTCAGACGCGGTGGAAGGTGGGGCTAAATTCGTGCACGGCCTCGATCATGGCGCCGACATGGTCGGGGTTCACATCAGGCCAAACGCCATGGCCCAGATTGAAAACGTGGCCAGAGCCTTGCCCATAACTTTCGAGAATGAGTCTGACTTCTTCGCGCAGCGCCGGGATCGGCGCGTAAAGGGCTTGAGGGTCAAGATTGCCCTGCAACGCCACTCGGTCGCCCACACGCGCTCTGGCCTCGCCAATGTCGGTCGTCCAGTCTAGGCCCAGCGCGTCATAGCCGCTGTTAGCCATCGTCTCCAGCCACTGACCGCCCCCCTTGGTGAAGAGGATGGCCGGAATTTTCTGGCCGTCGCGTTCCAGGGCAATGCCAGACAGGGCCTGTTGGGCATACTGCAGGGAAAACTGTTGATATTGACGCGGTGAAAGAACGCCACCCCAAGTATCGAACACCATGACGGCATCGACACCCGCTGCTATCTGAGCCTGCAAGTAAACCGACACCGATTCGGCCAGCTTGGCGAGAAGGCTGTGCAGAAGTTGCGGCTGCTCATACATAAGTCCCTTGATCTTGCGGAATTCTCGGCTGCTGCGACCTTCCACCATATATGTTGCCAGCGTCCAGGGGCTTCCAGAGAAGCCGATCAGAGGCACGCGCCCGTCCAGTTCACGGCGAATCAGCCGGACCGCGTCTGGGACATAGCGCAGACTTTGTTCCGGATCAGGCACCGAAAGCCGCTGGATCTCCTCTGCCGTGCGGACTGGATGGCGGAATTGGGGACCCTCACCTTCGACGAACTCCAGGCCTAAACCCATCGCGTCGGGGATGGTGAGAATGTCGGAAAACAGGATCGCCGCATCCAGGCGGTATCGCGCCAACGGCTGCAGCGTCACCTCGCAAGCCAGTTCCGGTGACGTACAAAGATTCATGAAGCTGCCGGCCTGCTGGCGCACCTGCCGATACTCGGGTAGATACCGGCCAGCCTGGCGCATCATCCAGACCGGGGTGCGCTCAACCGGCTGGCGAAGTAGTGCGCGAATAAAACAATCGTTATTGAGCGGTGCAGTCATGTGAAATCCTTGACCCTCTTGAAATCGGTCTCAGGAAAACGTGATTTCATCTTCCTGGCCGTTGGTTGGAAGTGTTCGGGGCTCAGTGCCGCCCGTAATTCTCTAATGTCTGCCGCAGGACACCGATGTCGACCGGCATCGGCAAAGTGGCTCGACCAATCTTCTCCAGCAGAATAAGTCGCAACTGTCCCTCGACATTTTTCTTGTCGACCGCCATGTGTTCGAGAAAAGCATCGGCATCCAGGACGGACGGTGGATTGACCGGTAACTGCGCGCGCTGCAATAGCGTGACGATGCGGTTCACATCACTGTCCGTCAGCCAACCCAGTCGGCGAGAAAGATCCGCCACCTGACAGGTACCGATGGCAACGGCTTCCCCGTGCAGCACCTCGCCATAACCCAGTCCGGTCTCCACGGCATGGCCAAATGTATGCCCGAGATTCAGCGTTGCCCGTTCGCCAGATTCACGCTCATCCGCCGCCACCACCTCGGCTTTGTTGCGGCAGGACTGTTCAACAGCGTAGGTCAGCGCCTCGGCATTGCGACCCAGCAGTGCGTCAAGGTTGGCTTCCAGCCAGCCAAAGAATGCCGGGTCGCGAATCAGGCCATATTTAATGACCTCGGCGAGACCCGCCGCCAACTCGCGATCTGGCAGGGTCTCCAGCATGGTCATATCGGCAATCACGCACTTCGGCTGATAAAAGGCGCCGATCATGTTCTTCCCGCGAGGGTGATTGACCGCCGTCTTGCCGCCTACGGAGGAGTCGACTTGGGAGAGCAAGGTCGTCGGTATCTGAATGAAGGGGACGCCCCGCTGATAGCAGGCCGCCGCGAAACCGGTCAGGTCGCCAATGACACCGCCACCCAATGCCACCAAGTGGGCACTGCGGCTAAATTTCAGGCGAAGCAGCTCATCGAACACCGTCATCGCGCAATCGATGGTCTTGTAGGACTCACCATCAGGCAGGATCACCGTCGCCAACTGTCGGTCGGTGAAAGCTCGCTTTACCTTCTCCAGATAGAGCGGTGCAATGGTTTCGTTGGTGACAATCATGACCTGACGCGAGTCGACATGGCGCGTCAGCAACTCCGGTTGATCGAGCAAGTGTTGACCGATGTGAATCGGATAACTCCGATCACCCAGTTGAACGGTTAAGGTTCTCATGTCAGTGCTGTCTTGAGTGCGCCCGCTCATGGGCCTTAAGAATTTGCCGAACCACACTGCGACTGGAGGCTTGACCGGTATCCACCACGCAATCCGCGAGGCCCCGGTAAATCGGCTCGCGGATTCCGAAGAGGTCCAACAGCCGCTGACGGGGGTTGTCAGTCTGGAGCAAGGGCCGATTGGTATCCTTGTGCGTGCGTTCCAGCTGCTTGTCAACCGGGCAATGCAGATACACCACAAAGCCCCGATTGCGCAAGCAGGAACGGTTTTCCGGGAGCAAGACGGAGCCACCGCCGGTGGCAAGAACTATGGCGTCCTGATTAGTCAGTTCCGCGATCATGTCTGCTTCCCTTTTGCGAAAACCTGACTCCCCCTCGTACTCGAAAATCATCGGGATACTGACACCAGTCTTGCGCTCAATCTCCTTATCGCTATCGACAAAGGTGATGCCCAGCGTTTTGGCCAGCAAGCGACCGATAGTGCTCTTGCCCGCGCCCATTGGTCCAATCAGGAAGATGCTGGTGCTATGTCGCTTCATACCATGCCGGCAGAAAAGGGGCTGATAATATCATGAGGGCTCACACCCATAAGTGCTCAACCATTGACCGCTGACGTCCCGGCCATTAAAGAAAAAGCCGGGTTATCCCCGGCTTTTTCGAGTCATGCTGACCGCGATCAGTGGGGAGCTGCAGGCGCCGGGGCCGGTGCTGCAGGGGCAGGTGGTTTCGGTGCGGGTGCGGGAGCAGCCGGTTTTGCGCCTGCCGGGGCTGGAGCCGCAGGCTTCGGGGCATCAGCGGATTTGGCCGGCAGCTTGTTCTCGACCTTCGCCTTGGTCTGCAGGGCGGTGATGTGTTCCTGCAACTTCTTGGTCTGCACCATGTTCTTCAACTGGTCCTTGACCGCATCGAAGGGAGGCGGGGCCTGTTCGCGTGATTCTTCACGCTGGATAACGTGCCAGCCAAACTGGCTCTGTACCGGTGTCTGGGTCGTTTCGCCGTTCTTCATTGCAATCACCGCCTCGGAGAAAGGCGCCACCATTTGTTGCGGGCTGAACCAGCCGAGGTCACCCCCCTTATCCTTGGAACCCGGGTCCTTGGAGAACTTCTTGGCCAGCGCATCGAATTTCTCGCCCTTGGCCAGCTTCGCAATGACGTCCTTGGCGGCCTGTTCCGTCTCGACCAGAATGTGCTTGGCCTTGTATTCGGCGGTCTTCATCGGACCGACGCGCTCGTCATATTCCTTCTTAAGATCCTCATCCGTGACCTGAACGGTTTCGATGAACTGCTCGGCAGCGGCCTGAGACAGCATCATGCGCTGGGCATTTTCGATTTTCGCCGCAAACTTGGGATCTTTCATCGCACCGGAGGCGGCGATTTCCTGGCTCAGCAATTCGCGCTTGATCAGTTCCTCGATGATCTTGTCATCGGGGACCTTATTTTCACCTCGGCGCTCATTGACTTCGTCGGACAGAATCTCAAACGCCGCCTTGCTGATCGGCTTTCCATTCACGGTTGCCACAACATCACCTACGGCAACCACCTCCGGCGCAGAGGAACCGGGTACGGTTTGAGCCGTGTTGCTGCCCTTATCGCAGCCAGCAGTTAGCAGAGCAAGAGTAATGGCGGACGCCAGGGTGTATTTCTTCATTCGTAGTTTCCTTTAGGGTTGGTTTAAGTCATTTCATTTGGGGTCAATGCCTTGATCATCAGGGCATGAATATCGGTTCGCATCAGGTCACCCAGGGCTCGATAAACCAATTGATGCCGCTGGACCTGGGTTTTGCCGACGAAAGCTTCGGCCACGATGAAGGCTGAAAAGTGTCCACCGCCACTTTGCATGGCTCCGACATGCCCCGCATGCGCCGCGCTATCATCAACAATATCCAGCTGTACCGGCATCAAGGCCTCTTGCAGAGTGGTCCGAATTTTTTCGACACGTTCGCTCATAGCGGAAATACCTGCTTGAAAGGTTTGATGGTGACCCGCGCATACACGCCAGCCAGGGAATATGGGTCCAGATCCGCCCACTGGTGCGCCGCGCCCAGACTATCGAACTCGGCCACGATCAGACTACCGGTAAATCCGGCCACACCGGGATCATCATTCTCAACGGCCGGAAACGGCCCCGCCAGCACCAGGCGTCCCTCTGCCTGCAATAACTTCAACCGCTCAAGGTGAGCGGGTCTTGCTTCCTTGCGCAGAGGCAGACTATCCGGCACGTCTTCGCAGACAAAGGCGTAAAGCACGTTTAATCCTCCTCTGCTGCCGTTTCCGGCAAATGTTTGGAAAGGTAAACCGACTGCAACAGGACGAACACAATGGTCAGACCCAGCATACCGAACAGCTTGAAGTTTACCCAGACGCTTTCTTCATAGTTGAAAGCCACGTAAAGGTTGACCGCGCCAATCACCACAAAAAAACAGATCCAGGCCAGGTTCAGACGGCGCCAGACCTGGGCGGGCAATTCGATCTGGGCGCTCAACATGCGCTGAATCATGGGCTGACTCCCGACGAACTGGCTTCCCAGAAAAACCACGGCAAACAGCCAATTAAGAACAGTCGGCTTCCATTTGATGAAGGTCGGATCGCGCAGGAACCAGGTCGCGCCACCAAAGACTACGATCAGTACCAGCGAGATCAGGTGCATGGTTTCAAACTTGCGGGTTCTGAACCAGGTGAAAGCCACCTGAATGATCGCACCAACGATGGCAGCCAAGGTCGCCACATAGATGTCGGCCATTTTGTAGGCCGCAAAAAAAAGCACAATCGGAAAGAAATCAACCAGTAACTTCATGGGAATCGGCGTGAGTATCGAGTTAGATTCAAGTCATCCGGTCCAACAGGGCGAGCAGCTGGGTCGGGATCATCGCAAACGGGAGGTATAGGCGACTTCTGTATAATCCGCGACATTATAGCCTAGCTGGCTCAAGCGTTAACCCGTTGGAGAGAACGCTGACCATCCACGCTTTTATTTCGCCTTAACAACCCTCTGCGTAACGCATCATCCATGGACTCACAGACACAAACCGAACTGGAAGCCGCGACCTTTCGTCGCCTTCTTCAGCATCTGCAGGCCCACCCCGAGGCACAGAACATCGACCTGATGAACCTGGCTGACTTTTGCCGCAACTGTCTGGCCAAGTGGTACAGCGCGGCAGCCAGCGAAAAAGGGCTGACGGTCAGTTATGCAGAAGCCCAGGAACGGGTTTATGGCATGACCTATCCAGAATGGAAATCCCGTTTCCAGACCGAAGCCACCCCCGAGCAGCTCCAGGCCTTCGAAGACCGCCAGAAACGCCGACAGGCTCAGGAACAGCAGCAACAATAAGCCGAATCATAACGGCGCGTGACCAGCACTTGTCCGACTCTGTTACCGCTTTCAAATCCTCTGCCATGCATCTGAATCTTCCACCCGGCCCGGTTATGCTCGATGTCGAGGGCACCGTCGTCACGCTCGAGGAGCAGGATCGACTGCGCCAGCCAGCCACCGGGGGCGTCATCCTGTTCCGTCGCAACTATCAGTCCCCCAAGCAGATCATCGACCTGGTCGCCACAATCCGTGCCACCCGCCCGGAATTGCTGATTGCAGTCGATCACGAGGGCGGCCGCGTCCAGCGCTTTCGCGAGGGTTTCACTCGCCTGCCGCCGGCTTCACGCTACGAGGCCACTGGCGATATCGATCTGGTGGAAAAATCAGGCTGGCTGATGGCAGCGGAGCTACGTGCCATCGATGTTGATTTCAGCTTTGCCCCGGTGCTGGACGTCGAGTGCGGCATCAGCCAGGTCATCGGCGACCGCGCATTTGGCTCTGAGCCCGAGACCGTTGCCCGACTGGCGGGGGCTTTTACCCAGGGCATGCGTCGAGCCGGCATGGCGGCGGTGGGCAAGCATTTTCCGGGACACGGCGGGGTGGTCGAAGACTCCCATCTGGCACTGCCGGTGGATAAACGCCCATTAAGCGCGCTGCAGCAGCGCGACCTCAAACCCTTCCAGGCTCTGCTCGCCCAGGGACTCGAGGGCATCATGCCGGCGCATGTCATTTATGAGCAGATCGACGCCAACCCCGCCGGATTTTCGCCTTACTGGATTCAGCAGGTACTGCGTCAGCAATTGGGCTTCACCGGCGCCGTCTTCAGCGACGACCTATCCATGGCCGGTGCCGCCTATGCCGGCGGTTATGTCGACCGTGCACGATTAGCCCTCGATGCCGGCTGCGACATGGTGCTTGTCTGCAATGCACCCGGAGCGGCGACCGAGGTTCTGCAGGCGCTTGCCGGCGAAAAACCCGACCCGCAACGGCAGTCTCGTCTGGAGCGGATGCGCGGGCGTTTTCCGATCGACCGCAAGACCCTGCTGGCTAGCCCCGAATGGCAGAACATCTCTTCCCGCATTACCCACCTGCACGAGCAGAGCGCATGAACATCACCGAAGAGGTCGCTCGCGTCGCGGCCGATGCCGAATGCCTGCATACTCTTGATGCAGTCAAACAGTCCATTGTCAGCATGGCCAAACATATCACGGCGGAACTGGCAGACCAGCATCCGGTGGTCCTCTCGGTATTAAATGGCGGCATCTTCTTTACCGCCGAACTGCTGCTGAATCTGCGTTTCCCCCTGGAACTCGACTCCATTAAAGCCGGTCGCTATCAGGGCGATACGCGGGCTACCGAGATGCGCTGGACGCTGACCCCTGCCCTACCCCTCAAGGGGCGGACGGTGCTGATAGTGGACGACATTCTGGACGAAGGCATCACCCTGGCAGAGATCACCCGCTACTGTCGGGAAGCGGGCGCCGCGAAGGTGTGGGTAGCCGTGCTCGTCGACAAACAGATCGGGCGGGAAAAACCCTGCCAGGCGGATTTCGTCGGCCTGACGACCGAAAACCGCTACCTCTTTGGTTACGGACTCGACTACAAAAGTCACCTCCGCAACTGGCCCGGCATTTATGCCTGTCAAACCGTTTACTAAGAGAACGACCATGAGCGCCCTGACCGCCATTATCGGAGGCACCGGATTGACCAGCCTCAGCGAGCTAGCCATTGATGAATGCGAGCGCCTGACCACGCCCTATGGCGACCCCTCCTCGGATCTCATGTTCGGCAAGCTGCATGGGCAAGAGATCGTTTTTCTCGCCCGTCATGGCGACCCGGCCCGCATTCCACCCCATCGGGTTAATTACCGCGCCAATTTGTGGGCGCTCAAGACCGCCGGAGTTTCCAGCATTCTGGCCGTGGCCGCTGTCGGCGGCATCACCCCGGCCATGGCACCCAGTAAAATTGCCGTGCCGGATCAGGTCATTGACTACACCTACGCTCGCGAGCACACGTTCTTCGCTGACAAGCTTAACCACGTCACGCATATCGATTTTACTCAACCCTACACGCCGTCGATGCGCAAAAAACTGCTTGCTTCAGCCCAGCGGGCCAAGGTCGAGGTGATCGACGGCGGTGTCTATGGCTGCACCCAGGGCCCGCGGCTGGAAACGCCCGCCGAAATCATCCGCATGGAGCGTGACGGCTGTGATCTGGTCGGCATGACCGGCATGCCGGAAGCCGCCCTGGCGCGTGAACTGGAGATTGATTACGCCTGCTGTGCCGTCGTCGCCAACTGGGCGGCGGGCAAGCAAGCCGGCGAAATCACCATGGATGAAATCGAAGCCAATCTGCGTAAGGGCATGGCTGATTTGTCCCGCATTCTTCAGCAGTGGGTGCAATCCTGACCTCATCTCTGCACCCATGCTGTCGTCACTCAGTGCTTTGCAGTAAGGCCATTCGATGCGAGTGGCATATTTGCATTGAGTCCCGTGGGGACCATCAGAAAACCTTTACCAAAAGCCGCCCTTCGCCGAGCTCAGGGATAACGATATTTGAGGGGCTAATCAATCGCTGCGATTCGTCTGACCAAAGCTCGACCTCAAAGGTCATGGCGCCATGCTGAGCCGCTCCATCGACCGGATCATCGAGACCGTCGGCACGGTTCTCCTGGGCAAGGACGACAAGATTCAGCTGGCGCTGGCCTGCATGCTCGCTCGGGGTCACCTGCTGATCGAAGATCTCCCCGGGATGGGCAAGACCACCCTCGCTCACGCCCTGGCAGCGGCACTCGGGCTCCAATACAAGCGGGTGCAATTCACCAGCGATCTGCTCCCCGCGGATATTCTCGGAACGCATATTTACGATCCGGAAAGCCGCCAGTTCACTCTGCACAGGGGGCCGGTTTTTACCCAGCTGCTGCTCGCCGACGAAATCAATCGCAGCTCGCCGAAGACGCAAAGCGCCTTGCTGGAGGCGATGGAGGAGCATCAGATCAGCATCGACGGCAAAACCCTGGCCTTACCCGAGCCCTTCTTCGTGATCGCCACGCAAAATCCAATACATCAGGCCGGGACCTATCCGTTGCCCGAGTCGCAGCTTGATCGTTTCCTCATGCGGATTTCCCTCGGTTACCCGGCGGCCAGCATCGAGCGGCGACTGCTCGAAGGCGAAAATCCTCGTGATCTCACACGCGATATCCATGCCGTTGTCACACCCGAGGACTGGCAGTTGTTGCAACAATCCCTGGCCTCGATCCATGTCTCCACCAGCGTGCTGGATTATGTGCAGCGACTGGTCAGCTATACGCGACATTCCGGTTTCTGCCAGTGGGGCCTATCGCCTCGGGCCGCGATCGGCCTCATACAAGCGGCGCGAGCCTGGGCGCTGATTCATAAACGCCAGCATGTGTTGCCGGAAGATATCCAGGCCGTCTTCGAAGCCGTTGCTTCACACCGATTACGACCTCATATCCAGGGTGCTGCCGGGGCAGATCCGGCCCAGACGGTACTGGATCAGGTAGACGTTCTGGGCTGATGCCTGAAAGTACCCGATCCCCCACGAGAAAATCGGCAAGTCCCTCATCGGCCCGGTGGCTCAAGCCTTGGCGCCATCACTACCGGCGCTGGCTGGACCGGCGCATCCCCGCCGCCCGCCGCATCACGCTGAACCAAAAGAATCTCTTCATCCTGCCCGGGTTTCAGGGCGGGGCCTACCTGCTGGTCACGCTGCTGGTCTGGATCGGCGCCACCAACTTCCAGAATAATCTGATCCTGGCGCTGTGCTTTCTGTTGCTGGCCATTCTGTTCATCGCCATTCACCAGACTTTCGCCAATCTGAGCGGCCTCACGCTGCGCTTCGTCAGCGCAGAACCCGTCTTTGCCGGAGAGGTTGCGCACTGCACGCTTTTGCTGGAATCCAGGACGGATCGGCAACAACTGGAATTTCAATGGCCCGGTGAAGCCGCCGTAATGGCCTCCCCGTTAGCCCAACAGGCCAGCCCGATTCAACTCCCCATCAACACTCATCACCGCGGCTGGCTCAAGCCTGGACGATTTCGTCTGCAAAGCGGCTATCCTCTGGGCATCATCCGCTGTTGGACCTGGCTGGATCTGGAGGCCGAAATGCTCGTATATCCGCAGCCGCTCAAAAGCGAGAGCCAACCCTTGGGCGCGGGCGATCAGCTCGAAGGAAGCCAAACGATGGTCGGCTCGGAAGACTTTCATTCGCTGCGCGGCTACATGCCCGGCGACAGCCTCTCCCGCGTGGCCTGGAAACACTACGCAGCGGGGCGTGGCTTGCATGTGCGCGAGACCGTGGATTATCTCGCGACCGAGCTATGGCTGGACTTTCATGCGCTCCCGGATGCTAATCCGGAAACACGGCTTTCCAAACTCTGCTTCAGCGCTCTGGAATTGTCGGCCGACCAGCGGGCCTTCGGACTGAGACTCCCCCATCTCACCCTGGAACCCGACTCAGGCAGCCAACATCTGCAAGCGGTGCTGCGCGCCTTGGCGGAATGTCCGGTGTGATCGCGTCTGCAACTTCCTTGCCGGCCGGTCAGCTTTCACGAGTCGCCCTGCTCTATCTTTTGGCCGTGGTGATGACCAGCCTGACATTGATGTCCCGGGACATGCCCCTATGGCTCGTCGGGGTCGGGCTGGCCTGCGTGCTCTGGCGCGGCATGGTTTATCTCGGCCGCTGGGCATTCCCCGGCCCCTGGCAAAAGGCGGTGTGCGTGACGGTCTGTTGTGTCGGCATCGCCCTGCAGTATCGGACGGGTCTGTCGCTGGAGGTCTACGTCGCACTGCTCATCACCGGGCTGTCCCTAAAATCGCTGGAGGTCTATCACACCCGCAGTGCTCAGCTCTTTCTCTACATCGCGATACTGGTGCTGATGGCGTTCCTGTTGTTTGCGCAAGGGTTCATCGCCATGGTGCTGGCTTGCCTGCAACTGGCGCTGATCGTCGCCAGCCTGGTGGCCATCCACTCCGATCCACAGCGCGTCAACGAGCACCCATTTGCACCCCTCAAAACCGCGGGCATAACCGTGGGTCTGGCGGCACCGTTGCTGGTGTTTCTATTTATCGTCATGCCTCGCCTGCCGCCACTTTGGGCCATGCCGCTGCAAAAGCAGGAAGCGCGTATCGGTATGGGTGAAGACATGAGCCCGGGCGATTTCAGCAAGCCGTCACGTTCGGCCGAACTAGCCTTCAGAGCAGGATTCTTTGGTGACATCCCGCCGCAATCGAGCCTTTACTGGCGAGGCACGGTACTGGATGAGTTTGATGGGCGCCGCTGGAAGAACAGCAGCGACAAACACTTTTACTGGCAAAACACCGGGTCGCTTCCAAAACCTCAGAGTCAGCCGCTGTACAACATCGTCATGGAACCGCATGGGCACCGATGGGTGTTCACGCTCAGCACGGCCCGACTGGCCGATGACCGGATTTCGACCAACGGCGATGATCTGTTCCGCTATCGGCAAGAGGTCCTCGAGCGGGTCACCTATGACGTCTGGCCCGCAGAAACGGGCAAGGATCTGCAGGAACTATCCGCTGCCGAACGGCAACGCTACACCGCACTTCCGAATACCGGCAATCCCCGCGCACGCGAACTGGCTCGGCAATGGCGCCAGGAGGCCATCAGCGATCAATCGATCGTCCGGCAGGCACTGGACCGCTTCCATCAGACCTTTGTCTACACGCTGGAACCGCCCTTGCTGGGCGCAGACAGTGTCGATCAATTCCTGTTCGAGACCCAGCATGGCTACTGCGAACATTTTGCCAGCGCCTTTGTGTTTCTCATGCGCGCGGCCGGTGTCCCAGCGCGTGTGGTCATGGGGTATCAGGGCGGACAAAGAAATCTGCAGGAGCACTATGTCAGTGTCCGCCAGTATGACGCTCATGCCTGGGCGGAAGTCTGGTTCCCAACCACCGGCTGGCAGCGGTTTGATCCCACGTCAGCTGTGGCCCCGGAGCGAGTTGAACAGGGCTTTGCCGAATGGTCTCCCGACAGTACGGCCTTACAGACCCTGCTTGGCCTCCAGAACCGAGGCCGGCAATCCCTGCTTGGCCTGCTATCAATCAAGCTGGACTACCTCGACTATCTCGTCGGACGCTGGGTGCTGGGCTACGACCCCGATCGCCAACAATCCCTGTTGCGCCGCCTGGGGCTGGCCTCACCCCAGGCGCTGCTGATGGCGTTTGCGGTTGGCTTCCTGACGATGCTGGGCGCCTTCCTGCTTTTTCTTCGTCTGCGCGACCGTCCCAACCGGCACGAAGACGCGTTGACTGCCCGCTATCGCCGACTCTGCACTCAATACGCCCGACTGGGGTGGATACGAGCACCTTCGGAAACGCCGGGGCAATTTGCGCGACGGGTCATGGATCACAATGGCCCGGGCGCGCAATCCTTTTTAACCATCAGCGCACGCTATGAGTCATGTCGCTATAGGCAGGACATACCTGACAAAACAGACTTACCTCGCCTGATGCGTCAGCTCGCTTTGAAACTGATGGGATTTAGATGGATAGGCCAGCGGGTAGCCCGCAGGTAGCCCAGCAAAATGCGGGGTTCCGGGGCCAAATCGTCCCGGTTGCCGCGTTGCTTTATCCGAACAAAGCGCTAAGCGGCCCGTCTTAACAGCACCGGCGTCTACCCAGCCAGACATGACAAATCTTAAAGACACGTCATGTCTCAGCCTTAGCTCACGGCAACTCAGACTTTATCGCTGCGGTTTGAGCTTGCGCAAACGCCAGGCCCCAGATGCCCACAATAGCCCTGCCATCAACATCCACAGCTTCCAGTCCATCACCGGAATCGGATTCGGTGGCGGTGGCGGTGGTGGTGGCGGGACCGGGTTTGAGTTCACCGTCAAGGTAGCCTGCGCGGCCGACGCATTGTTACCGAAGCTCGTACTGAGAGCCCCAGCGGGTATCTGATTGACATAGGTGCCCTGCACCGAAGCAACCACGTTCACCTGGATGGAGCACCCGCCGGCCGGGATGGCTGAACCGGAGCCATAACCGATCGAACTATCCCCTGCCCCGGCCACAACATTACCGGAACAGGAACTGACAACACCGGGTATCGCCGCAATCCTCAAACCGCTCGGCAAGGCATCCACGAAAGGCGCGTTCAGCAAAATGGCGATGGGATTGGCATTACCCAACGACAGACGCAGCACCGACGTTTCCCCCACATAGACAGAAGCCGGCGTGAACGATTTGCTAACCGTCGGCGTGATCAGTGTGACCTCGTTCGTGGTGGTTGCTGTATTGTTGCCTGAGTCAGGGTCAAAGGGCGTGGTGACCGCCGTGACGGTATTGCCGAACGCACTGATGCCCTGATTGATGGTTGCTGCAACCTGAACCGTCTTGACCTGATTGACGGCAAGCCCGCCCAACTGACAAGGGAATTGCGAGCAGTCACCCGTCACACCATCAATCGTGATGTTGCTGGGTATCTCATTCAATTGGGCGGTAAACCCCGGATCCGGTCCCCGATTGGTTACGCTGATCACATAATCCACCGACATACCCGGATAGTAGGGTCCTGGCGTCGCCAGCGTTTTGGTCACCACGATATCTGCCGGATCAATGATCAGCGTCGCGGTCACCGCTTCCGGATAATTACCCTGATCAGTCTGCAACGAACCCGCAGGGATGACGTTATCGTAGGCCCCGCCCACCACCGACGTCACATCCACGCTGATGGTGCACCCGCCAACCGGTATGATCGATCCGGAGGGGTACGTCAGGCTAGTGCCACCACTGACAGCCAATGCCGCGGTGGGACAATTGCCCCCCACTCGGGGTGGATTGGCCACCACCAGATTAGGTAGCCTCGGGAAGGTATCGACCAGATCCGCTGTCAACTGCGCATTCACCGTGCCATTATTCGTCAACGTCAGCGTCAGCCTGGCGATTTGCCCCCCGTCAATCAGAGGCGGATCAAACGCCTTGGCCACCCCGGGCGTTGCGGCATCAACCATCAAAGTGGCCGTTGCCGGGAATGGGTTTTCACCGCCGGCGGTCGTTTTAAGCGCACCGACTGGAATCGTGTTGGGATGCGCACCCACTACTGTGGAAGTCACATCAACGGCCAGCTCGCAACTCCCCAGCGGGATCACGCTGCCTGACGCATAACCAATCGAGCTCCCACCCGCCAAGGCCGAGACACTCCCAGGACACGTATCCCCGCGATTGGGGGGATTCGCCACCACAACACCGGTCGGCAGGTTATCCACCAAATCCTGACTGAGCGTCATCGGTTGATCGCTGGCATTCCCCAGCACAATGCGCAGTCGACTGACGGCACGCTGGACAATACTGGCCGCATTAAACGTTTTGGCGACCATCGGGTGCAACTTGTTGGTAGTGACAACCAACTGCGCCGTGGCGGGGAATTCATTAGTCCCAATATTGGTTTGCAAGCCTTCCGCCGGGATCGTGTTCAGATAAGTCCCCGCACCATCAGCCACGACCAAGGCCGAGATGATGCAGGACCCCACCGGGATGCGAGCGCCGAGAGGATAAATGAAACGGGTCCGGTCCGAAGAAATGCTCGGCTCATCGGGGCAGGTATTCTGAAGTAGCGGAGCACTCGCTATCGTCAACCCAGCCGGCAGATGGTCAATCATTGCAGCACCCAAGGTGATCACGGCACCGTTCGGATTTGACAAGGTGAGAGACAGCCGGCTCTGTTGATCCACCGCCATGGAAACCGGATTAAAGGCCTTGGCCACCGCCGGACGGGCCACCACGGCCAACTCCACCTGCGTTGCCACAAGGTTTGAACCATAATTGGTCTGCAAGGCACCGACCGGTATCGCATTGAGATATTCACCCACCAGAAATGAGGTGACATCTACCGTAAAGGTGCAGATTGAACTGGCGGGTATCGAGGCGCCGGTCCTCAAGGTGACTGACTGACTGCCAGCCACCGCCACTTTGGTTCCGAGACAAGTACCCCCAATATTCGGTGTACTGGCCACCAGCAGATTATTCGGCAAATTATCAGTCAGATCCGCCGTCAGCATGGCCACCCCAGCATTGCTGTTGGCCAGGGTGATCGTCAGGGTGCTGGTACCACCCGGAGCGATCGTTGGGGCAGTGAAAGATTTAACGATGGTCGGAGCGGTTGCCGTGATCGTCGTCCCCTGGCTACCACATTCAGACCCGGTACAGCTGGAGCCCGGTATCGTTGGCGTGCTACCTCCCGTGGGGTCGGTCGAAGCATAGTTAATCAGCAGCGCAGGACTCGGTACCGTCGACGGCATCGTCACTGTGACCTTGAAGCTGGCGCCGCTCGTTCCAGTTCCCGCTGCCATCGGTGTCGTCAGGGTGACCGTGCAGTCCAACAGACCGCCTGCAACATTCAAATTGGTGCAGCTGACGCCACCCGCCGCCATGTTCGTCAGGCCCGTTACTGCCGTCGCTGTAACGCCGGCCGGCA
>JBILGM010000066.1:0-12831 GCA_044351045.1 Methylococcaceae bacterium | reverse complement strand
GTTCCAGCCCATCAACAATGCCGGCGGTGACATTGGTCAGGGCAGCGACCCCGTTAACAATCATTTGCAGCGCGTCGCCGAGTCCTTCCGGGGTAGAAAGGTCGATGTTGCCAAATATCTGGGCAAAAACATCACCCATCTCGTCGCCGAGATTTTGGAATGACCGGATCAGCCCGGAGAACTCCAAGCCGGACAGTGCTTGGGGCAGGTTCTGCGCGATCTGCTGCAGAGTGCCTGCCATGCTCTGGCCAAAGGTTTCCATCGCCTGGATGATCGGTGCAAAGGCTCCGGCATCGATGGGTTGCCCCAGAGACTTGAACACGGCTGCAATGCCATTCGCCACTCCGCCAAATTCATCCAACAGGGGTTTTCCGGCCTTGATCAGGGCGACCTCGGCGGCATTGCCCATACGCTGCAGGGCCACTTCATAGTTCTGCGTCATGGCCTCGAAGGCCTGGTTCGTGGCGCCAGAGTTATTGGCCATGTCCTCCAGGGACTTGACAAAGATGCCGGTCTTGTCGGCCCCAAGGATCAGGGCGGCGTTATAGCCTTCGATACTGCCGAACAGGCGTTTAATCGAATCGGTATTGCCCTGGGTCTTGTCATACACTTCACTCAGCATCCCGGATAACCCCTTGGAGCGGAGGGCCGCGCCATCGAACTGGAGCCCCATCTCCGCCGCGGCTTTTGCTGCGTCACTGGAGGGCGACAGGATATTCGAGATAGCTGCCTTGATACCGGTAATGGCCTCCGGGGTTTTGACCGATGACGCCGTCAGCGCGGCAATGGCCGCCGAGAGCTCATCAAAGCCCACGTCGACATTGGCGGTGATGCCGACGATGTTGCCGAGCGACTGAGCCAGTTCAGGGACGGTCGTCTTGCCGTTGAGGACGGCGGTATAGAGATCATCGGTAAATTCGGCCGCCTGACTGGTGCTGGCACCATAGGCATTCAGCACACCGGTCAGCACGCTGGTCACTTGCTGGAGGTTGGCACGGCCGGCGACCGAGAGCTTCTCGGCCTCATTCAGAAAAGCCAGACTGTCTTCGTATTTGACGCCCGAGGAGATGGCTTCGTAAATCGCGCCGTTGATGGAGGCGATCGACTGCGTCGAGGTAGATGCGTAATTCTGAATATCGGTGCCGAAGCGATCCACCTGATCGGAGGTGCCCCCGAACAGGGTCCCGATCTCACTGGCGGCATCGCCAAAGCGACCGGCGGCATCGATAGCGGCGCCGGTAAATGCCGCGGCCAATGCCAGGATCGCGGCTTCGGTTTTAAGGAACTGATCCGCGACGGCCGCCAATGGTTGGGCGACGTTCTGAACGGCCGCATCAAACCGATCGAAGCTCGACTCGATCTCGCCGATGACCGGACTGATCTCGTTCCGGCCCCCAAAGACGATATCAAGCGTGCGGGTCAGGTCACTCATTCGGTCAATTTGATCAATTCCGCCCGGGACAAAATAGGCTCACAAAAGGTCGCGAATCTTTTTTTCGCTTCATTTTCTGTGTTGATGTTACGGAGGGACCGACACCCAGCAGAGTGGGCCATTGCGGGCGACTGATAAAAGTTGACCCGCTCTTGGCGGGTCAACCATCACAAACTCAAACTACTCACTTCATATATGGCAAATCAACCTGAAGCGGCTCTGACCTTACAGCCTTTCGAATCGACAAGTAGTCAGTGTCATCAGAGAGGTAGACAAGGGACCACATACTGACCTTTGAACCGTCACCAAATACACAAACCTCATCTTGACCAAGCTTCGTGGCAAATCCACCGTCGGTGTACCGGGTAATTGATGAGCCGGCCAATGCTTGACAGAAGAGCGTTGCAGGATTTCCAGAATACCCCTCTGGCACAACCTTCATCAGTTCAGCCATGTCCAGCCCATTAACGATATATGTCGCAGCGATAGAGGGACGCTTGGATGTAAGGGTCTGAAGATCGACCATACCCGTATTTTCTGTGCTGGTGAAAGTACAGAACTTATTCTGCAAGCCCTTAACCCATCCAGAGCGGGAGTCCAACTCGGCGGTAGCATTAACAACAGCGGTCTTGATGCCCGCCGCCTTGTCTCGTGATTTTAAACAAGCCCCCTCTCCCTCAGCATAGGCACTGGCCATCATGGAAAAAAACAGACCGCCAACCGCCAGAATTGTAAATTTTGTTTTCATAGCACGCCTCCGTTATTTCTTCCGACACATGACCCAATCAATAGGTCTCGATGGTGAAGGTAGCCCCATTTTTCAGGTCTTTCAACCAAGAAAAACGCTAGGATTTACTGCTCTATCAACATAACATCACGTCAATAAATCAAGGAATAGGCGATAGAATTCGCATCCATCGTCGTAATCAAACATAGGGGTTCCTCAGGGTCACTCACGCACCAGAATCCAGTCGAATACTGCCCACAGGGCCAGGAAAATGAGGAACCAGATCATCGCCTTGGCTGCTCCACCAAGCGGAGGCGGGCTTCGACATCACTGAGTTGTTCAATAACATGCTGGAAGCGCTCCCGCTCCTCGAGGCTCGAATCCCGATAGGCTGAGGCCAGGGTTTCAATTTGCACGCGCATCGCCGCAACTTCGCGGGCGCCGCTAATCAATGATCCCACAAACCCGCCCAGGGTCGAGACCATGGCCAGGCCGACCGCCACCCAGCGGGTGGGGTCGGTGGACCGCTCAGGTGGTCGCCAAAACATCAAGGCTGCTGGCTGTTATGCAGCCAGAACACATCGAGGAACGCATATGTCAGCCGGATTTTGCGACTGGCCTTTCTGTCGCCAACGATCATCGAAAAAATCCTGGCAGGAAAACAGCCGGCCCACCTGACCTAGAAGGATCTGATGAGCCCTTCCCCGCTGACTGAACACGGCAGGAGCGGATTTTTCTGAGTGGTCTGAAGGACTGAGGGGCCTCACTTAAAAATGAGATCCACGATTAGCTCTATCTTGGCCACCTACCCGGAGATTAATTAGCGTGGGAGAAGGGTAAAGGTGTAAGTGAAAAACTGGCTGGCAGGGTCATGCGATATTTTTACCTGTCCTCTCGCCCCAACGAATATCCCCGTACCTGAGCCGACAGCAAGGACGATCGGCTCGCTTAAAATCCCACCACCAGTAGGATAGGTTTCGACGCCCGACATGTTGATGTCGTTTGTCGGTGACACATCAATGTCCGCGCGATTTTTGGATGTGCCGCACCGCCGATTGGTTTGATTTAGCTTATCCTTGAACGATTGGTCAAACGAGGTCTCGATAAATACCTGACGACGTTCAGTCGCTCCGTTGACGGACGTAGTGATTGCCGAGAGATCAAACGTGCCGATTGGGTCGGCCCCGTTGATAGGACTCTCGTACACAAGACCATTGGCAATAACCGTGTCTCCGAGCGGGCCATCTATTCCATTTGGCACGATCGCACGTTGTATGCTTTTCGTGTAGACGGTAATTGGCTTGCATCCCGCACTGGCACCTGATGATGCCATGGCTAGCGTTACCAGACCAAAACCGACGATCAAATTTTGCGCCGCATGTTGTGTTAGTTTCTTCATTGTGTGATTTTTCCTGACCACGGTTCAACCGGCATCACCGAGCCAACCAATATAGCAAAACCCAAGTTTTAATCCACGGTATTAAGAATCGCCCGGGGGACAATGAAGCGAAGGCTTATCAATTCCAACGCATCGCTTCAAGGATTCCGTGGAGTCAAGTGACTTGGCGCATAGTGTGCAGCCTTATTATTAGTTGACACGTAGTTTCTTTACATATTTTGTCAAATCCCCATATTCTGGAATTGATTCATCTGGTCGTGGAATTAGGTCTCGCACGACCCGATCCAGGTCCTTTCCGCATTCCGAATACACTTTTACATCATCAGCATTTCTGAAGCTTTGTCGCATCTGGCTGTTAGATGTTCGGAGACTATCAAGGCATTGCCTTTTGCTCACATCCAAGACCGGCATGACATACATGCCTGCATCCTTGCCAGGAAAGAACCATGCATTGGTCACCATGTCGGCATCTCCCCAGAATGTAATACCACCAGAGGTAAATCCAGTCCACCACCGGAGGAAATAGCTTCCTAATTGGTAGGCATATGGTAAATAGTCCTGATTGACCAAACCATTTCTTTTAAGGTAGGAATCAGTGGCGAAGCCGAGAAACTCAGCACCATTCCCAAAACAATAATTTACATTGGTTGTGGATTTTGATCTTGAACCACATCCCTCGTCTTTGTTTGGGTAAGGTTTCCATTCGGTATCCCCATAACCATAAATTCTGTTGGTCATGGCTTCCATTTCAGTCTGCCCACACACCATTCCAGAAACCTCTTGCATGCGCGTCTTATTTATCCCGCTTGCAACAAGACATTTCATACCTTTAGTGGTTGGACCATCGTCTACCCTATATCCAAAGGATCTCTGCGCCAAGGGTATCCAATTCATATCATACGTTTGGCCTGACATCCAGAATGGCTTCAGCGCAATACCAGAGAAGAATGGCTTTTGCGCGAACTGATCTTTCTCAACAGACATTTTTTCAAGGAAGTCAAACTTAAGTGGGGCGCCAATCTTCTTAGCATGCTCAGCAACATGACCAAAAAATTCACGCCACTCTGCCCCTGCGGGAACCCAACGTCCCTCCCTACTAGATCCATTATCAAAATACAGATCTATATTTCCTTTAGCACGAAAAGATGATCTAGAGCCAAAGTCTGTGACTCGGTGCTCAAATCGACCCACTGCAGCATCATCGAAATTACGTATCCACAGAAGATTCCTTGTAGCTGCACCATAGCCCAACAAGTCCTTACTCAAGCTTAATAGCTGATAATCATCTGTGTAAGGTGCGCCGAGGCGCTCTACGACTTCCACATACTCGGTGTATTGCGCCTTGACTGAAGTTGTATTTTCATCGCAGAAGTTCTTTGCAAGCGCCCAACGCGGACTAGTGGGATCAAGTACCGGGTTGCGGATTGTTTCGCAAATGCCCGCTAGATTTTCTGGGGGCAAATTGATTGGCGCAACTGCTTGAGTGCTATCAAGCGGCCCTAGCAGTACCCTAGAGGCCTTATAGATATTGATGTCTTGCTCCATCATTTGCGCAATCGCCTGTGTCGACAAGGCAATGTTTAATATTCTGTATCCATCAGCATACAAAGCGCGGTCATCAAACCCCAAACTATCAGATTGTTTGAATTTAATAACCGAGCTAATTAGGCAAGCCTCTAATGGGGAACTAGAGACATAGCCAAGGAGGGAGCGACCAATGTTAGCTCGAGCATCAGAAATCGGCTTAGCCTGTGCATCAGCAAACTTCTGTATATCCGCAATTGGGCTAATCAGTGATTGCTTGTTGGCTGAGGCAGAGATCAGAGTACCCACCTTAGTTAAAAGCGCACGATAGTCACGATTCGCATTAAGAATCACATCTACGTTGCTCTGCAGTGCCTGCAACTGTTGATCACAATAAGATTTAGCCACAAGATTTGCTATCCGCCTGACATCTTTGGCGACGGTATCCATGCTCTGCTGCAATTTTTCCAACTTGGCTTGAATGTCTTCCAGTAGCAGTTCCGTCTTGCTGGGAGGAGTCGGTAGAAAACTACTAAGCGCATTGAAAATGATCGAGCCGGCAGCCAACCCTAACTGCCATTTCACCCCTGTCGCCTCGGCGCCCACCCAACTTTTATCTGCGCCTTTGCCATAATTGACCAATCCCCCTCCTACCACAGCGGCTAATTGACCAAGAAATGCAAAGGGAATGAACTGCGTTTTGACATCCCCTGACGAGCTTTGGCTACCCTGCTGAGAGACTTGCTCAAACAGATAGGGATTATAGGCAAAACTTCCGCGACACCAGAGCTTATCAGCCATGTTTATGCCACAACTCAGCTCACCGCCAGCTGCAATACTCTTTGCAGCCCCCAGGGGGATTTGCTGTTGGCCATGTTCGTCGCTCCCCCAACAAATTATGCTGTCATCGGTACGAAGACCACAGGTGTGGAAATCACCGGAGGCCAAAGTCTTATACTGTCCCAGAACAGCATTTGTTTGCCCGTATGCATTGTTACCCCAGCAGACGACCGAACGATCGTCCAACCGGGTAGCACAACCGTGAAGTGTGCCAGTACTGACATCTACAAATCTTCCAGTGGGGGGCACATACCGAACAAAGCTTTCTTGACCCCAACATACAAGTGCGTCATCTCGTGTTATGCCACAAGTATGGTTGGCTTTTGCACTAATATCCTTGAACTTTTTGTTGGGTACATTCAACTCGCCATGATCATTGTTTCCCCAACAGGTGACCGTACCCTTGCGTGATATTGCACAGGTATGATCGTCTCCAGCACTCACCTTCTCATAAAGGCCTCGATAGCCTGATTTTGTCGGAAATGCTGTATGTTCACCCCAACACTTGAGCCGACCATTGGTTTTGATTGCACAGGCATGTAATTGTCCTACGGAAACTTGCTTATATTTTCCCTCTGGGGGAACCGCCTGACCAAAATCATTTAACCCCCAACACATGAGTCGACCATTGGCTAGAATGCCGCAAACAACCGAGCTGCCCGCATCCGCCTGTTTAAAAATATAAGGCAGGTCATTAGGCAGATCCGGGATGTTGGCCACTTCGGTGGGAAATGGATTTGCCCCTAGTAGGCCCACCGGATCATTACTTGCTGAACGACTGCCAACATTCAATTGCTCTGCCGGTGAAGAATTGGGCGTCGTGAGCGATGCGAGTCCGCCACTGAAATCCGGCAGAACTTCAGCCTGACCGCTGGGTGCAGAAAGGACGATGAGGCAAGTTAGCGTGGCAGTGATAACGGGCGTAAGAAGCTTGCGAAAGCTCATGACTGGGTACTCCATTCGTGCACAACGTAATGAATCTTAACAAGCATCAGCATGCTCTCCCGCTTTCAGGCGCGGATAATCTGATGAGATTAGCACAGTTCCATTGAGAAACCTTTCAAAACCTCAACGGTATTTTGGCACCTATGAAAACCCCTACCCCGGAGGATTCGGAACTGTCCGCGAAGGAGCGAGACTACACATCGGCCGGGGTGTCCTACAACAAGTTCCTGGCCAAGATCGCCTCGGATCGGGACAAGCCGGATGGGCTGTGTTGCATTCTGCCGCGTGAGGCGGCAGATATCCTGAGAACCATGCCTGTAGGTCATTTCCATGGGATTGGTCCGGCGACAGAACGCAAACTGATGGGCTTGAGCGTCGAGACCGGCGCGGATCTGGAGCGGTTATCGCTGGAGACCTTGTCCCAGCACTTCGGCAAGGCCGGTGAGTATTACTATCGGATCGTGCGGGGGCAGGATGATCGACCGGTCAATCCCAATCGAGCGCGCAAGTCTTATGGGGCGGAGACGACCTTCGAGACGGATCTCTCTGATACCGAAATCATGCTTGAGCATCTGATCGGCCTGACGGAGCGGGTGTTGGCGAAGATGACGGCCCGCAAGGAATGCGGCTGCACGCTAACGCTGAAGGTCAAATACGCCGACTTTGAACAAGTCACCCGTAGCCGGACCCTGGCGTTTCCTTATTCTACAGACAGCGGATGTGGCGCCACATCTGATAGCCCTGCTGCGACGGACCGAGGCGGGTGATCGGAACGTGCGGCTTTTGGGGGTCAGTTTTTCGTCGCTGGGCGGCCTGTCTGTCAGGACGCGGGGACAACTGGATTTGTTTGATCCGATGCACCCAGTGTAAGAACCGGTTATTCCGAGCGCAGGAGCACATGGTCGTAGCGGTTCCTGATGTGTCCCAACAGCTTTTGAGACATAGCGTCATGAATCTGGATCAGGCTGAAATCAATCGGCTGGTTGATCAGCATATAGTGAAGCCAGGGACTCTCAAGCGATTCCAGGACCAGACCACTGAACAATAGATTCAAATCAGCCAGCCGTTGCTCAAGGTTGGGCGGCAGTGGCTGATCGGCTTTTATCCTGACGATCACCGTATCGATTTTTTGCATCGATACGCCTAATAGTGCCTTGCGAAGGTCATCGTCCCAAGTGACTCCGAATTCGGCCAAGTGGAGGCTGGCGAGTTGCAGGGGTTCATTGATGGTGCAAGTGATGCTGGAGCCGGGCGCCTCCGGTTTAAGTGTGTCGGTGACTACTTCCATGGAATGACCGCTACTGACCAGCAATCCCTCCAACACGGGCTGGTGAACCCGAGGTGCATAGAGGCGTGGCATCGTGAGGCGACCGTGGACGTTGTAGAAAACCAGCATCGACTCTTTGGCGCCTGCCCGATTTTCAATGGCGATGAAGTTGGGATCAGCAAAAAAATTCAGCAGGATGGCAAATGGGCGATAGCGGGCATCGATCTTTGTAACGGTCCGCTGGGAAATGGTGTGCGAGGTCACGGCATGGCACTCCAACAACTCGAGGTTCTGTGGGTTCTCGGCATGGTAGCGCTGCATGGCTTTGATGAGCCGGGAGAAGGCGGTGGTTCTCCGGTACTCAGGGATCACCATGGCAGCTCCCAATTCGGCCACTCTGGGATTCCCGGCTGAGTACTTGATGGACAGGGCACCGACAATACGACCGTTATCCTCTACCACGGTGGTGTCATAGAGGCCGGCACGCAGGTTCTCTCTCAGGTAATCCGGGTTGTAATAATCGGTGAGATAGCTGTAGCGATAGGTCTGGTAGGCCAGGTCAACCAACTGAGCCGCATCTTCTGGCGTGGCCTCGCGGGTTTCCAGGTGCCCGCCGATGTCGATGGCCTTGACGGGAACAACCCTTCTCTCAAAAGCCCGATACTTGATTTTTTTGGTCAGTCGGATGAGCCATCCCGCTTTGTTGAGCCCCTCCATTTCGACCTGGTCGACCATGCTCCTGGCTATTTTGTACCAGAGCCCATCGACGGTTGTTTCGTCATACACATCGAATTCTGGAATGAATGCCTGATGGATAGGCGGACCCTCATGGGTGATCTCAAGTACCAGGTCACTGTTCTCCTGCAAGGAAAATTTCAGATTGATATGGTGCTCAAATTTGTGGTCAGGGAATTGATCAATGACGAAGGCGAGAACCTCTTCAAGTGCCACCTGCAATTGAACCCGTTCACTGCCGGAAGCGCCGGCCAATTTCGACAGGTTTTCAACGAAGGCATGGGCCGTTGGCAGAAAAAGGGTGTCGTAGTTGATCGCTAAGAAGGATTGAAACAATTCCATCGGTTCGGGTATAGGATTTAGTTTTGGGAACGACTCAAGTTAGCCATGACCGCCATAATGAACACCCTGTTAGCAGCATCCTCATTCGATCAACCAAAGCAGGCCGGTAATGGTGAAAAACGAGGCGACGGTCGCCGCCACCAGGGCTGCCGAGCAGAAGCCCTCCTGACCGTATTTCTGACCCAACAAGGCATAGATTGTGGCCATGGGCATACTGGCATTGATGATTGCCGCCTGACGCAGCGCAGGGTCTGCAATCGGAAGAATCAAAAATATCGCGAAGACGGACAGGGGATGGAGAATCAGCTTGCCGAGGACAACACCCGCAATATCGCTGCCCATCCCTTTCCAGCGGAGTCCCGCCAGGTTGCACCCAATATAGAACAGGGCAACCGGCGCTGAAGCGCCGGCCAGCATATCGATTGGACGGGCAGTCAGTTGGGTAAGTCGAATATCAAAACTGGAAAAGGCAACTCCCAAAAGCATTGAGAGAATCAGTGGGTTCTTCATCAGCCGCATGAAGATACCCCCAAGCACCCGCGTCCAATGACTCCCCTTTTTCCTTCCCTGCTCAGCAATCACCAGCACCAGGGGAATCATGATCAGATTTTCAACCGTCACATACACCGCCAGGCTGGCCGTGGCCTGTGAGCCGATCAACTGCTCGGCAATAGGGAAACCCATGAAGGCACTGTTGGATGTCGTCATCCCCATCGCCACGATGGTGGCGCTCTGTAATCCCCGCTTCTGAACCAGGCAGCCAAAACCGATAGCGAGCGCCAGCGTCAGCAGGGAGCCCAGAGAGTAAGCCAACAACAGATCCGCATTCAGCAGCTGTCCGAGAGGCTGCTGCGAGAGCGCTTTGAACAACAAGGCCGGTAACGCAAAGTTGAGTACAAAAATCCCCAGCGCCCTGGAGTCTCCATAGGCGAGTACCCCCATGCGAACGGCAAGGTAGCCGATAGCAATAATCAGAAAAATCGGGCCAGTGATGCCGAGGACAGTCAGCATAAGTATTGCCTAGGGAAACGCATTAGAAGATAAATGGGCACTTCGACCGTCCGACAAGCCTGTAACTTAGTGCCGACGGTGCTCCATGCAATCGCATTCCGCAATGACTGCGCTTGCACGTTGATCTGGATCGGTTCGATCTCAGCTGGAGATATGGTTAGCGGAATACTCTAGTCGTCAGTCTCGCCTTTCTCAAAATCAACCGTTTCATCCTGCAGCAATTCAATGGCCAGGCGAAGGCGTTGGATGGCCTGATCCATGTCCTGATGATTGATATTTTAAGGCCCGTTGTGAATGTCGTTGATGATCCTGGCGGCGGCCAAAGCATGTTTGTGGGCTTCGCCTAAAAGGTAATGGGTATTCATGCTGGCTGCCCAGGAGATCAATAATGGGAAGTATCCGATTACGCTGACTTAAAACCGAAGAGGCTGCAGTACCTCAATAGGGGTACTGCAGGGCTCATGAATTTAGATCAAAAACTCTTCGATCTGACGACCTTCATTGATCAGAGCCACCAGCCAGCGAGGCTTGACGCCGCGACCGGTCCAGGTCTGATCATGGTTGTGAGGGTTCCGATATTTGGGTGCCACCTTACTGCCTTTGCGGGCAGAGATGGGCTTGTCACCGTCGGTGATGGTGACGCTGACGCCTATGGAGTCCGCCAGTTCTTTGATTTGCGCAATGACGGCCTTGCGGTTTTCCTTGCGCTTTTCTTCCAGGGCTTTCTGTGCCCGGGTGGCCAGGGCATGCAATTCTTCGAGAGAGAGATGGGAGAGATCTTGACTCATATTTACCTAATTCAATTGAAATACTGTTGAAGATGCAATGATAGCAGGACGGCTAGATTACACGCCTTGATGATTCCAACAGAGGTTCAATGCTCTTACGCTGAACACCCACCTTTCCAGTCAAACTGGTTTCTCAAGACGGGTGCTTTTCCGGTAACCGGGGATATTCCCGCTTTCCCGTAAACTACCTGTGCCTGATTAAATCTCCAATTTCATGTGTAGCTCAATCACATCGTCCGCAGTTATACGGAAAAAATCCGGGGCAAGTGCGGCATTGCGAAGCATGAGAACAAACAGCTTTCCCCGCCAAAGGGCCATGCCAGGTCGCTCCGTGGCGATGGGTTCCAACCGACTGACAAATACGAAGGGTGATGGGGATGACGTAGGGTTTAACGAGCGGGGTGACAAGTTCCAAACCTTTCACCGCACTCAAGACGGAAATGGCTGGGGTGATGATGCCGTCGCCATAGAACAAGGCTGCCCCTGTCAGACCGACCCTAATCAGCAGGCGTCGGCTGCGGTTACTCAACCCATTTGAACGCAGGGCCAGCGCCAGCAGCGCCATGATGCCGCCCTCTCCCTGGTTGTCGGCGCGCATGATGAACAGCACATATTTGATACTGACCACGAACACGACCGTCCAAAAGATCAGTGACAGCAAACCCAGCACGACCGATTCGATGGGTGCATGGCCGGCAGGATAAAGGCATTCCCGTAGGGTATACAGAGGACTCGTACCTATGTCGCCGAACACCACACCCAGAGCGGGTAAAGCCAATGCTGTGATCCAATGTCGCTGGGTGCTCGATCGGGTATGTTGCATGTCTTGTCTATATCAAATGAAAGTTTTTCTACGTCAATGACTTTATGGATGTGCCTTTTATTAAAGGCTTAACCCGTCATAATTCCGCCGGGTCTGGTCGATCGGGTGATCGTAAAGTCAGTCAGGACCCACAAACAAATTTTCGCGCTTACCATTGCAATGCAGGGTCAATACTTGACATGAACTGGACTCAACTCAAATGTTTGCTGGTGTTTGGCGTTTTCGCTGGCATAGGCTTTGGTCCAGTGTCCCCTGGCTGTCTGATCGGTATGTTTTCGGTGATGGCTCGACCCCCGTGGATGCTGCGGGTAGTACGAAGTCTCTATCAACGCCAACAACAGTCGATTTATCCCATGCCGAGCATCGACCCAAAAGCGACTGGACGAATCCGCATCAAAGCCTTTCTGAGTTTTCTGATCCTATTCATCATCGACATTGCGCCTTACCCGGTCACACCCAGTATCGCGATTCCAATCATCCTTATTCGCCCGCGTTGGTTCTTTGCGTGGGTGGAGCGTATTTACGCAAATTGAAGTTCCTGAACGACCCGGTTGTCGTTTAACACTCCACCCGAAATCCACACTTACAGAATGGAGGTTGTGTTCGCCCTGTCCCCGGTCCTCCCGGCCGAAATTGCATGGTTCAAATACGGGGATCTAGGCTCGGCGCTTTACGGGACTGTCGGGTAGAACAGGACGTCAGTCCTTACCGGTTTAAGTTAGCGGCCTTTTTTATGTTCGAACATCGCCATCAACCTCTGCTCCCCTGGCGTGCACGTCTGGGGCGCCTGGCATTCAGCACCCCGCTAGGTCCGGCATTTGTTCTGGTATCCCTGGCTGTGGGGATGATTCGTTACCACGAATTGGAAGGCATGAACTAGGTGCTTGATTTTGTAAACGCCGAGATGATTGTTTCCAGTATGGGTTCCATGACACCCGTTCATACGGATGCTGGGAAGTGGTTCGCCGGCACCTATGCGCTGTATTGTGGTTTGGCCT
>JBILGM010000096.1:0-3978 GCA_044351045.1 Methylococcaceae bacterium | reverse complement strand
TGCGCTGCCCTAACCTGTCATCGCTGATGACTTTGAGTTCCGGTCCGGTGACGATGTTGCCCTTGGGAAGGCCGATTTCTGCGGCAATCTGCTGTGCCGTAGCGGGGTAGTCTCCGGTGACCATGATCACCCGGATGCCGGCGGCGATACATTCGGCAATCGCGGCGGGTACTTCCGGTCGAACAGGGTCGTTGAAACCCACCAGGCCGACAAAGCTGAAAGCAAAATCGTGCTGAATGCCGGGAAGCTTTCTGGCTCGTGCCTGGGCAATACCGAGCACGCGCATGCCTCGATTGGCCAGTGCGAGCATATCCTTCTCCACCCGCGAGGCTTCCTTTTTGCCGAGATGACACAAGTCGATAATGGCTTCCGGCGCACCCTTGGCGGCCACCACCATTTCTGACCCATCGGGAGACTCCCAGGCACAGGACATCGCCAGCAGCTCTCTGGACAGTGGGTATTCCTTGATCAGGCGCCAGTCTCCATGCAAATGCTCACTGGCCGCCCGCAAGCCGATGGCATGGAGTTCCTGTTCCATGGGGTCAAACGGGTCTAGCTGGCTGGCCAGGACCGCATACTCGATGAGCTCATGAAATGACTCGGGAATTTCACCAGCCAGGGACGATCCCGTCAGGGTTTTGCCCTCAGCCACCAGGCCCGCCAGCTGCATCCGGTTTTCCGTGAGGGTGCCGGTTTTATCGGTGCAGAGGACCGTCGCAGCACCCAGGGTTTCGACGGCCACCATGCGACGAGTCAGCACCTGGATGCGGGAGAGACGAAAAGCACCCAATGCCATAAAGAGGGTGAGCACGACCGGAAACTCCTCGGGCAAGATAGCCATGGCGAGTGTCAGTCCTGCCAATAGGCCTTTTATCCAGTCATGGCGGGACAGGCCAAAGACGACAATCGTCACGGCGCAAAGCATCAGCCCGAATAGCGCAAGGCGCTTGACGATGCGGGCGGTGTCGCGCTGCAGATGTGTCTGCTCTTGTTCGATGCCGCTGAGGGCAGTACCAATTTTGCCCAGCTCCGTGTTCTGACCCGTCGCGGTGACGCTGGCGATACCCTTGCCGGCGATAACCAGAGTCCCGGAGAAAATAAACGGCACATCATCGCCGCCGCGGGCGGCCTGGCGTGTGACGCTATCCCAGATGGATTTCCGAACCGGCATCGATTCGCCGGTCAACAAAGACTCGTCGATGCTGATATGGGAAGCGTCAAGCAATGCGGCATCGGCAGGGGCACGATCACCTTCCGCGATGATGAGCAGGTCGCCGACCACCACCTCGCGCCCGGCAATTCGAACTTGCTTGCCATCACGGATAACGAGGGCCCGGGGGCTTGATAGGTCGCGCAGGGCTTCCAGCGCATGCTCGGTTTTGTTTTCCTGATAGAGCGTGATCGATATCACGACCACCACAAACCCCAGAAGAATGGCGGCCTCACCCGGTTCACCGAGCAGCAGGTAAATGCCCCCGCACGCCAGAAGCAGCAAGAACATGGGTTCCCGGACGATATCAAACAGGATTCGCCACCCTGTTCTTTGGTCCTGGCTGGGGAGTTCGTTAGGCCCGTCATGCAGCAGGCGTGCGCTAGCCTCGCGACTGGTCAGGCCGCTAGGCTGAGGGGTTTCGGTGCTGCTTCCAGTCGGTCTATTCAATGCTTGAGAAGGCGAGGTAAGGATGGGGGGCTGAGCGGATTCATTTGATGCACCAATTTGCTGGGTCTTCCGAATGGCAACATGCAGAATGGGCCTGGCAGCGTATCGGATTATCCGGCAAATAATCGCTTATCAAATGATGGCGGGTTTCAACAGGGGGATGAAGCGTGAGGACGCGATGACCGTTTGAGTAACAGAAGTAACGCGATGCCGCTGATCAGTGCTCCCCCATAGAAGGTATAGGCAGCGCCCCATTGATCCCAGAGCAACCCGGCCAAGGCGCTGGCCATGAGCATGGCCAGGCCACTTACCAGATTGAAGAAACCAAAGGCCGTCCCGCGGAGATCAGCAGGCGCCGTATCCGCGACCATGGTCGCCAAAAGTCCCTGGGTCATGCCCATGTGGACACCCCAGATCATCACGCCGACCAACACCGTGAACCAGTGGTCATCTCTGGCCAGGACCAGATCGGCAACCATCAAAACCACTAAACCCATCGCCAGTAATGTCCGGTGACTCATCCGGTCAGAGAGCTTGCCAAAAGGATAGGCCGTCGCCGAGTAAACGACATTCATCGCCACCATCACCATGGGCACCCAGGCGATGGGGATACCGCTTTGCTGGGCCCGCAAGACTAAAAACGCCTCACTGAACCGCGCCAAGGTGAACACAGCGCCCATACCGACCACCCACCAGTATTCGGCACTCAGCCTGCGCAAATTCTCTTGGCGAATCGGATTCGGCCGTTTCTCATCGACATGACGGGGTGGCTCATGCACACCGACCAGTAACACCAAGACCGCCAGCAGCCCGGGAATCACGGCCACCCAGAATACCGCCCGAAAGTCATTGCTCCATAGCAGCATCAACCCGACGGCCAGCAACGGACCCAGGAAAGCGCCGACCGTATCCAGTGCCTGGCGTAGACCAAAGGCTGCACCGCGAACTTCAGCCGGTGTCATATCCGCCACCAACGCATCTCGCGGGGCGCCGCGAATGCCTTTGCCCACCCGATCCAGTAATCGAGCCGTCAGCACCACGCCAGCGACGGGAGCGATCGCGAACAGCGGCTTGGTGAGTGCGCCCAGGGCATACCCAAACACCGCTAACCCCTTCCGTCGACCCAGGTAGTCACTCAGCGCCCCCGATAAGACCTTGACGATCAGTGCCGTCGATTCAGCCAACCCCTCAATCAGGCCCACCATAAAGGCACTCGCCCCTAAGGTGCCCACCAGGAAGAGAGGCAACAGGCTATGGATCATCTCGGAGGAGACATCCATCAACAGGCTGACAAAGCCGAGGACCCAGACACCAGGGGGGATTTTTGGCGTCTGGATGATGGATTTGCTCATAAGGGAGTGTGACCCGTCGATGCTAAAGAGAGTGCTCACATTCGGCAGAAATGCCTCGATCTCGGGGAGTGCCATTCACATGGGGTCAATGGCATTGCATGACATGTCTGGTGCCTCGGTCCGGGGTCGAACCGGCAGGACCGAAAGGTCGAGAGATTCTAAGTCTGAAAAACAACATAAGTCACGATAATTGGCGGCGACTCAGGCCAATAATCACGATTTTTTGTTATCTCAGTGTGTCTCTAATGATCGTCATTTTTTGGACCCTAGTGGACCACCAGACTTACGCCGCCTCGCTCACCCGTCTCCGATCATGGGCAAGCCGGTTGAACAAGGCTTTTCGCAAGAGCATTCCCGTCATTTCCCTTCCACCGCAGGGTGGCGCAGACGCAAGCTCCTTCCTGCCATCCGTTATGTCGCCGAACAGGGTTGCAAATGGCGGGGCCTCCCCGAGCATTTTGGACCCTGGCACACGGTCTACACCCGCATGATGCGCTGGGCCAAGAGCGGCGTTCTGGATCAGGTCTTTGAGGCCATGCAAGCTCAGCAAATTATTCAGATCAAAATCGAAGCCGTTTCCCTCGACAGCACGATCATCAAGGTGCACACCGATGGTACCGGCGCTCAAAAAAAACGGTCCCTAAGCCATCGGCAAATCCCGCGGTGGCTGGACCACCAAAATTCATCTGGTTGCCGCGAGTGATCGCTGCGCCATCACCTTCAGACTCTCCCCCGGCCAAGATCACGATGCGCCGGCAGGACGCCAGCTGCTGATCGATTTTGGGCCGGTGGCAGAGCCGACCCCGCTGATCATGGACCGCGCCTAAGAAGGCGACGACACACGCCTATGGGCGCTGGATATCGGCTATGTCCCGGTCGTGCCTCCCAAGAGCAATCGGCTGGATCCTTGGGACTAGGACCGGGTCATGTATCGCAAGCGCAATGAGGATGAACGGCTGTTTCGCC
>JBILGM010000029.1:0-39214 GCA_044351045.1 Methylococcaceae bacterium | reverse complement strand
GCTTGTTGATGGAGACTAGCCAGCGTCACGCGTTCTTCGGGCTGGAGTTGAGTGTATGTTTTGGAGGAGTGCTTCATCTGTTTACCTTACTCGGTTTCAGGTGTTGCACTTCAGATTTGAATCCGCCCTCCTATTCGACAAGGGTCAGTTACGCCCCTACTAATTCGAGACCGGCACCCCGACGTTTTTGGTGGATGTGCTGAATGAAAGGCAGGCCTGGCTGCCTGAACTGGGCCAGTTCGAATCCAGCGCCGATATCCCCTCCACCTTTGATGTCGACGATATGCCCACCGAAGCCCTGATGTTTCAGGGCGGGTATCTGACCATTGCCGAAACCCACCATCGTTTTGCGGAGTACTGGTACCAGCTCCGCTATCCCAATCAGGAGGTGTATCAGAGTCTGGTCAATAGCCTGCTCCGCCGCTGGATCCAGGATGGTCAGCCGATGATGGGCAACAAGCGAAAACTCGGGGAGCTGCTGATCGCCCATGATTTTGCCGGCATGCAGACCCTCTTCACTGCCTTCTTCGCCAGCATCCCCGCCCCCGGCCTCGACCTCACCCTGGAAGATGCCTACCGCCATGGCCACCTCGGAATGGCCGTGGGTTTCAACCAGCAAATCTACCTGTTCGAATTCAAAGTGGTCGAATTGACCCCCGAAGGAAAAGCCCTGCAACAGATCAAAGACAAGGGCTATACCGACAAATACCGGGCCGAGGGGCACCCCATTCACCTGATCGGGGTGTAGTTCAGCCGCGAGCAGCGGAGTGTGGTGGGGTTTGAGGTGGAGAGCCTGTAGGCGGCACGCCCTGATTCGACCCCGCTCATCACAGGCCGGGCCGATGCGAGGCGGATGCCGGCCGCTCGCGCTGAGCCTTGCCGTGAGCGAAGCCGAATCGGTAGCCAATGTAAGGGCGACGCTCCCAGGGCGTGCTTTGCGGCATGGCGGGGTGGTGCTTAGGCTGCACGCCAGATGGTCATCGTGATTCAAGCGCCGATGAGCATAACCACCGAGCGCAATAGCCTCAATCCCGTCGCCTGGCCCCCCCCGACGGGATGAGCTGCTGCCATGCGGTCTGAGTCCAGATGATTTAATTCGGGAGGTCGGTCAGCCGTGTGCCCGCGCTTCCAGTCGCGCCCAATCGAAAAATGGGCCGGGGTCGGTCTTGCGGCCTGGGGCGATGTGTTCGTGGCCGGTGATGTGCTGGCGCGAAAGGGTGGGGTAGGCGGCCAGCAGGGCGTCGATGACGGCAGTGAGCTGCCTGTACTGAATATCCTCATAGGGCGCATCGTCGGTGCCCTCCAGCTCAATCCCGATCGAGAAGTCATTGCAGACGGTACGGTCGCCGTAACAGGAAACCCCGGCATGCCAGGCGCGCTGATCGAAGGGAACGTACTGGATCAATTTGCCGGTGCGTTGAATCAGCAGATGAGCGGACACCTTAAGGTGAGCGATGCCCTCGTAATAGGGGTGCTCAGCCGGATTCAGCGTATTGGTGAAAAGTTGAGTCACCCCTTCCGTGCCAAATTGACCGGGTGGCAGGCTGATGCAGTGGATAACAATCAGGGAAAGATCTTCCGGTGACTGTCGTTCATCGCAGTTGGGGCTAGGGATGAAGTGAGCGGCTTCCAGGCGATGATTGGTGATTTTCATGCCGATTGTCCGCTCGTCACCATTATTCAGCCAGTTTGCCTGGCTGGGTTCTAAATGAGTCCAGGAGCAACATGACGACGCCCATGGTGATGGCGGAGTCGGCCACATTGAAGGCGGGCCAATGCCAGTCGCCGACGTAAACGTCCAGAAAATCAATCACGTAGCCGTAGAGGATGCGGTCGATCAGGTTGCCCAGTGCGCCGCCCAGTACCAGCGCCCAGGCGATGGCTTCCCACCGTTGGCTACGATGCAGCTTTTTCAGCCAGATGCAGATGAAGACGCTGGCGATGACGGCCAGGCCAATGAAAAACCAGCGTTGCCAGCCGCCTGCGCCAGACAGGAAGCTGAAGGCAGCGCCCTGATTGCGCAGATAGGTCAGCTGGAAATAGGGTATCAGCTCGATCGATTGATAGAGCTGCATCGTCGTGTCCACCACCCGTTTGGTGAGCTGGTCGATGATGATGACAAGCGCGGAAAGCCAGAGCCAGATGAGCATGCGATTTATCCGTAGTGGCGAACTTCGCCGTCACCGGCGACATTTTCCACGCAGCGTCCACAGAGCTCGGGATGCTCGGTGTGGCTACCGACATCGGCCCGATGCTGCCAGCAACGGACACACTTGGGCTGAGTCGAGGCGAGTGCCTTGATGGTCAAGCCCTCGATTTCGCCTGCAGTCGCATCGGTGTCTGTTGCACGGAGGACGCGGGTATCGGAGTTGATAAGGATGAAGCGCAATTCCTCGCCCAGGGGCGACAGCTTGGCGAACAGCGCCTCGTTGCAGTGCAGCTCAACTTCGGCATCCAGTGAAGAGCCGATGGCGTCAGTGGCGCGGAGTGCTTCCATTTCCTTGCTGACCACTTCACGGATTTTGAGGATCAGCTCCCAGAATTCACGGTTGCAGGGGCTGTCATCCGCCAGCGGAACCAGTCCTTGGTACCAAGCTTCCAGAAACACGGACTCGCTGTGCTGGCCCGGCAGATGCCGCCAGATCTCCTCGGCGGTAAAGCTGAGGATCGGCGCCAACCAGCGTACCAGCGCTTCGGCGATGTGATACATGGCGGTCTGGCCGGAACGGCGTGCCCGACTGTTTTCCTGGCAGGTGTATTGCCGGTCTTTGAGGATATCCAGATAGAAGCTGCCGAGATCGACCGAGCAGAAATGGTGCACGCGCTGATAGACGGTGTGGAACTGGTAGGTCTCGTAGGCTTCGGTGACTTCCTGTTGCAGCAGCCAGGCGCGGTCTATAGCCCAGCGGTCCAGTGGCAGCAGGTCTTCGGCGGCGACCAGATCTTTGGCGGGGTCGAATCCTGCCAGGTTGGCCAGCAGATAGCGGGCCGTGTTACGCAGACGGCGGTAAACGTCGGCGGTGCGCTTGAGGATTTCGTCGGAAACTCGCATTTCCCCGCGGTAATCGGTCGCCGCGACCCAGAGGCGCACGACGTCGGCGCCCAGGTTCTGGATGACCTTCTGCGGGGCGACCACATTGCCCTTGGATTTCGACATTTTTTCGCCCTTGGCGTCGACAGTGAAGCCATGGGTCAGCACTTGTCGGAATGGGGCCTTATTGTGGATGGCGACGGCGGTCAGCAGGGAGGACTGGAACCAACCCCGATGCTGGTCTGAGCCTTCCAGATAAAGGTCGGCCGGGTAGCCGAGTTCCTCGCGTCGATCGAGTACGCAGAAGTGGGTGACACCGGAGTCGAACCACACGTCCAGGGTGTCGGTGACCTTCTTGTATTCGGCGGCCTCGGTTCCCAGTAGCTCGGCCGGATCGAGATCAAACCAGGCATCGATGCCGCGTTGCTCGATTCGCTGAGCGACTTGTTCGATTAGGTCGGCCGTGTTCGGGTGGGGCTCGTTGGTTTCCTTGTGGACGAACAGGGCAATGGGCACGCCCCAAGTCCGCTGGCGGGAAACGCACCAGTCCGGGCGGTTGCCGACCATGCCCTCGATGCGGGCTTGCCCCCAGTCAGGAATCCACTCAACCTGGCCGATTTCGGTCAGCGCTTGCTGGCGAAGCTGTTGCTTGTCCATGGCGATGAACCATTGCGGCGTGGCGCGAAAGATGACCGGGGTCTTGTGTCGCCAGCAATGCGGGTAGCTGTGCTCGATCCGCGCTTCATGCACCAGGGTGCCATGTTGTTTCAGTACCTCGATGACGTGCGTATTGGCACTGAGTACGTGCTCGCCGGCAAAGAGTTCGGTGCTGGAGAGGAACTTGCCGTCATCGCCCACCGGGTTTTCGACTGGTAGATGGTAGCGCTGGCCCACGACATAGTCTTCCTGACCATGGCCGGGAGCGGTGTGGACAGCGCCGGTTCCGGCATCCAGTGTCACATGTTCGCCGACGATGACGGGGACTTCGCGGTTATAGAACGGATGTCTGAGAGCCAGACCTTCCAGGGCGGAGCCGGTGGCATAGGCCACGACGCGATAATTTTCGATACCCCAGCGCGCCATGGCATCCTTCATGAGCGCTTCGGCTACGACCAGGCGCTCGCCCTGCTCGGGGCACTCCACGACAGTGTAATCAACGTCCGGTCCCAGCGCCACGGCTTGATTGGCCGGGAGCGTCCAGGGCGTGGTAGTCCAGATGACGATGGAGATGGGGCCATGACCAGCATGACCAGGAATACTGTGGCAGCGGGCCAGCAGGGTCTCCTCACTGGCGACGCGGAAGCGCACATCGATGGCGGGGGAGTGCTTGTTCTCGTATTCGACTTCGGCTTCCGCCAGCGCCGAACCGCAATCGGTACACCAGTGGACGGGCTTGGCGCCCTTCACCAGGTGATGGTTTGCATGAATCTGTCCGAGGGCGCGAACAATGTCGGCCTCGAAGCGAAAGTCCATGGTCAGGTAGGGGTTGTGCCAGTCGCCAAACACGCCGAGGCGGATGAATTCCTTCCGCTGGGTGTCTACTTGCTTGCTGGCATAGTCACGACAGGCGGTGCGGAATTCGCTGGCTTCTACCTTGATGCCGGCCTTGCCGATTTTCTTTTCGACCATCAGTTCGATGGGCAGCCCGTGGCAATCCCAGCCGGGAACATAGGGAGCATCGAAGCCGGCGAAGCCCTTGCTTTTGACAATGATGTCCTTGAGCACCTTGTTGACGGCATGGCCGATGTGAATCTCGCCATTGGCATAGGGCGGGCCATCATGGAGGACGAACTTGGGCTGGCCCTGGCGCAAATCACGAAGCTTTCCGTAAATGTCGAGCGCCTGCCAGCGTTCGAGTTGCTCCGGTTCCCGCTGTGGCAGGTTGCCCTTCATTGGGAAGTCGGTGGCGGGAAGATTCAGCGTGGCTTTGTAGTCGGCGGTCATGGTTCAGGGCTCGAGTGTTTCGGGAGGCCGGCAAAATACTGTCGGGCGGCCGTTATGTCCTGTTGGATCTGGGTGCGGAGTTCCGAAATGCCGTTGAATCGGCGTTCTTCCCGTAGCTTGTGATGGAATTCAACTTCGACGCGCTTGCCATAAAGGTCGCCGTTGAAATCCAGTAAGTGGGTTTCCAGCAGCACGGTTTCATCACCCGACAATGTGGGGCGGGTTCCGACATTCGCCACGCCCGGCAGTGGGCGCTCACTCAGGCCGCGCATTGTAACGGCAAACACCCCCTGGATTGGAGTGTTTTTACGCTGCATCAAGAGGTTGGCGGTAGGGAAACCCATCAGTCGGCCGCGTTTCTGGCCATGAATGACCCGGCCACAGACCTCATAGGGGTTGCCGAGCAGACGGGCGGCACGCGACAAATCGCCCGCCATAAGCGCTTCGCGTATCAGCGTGCTGCTGATTCGTTCGCCGTCTATCAGGACCGATGGGGTATCGACCACCTCGAATCCTGCCCGTTTGCCGGCTTGCTTGAGAAGGTTAAAGTCGCCCTCCCGTCGCCGGCCGAAACGGAAATCGTCGCCGATCACCAGGTGACGGACACCCAACGCATCGATGAGGATGCTTTGAATAAAATCGTCGGGCTGCATGCTGGCCAGAGTTCGGTTGAAGCGCAGGATCAATGCGAAGTCGACCGGCAGTTCGGAAAGCCGGTCGACTTTTTCGCGGAGGCGCATCAGTCGTGGCGGGGCACTTTCCGGATCAAAGAATTCGCGCGGCTGGGGCTCGAACAGGACCACGCAAACGGGAAGGCCACGTTCTTGGCCCTGCGCAGCGAGCCGTTCGATGACTGCACGGTGGCCAAGGTGCACACCATCGAAATTGCCAATCGTGGCGACACAGCCATCCGGTGGCAGGTGTGAGGTCCGGAGGCCAAGGGCAAGTCGCATGCGTGGGGGTTCAGACGGTTTCAGCTAGCATCAGGTGGCGGCGGCGAAGTCCAAAAACCAGCAAGCTCAGGCCATAAGCGAGTATGGCGGTGAGTATGCAGCTGCCCAGTTGAACCACCCGACCACTGGCCGGAATGTCCTGCCAGCTGAACCATTCCTTCGTACCAATCAGCAGGGCGCCCATCACGAGATTGGCGGCCAGTGTCCGCAAGATGAAGGGTGCAAGGCCTAGTCGAGGGCGGTAGATCTCCTGTCGGTGTAGCGTGATCACCAATAGGCCTGCATTGACCAACGCGGCCAGGGAGGCGGCGAGGGCAAGTCCGGCATGGGCCCATCCCGCTGGTGCTAGCCAGAGCGCTAGCAGGCCACTCAAGGTCAGGTTGACGAGAACCGTGTACACCCCGAAGCGGGCCGGGGTACGAAGATCTTCCTGGGCACTGAAGGCAGGCACCAGAATTTTCACGCTGAGAAAACCCATCAGGCCAATGCCATAGGCCATGAGGCTGCGAGCGGCCATCCGTGTGTCCTCGGACGTGAATTTTTCATATTGAAACAAGGTATACATCAGGGGCTCCGCCAAGAGAACAAGTCCTAGTGTCGCGGGTAAGCCGATGAGCATAAGCCAGCGTAGCGCCCAGTCGATGGATTGCGAGAAGTGTTCAGTGTCCTTTCGCGCCAGGCTCCGAGACAGATGGGGGAGGATGACTGTGCCGAGGCCCACGCCAAAAATCCCGAGCGGGAATTCTACCAAACGGTCCGAATAGTAAAGCCAGGAGATGCTGCCGGTAGTGAGCAATGAGGCAATGAGCGTATTGATGAGCAGGTTCAACTGCCCCACCGAGGCCCCGAAAATGGCGGGGGACATCAGTTTGAGAACGCGCAGCACGTGGGGGTTTTTGAAGTCGACTTTCGGCCACGTTAATAGTCCCAATCGATGTAGCGCGGGTAGTTGGAACGCCAGCTGTAGCAGGCCTGCCGCGAATACCCCCCAGCCGAGCGCTTGGATGGGCTGGTCGAATCGCGGAGCCAGCCAGAGGGTTGCCGTGATCATGCTGAGATTCAGCAGTACAGGCGTGAATGCCGGAATGGCGAAGTGATTCCAGGTGTTGAGGATGCCTCCCGAAAGTGCAGTCAGGCAGATGAAAAACAGGTAGGGAAAGGTGATGCGTAAGAGCTCGATGCTGAGTCCGTATTGTTCGGGCTGATCGTGAAATCCCGGTGCAAACAGCCAAATCAGCCCGGGTGCGGCGATCATGCCCATGCCTGTCAGCAGGCTCAGGATAAGCGCGAAGCTACCGCAGATACGAGCAATGAAGTCGCAAGCGCATTCGTTGCCCTGTTTCTCCCTGACGGAAGATAGGATAGGAACGAAGGCCTGGGCGAAGGCGCCTTCGGCGAAAAGGCGGCGTAAAAAGTTGGGAATTTTGAATGCGACAAAGAAGGCATCGGTGCTCGCGCTGGCGCCGAAGAATCCCGCAATCACCATGTCCCGGACGAAACCCAGAATGCGCGAAATCAGTGTTAATCCGCCAACCAGTCCGGTGGACTTGAGGAGTTGTGTGCTCACTTTTGGGTTAGGTGGGGCTGAAACAAAAAGCCCGATGTGAACATCGGGCTTGGGGGTTTACAAGTGGGAGGACGATTATTGGGTGGTCGCGACCTTGTTTTGCGCCGGTGTGCTTCGGTGCACGGTAACCGGTACGCCCAGCGATGCCCACTGGTATAGCCAGCCAGCGTCTTCGTTGACGCCCCCACGCCCGTTCTTTTTGCGGGTGGCTAGGTTTACGCAGCCATGGCTGGCGGGTCGGCCAAAATTGTTATGCCAGAAGGCCCCATGGAAGGCATAGCCTTCATAGAAGTACTGGGCATAGGGGACGTCCTTGACTTCGTAGTAGCCAGGCTGGCCTGGTTTCTTTCCGGTGGAACGCATCGTTTTGGTCGGAAAGCGAGCATAAATGTAAAAGGATCCTGTTACGGTCGGTGTTCCCGCCTTCCCGGTGCTGGCCTTCAGTGTTTTGACCACCTCACCGTTTTCGATGACGTTTACCCGTTGCTTGTCGAGAAAAACCTCGATGCGTTTGTCGGGCCCTGTGTTGAAACTAGCTTCCACAGGATGCGTGAGAAAGCCGCCGTGGGCACTCTTCATTCCGGCTGGATCAATCCTGACATTGATGGAGCTTTTCGCCGGCCAGTGCGGCTGGGGCCTAAACTGCAGCCGTTGTTTGCCAAACCAGAGCCATTTGCCCTCCATGGTGCGGCCATCATGAGTGGTGACTTTGATGTGATCGGTTACGTTTTCCCGTTCATGTAAGGCTTCGCTGAAATCGATCTGAACCGGCATGGCCAATCCAATATTGCTCATGCCTGCGGTGGCGATGGACGCGGTCAGAGGTGGTGCTGTACTCACTTCGACCCTGAAAGGGGGTAGCGGGACACCGGTCCTCGTTTCCCAGTTGACGTCAACGTTGTAGGTCTGGCCCTGATTGATCTGTGTGGTGTCTGCTTGCAGCGCGAAAGTCTGTCGCTTTTCGTCTGGTTTGGCGGTCAGTTTCAGGTCGCTGGTCGAGGTGACCGCCCCAACTGGCTCGGAGAATCTCAGCTGGATTGAGCCATCCGGAGCTAGTTCCTGCCGCGGTGCACTTTCTATTTTCGGGATGCTGACGGTCGTGAATGTAACTTCCTTCGATCCTTTCTGGTTCAGCCAGAGACGCTCTGCCGTGGCGGAGAGGGTGTATTTCCTGCCAAATTCAAGTTTGACGTCAGGTTTGAAACTACTTTGGTTGTTGATTTCGGCCAAAGTCTGCCCATTTTCATTGATGAGTTCTGCCTTGATCAGCTTGGTGCCCAAGCCAATGCCTTCGATGGAGATTGCCTTGCGCGGATCGGTTGCGTTGCTGGCTGCGCCCTCCAGATAGTCGGGAACGGCAATACCAAAGGGCAGCAAGTGTCTGGCTACGAAAAATGCGGCAGCCAGAGCGGCCATGATCCCGCCCAGCGCCCAAGCGCCCAGCGAGGAGTGCTTGCTGGGCGTTGGATTTTTCTCTGGATTCGGCTCGGTAGACGAATTTGGTTGTTCCACTTAAAACCTCATTGGATTCGTATGTGCAATTTCTTGCCGTCATGATGGCAAGAAATCCCCGGTTATCGTGTTCCGTCTGCGCGCAACCAAAAGATAAGAACGGTCCCTCGCATTACAGCGTTCCTAACAGCTCGACATGCCGGCCAAAAATTGTACTACAGGCTTCGCTGGCATCCGGATTTTTGGTGATTTGCTGCTTTATTTTGGCCGAAAAATGCGTCTTTTTTGTTGTTATCGATGAAGGTGGTTGATATGTGGACGTATTGCTGATTGACTAACGGGCTCTTTGCAAAGACAATAACTAGTTCGATTTATCCTTCAGGAATTTAGAGGTCCCAGCCTTGGCTAACATCGCTTCAGCAAAAAAACGCGCCATTCAGTCCGAAAAACATCGCGCCCATAATGCGGCTATGCGGAGCCGTCTGCGCACTTTCATCAAAAAAGTGCTGCTTGCGGTGGACTCGGGAAATCTCGAAGAGGCTCAAGCGGCCTTTCGTGCGGCGGTTCCCATCATTGATTCGTCTGTGAATAAGGGACTGATTCACAAGAATAAGGCGGCTCGGAGCAAAAGCCGACTCAATGCTCGCGTGAAGGCGCTCGCATTGAAGGCTGCCTAAGCCTGACGGATTGGTCTTGGTCAGTGGCGGTGACTGACTACCGGGTTGCCGCTAGACCAAGACAAGATTGTCCCGGTGGATGAGCTCTGGCTCGTCTAGATAACCGAGTATCTCCTCGATTTTCTGACTGGGCTGTCTCAGTAATTTCTCTACTTCCTCAGATCCATAATTGGCTAGACCTCTGGCGATTTCTCGTTTCTGCTGGTCGATGCAAGCCACTAGGTCGCCACGGTCAAAGTTTCCCTCGACCCCGACAGTACCGATAGGAAGCAGACTTTTGCCTGCCTCGCGCAACATCTTTGCCGCGCCGTCGTCGATAGTGAGTTTCCCTTTTACCTTAAGTTGGCCAGCCAGCCAGCGCTTGCGAGAGAGTAGTGGGGAGGTGTCCGGAATCAGGAAAGTGCCAATCTCCTCTCCCCCAAATACCCGGTAGATGACATCAGGATCCCGACCCGAAGCAATGACCGTGGCCGCTCCTGAGCGCGAGGCGAGTCGGCCAGCGCGCAGTTTGGTGATCATGCCGCCCCTGCCGAGGCCACTGAGGCTTTCTCCGACCATTTCACCGAGTCGCTCGTCGTTGATGTTCGCCTCATTGACGAGTTTCGCCGAGGGGTCCACTCTCGGATCGCGTTCGTAAAGCCCCTTCTGGTCGGTCAGAATAACCAGAAGGTCAGCGTCCAGCAGGTTGGCGACCAATGCGCCCAGTGTGTCGTTATCGCCAAAGCGTATTTCTTCGGTAGCGACGGTGTCGTTCTCGTTGATGATGGGGACAACGCCCAGTTCTAGCAGGGTCAGCAGGGTTCCGCGCGCATTCAGGTAGCGCTGCCGGTTGGACAGATCATCGTGGGTCAGGAGGATCTGTGCGGTGATCAGGCCGTGTTGTTCAAACAGGGCTTCATAGGTACGTACCAGACCCATCTGGCCGACAGAGGCTGCCGCCTGCAGTTCATGCAGGGCATGCGGTCTGCTCGGCCACCCAAGTCGACACATGCCCTCAGCGACTGAGCCCGAGGAGACCAGGACAATCTCGACTCCCTTCTGGCGAATGGCGGCGATCTGCTCAACCCATCCCTTAATGCTCGAGATATCCAGTCCGCGGCCATCGCCTGTAAGCAAGGCGCTGCCAATCTTGACGATGGCGCGTCGTGTGCCAGCAAACTCAATCCTGCTCTGCATTGCCCTTTTCTCGTTGCTGTTCCAGTAGTTCCATTATTTTGAACGTCAGGCTCCGCAGCCCGGTGCCGTCCAGTGCCGAGATTTTGAAAGTCGGGCCGGACCAGTTCAGTGCTTTGATGATGGTTTCGCAGTGAGCGTCGATTTCGTCGGGTGGCAGCGAATCGGTTTTGTTCAAGGCCAGCCAGCGAGGTTTGTCGTCGAGCCCTTCGCCCCATTTCTTGAGTTCCTCAATCACCTTTTTGGCTGAGTCGACTGGGCTTTCCTCGCCTTCGTGATGGACAACGTCAACAACGTGCAAGAGCAGGCTGGTTCTGGAGAGGTGTTTCAGGAACTGGATGCCAAGGCCGGCACCCTCGGCTGCGCCTTCTATCAGGCCGGGAATGTCGGCCATGACGAAGCTGCGCTGGTCATCCACGCGGACAACCCCAAGATTGGGGTGTAGTGTGGTGAATGGGTAGTCGGCGACCTTGGGACGTGCCGCGGAAACTGCCCGGATCAGGCTGGATTTTCCTGCGTTGGGCAGGCCTAGCAGGCCAACATCGGCGATGACTTTTAGTTCAAGATGGAGTTGCCGTCTCTCGCCGGGTTTGCCCGGCGTGGATTGGCGAGGTGCCCGATTCGTGCTGCTTTTGAAGCGAGTATTGCCGAGCCCGTGCCAGCCGCCCCGGGCCACCATGAGGGTCTGACCTTCCTCTGTCAGATCACCCAGAACTTCACCAGTTTCGGTATCGGAGATTTGGGTTCCAGTGGGAATTTGCACTAAGCAGTCCTGGCCGGCACGCCCGGTGCAATTATTGCCGGAGCCATTCTGGCCCCGTTCGGCGCGGTAAACCCCGTGAAACCGAAAATCGACCAGGGTGTTTAGATTGGAGGAGGCCACCAAGTAGACGCTACCGCCATCACCGCCATCACCGCCATCTGGCCCGCCAAACGGGATGTATTTTTCGCGCCTGAAACCTACGCAGCCATTGCCTCCGTCCCCGGCTTCGACTCGAATTTCCGCTTCGTCGACAAATTTCATGGGTGTCCTGACAAAAAAGCCCCGTCAGGGACGAGGCTTTTCGTGCGTGAAAAAGGAGTTAGCTTTTTCTTGGCTTCAGTTTGCAGAAGCCTGAGTGATGCTGACGTACTTCCGTCCCAAGGGGCCCTTGGTTTTGAAGCTGACATGCCCGTCAGTCAGTGCAAAAAGGGTGTAGTCCTTGCCGACGCCGACATTATCGCCGGCGTGAAACTTGGTGCCCCGTTGGCGAACGATGATGCTGCCAGCGGTGACCAGCTGACCGCCAAAGCGCTTTACGCCAAGGCGTTGGGCATTGGAGTCACGACCGTTACGGGAACTGCCGCCTGCTTTCTTATGAGCCATGCTATAGCCTCCTGAATATTAGGCAGAGATGCCAGTAATTTTAACTTCGGTGAAGTTCTGGCGATGGCCGGCCTGCTTCATATGATGCTTGCGGCGGCGGAACTTCATGATTTTCACTTTGGGGTGACGGCCATGTGCGGTGACCGTGGCGGTCACTTTGCCACCTTCCAGATAGGGCTTGCCGATGTGGGTGCCGCCATCGATCTGAACCATCAGCACCTTGTCGAACTGGATTTCTTGGCCGGTCTCGGCAATCAAGGTCTCGACCTTGAGGAGTTCCCCGGGCTTTACCCGGTACTGCTTGCCACCTGTGAATATAACCGCATACATGTTTGTGTGTCTCCAGTGGAGATGAAAATCGGAAAACCAGGAATGATATCCGTCCCGGCCGATTCAAGTCAATTGCATCACATGGATAATTACGGTTCTTGTCCAGTTGATGTGGCTTTTTTTTGGTTAGGCCACCTGAAATCCCTCAGACAATGCCCAGTAGCAGTCCTAGGAATAGCAGGCCAAGTCCTGCCAATAAGATTTTTAAAGTGATGTCTGCTGTCTTGCGAAACAGTCGATTGCGGGCGGCAATAAACCGGGAGAGCTGGTCAGATTGAGCCTGCGCCAGCGGACCAGCGGCGACGCTTTCCAGTCCAATGATCGCATGCTCGACCTCCATTTGTGCCAGAGTAAGTGCCTGTAGCTTCTCGAAAACGAGTCCGCAGGTAAAACAAAAGTCGCCGGCATGCGCATTGTCCGAATGCATCCCGTAAACCAGATTTTTGTGCAGACCCAGCAGGTGACTCAGCGGTTCAGTGAATTCCTCAGGCAACTCGGTGATGGCCTCCCTGACATTTGACTCAAAATCACCATGTTTCAGGTCCAGGCGCTGGTTAAGGGCTTGTGCCAGCTGGCGTCGGCTCGCCTCCAAGATGTCCGAGGTTTCCATGGAATGTCAGAATGCGCCTGGGGTTTGAAGTAAGGGCCTGGCCGTGGGCTTTTTGGGGTGGCTGGCGATTTCCGCCTGAGAATGACCCCAGTAGATCACCAAAACGCCGGCCGCAACCAGCATAATCTGTTGGACCGCAGCGCGGGCCGTGGTTTTTTGGTGGAGGCTGGGTATCAGATCGGCCACGGCGATGTAGATAAAGCTGGAAGCGGCCAATGCCAAAATGTAGGGCAGCCAGCCATGGATATGCTCCAGGCTGAAGAAGGCTAGTATGCCCCCCACCATGGTCGCCAGGCTGGATAGTAGGTTGTAGGCGAGCGCTTTGCCACGGCCATAGCCGCTTTGCAGGAGGATGGCGAAATCACCTACCTCCTGTGGAATCTCATGTGCTGCCACGGCCAAGCTGGTGATGATCCCCAGATTGATATCCGTAAGAAAGGCCGCTGCTATCAGAATGCCGTCCACAAAGTTATGGATGGCATCGCCGACCACAATCAGTGTGCCGGCGGGTTGGTGGAAATAATCCTCGGAGTGAGTTTCGCAATGATCGGCATGACAGTGGCGCCAGATCAGCAGTTTCTCAAGTAAGAAAAAGCCGAGGATGCCGATCAGCACCGTGGCCAGCAGGGATTCGATGTGCTCGCTCCCGGCGGTCGTCAGGGCGTCGGGCAGCAGATCCAGAAAAGCAACGCTGAGCAGAGCCCCCAGGGCAAAGCTGACGCCGTGCGGGAGAATCCGCGGGTGATGATCCTCGGGGACGAGCAATAAAAGGGCTGCACAGACCACGCTCAGCACGCCACCAACCAGGGTAAAAATGATAATCCAGGCCAGAAGATTCATGGGAATGGTTTACTCGCGCCAGATCAGGGTGGCCATGCGGCCAGTGGTGTGGTCTCGGCGGTAGGAAAAAAAATCGTTCGGCTGGTGGTAAGTGCACCAGCCGCCTCCGAAGATGTCGGCCACGTTGACGCCCGCCCGTATAAGCGTGATCCGGCCGAGTTGATACATATCGGCCAGGTACTTGTCCTGGCCTGCCGCGGAGAAGGCAGTGGTGTAATCCTTGCTCTTGGCGAGGAATGATGCGCGAACTTCCGCGCCAACCTCGAACGCCTCGGGGCCGATGGCGGGTCCCAACCAAGCCAGCAGATTGGGGCTGCCAAGGGTGTCGATGCTGGCTTCAACGATGCCGTTTTCAAGGCCTCTCCAGCCAGCATGGACTGCCGCAATCCCGCTGCCATCCTGTTTGCAGAGCAGTATCGGCAGGCAGTCGGCGGTCATGACGGCGCATACAACGCCAGATTCATGGGTGTATCCGGCATCCGCCTCGGGAGCGTCGGACTTGGCAGCATCGACCGCCGAGTTGCCGTGAACCTGAGTCAGCCATCCAGGAGGCGAGGGGAGACCGAGCGAGGTAACTAGCCGGTTGCGATTTTCGCTCACGCTTTCCGGCTTGTCACCGACGTGCGATCCCAGATTGAGGCTCTCATAACGGCCGGTGCTCGCGCCGCCAACTCTAAGGGTGCTCGCGGCGCGAATCCCGGGTGGGGCCGGCCAGTCCGGCTTGATGAAGCGGAGCGTCATGTCTGGTTGGACCTCAATGCATCCAGTAGCGCAGTGAAATCGGCGGGCATGGGAGACTCCCACTCCATGTAAGTTCCGGAGCCAGGGTGCAGTATGCCCAGGCTGGCAGCATGCAGTGCCTGCCGCCGAAAATGCCGCAGGGTATCCAGCAGCGCCTGGCTGGCGCCTGCAGGTATTCTCGGGCGGCCGCCGTAGACGGGGTCGCCGACGAGGGGGTAATTGATGTGGCTCATGTGGACGCGGATCTGGTGTGTACGGCCGGTTTCCAGCTTGACGGCGACCAGCGTATGGGCGGCGAAGCGTTCGGCGATGCGGTAATGCGTGATGGCAGGTTTACCTCCATGCCGCACGGCGAACCGCTTACGGTCGGAGTTGTGGCGACCGATCGGCTCATCAATGGTCCCGCCGCCGGTCATGGCGCCATGTACCAGCGCCAGATACTCCCGATGTACCGACCGTGACTGCAATTGATCGACCAGCTGTTTGTGCGATTCCAGTGTTTTGGCGACCATCAGCAGGCCGCTGGTGTCCTTGTCGATGCGATGGACGATACCGCATCGGGGAGTGCCGGCCAGCGCGGGGCAATGGTTCAATAGGGCATTCTGTAACGTGCCATCATGGTGTCCCGCCGCCGGATGGACAACGAGTCCTGCGGGTTTGTCGAGGATCAGCAGGGCATCATCTTCGAAAACAACGTGGATCGGAATGTCCTGCGCTTGCAGTTCGGTTGAGGCCTCGGTTTCCGCGCGGAGCGCGATGTGTTCGCCTCCCAGAACCTTGTGCTTGGTCGGCACCATAGCGCCATCCACCGTGGCCGCGCCGCTACGAATCCACTCCTGCAGCCGGCTGCGTGAGTAATCAGGAAAGAGGGAGCTCATGGCCTGGTCAATGCGTAAACCGGCAAGATCGTCCGGAATCTCTGCGGTGAGTGTGCGGGGTGAATTCACTTCAGTCGGTCAAACCAATCACGTTATACTGAAAACTGCTGCGGTCGTCCCGAAAAACCGGTTTCCCATGCCTAAATTGCGCACTTACAGTCCCATTTTCCCCTTGTTTTTGTTTTTCGGCTTGCTGCTTGGCGCCTGTTCCGACACGCCGGACGAAACCAATGACGAATATTCCGAGTGGAGTGCGGAGCAGTTCTACAATGAGGCCAGGGGGGCGTTGAATGAAAAACGCTACGACAAAGCGGCCAAGCTGTATGAAAAACTGGAGGCCCGTTACCCGTTCGGGAAATACGCCACTCAGTCACAGCTGGATGTGGCTTACGCCTATTACAAGAATGACGAGCCGGATTCTGCGATTGCGGCGGCGGATCGTTTCATCAAGCTGAATCCCGCCCACCCGAACGTGGATTACGCCTACTACATCAAGGGTCTGGTGAATTATAACCGAGGCATCGGTTTTATCGACCGATTCATTCCGACCGACTCCTCACAGCGTGACCCTGGTTCAACACTGGATTCCTTCAAGGACTTCGAGGAATTGCTTCGGCGTTTTCCGAATAGTCGCTATGCGGAAGACTCGCGTAAGCGGATTATCTCGCTACGCAACAATCTGGCCATGCATGAAATCCACGTGGCGGATTTTTACATGCGGCGGGGCGCCTACCTGGCTGCGGCGCGACGCTGCGCGGAAGTGCTTCGAAAGTACCAGCGGACTCAGGCTGTCCCTGTGGCGCTCGAGATCATGGAGCAGGCCTATCGCAAGCTGGGGATGACCCAGTTGGCGGATGATGCAAAGCGGGTGTATGCAGCCAATTATGCTGAGGGCGCGCCCGGGCAGGCTGCCAAGGATGTGAATTACGATCCTTCGGTGGTCGAGAAGGTGTGGAAATTCATGGGGCTCGAGGAGTGAGAAAGGCTGTCCATCAATCCCCAAGGGAGGATGGCTGATTGGTAGACGGCCAGCATCTGGATGTGTTGTGCGTGGGGCATGCGGCTTATGATCATGTTTTTTCCGTGCCGCATCATCCTGCGGTCGATGAAAAGCTTTTTGCCGATAGCCTGATTGGCTGCGGCGGTGGGCCCGCCGCCAATGCTGCCGTCACCATCCGCCGGTTAGGCTATCGGTCCGCCTTTGCCGGCTACCTTGGTAACGACATTCATGGTCAGGCGCACCATGATGAATTGCTGGGCGAGGGAGTCGATACTCAATTCGTGTTGCGTGGCAAGGCGCCCACGCCGGTGTCCGCGGTTCTGGTCAAGCCGGATGGTTCACGGGCCCTGGTTTGCTATAAAGGTGAAACGCGAGCGCTTGCGGAGGCGGACATCGACTTCACCGGTCTGCAAGCGGCGGTGTTGCTGTTCGACGGACATGAGCCGGCGCTATCGCATGGCTTGCTTGACCTGTCGGTGCCTAAGGTCCTGGATGCCGGCTCTCTTCATGCGGGAACCGAGTCGTTGATGTTCCGTGTGGACTACCTGGTGGGGTCGGAAAAGTTTGCCCGGCAATGGCTGGGTGAAGATGACCCGGAGCGCGCTGTTCGGTTGCTGGCCGAACGTTCTCCCGCCGTGGTCATTACCTTGGGTGAGCGGGGGCTGATCTGGCGAAAAGGGGGCGAGTCGGGGCATTTGCCTGCGTTTTCTGTTTCTTCGGTCGATAGCACCGGGGCTGGGGATGCCTTTCATGGAGCATTTGCTGCCGCCTTGTCGGCGGGCATGGCCTGGCCAGAGCTGTTGCGGTTTGCATCCGCCGCCGGTGCTGCCTGTTGTGAAGTCTTGGGCGCCCGCCCCGGCCTTCCTTATACAGATGATATTGCCCGATTGATGAATGGATGTGTCCCTTGATCAGTGGAGGGGCAGTCATTAGTGATGGTTATCGTTTTGCTATAGTGCCGCTCGGCTTTTTTGGCTCACCAACAAGCCTTGCTTAAATTTGAGCCCAGGCTTTTTCCATCCTTAATCGATCCCCTGAAGTTATCCGCCATGAACATGCGATTGCCCTCAGTCTTGTTTGCGACCCTTGCCCTTTCCGCCTTGTTTGGTTGCTCCCAGCATGTGTCGCAGGTGGGTTCCGGCGCGTTACAAAAACCAGCCTCTCCCATGAAACCGGTAAAGCCGGTGGCCCAGGAGTTGGCGGGTGATGCAGGGGGTGATTACTCCGCCCAGCGCTTGTCGGGTGACTTTGCGGGCTATCCCGCAGCGGAGCGATTCGTCGACAAGATGGTTGCGCAACATGGCTTTTCCCGGGAGTACCTTTACGGTCTGCTGTCCCAAGCGCAGCGCAAGGAGTGGACTATCGAATACATGAATAAGGAAAAGCCAACGACGAAACCGAAGCCGGGGGGCTGGACACGTTATCGCGCCAAATTTCTCGATGATCGGCACATTTCCGCAGGTGCTTCTTTCTGGTCCCGTTATGCATCGGCTCTGCAACGAGCCAGCCAGCAATATGGCGTCAGCCCGGAACACATCCTTGGCATCATGGGCGTAGAGACGATTTATGGGGCCAATCTGGGTAATCACCGAATCATTGACGCGCTGTCGACCCTGGCATTTGACTATCCAAGGCGGGCCGAATATTTTGAAAGCGAGCTCGAGAGTCTGCTGATCATGTCCCGCAATGAGCGGCAGGATCCTTCCCGTCCCAAGGGATCATTTGCCGGCGCCATGGGGCTTGGCCAGTTCATGCCCAGTAGCTTTCTGAAATACGCGGTCGACTTTAATGGGGATGGGCGCAAAGACCTGTGGGATCCGGAAGACGCCATCGGCAGTATTGCAAACTATTTCTCGGAATTCGGCTGGCGTCCCGGCGAACCGGTGGTGAGCCCGGCCGAGGTACAGGGCAATCAGGTCGAGGGGCTGACGGCTGGCTTCGATACGAAGTACTCGTTGGCAACCCTGGCCAGTTATGGGGTGCGCCCGAGCCTCAATTTCCCCACTGATGAGGTGAGCTTACTAAAGCTGAGTGTCACCCATGGCGATGACTACTATTTGGGATATCCCAATTTCTACGTGATTACTCGCTACAACCACAGTACCTATTACGCCATGGCCGTACATCAGCTGGGGCAGGCCATCAAGCAGCGCCACCAAGGAAGGTAGCTAGCTCGCGAAGCGTGAGTCAGGGCGTTTTGATGTGGCGTTTAGGGTAGTCGAAAAACACCAGCTGGCCTGCACCTTCCATGATGTGTGACCAGTCGTCCACGGCAAATTCCATGGACGCCACCCCGCAGGTAGGAAGGTGGGTGATGTTTTCGCCGCTCAGCCTGTTAATCAGGTGTGTCAGGTCGGGGTTGTGACCAATCAAAAACACCCGTTGCCAGTTCTGGTTGAAGCCATGAATGAGGTCCATCAGGGCGACTTGCCCGTGTTCGTAGACTTCCGAACGGATATGGATGCGGGATGGGTCGTAACTTAACGCATTCGCAATCAGAATTGCCGTCATCCGGGCCCGGACTGCAGGGCTGCACACTATGCAATCCGGTACCAGGCCCTGCTGTTTTAAGCGCTCGCCTGTCAATGGCGCGTCGCGCTCACCGCGATGATTGAGTGGACGTTCCAGGTCGGACTGGTCTGGATCCAGCCAGCTGGATTTTGCGTGGCGTATGACGATGAGGTGTTTGATTTTGAGCCTCCGCTAATCTTGCTTTGAGGTTGGGTTCTGGGGTGCCCGTGGTCGCTGCGATTATGCATTCTGCAGCCGTTCCTGCCGCGCTATACTAACCCGAATTTTTCCGGTTCTATTCTGCTCACCCCGACGTCCTCTGGCTGACCAGTCGGGTGTCCTGATGGACAGATTAGTCGAAACAAGTCAGTGGGCAAGTCTTTCGGATCGCACACCTACCTCAGAGGGGATGACACGTAGTGAGAGCCACACGTTTATTTGCGCTGCTTTTGATCGGCCTGCTTGGGTCTGAGGTGACCGTTGCCTCTCCGGGCAAGGTGGCTCCCCCTCCGGCCCCAGAACCGCTGGCGCCGCAAGCTGAACCCGCTGCTCCCCCGGTGCCGAGGCCATTCGACTTTTCCGATGTGGAGGCCAAGGCCAAAGACCTTGCAGGTCGTTCCTATGTGCGTGATGACGGTGATCTGCCGGAATTTCTGTCGAAGCTCAACTACGACGAGTATCGGGACATTCGCTACAAGACCGAGAAGGCTTTCTGGCGTGATGAAGGACTGCCTTTTCATGTTCAGGCATTTCATCGAGGATTCATTTTCAAGGATCGCGTGACTATCAACCTGGTTGATCATGGTTCAAATACACGCATCGCCTATTCGCCCGATTTATTTGATTACGGAAAAAATCAGTTCTCCAATCCGTTGCCGGAGGACCTTGGCTTTGCCGGGTTGCGCTTTCACTACCCACTCAAGCGTGACGAGACCTTTGACGAGATTGCTGTCTTTCTGGGCGCCAGCTATTTCAGGGCGGTGGGCTTGGGGCAATCCTATGGATTATCGGCTCGCGGTCTTGCCATCGATACGGGCTTGGGGAAAGCGGAGGAGTTTCCGATTTTTCGCGAATTCTGGATAGAAAAGCCGGACAAGGACGCCAGCTCCTTGACGGTCTACGGGCTACTGGATAGCGCGAGCGTGGTGGGTGCCTATCGTTTTGTAATTCGTCCTGGTCTGGGATTGGCCATGGATGTCTTTAGTCACCTATATTTCCGCAAGTCGTTAGAGCGGTTGGGTATCGCTCCGCTGACCAGCATGTATATGCATGGAGAAAACACGGATCGATTCATGGACGATTTCCGGCCGGAAGTTCATGACTCCGATGGATTGCTGATTGGCAAGAGTACCGGGGAATGGCTCTGGCGTCCTCTCAATAACCCGCGTCAGCTTCGCATCAGTGTCTTCAAGGACAACAAGCCATCGGGTTTTGGCCTGATGTCCAGGGATCGGAACTTCGATCATTATCAGGACTTGGAGGCAGCCTATCATCGCCGCCCGAGTGCCTGGGTAGAGCCGATTGGTGACTGGGGTGCTGGCGGTGTTTATCTGATCGAAATTCCCAGTGACGCCGAGAAATACGACAACATCGTGGCTTTCTGGGTACCGGATGAGCCCGTGACGGAAGGTAAGGAAATGCGCTACGACTACCGCCTGCATTTCGTCACAGACGAATTCACCGCACCCAGCGGAGGCAAGGTGGTTTCCACCCGGGTGGGTGCAGCGGAAGAAGGGCATGGCAACAAGCGCAAGTTTGTCGTCGACTTTACCAGCCCGATGCTCAAGCTGATGAGTCCCAAGGCCAATGTGACCGCTGAAGTCAGTGCGGTCGGCAAGGTCACCAACGTCGTGGTGCATAAAAACGAGGAGGAGGGTACCTGGCGGCTGAGTTTTGATCTGGAGCCCGAAAAAGGCAAAGGCCCAACCGAGCTGCGAGCTATTCTGCGATCCGGTCGCGACATCCTGACTGAGTCCTGGGTTTATCAGTGGAATGCGCCATGACGGTGATGGCGGAGGCCAATCCGGCCATGACTGAAATTCCTCCGGTGAGCGGAGTGGATGAGGATGGGTTGAAGGAACGCATCGGTGATTACTGGAAAATGCTGGGATTGACCAACGAAGAGTTGATTGCCAGCCTGACCAGCGACTGCGTCACCCGGGCCAAAAGGCTGGCGGGGAAAGCTTCGCAAGCAGAACTCTTGCGTCGTGGGCTTGAAGAAGCCCAGCGGCGGTTCGATCATGCGCTGGCTTCTGCCGTTGGCATGCCCCCCTCAAACGACCCCCATCCGCTGGCGGCAGCACGGGCAGCCTTGTTGCTGACCCCGGACCTGTCGGCTGATTGCCTGTTTGCGCATGATGATTCCACTCGACAGCTCAAGGACACGCTGCTTGGATGCTTGCCCCAGTCAACGCCTGAGGAGTTGCCATTGACCATGGCTCCGGTATCGTTTCGCTTCTGGCTATTCAAATCCACGGACCGCTAACCCAGGCCTCACGCATGTCCTCCCCTAATCTCTTCTTGTCAGCCGGAGTCATCACGGCCAGGCGCAGCCTGTTTCTGGTGCTGGTCGGCCTGACGGCCTTTCTTGCGCTGGCCATGATCACCAGTGCATTTCTGCAGAACGGGATCACGCCGACAGAATTGATGCTGCTGATTCTGTATACCCTGCTTATACTCTGGGTGAGTACCTCATTTTGGACGGCAACCCTGGGATTCTGGGTGTTGCTCCGGGGAGGAGATAAATATTCGATCGGGCGGATGCCGCCCACCCGGACCGAGGCGACCGCTGAACCGGCCCGTACCGCCTTGGTCATGCCCATCTATAACGAAGACCCCACCAGGGTTACTGCAGGGCTGCGCGCCATCTGGCAATCTCTGCAGGAAACCGGGCGTGGCGATGAATTCGAATTGCTGATTCTCAGCGATACGCGTGATCCGGACTGCTGGATGCAGGAAGAGGCCAACTGGTATCGCATGTGCGTCGATTTCAACGCGCATGGCCGGATTTTCTACCGCAATCGCGAAAAGAACGTGGCACGCAAGAGCGGTAACCTGGAAGACTTCTGCCACCGCTGGGGCGCGCGCTATCGTTACATGGTGGTGTTGGATGCCGACAGCATCATGGCGGGCGAAACCCTGGTCAAAATGGTCGACATGATGGAGGCACATCCCGGTGTCGCCCTGATTCAGTCCCCCCCCCTGCCGGCCAATCACAAGTCACTCTTCTCTCGAATCCTACAGTTCGCCAGCAATTTTTATGGCGATATTTTCATTTGGGGTATCAACTACTGGCAGCTTTCCAGCAGCGGATACTGGGGCCATAACGCCATTATCCGTATCGAGCCCTTTGTGAAGCATTGTGGCTTGCCCAAGTTGCCGGGCAGCGAGCCGTTTGGTGGCGAGATATTCAGCCACGACACAGTCGAGGCCGCTCTCCTGCGGGAGGCCGGTTGGGAGGTCTGGATTGCGCCGGAGCTGAAGGGTAGCTACGAAGAATTGCCGCCCACCTTGATTGACTACGCCAAGCGTGACCGGCGCTGGTGCCAGGGCAATCTGCAGCACCTCCGGATGGTATTTGCCAAAGGCTTCTCGGGCCTGAGTCGGCTCTATTTCCTCATGGGGATCATGTCCTATTTGTCATCCCCGCTCTGGTTGCTGTTCCTTATTTTTACCGGCTTCGAGGCTTATGTGATGAGCCAGACCATGCCGGTCTATTTCTTCGGTGACAATCTCTTTCCGGTGTGGCCAGAATCCTACACTGTGGAAATGACGACGGTGTTGTTTGTCACCTTGGCCATGCTGTTCCTGCCCAAGTTGTGGAGCCTGATTCTGGGGCTGATCAACTGGCGTGGGATCAAGCGTTACGGCGGCGTGTTCCGTGCCATGCTGAGCGTGTTGCTGGAGAGTATCTTCTCCATGTTGACGGCGCCGGTGTTGATGATTTACCAGAGTAAGTTCGTCTTCGCCATCCTCATGCGTCGCAGTGTCGGTTGGCCCCCACAGAACCGTGATGATCATCGTCTCGGCCTTTGGGAGGCCATTCAGGCTCATGGTGAGCACACAATGATCGGGGTGGTGGCTGGCTGGATCAGCTACCAATATGTCCCCGGGTTCTTCCTGTGGCTGGTTCCTGTGCTCTCCGGGCTGGTTCTCTCTATCCCGCTATCCATGCTTTCGAGCAGCGCTGCCGTGGGAACAGCGGCCCGACGTCTGGGCCTGTTTCTGACACCGGAGGAATATCAGGAACCGCGAGTTATCCAGTTACTGAAGGAAAACCTCGCCGTCATGGAGGCGGCTGAATCGGCCAGAACGGCAGGCTCGGGAGAAATTCGCAATGTGTCAGATCCGGGTGTCTGCGCCCTTCATCTCGCGCTGCTGCCCAACCGCCCCGTCAAGAAGCGCCACCGTCATCAACTGCGTGCGCTGGTTTATCAGTTGGTCGAAGAAGGCCCTGAAAAGCTCTCGCCGATGGACAAACGCAGCCTTATCTCGGACCCCGAAATGCTCGTCAAGCTTCACACGCTATCCTGGAGCGACGCCACCGAGTAGTGCCGAGGTTTGGCTTTATTGCGGTTGGATTGGAGGGGCGGGGGGTATGATTTGGCGGAGAGGGAGTCTATCGAATCATCCTCTGTAAGCCGCATTATGTAAGGATTTAGTGCAATCTAGATTTGGAGTTGCCCCCAAAGTTGCCCCCACTCTGTGTGCGCTGCCCACAAAAAACCCCGACGCATGGCCTCCCGCTCATAAAGGTCTTGCCGGTCGCGCTTAGGCGGCGCTTGGTGTAGTCGGCTGAGTTGCCACCAATAGATTTAGAGTTGACATTGTTAACTCTATCTCTACCCCTTCCGACTGCCCCATGCTGCGCTTGGTGTAGTCGGCTGAGTTTCCTCTATCCGCTTTAATTGTTACGTTGTTACCATTACAAACAGGCCTACCAACTGTCCCTAACTCCCCCCGATTCTCCTCCAGCGCCCTGACGCAAAAAACCCGCCTTTCAGCGGGTGGTGGCGGTCTTATCCTGATGGCTCAGTCGCCGCCAAAGTCAGTGAATTTCAGTCCCGACAAACTCCAGCGAATCAAGATCAATCCCGCGCCGTTCAAGCTCGACGCCAGCCAGATACCAAGCCAATGCAACTTGGTCGGTGGACATGGCCTGAAGCTGGGCTTGGTTGTCTACCAGTTCTAGGTCTTCCATCAGAATCTCGCGGTTGATAAGGCTTTCGCCAAGTTTGCGCTGAACATTCCTCCCGCTGAAACGCCGACACGGGCGGCGATCTCCTCCAGCTTGATTACACGGTCGTACTGGCCCTTTTTGCCGAAAATAATCGCAATTTTTACTGAGGTCGACTTTCCGATCCGAAGGCGCTCATACACGCCTGGGGTTAGGCCCTTGGCCTTGTCTGAGTAGGGGACGACGAAATAGCCCAGGCTCGCCACGCGCTTGGTGCGCCTTTTCGCCCCAGCCGCCACAAGCGCCCCGCTCCCCAGCTTTGATGACCAGCCAGCATTCATGATTTTGCGAATCGTGCCGACTGGGATGTTGCCGTACTGATCGAGCGGCATATTGCTCGACGGCAATGCAATCATGCCGTCAGGAAGCGCCTTGATTGCCCGTAGCCAGCCCTCAAACTTCTTGAAGCGTCGGTCGCCGCCTGTGAAATGGGCAGATAGACTGCGCCGGAAGCCGCCATCTTTGCGCAGACCCACCCAGGCGTAGGGTTTCATTCGGGTGGCTTTTTCTACGACCATCGAGCGCAAGGTGAAGTTGGGCTTTGGTCGGTCGAATATCCTCGCCATATCGCTGTGCGCCTCTTGACGGACCGCAAAAGCAAGTTGGTTAGCCGTCTGGATACCGGCATACTCAATCTGCTTGGTCAGCGATTTGAAGTATCTGCTCGATGGCCCGATGTTTGAGTTGATCTCGATTTTCATGTCAGCATCTCTTGGATAACCTTATTGAGCGTGTTTGTGCTGACCTTCAGCCCATGAAAGCGCGCCGCCATGTAGATGCGGTGGGGGTCAATCACAACCGCCTGTGAGCGCCCTAGCGCGCGGCTGATGTAGCTCGAAACGAACTGACGGCATAGGTGTTGTTCAAGGCGGTCAGCGGGGGTTAGGCCTGCCATGTTAGTCCCGGCCCATCACTCCGCAACGCGGGACCGGGTCGCGCTTTACAAGCGGTGGAGTTCCGCTCCGCGGGTGAATCAGTTCAACATCTGCTCGACGTGATCTGGCAAGCGGTATTTTGCCCGGCCCTGGCGCTGATCCAGCTCGGCCAAAATGACTTCGTGCGCCACGATCAAATCATCCATTGGCAACTCAGACGCCCATAGCGTGACCTCGACCTGAGTCTGGCTGGGTGGCAAGGTCCTAAAGTAACGGCGCGCCTTCATCGGGTCAGCCTATGTTTCCAATCATGGCTGATGGGTGGCGGTGCGTGGGTTCGTATCCTCGCTTCGGCCTGAAGCAGCGTAATCGCCTCGGCTAATTCGGTGGATGTCATTTGCCTAATCAAGGCTCGAAGTTCTTGCTGTCGTGGTGTCATGTCAGTCTCCAAATAGGTGGGCGCATTGCCCAGGGTCCGAATCCGGCAATTCACAGAGTCTTTGCCAATGCTCGAATGACGGACCAATTCCTCTCAACGGCAAGGCGCGCCCGCTGCCAGCAAATCCACAAGTCGGCGTCATCGCACGCGGCGTCCCGTAATGCGTCTTGGGCTTGCTTCAGGTCAGTGTGGCCACCGGCAACAATGCGCTGAGCCGCCCAGTGGCTTCGGCAAAGGTGGGCCTCGGCTGCCAGTCCTGCGAAACAAAACACAGCCCGCGCCATGGCCGTTCTACGTGCCAATGCCGGGGGAAACTGAGCTAGGAAAGCGGCCCTGTCGGTTTCTGGCGGCAAAGGCTGTAACAGGGTGGCAACATGACCGGACCGCCGATCGGGTCCCACAACGGGGTCGGCAACGGGAATGCCAAGGGTTTGGCCGACGATAAAATGCGCGGCTTCATGGGTGGGTGTGCAGCGGGCTGTCAAAACTGAGGTGCTGACGATTAAATCCATGCCCGTGTCACTTCGCCGGTAAGCGAGCGGCATCCTGCCCCTTCAGGTAGCTGGATGGCTGTTGTGTGGCTTCCGGGGCTTCTGTCGTCACTTCGGGCAAGTATGGGTCCGGTATAAGGCCCGCAGCAATTCGTGAATCGTGGGGTGGGATGGGGTCAATGCCTGGTACGGCCATCGGGTTTTCAACCAGTTTCCGATAAGTCCCGAGGGCTTCATCGGATTTTGATTGAATAGCGGCCAATTCTGCTTCCAGTGCTGCTATCCGCCGCCGCTTTTCAGCGAGGGTCATGCTTGCGTTTTTAGGCACCAATGCCTCGACCTTCTTTTGTATCCCGTCGAGTATTAAATCAGGCAGCAAAAAATAGAGGGCATCGGCCAAAACACTGCCATCGGCGCGATGGTTCAGCATGGGGTCAATCGCAAAGCTCGACTGCTCATCGAAACCGGCCTCGCGCGAAATGGCCCCGATCCGCTCGCGGAAATCGGCCGCAAAGTCGCGTGATGCATAGTCATTGACGACAAGGCTCATGATCCGCATGACTTCGGCCCGCGACACTTGAGCGGACGCCATTTCACGCAGCTGGGTCTGAAGCTCGGCTATTTTAGGCTGGTAGCCGAGATACTCCTGCTCGCACTGTTCAGCGAGCGAGAGAATCCGCTTGGGAAATATTTTGACGCGATGGATACCCAACATTGAGAATACTCCTGAACTTGATGTGAGTATTCTCCAGGGCTTTACTGGACATTACCACGCGGGGAATTGTCTAGTATTCGTTTTATCTGCTTGCGTGAGTCAGGCAGCGTGGCGGCTTTTCTGGCCAGAAATAATGTGGCGTTAATCAAGCCTGCGTTTTCTGGCGGTCGTTCGAGGTTTCTCCAGCGTGGCCAGATGCGGGTGACAAAGGTATGGCACAACCGATGAACTTCGCCCGCGTCAAAACCAACCAGCTCACCCACGCGGACTAAGTGGCGATCGCGGATGCCGTTGCGATAACTGCGCCGGGGCATGAAAGCCTGTTGCCAACTTTCGCCTGCGGCCCATCGGTTGAGTGCGGTTTGTATGTCGGGTGTCATGCTTGGTTCCCCCTTGGGGCTTTTGTGGCGGGTGTTGCGGACGGCGATGTTCCGTTAGCGTCTCGCGCTGAAATTGATTGTTCCACGCCATTGTTCCACACGTAAAAACCTCTGAAGGCCTTGCTATATATGGCTTGCAGAGAATCGGCTGCAACTTGATTTTGACGCATAAGAAAAACGTACAGCTAACAAAACATCGAGGTTCGCACTACCCGCAATCAGTGTTGCCAGCCAGGACCCAAGACGTTTCGTCTCGATACTCTAGGTTCTGTCCAGGGTCATGCGGGGCAGGGGTCAGATCAATCCGCAAATTTGCGGATTGATAGGTTCTGTCCAGGGTCATGCGGGGCAGGGAGTGCTGACCCCGGTGTTCCATATCTGCGAAGGTTTCGAATCCGAACTTTATTATTTCGTGAAACATCCCGTGAAACATCACCCCTCCACCAGCGCCCGCCAACTCGACGGAATGCCCTTGTCGCCAGCCAGGTGAACCGGCCCATTCCTCAGCAATATCTCGGTCAGTTCCGATGGTCGTTGATCCAGCAGAGCGCAAAGCCCCAAGTAATCCCAGAGAGGCCTACTGTCGAAGGGCGAGATTATGTGGGGGGGTGGCAGAAAGCCCCGGACAATCAACCTCTGCGCCTCAATATCAATCGCTGGCGTTGTGGTTTCTTCACTCATGGCTAGAAAGGAATTTCTGAGTCGCCAAAGTCATCGTGAACCGGTGCCGTCGCCCTTTTCGCAAATTCGGCATAGGCATCAGCCTGGGCGCGGTCGAAATACTGCGCATGCGCGGTATTTGCCTTGCCGCTTGGCTTGGCCTGGTTGTCGCCGCGCTTTTGCCGCAGCTGATACGGACTCAGAATGGCCGTTGCCGTCAGTGAAAGTCCGTGTCGTGTCGTTCCGTCCTTGGCCTGGTATTCGCTCGGCTTCATGCTGCCGGTGGCGCTCAAGCTGTCGCCCTTCGTCAGTCTGGCCATCTTCTCTGCTTCTGATCCGAATGCAGCGACTTGAACGAAGGCTGACTCTTGGTCGCCTGTTTCGCGGTTTTGACCGCATGGGCAACGAACCACGCAATTTGCCCAGGTGGTGCCTGACTGACTGGTGCCGTGCTTTGGGTCGGTGGCCAGTTGGCCTGATATAAGTGCTGAAAGCATGATGATTACCTCATTGGTTAGACGGAAGTCCCGGCACGAAGCCGACTCGTTGAATCGGCTTGATGCTGGGGATTCACGACGTCGCATCATTGATGGCTTTTTTAACCAGTGCCCAATACGCCAGCCAAATCTCACTGCGTAGGTCATCGAGCTTGACTTCGCCAGAATTGAGACGCTTCTTAGCACCCGGCAATAGAAGGGAGGCGGCTTTTATTTGCAGAATCATCGCCGGTGGAACGTCTAACCACGATTGCCTTGCCAACTCTCGTAACGCTTTGGCGTAACCGTTACGGTGCGCTGTCACACGACAGGCCGGTGAGCACGTGATGGCGTCCGATCTCTCGGAATCGACAAGGCACTTGCACCCAGCACACTCGAAAACATACGGGTAACGCTTAGGCTTATCTGTTGCGGGCTTATTTGCGCGAAGACGCCGGGCAATGAAATCAGCGACAGCCTTTAACTCGTCATCGGTGATAAACGGTAAAAGATTCATGATGGTTTCAATCGGGTTCACGCCATCACCTCCACCCCGTCAATCGTCGCCAGCCTGCCCGCGTACTTCCTCAACAGCACGTCGCGCACCTCATCCACGCTTGCGCCGGGTTTGCCGAGGATTGATCCACCGCCCTGGTCGTCCTTCAGTTCAAATCGAAGCGACTGGCGCAGGGCGGGCAGGTTGGCTTTCGGAACGTCCATGTCGAACGAGTACCGCTTGCCGGATTGCGCCTGGTACTCGGGGACGTGGATCAGCACGCGGTCATTGGCTGGCGCCAGGTCATGGCCGCCATCTGCATCGAGGAGGCTTTCCGATGACCGAAGCGCGGCGATGATTTCGGGCTTGTGTGCCTTCAAGAATAGGCGTTGCTGATCACTCAGCTTGCCGGGTGGAGTGACTACAAGGTCGGCCCCGTCCACGGCCAGGTGAAACCCAGCCGCTTCAATTTTCTGGATGGTTTCCGTGACGCTCATATCCGGTCTACCTCCAAAGATTCACGGCCACTCATCATCTTGCTTGCTTCGCTAGATACCCCGCCTGAAAGTGTCAAACTGTCAGAAGCCGCGCCATCCGTGGGTTTCGGCGGTTTTTGAGGTGTCAAGTAATCTGTCACGTGACACTTTGAAGTGTCCTGTTGTGACGTTTCAAAGTGTCCTGTGACACTCGCTTGACGCTTTGATAAATCGCTAGAAGCCGCGCCATTGCTGGATTTGTGACACTGTGACGCTTTATCTGTGGGTGTCTCTGATAAATAGCGCGAGAAGGCGTCGTTAAACCATTCACGCTCATATCCACGTTGCTGAACTTCGCCGATATGAATCCGCTTTGACCTGATATCGAAAGGCTTTAGTAGTCTTGCCAGGCTTGTCGTGGTAAGCGGCTTGCCGTGTTTCCACTCAGCCCACGGCCGCTCCTCCATAGACGCGAGCTTTTCAACGATCTCTTGGCCGAACAGCTTGATATACGCCCGGCCCTGCCGATCAAAGATCTCGCGAATATCTCCCAGGATGGTTGGGCCGATGCCGTCATCCTCATCATCGCCAGCGCCTTGCAGATGGCTGAACGATTCCATCGCCACCGATGGCAACTTGCCGCCGATGGCCTCGGCTATCGACAGCAGCGGCGTCCAGTTATCCAGCGCCCGGTCATTACTTGACGATGGCAGTGTCGGGGTGATGGCCTTCAGCGTGTCGGCGTTGTCATTGGCCCAACGTAGGCATTTTGAACGCAGGTGTCGGCATTCGCCGGGAAAATCGACGGGCAGTCGAGTGATGCTTTCGCCGGGTAGCTTTCGGCGCATTGGAATGGTGACGCTGCGATCCAGAATCGTATCTGGTGGCAGCTTAATCATGGCCAGGACCATCGGCGCCCATGTGCTGAATTGCTTCGGCTCGTAGTCGTCGCCAACAACCCGAATCACGTAAGCCGTGGATCGGGTGTGTCCACTGTTGATGATCCCTCGCAGTTCCTCGTTCCCATGAACAAAGGTGTCGGCCTCATCAATCAATAGGGTGGGCTTCCAGGCGTCAATGCAGCGGAAGATTGCCGATGGCGTGATGTTGCTTGCCATCAGCGCCCGATGACTCAGTGAACGGACGATTTCCAGCAGGGTGGATTTCCCGCACCGCTTCTCTGGTGATGACAGCAGCAACTTCGGGAAGATGCGGAAAGCGTCATAACCGTAAGTGCCGACGACCCACAGTGCGATGGCTGTCTCCGCGCCTTTTGGCAGGATGGCATGGGTACGAAGAATCGAGACGATGGCCCGCAATAGCTCAGTCCCATCAACGGGATCGGACCATGCCTCATCTTCGGACACCAACTCAGATGCGGCCTCATCGCTTTTGGCCTTGCCTCTGGCCTCTGCTACGAGCTTGTCGAGGGTTTGCGGTCTGCAACCAATGTCTGCCGCTGCATCCTTGCGCTGCTTGTCGTACTCGATCGGGGGCAACTCCGCTAATTCGCGGATTTTGTCCTCGTCGGTTTTGGCGGCTTCCATCTCCGCGTCGGCTTGCTGGCCGTATTGCTCGAGAATGTCATCCATGCAGCACCTCACCGATCTCATCGGCCAGGTTAGAGGCAATGCGCGAAATGGCCGCTGCGTCGGCTTGGCTAAATGGTTTTCCATTCGCCAGGTCAACGAATGCCAGTGAACAAACCCGCAAGTTGCGCTCGATGCCTTCCAGCAGGTCGCGGCGAGGTATTCGTTTTGGTTTTGGCTTGCTGAAATATCCGTTCTTCGGTGCAAACTCGGGATACTCGATGGCCCGTTGCGGGAACAAGTCCACCATCTCGATGCCGATGGCGTTGACCACTTCGGCCACGGCACAACCAGCAAAGCAATGGATCAGGACGCGCCCATCGTCACCCTCACGGACGGATAGCCCGCGAGAGCGGTCGCCGTTTTTGTGTGCAGAGGTTGGGCAGCTTGCGGCCCATGTCCCCGGCCCGGTGGATTTCACGCGGTCAAGACGGTCAAGAACGGTATCGACTGGGGAGTAGGTGGTCGTCGTGGCTTTAGCGACTTGCATGGTCATCAGCTCCCACTGCCGCTAGGACAGTCTCATTCGTGATGAAGCGGGTTTCGATCATGCCGATAACGGCTTGAGCGGTGATCCAGCCCCATAGCAATGCGGTCAACAGACAACCAGCAATTTCGGTTAATATGTCGGTGCTGATTTTGAATTTAGCCCTCGGTGCGGTGCCAGCCTGCCGGGGGTTTTGTGTTTTAACGGTCGGCATTTTTGGTGCCTCCCTTGACCAGTCCAGCGTCAAACCCGACGATTGCGAGATCCTCGCCGCCAATACGGTCGGCGGCTTTTTCGGCAGCTGCCCGGGTGGTGTACTCCCGGCTGACCTGGTCGTTGTACCCGACGCTTCTGCCGTCGATGATCTCGACGCGATGACGGGCGACGAAGAATCGCCAAGCTCTGCCTTCGATCTCGATCTGTTCATCGTCGGCCATCAGCCCGAAAGCTCTCAGCCTCGATTCAAGATCGACTGATTTCAGATAAACCTCGCCGGTATCCTCGACGATCGCCATGCGGCCCCAGTGCTGTCGTTGCCAAGTTCCGGCCTTGGTGATGACAAGCTGTTGACCAATGGTCGCAAGGTGGCGACGAAGGCGTTTGACTGCGGTGGGTTCCTTGATCCAGCGGATCTCGGTAACGGTTGAAGTTGGGCGGATTTTGCCCGTGGTGTTGGCGTTTGCCATGTTGGAGTCCTCATGTAGCGGTCTGTAACTCCGCTCTCCCCCTGTCAAAAGGGAGGGCAGAACCGTACAGGTTGACAGACTGGCATGAGGACCAGCGAGCCTTGCGGCTCCCCATACGGTCCGCCCATTATCTTTGGACTTCCGTACAGGCACAAAAAAAGCCGCTTCGGTGGCGCGACTCTTGTGCGCCTCATGATTCAGGCTGTCAAACCCGGCCATCACAATGTGGTGATGACGGTTAACAGTTTGTCCCTGTCCTTGCGGGATTGTCAAGCATGATGTTGAAGCGGCCATCATGACGGCTCACCATCAATCAGCTTGCGGATATCCTCCGCCCGCCATGCAACCGTTCGTGCGCCCAGGCGGACTGGGGAGGGGAACCGGCCTGATTTGACTCCTGTGTGCCAGGTGGTACGGGAGACGGGATAAACCGCCAGGATGGACGGAAGCCTGACGAATCCAGTTTCCGGGATTGCCTTGGCCGTATACGTGGTGGGGGTGAATTTTCGCTTGCCGGATTTATCCGGCGGTCTCGCGGTCGCTGCCATGTTTGCACCTCATTGTGTGCTGTTGAACATGGCCGAATGTTCGAGTATGGATACCCTGATCCGTAGGGTACTGGAGAAAAATCGCGATTACCCTTTTTTTGCCCGCGTCTTTACTATCTTTTCGATGGCATCAACACCCAGGCCATACATGCCGGTAAGTTCCTTGATGGCCATGTCCTTGGGGATTTCGCCGTATTTCAATTTGCTTTGCTTCTTCAATCGCTGGAATGTGGCAAGTAATTGCCGGTAGTTGCCTCGAATAAAATCGTTGCGGCGACTCAGGCTGATAGAGTTTCGGTGTGGTTGCCGTTTGACCTTTTTGGCGAGTATGTCAGCGACGAATTCGCGGGCAAATGGTGGAATTGGTCGGCCATTTTTCAGGCCTTCCTCAATGGTTTGAGTTTTGCCGGTTTCGTGCCAATCAGTGATGGCCGCTTTCCAGAAGAAAATATCCGCGACGGTGCCGTGCTCGCACTCGATACAGCCTTTCATACGCACCTCTACGCATGGCGCCTCTGAAGATTCTCGCCAGCCGGTGAGGTGTACCGGCTTTTCGGGAGCTACCCTAGGCGAGCCATTTCATTATATGGCCTTGCCTATTGGCACGACATTACTGTTGCTGTCCTTCAGCGTGTCCAAGTAATCGGCCCAGCTCTGCATCATGGCGACCCGCTCCTTCAGAAACTTGGTCCGGTTGTATGCGGCCCCCAGGGTATCGGGTACACGGTGGCTCAGCTGGTGCTCGATGACTTCCGGTTTGAAATGAAGCTGTTCAGCCAATAGGGTTCTGGCCATTGCCCGGAAACCATGCCCGACCATTTCCTCCTTGGGTATGCCAAGCCGCCTAAGTGCCGATAGGATGGTGTTGTCGCTCATGGGTCTGGTGGTCGTGCGTGATGACGGGAAAAGGTAGGTTCCCCGTCCAGTCAGCGGGTGCAGTTCCCGAAGAATGCTCACGGCCTGGTGAGCGAGAGGTACCAGATGATCCACCTTCGTTTTTGTTACAAGGAATCGCCAGGTCGCGGCGTCCAGGTCGATCTCCTCCCACTTGGCGTGACGTAGTTCGCCTGGTCGAACGAATACCAGCGGGGCCAGGCGCAATGCACAGGTGACGGGCAGTGTGCCGTGATAACCGTCGATCTGGCGGAGGAGTTCACCCACTCTGGCTGGATCAGTGACGGCGGGAAAGTGCGTTTTCTTGGCTTGCGGCAAGGCTCCTCTAAGGTCTGGACAAGGATCGCGCTCGGCCCGCCCGGTAGCCACTGCAAACCGCATGATCTGACTGATGGTGCACTTGGCTCGGTGTGCAGATTCGGTCGCGCCACGATGGGTCATGCGGCGAAGAATAGCCAGCACTTCCGGCCCGGTGATATCCATCACGGGTCTGCTACCCAGCCAGGGGAAGATATCGCGCTCCAGTCGCGCCATGAGGTTGGCGGCGTGTTTGGGGGTGAGTTCATGCCGTTGCTGGTGCCACTCACGTGCCAGCACTTCAAAACTATTCGCGGCCCGGTCTGATCGGGTGGCCTTGGTCGCCTGTCGGTGGATGGATGGGTCGATACCATCGGCTAACTGCTTTCGGGCTTCATCACGGCGCTCACGGGCCAGCTTTAGCCCTACCTCCGGGTAGGTGCCCAACGACAAGCGTTTTTCCTTTCCATCGAATCGGTACTTCAACCTCCACCACTTGCCACCATTCGGAGACACCTCCAGGTAGAGGCCTTTTTCGTCGGATAGCCGGTAAGCCTTGCCGGTGGGCTTGGCATTCTTGATGGTCGGGTCGTTTAGGGGCATTTGGGGGCAACTGGTCTGGGGGCAGGTGGAGTTGCCCCCAATGTTGCCCCCAGGTTTGGGGGCATGTCAACGAATCCGGCTGCATTTCGTTGAACAACAAAAAAGGCCGGAACCGTTGATTTATCTAGGTTTCCGGCCTTCTTTGGCTGTCTTTGAATGCTTTATTGGCGGAGAGGGAGGGATTCGAACCCTCGTGCCGGGTTTCCCCGACCATCCGATTTCGAGTCGGCGCCGTTATGACCGCTTCGGTACCTCTCCTTCGTCTGGGCGCTGATTGTATCCCAAACCCTGCTGCTTGAGTTCGATGAGTGGATCTGACTCAGGGCTTAACGGCGCGCCCGGAAGAATGCCCGAAGTCGGGCGCTACATTCGTCGCCGAGTACACCACCCGTCACCTCGATGCGATGATTCAGGAACTCGGCGTCGGCCAGTTGCAGGATGCTGCCGGCCGCGCCGCGCTTGGGGTCGGTGGCGCCGTAGACGATCCGTCGGACCCGGGCATGGCTGATCGCGCCCATGCACATGACGCAGGGTTCCAGGGTCACGTATAGCGTGGTGTCGATCAGCCGGTAATTCTCCAGCACCGGCCCCGCCGCCCGCAGCGCGATAATTTCGGCATGCGCCGTGGGGTCATGCGTCGCGATGGGCCGATTCCAGCCCTCGGCCACCATGCGGTCGCCGAGCACCAGCACCGCGCCCACTGGTACTTCGCCTGCATCCCGCGCCCGCTCGGCCAGTTCCAGCGCATGGCGCATCCAGTATTCATCCCCTGCAGACGGCTCCATCTGGCGGTGGAATTCAGTCTAGCCCAAGCGGCGCGGACGGTTTGCCGGGGACTTCGTTGATCATGCGGAGGCCGACGAGGTCAAGCAAACCGCCGGACCGGCGAGCCTCCTGCTTGAGCGCGGCCACGGCGGCCAGAGGTACGGTTTCCAGGCGTTTGTTCATGCGGTTGGATAACTCGGTGGAGGAGGGGTTCGGGCAGGGCATTATCCGGGAATCGCGCTGGCGGGGGCAATTTTGGGAACATCGTAAAGCCACCCGCCACCTCTGAGCGTGGCCTCCATCCTCCACGCTATATCGGCAACCGATCCAGGGGGCTAATCACCCCCATGGGACCGCGATTCAGCACATGGGTATAAATCATCGTTGTCTTTACATCCGAGTGCCCCAGTAATTCCTGCACCGTACGAATATCCTGCCCTGATTCCAGCAAATGGGTAGCAAACGAATGGCGCAGGGTATGGGTGCTGGCTGGCTTGGTGATGCCCGCCGCCAACACGGCCCGCTTGATGGCGCGCTGAATGCCCTGTTCGTGGGCATGGTGACGCCGACGAATCCCTGTTCGCGGGTCCGTCGAAAGTTCACGTCCCGGAAACAGCCAGAACCAGGGCAAGGTTTTATCTTCACCGGGTTTCTTGCGTTCCAGGGCATACGGCAATTGAACGCCCGGCGTATCCGCCGCCCGGTCCCGCTGCCAATGTTCTCGGGTACGCTGCAACTGTTGTCCCAGCCCCGTAATCAAGGCGACGGGAACCATGGTCATGCGGTCCTTGTTACCTTTGCCCTCCCTGATGGTGATCTCCCTCCGTATCAGGTCGACATCCTTCACCCGCAAACGTAAACACTCCATCAAACGCATGCCAGTGCCGTATAACAATCTGGCCATTAGTGCATGCGTACCCTCCATACCGTCCAGTACCTGGGACACCTCGGCTGGCGTCAACACGGTCGGTAATCGTTGTGGCCGCTTGGCCCGCACCACCTCGTCTAGCCAGGGAAGATCGACGCCCAGTACTTGCTTGTAAAGAAACAGTAGCGCAGCCAGCGCCTGACCTTGAGTAGAGGCGGAAACCCGCCCCTGAACGGCCAGGGCGGACAGGAAGTCCTCCACTTCCTTGGGTCCCAGTTCCCGCGGATGGCGCTTGCCATGAAAGTCAATGTACCGCTTGGTCCAGTGGATGTAAGCTTGCTCGGTACGGAGACTGTAATGCCGTAAACGCAGCGCCTCCCGCATCTGGTCCAGAAGGCGAGGTGGCTTTGAGGAGGGATCATTCATGGCGGAGGAAGCGAGCATGTTACATGGCGTTTCGTTATGTTACGCTGCAGTCACCGTGCAGTCGAATTTACGTTATGCGTGAGAAATAGATGAGCACCTACCTGTACACATGGAATCCGAAGCGCTGGAAATGGGTTGATCAACCAGAAGCAATTTGTCGTATCGGAGACGGTGAGCAATACGACATGTACTGGAGTTGCGGTAACACCAAAAAAATTGCCGTCGGCGATACCTTCTTCCTAATTAAGCTTGGCGTAGAACCCAAAGGAATTATTGGCTGTGGCTATGTGTCTTCGTTGCCCTATCCGCTGCCACACTGGGACGAGGAAAAGGCAAAGGAAGGCTTAACCGCTTTGCGAACCGACCTGCTTTTCAAGGTGTTGTCCGAGATGCCTATTATCTCCATTGAACAGTTACAGGCTCGGTATCCCGCCTATAACTGGTCGCCGCAAGTAAGTGGCCTATCGGTTCCAGAAACCATCGCCAGCGAACTATTTGCCCAAATCCAAGAGAGTCCAGCGTTTGGCTTTTCAATCCCCTCGGCAAACGAGGTTCGCCTATACGCCGAAGGAAAGAGCAAGACAGTCACGACCAAGACCTATGACAGAAGCCCTCTCGCCCGCCAAGCGTGCATTGAGCACTACGGCCATACCTGTTGCGTATGCGGATTCAACTTTGAAAAGGCATATGGTCAACTAGGTGCGAACTACTTAGAGGTTCATCACTTGAAGCCCGTTGCTGACATCGGCGAGGAATACTTGATTGACCCCATCAAAGACTTAAGGCCAGTTTGCGCAAACTGCCATCGCATGCTTCATAAACAGCGTCCGCCTCTTTCAGTTGAAGAGCTGCTCACGCATAACCCTGCGCTCCAGGGGACGCTGCGCGATAAAGCCGCGCCGCGCCCCTGAGCTCCACGTTAGGCGTCACACAAGACCATGCCTCAGTCCGTTTACGTCCGCTCCAAAACCACGGGCTATCAGCAGCAGAAGTGCTATCTCGCCCACACGAACGGGTGCTCTACAAAGATCACTGGCGAGCATTGCATCTCGCACAACCTGCTCAACAAGATCGAGCGGCTGAACAAGACGATCGACGTCGTCGGTCTGAGCTGGTTGCCGAAGGATCAACTTGTCTCAGTTGGCAAGAAGAGCCTGGTCTCAAACGTACTGTGCTCACAGCACAACGCTGCTCTATCGCCACTTGACGACGAGATAGGCGAGCTTGTCGAATCTATCAGCGCCATAGATGCTGAGTACCTGAATGAGGGCGCCAAACCCTTGAAGTTCAAGGTCGACGGCTCAGCCGTCGAGCGGTGGATCCTGAAAACAATTCTTGGCCTTGTTCATTCGGGCCAAATACATCAACACTCAGGCGCTCCGTTTGGCGTTCACCCCAAGTGCGCGGAGTTGCTCTGTGTGCCGCATGCACGCTGGCCAGCCGGATGGGGTCTCTATGTCTCAACAACGACGAGCAAGGTCTATCACTCGTCAAGCTTCGAGCTACTTCCCAGGCACAACCCAGAGAGCGGTGTCTTGCTCGCTCTTGATCTCAAGTTCAACGGCATAGAAATGCACTTCCTCATGGGCCGACCTGATGCGCCTGGCTCCTTTGGTGTCCACAGACCCGGAGCTCTCATCTTTCAGAAGGGATCCGTCGTTTCTGTCATCGAGTTGGCGTGGCCAAGGCGCGAAGCCAGTCCTCCCGTGCGTCTCACTCATGCCGGGGTATACTCGGGTGCATCGCCCGATCACGCGTTTGCCAAGCCCGCGCGGTGACGCCTAACCCCTCGCTCAAACTGACCCGCTTCGGCAGGCACTGTAAGCCCGGCCTGAGGTACTCTGTACATTCTCTCAGTCCGGGCTTACAACACCTGCCTACGCGGGCAGCTTACCTCGAACGTTAGGCCGCACATGCCAGGAACCAAGCACTTCACCCGAATGCAATACAACGTCTCCCGCGGCCTGCGAGAGATCATCGCGCCACGCCAGACGATGTCGAAGGCAGATTGGAGCCGCGTCTTGGAAGAGTTCAGTGCGATCTGTGTCTTCTGCGGCAGCGAGGGAACTGCGGAGAACCGCGGAATCGTCCCAGATCATTTGATACCAGTGACACAGTTTGGAGAACTGGTGCTTGGAAACACTGTGCCCGCTTGCCAGACATGCAACGATTCGCGAGGAGAGGGGGAATGGCGCCCGTTCCTTCGCACGCGATTCCCAGGCGATGCAGAGGCACAAATCGTCAGAGTTGAAGACCACCTCGACAAGCATCACTATCACCCACCTACCCTGGAGAATGCACTGTCCGCCGAGGAGCGCGAAAGCTACCTTGCACTTGTGCAGGAGTGGGAATCAATGCTTGCCAAAGCCAAAGCATTGCAGAGTTCAGCAGAGAGGCGTCGCAAAGGTGCGGCCTAACCCCTCGCTCAAGCGGAGCGCCAACGGCAGGCCACCAGGGCCCGGTCGGCGGTACGCGGTACATTTTCGCCAACCGGGCCCTGGCGTCCTGCCGCCGGCGCCCGCTTAGCTCGAACGTTATTAACCTGGTCACATAATACAGTACGCCTATGTTAAAATTCTGCTCATGGAAATTGAGCGAATTGACACTCGAAAATTGGAGCCAGCCGCGCGCGAACAATTGCGTAAAACGGTGGTGCGTATGCACAAACGAGGACACTCTCAGGAGTCCATCGCCAGAGAACTTGGACTCAGGAGGCCCACTATTTCCCACTGGC